>JBEKUB010000044.1:0-25050 GCA_049515455.1 Occallatibacter sp.
AACGTTATAGGGTCGTTTTTAGCCATGGAAATCCCGGAGTGCAAGATCGATTTCCTTGGCCGCGACGAGATAGAACCCGGTATCTTGCTTCGGAGGTACTAAGTGTTCAACAGAGAATTCTTGAAGTGTTTTTACCTGGGTTGCAAGGTATGCAACCAGAAAGGCATCGCGCGCTTCATTCAGATGCCCGAAAGCAACTTCCCATCCCTTGTCAGTTTGATGAGCGATAAAATGGTCTACCTCCTCTTTTTGAGGATTGGTGGCTTGAACGGCATCGGTCGCATGCCAGGCCGCCTGATCGTACGCATAGAGCAAGCGCCCTCTCTCCGTAATCTGCGCCAGTTCGGTCTGTGAAATCACCGGAGCTTTCTTGGAGTATGCGGGCAGTACAAGTAGAGAGCCAAGTACTATGCTTGCCCATATTCTTGCGCGAAACATGACGATACCTCCTTAGAGAATTCTTGACGCTACTTCTTCAACGGCTTGCGCGCAAAGTAATAGAGCGAGAATGCCAGCGCCGCAAAGGCCAGCACTGAAACCCAATCGTGGTAGAGGAAGCTATGCGGCATGGCGATGGGATCTTCCTTACCAAAGGTGGTTTCATAGAGTTTGAGCCCCACGCCGAGCAGGCCGATGATGCCGCCGGCGGCGATCAGTCCTGAAGCGTAAAGCGAGCCGGGGGAAACGTCACCTTCCGCATCTGCGTCGCCGCCGGCTTTTTTGACGGCTGCATCGACCATCCAGCGAACCACGCCGCCAGTGAAGATAGCCAGTGTGGTTCCGATGGAAAGATACGCACCTACGGCAAACGAAAGCGAGCGAATGCCGAGCAGTTCGATGCCGATGACCAGGAAGACGCCGAGCAGGACCAGTCCCCACGGCAACTTTTGGCTCAAGATACCGCTGATGACCGTGGCCATCAGCCGGGCCTGGGGCGCGGCGGCCTTTTCGCTGCCGATGCCAGAAATCCATTGCACCTCAATCTCTCCGGTTTTGGGCGAGTAGAGATACTTGCCGTCAGCCAACTCCGGCGAGCCCAGCGCGTTCAGCACAACGTATTCACTTTTGTGGTGGATCGTTGTGGTCTTGTCTGCGGCGATAACGGGGAACTGGTCGTGGAGGCTGCTCAGGTCATTCTGAATGTTCACGCCGGAGTGAGGCGCGGTGAGATTCCAGGCTTGCGGGGCTGCATGGAACTCCGTCAGCCCTTCGTTCATCAGTCGCAGCGTAAAGCCAATGGCGACCGTAGAAACCACGATGCCGATGAGAAATGCAAAGCGCTGGTTGCGCGGCGTAGCTCCGACCAGGTAGCCGGTCTTCAAATCCTGCGAAGTATCGCCCGCCTCAGCCGATGCGATGCAGACCACTCCGCCGATGGTGATGGCCAGCGCCCCAAACGCCGGCGCAGTCCAGCCATTGACCAGGAAGATAGCCGAAGTAGCCATGAGCGTGGCGATGGTCATGCCGGAGATGGGATTTGCCGAGCTACCGATCAGCCCCACTATGCGAGAGCTGACGGTGACGAAAAGAAATCCGAAGAAGACGATGAGGATGGATGCAGCAAGATTGGCAAAGAGACTGACCTGTGCTCCCGGAACCGGCTTGAAGACCAGGAAGAAGAACATGAGGATAACGAGTAGGATGGATCCTACGATCGCAGTGCCCATGGAGAAGTCTTTTTCCGTGCGAATAGGCTCGGTCTCGGCTCCCTTGCCGCGGCGCATATTTTTAAATCCCGAGCTGAGCGCGTTCACAATAGTCGGCAGCGTCTTGAAGAGGGTAATCAGTCCTGCCGCGGCCACGGCTCCTGCGCCCATGGGACGAATATAAGTGGACCAGAGCTGGCTGGGGCCCATCTGCGCAACGGGGATGGTGCCCGGATAAATCGCGGTCGGCAGCCCCTTGCCAAAGAAATAAATCAGCGGCATCAGCACTAGCCAGGAGAATACTCCGCCCGCAAAGATGATGCCCGCAACCTTGGGTCCGATGATGTAACCCACGCCCAAATATTCCGGCGTAGCGTCGGCTTTGATCGACGAGCCTTTGAGCACGTGCTGGGGTCCGAAGTCGGGCTGGAACTCGGGCGTGCCGGGCCACGCGCCGAAGAGATTTTCATTTTGGAAGAAGGTATAAAGCGCGCCCAGGCCCAGGCCGAAAAATACGCGACTGGCAAACGAACCACCCTTTTCGCCGGCCATGAGCACGTCCGCGCAGGCCGTGCCCTCAGGGAATTTCAGATTGCCGTGCTCCTCCACGATCAGCGGTCGACGCAGCGGCACCATGAACAGCACGCCGAGAAAGCCGCCGATCAGCGCCAGCATGAAGATACGCGAGTATTCGAGATCGAAACCCAAAAAAATCAGCGCGGGCAGCGTAAAAATAACGCCGGCGGCGATCGACTGCCCTGCATTTCCCGTGGTCTGGACGATAATGTTTTCAAGGATCGAGCTGCGGCCAAATGCGCGCAGAATGCTGATCGAAAGCACCGCAATGGGAATGGAGGCGGCCACCGTTAGCCCGGCGCGAAGACCCACATAAACGGTGACGGCGCCAAAAACGATGCCGAAAAAGGAGCCAAGTAGAATGGCGCGAAGAGTAAACTCCGGACGATTGTCGCCGGCGGGTACAAAGGGTTGAAAGTCGGGCACGAAAAGCCTCCAAATACATTAGCGGTCTAGCTGGAATTCTCTGAAGGGGAAGTGTACCAGTGCAAGGCCCAAATGCGACAGAGGCAGCGGCAAACTTGGCGAACCCTGCCTCGCGCGCGTAAAGTAGCTTGCATCCCCTCGAATTGAATTGAACGGAGCCGCCATGACCAACCCATCCCTCGCCCCAGAGCCTGCCGGTCGCCTGCTCTCGCTTGACGTGCTGCGCGGCATCACCATCGCCTTCATGATCATGGTGAATAACAACGGCGGCGAAGGCTCCTGGTGGTTTATGAACCACGCCGCGTGGAACGGTCTCACGCCCACTGACCTGGTCTTTCCCACCTTTATGTTTGTCATGGGCGCTTCCATCGTTCTTTCAGTCAACGCGCGGATGGCCCGTGGCGCTACGCGGGCACAGGTAACCTGGCACACGCTGCGGCGCGCGGGACTTCTATTTCTCTTCGGGTTCGTGGGCAACAGCTTTCCTTTCTTCCGTTTTGAACACATGCGCGTCTACGGCGTCTTGCAGCGTCTCGCCATCTGCTACCTGGTGGTCGCCTTGTTTTATCTTTGGGACCGCCGTGTGTGGACCAAGATTGCCGCACTCGTAGCCCTGCTGGTGGGCTATTGGGTTCTGGTGCGCTGGGTTCCGGTGCCGGGCGCCGGGCTGCCAGGGCGCGATATCCCCTTTCTCGATCCCAACGTCAACATCGTCAACTGGGTTGACCAGCACATGTTCCCCCATCACCTCTACGAGGACTGGACGACCCACAACCTGCGCGATCCTGAAGGGCTGCTGAGCAACATTCCCGCCATAGGCACAGTGCTTCTCGGCTTGCTCACCGGGCTGTGGCTGCGCACGCAAAAGTCGGCTAAGACAAAAACCCTGGGGCTGGCGGCAGGCGCCGTGGTCTGCCTCGCCACCGGCTACCTCTGGTCGCTGTCTTTTCCGCTCAACAAGAAGATGTGGACCAGCTCCTATGTTCTGGTAGCCGCGGGCTATTCGCTAGTCGTTTTCACTCTCGCTTATTACGTCGTGGAACAGCGCGGTTGGGGAAAATCGCGCGGCAAGGGATTCGTCTGGCCCTGGCTGGTTCTCGGCTCCAACGCCATTGTGGCTTACATGTTCAGTGAATTGCTGGCCAGTTCAATCGGCAACATACACTTTCTCGCGGACGGCGATCAGACCGACCTGCCGGCTTACATCTTCGACCACACCTTCGCAAACATCCCCGACCCTGGCTGGGCCGCATTTGCCTGGTCGGTCTCCTACCTGGCTGTTTGCTTTGTTCCCATCTGGCTGCTCTACCGCAAGAAGATCTTTATCAAGGTGTGAGCGAACCGATGCATCAAAACCGATAACGTAGTGCCAACTGCATTAGGCGTGGGGACATGGCGCTCACCGCCTGACCGAAGGTCGAACTGGAAATGTTGCCTTCGACTGCGGCAGGGCCAAAAAACTGGGCGTGGTTGAAGATGTTGAAGGCTTCGGCACGGAATTCAAGCGCACGGCTGTCTTTGACGAAGATCGAGCGGGAGAGCGTGGCGTCAAGGTTTTCAAGTCCAGGGCCGCTGAAGAAACGCCTGCGCGCGTTGCCCATGGTTCCCAACGCGGGCAATGTGAGTTGCTTCGCGTTGAATACCGGCACGCCGCCGCGCGGGTTCAGGTGCAGGCCCAGCGGTTGCCCGCTCCAGGCCGGGGTATCGACGCCATTGTTGTTGATGCCGTTGGGAATGGTGCCGAGCAGCGAAGTATCGTTGTTGTTCAGCAGCGTTACCGGCAGTCCGGTTGTGAAACGCGCGATGCCGGCCAGCCCCCATCCGGAGGCCAATGCATGGAGCGGTCCCGGAGCTATTGGCTCAGGCAACTCATAGTGAAAGCTGGCGACCAGGATTTGACGCATGTCAAAAGATGACAGCGCGCGGCTGAGCTCGGGGTTCACCGGGTTTACCGGCTCGGGAAGCCCAGTGGATTGATCGATTGATTTCGACCAGGTGTAGCTGGCCAGCAGGTCGAGGCCGCGGGCACGGTATTTGAATGTTGCTTCGAGCGCGTTGTAACTGGAGTTGGCAATGGTGCGCTGCAACTCCACGCTGCCGAAGGCGGGGCCAAACTGGGTGCGCGCGGCCTGCTCGTTGAAAGAGCCGCAGAGCGTTGAACCCAGGCTAAGACACAGAGCAGGATCTGCGGCGTTGGCTTCTTCGAGCACCAGCAGATGGTGCGACGACGTGCCAACGTAACTGAGCGTGGCCAGCGTGGAGCTGCCCAACTGCCGCTCCACGCTGAGCATCCAGTGCTGAGCGTAAGGGGTCACGTCGTCCGGGCTGACGGCGGGAATCCCGACCAGAGGCTCGAATCGGCTCCAGTTCACCGTGGAATTTGAGTTAGCAGGACTTGCCCCGTACCCTACGCTTTGAAGCGGAAATCGTTGCCCGGCACTGGCGCCCGTCGCGGCTACGGTGAATGGCGAAGCGAACAGCGGAGGCGCGGCCGAGGTATAAGTGTAGCCGTAGGGCGGATTGGCACTCATGATGCCCGCTGATAGACCTTCGTATGCGGTATAAAAAATTCCGTAGCCGGTGCGAATGCTGGTTTGTCCCAGCGGTCCGGTTAGCTTGTGCGGAAATGGATTGGCGAACTCAGGCGAGTACGCTATTCCCACTCGCGGAGCAAAGTCCTCGCGCGCCGGGGCCAGCGAGCGGGGCACGCCGGGATCGCCGGGAAAAACCAGCCCCCGCGGCGCACCGGGAAAGACCACCGACTGCTCGCCCTTGACCAGCGTTTGAAGCTGATTAAATTTTTCGTCCCAGGGACGAATCCGGTCCCAGCGTACGCCGTAGTTGACGGTGAATCGGTTCGTGGCCTTCCAACTATCTTGTGCAAACGCAGCCAGGTACAGATTGCGGTTGTAAAAGTTTCTCGCTTGGCCTTGCGTATAGCTGGAGGCAACGCCCAGAAGGAAATCGGCGAAGTCTACGCCTGTTTCAGAGCCGTTGAAGGCGAAGCTGCCGTTGAAGATTACGTCTGGATGGGTATTGATCTGGTCGGCATGGATCTCACCGCCAAACTTGAGACCATGCTTGCCGAGGATGCGGGAGAACGCGTCGCTCACCTGGTAGATGTTTTCGGCCTGCACCAGGGCGGTGGTATCCACGCCCATGGTGAAGTCGTTGAAAGCTACGTTTTCAATGCCTTCAGTGGAGGGTTTGAGGGCCATGATTCCGGCCGGCGGGGGGGCAAAGCCCTGCTCGATAAGCGTGGGCCCCACGCCGCCCTTGGGCTGACCTACGGCGTTGGCGTTGCGCATGTAGCTGAGGTGGAACTCGTTCAGTGCTGCGCTGCCAAAGGTGATGATGTGACCAAGGCTGGCCAGTTGCGCAAGGCCGTTGCTGCTGGCGCTGAAGCCGGGCACGCTTGCTCCGCCGGTTCCAATGGGATAGGGATTCAAGAGCGAGTAGTGATCCGCAAAGTAGTAGCCGGTCAGTGTTCCGTTCTTGTGCGCCCAGTCCAGGCGAAGCGCGCCTTTGTCGTCACCGAGCGTCTCCGCCTCGGCAGCGGTTTCAAAAACCGCGCTCTCGGCGTTCGGCTGCGGAATGGAGGCCAGTAGATATTTTGCCGGACCCGACCATGCGGTTTGAGGAATCTGACCGGTGGGGAAGACTTGCGAGTAAGGCTCGCCAGCGGTAATTGCCTGGCCCATCAGCAGGGAAGAGAGCTGAGCGGCCCAGGCGTTTCCATTTACGCTTCCGGTGAGCGGGTTCTGGCTGAAGTCGCCGCCGCGCTCTGAGTTGGACGGCACGGCGATCTGTCCTGTATCGATGCCCTCGGTTAGCCTTGTTCCCTGGTAATCGGCAAACAGCATCACGCTTTTATAAAACGGCGCGCCGCCAAGTGCGCCGCCGAACTGGTTCTGGCGGAAAGCTGCCCGCCGCGGCGAGAAATAGTTGCGTGCATCCAGCACCGTATTGCGCAGAAATTCGAATGTCGAGCCGTGCGTCTCCTGGGCGCCGGATTTTGTAATCACCAGCACCTGGCCGCCGCTCGAGTTTCCGTACTCGGCGTCAAAGTTTGAGGTCAACACGCGGAAGCTCTCAATCGAGTCGAGGTTGGGGATAATCGAAGTGCCCATATTCACGTCTTCCTCTACGTCGCTGCCGTTTATGCGGAAACCATTCGAGGCCTCGCGCTGCCCGCTGATGGAGAGGTTGCCGGGGTTTGCTCCACCGGAGGGAGGGGTGGATGCCACGCCGGTCATGATCACCGCACCGGGCTGCGCCGTGTTCACAGGGATAATCCCCGGCTGCACCGCCATCAGGTCAGTAAAGTTGCGGCCGTTGAGAGGCACGCTCACAATCTTTTTTGTCTCCATCATTTCGCCCATTTGAGTGCTGGTGGTCTCGGTCGTCAAGGCATCCACCGTCACTTGCACAGTTTCACTCACCGTCGCGATCACCAGAGTCAGGTCAACGGTGGCGGCGGGCGCCTGGTCGGTAACGACGGCCTCCGCCGTCATCGGCTTGAATTCCCTCGCGGATGCCGTGATGCGGTAGCTCCCTGCCGCCGGAACCGTAATCCGGAACTCTCCCTGGTCGTCCGCTTCCGCCTGGACGGGCGTGTCTGAACCCTCAAGCTGCACTGCTATATGGGCGTGAGGAACCCGAGCGCCGCTCAAGTCATGCGCTACCCCGGAGATGGCGAAAACAGCATCGGCAAAAAGATTTGACGAGCGGCTTGATAGAGAGAGAAAAAGAAAAATCGCACAATAAAATCTCTTCAACGAAAAAACCCCTTGGCCTCGGACGACAGATTTTGGATTAGGCGGTCAGCCGGAGTGCGGTTCTGCCGAGATAACTAGAAGCCGCTCTGCAATATCCGACTGTTTTGGTCCTGAATTTAATATACGACTAAGTTTGTCGTATATCAAGTGATCGGTATCACAGACTATACGGCTATATGGCCAGCAAGAATGACTAGCCTGCATCTGGGCGTGACCGTATTGATTTTCTTCTTTGCAGAAAATTACCCTTCAACGGCGCACAATGGTTTTGTGAGGTGTGGAAATGAACCTTCGACGAGCCGACCGACACACCATATTTATCTCCGAACACCATTCATCGTCGGGGGATGCCCCTAGGTGCCCGTAACTTCTTTGTTGTCTATAATCTGCAAATATCTTCATTAAAATGAATATTTTGCGAAAACAGGGTGGGGGGGAGGGGGGTGGAAAGATGTTGAAAGGCCATAAACGCGGCAAAGGCCTAAGCTTCAGCCCAGGCCTTTCGCGTATATGCAATTCGCAGTCGAAGCGCTTATCAAGCTCGCCGGTCAGGCGAGTAAGCGAACCCTGGCCCGAATCATTAGCCTTTGCGAACGATTTGTGGCTCAACCGGAGCAGGCGGCGGAGGCGCGGGAGCCGCATACTGCTGCACTGGCGGCTGGGGAGCCACATTCTGCTGCACCGGCGGCGCCGGAGGAGGATCGGTCACTCCCTTGATGCCTTCCCTGAAGCCCTTCAATCCCTCGCCCAGCCCCTTGCCCAACTCCGGGAGCCGCTTGGCGCCGAACAGCAAAAATGCCACCACGCCCAAAACCACCAGGTGCCACGGCTGAAGTAGATCACCCATTGTCTCATCCTCCGCGCGCCGCGCTCGATCCGGCACGCATTCTCACCTTTTATTGTCGCACAAACCCGCAGAGATAGGGATCAGGGGTCAGGGATCAGGGGTCAGGCAAGAATGCAACGGCCAGTCATCGTGCTTTTACTGATCCCTGATCCCTGACCCCTGTCTCAATTCACCTGTGCGGGTTTGCCCAGCCGTTCCGTCACCATGGAATAGAAGGTGCGCAGGTCCTCTTCTTCGCCGACCGTCAGGCGTCGGTAGACCTTCATCAGCGGAAACAGCCGTGAGCCGCGTACATCAACAGCCGGAACCGCTATTGCGCCGCCAGGATATTGGGTCATCTCCCAGCTGCCGGCATAACGCCTCCGCAGAACTTCGCCCAGGTAGCTGCCCCACAGCCGAACTTCGAAGTCCAGGTCGAGCTCGGGGCTTTCACCCACGCGGACCAGGATTTCATCCAACCCGTCCACCGATTCCGCGGTAAAGTCCAGTTTCTGTCCGAACTCCTGCCGGCCCAGCTGTGCCGCTGATTGCGCGTAGCCCTCCATCATCGTTCCCAGGTCAGGGTAGGATGCCGATTCCAGACGATTGCGCAGATGACTTGCGTTGGCCACACTCCAGAGTAAATGGCGGCGCCGGAATCAGGGTATGAAGATGGAACCGCACGGCGAATTGTGGCAGACTGAAAGCAGATGTGGAGGGTTCCCCCGTTGAAGACTGTCAAACTTCTCGTCCTTTCCCTCGGACTGGCGCTCGCCGCCGGCACCGCGAACTCCGCCAGGCGCGAGATATATCCCGCTCCTGAGCAGGCCAAAGCCGATCTTGCCGCCGCCCTCAAGACCGCGGCCTCAACCCACAAGCGCGTCCTGCTCGACTTTGGCGGCAACTGGTGCGGCGACTGCCAGGTGCTGGATTATTACTTCCACGACCCCGGCAACCGGCCCATTCTCGAATCCAACTTCGTCCTTGTCCACGTGAACATCGGGCATATGGACGAGAATCTCGATATCGCTGCCCGCTACCAGGTCCCATTGAACAAAGGCGTTCCCGCGCTTGCCGTCCTCAGCGAGAAAGGCAAGCTGCTCTATAGCCAGAAGAGCGGAGAGTTTGAGGCCATGCGCCGCATGCAATCCTCATCTGTGACCGAGTTCCTGGTGCAATGGAAGCCAGTCCAACCCGGCTGCTCTACGGTGGCGGTGAGCTGCTGAAGGCGAGAAATCGTTAGCTCTATTCAGCTGATAGGCGCTAGGTGTTTGGTGTTTTGGTAGGTATAAATAATTCGGTGCGCCACGGTGATGGTTGAGAGCACGGCCAACACCCAGAGGACAGGCGCCATCACCCCCCAGTGGTTGAACAAGGCGCCCAAAAGAATCAGCACGATCCGCTCCGGCCGCTCCATGAAGCCCACCTTGCACTGGCCGATTAGCGCTTCAGCGCGGGCGCGCGTATAGCTAACCATCAGCGACGTCACCATCACAAAGGCAACCAGCACCACATAACGCATGCGATTGATGCGTCCGTAGTAAACCAGCAGCCCGAAGAACAGCACTACGTCGGAGTAGCGATCGATCACCGAGTCGAAGAACGATCCGAAGACCGTCACCTGGTTGTTGCGCCGCGCTACGCGGCCGTCAAGCATATCGAATATGCCGGCGCAGAAGATCACCACGCCCGCATAGAAAAACATGATTCCAGAGTTGGTGGCGTTGGCGTGCCCAAACAGAAACGCAGCCCCGATGTTGATGACCAAGCCGATTAACGTGAGCACGTTCGGGGAGACGCGGGTCAGCGCCATGCCGCGCACAATGCGGTCCAAAAGCCATCCGCAGGCGTGGCCGAAAGCGCTGGTCCAGGTCATTTCTATTCGTCCTTAGTTATCTGAGGTGGAGGCGATGCCGTCTTCTGTCTCGGCTTCGCCCGCTTCGTCGTGGATGGTGGTCAATTTCAGGATTTCAAGCTCGCGTTTGCCGTTGGGAGTTACGATGGTGGCAACATCGCCCACTTTCCTGCCCACCAGCCCGCGCCCGATTGGAGAAGTCGTCGAGATCAGCCCCTTGGCAACGTCTGATTCCTCGCTGGTTACCAGACGGTAAACAATCTCCTCGTCCTTGGTGGAGTCGTAGACCACCACCGTAGAACCAAACCCGACCTTGCCCTTGGGAATGTTGGTCAGGTTCACCAGCGATAACTCGGCCATGCGTCTCTTCAACTGGCCAAGCCGCGCGTCCACAAAAGTTTGGCGCTGTTTGGCCATATGATACTCGGCGTTCTCTGACAGATCGCCCATGGCCACAGCCTTCTTGATCTCGGCAGGAAGTTCGTGCGAAAGCTCGTGCTCAAGGAGCGCAATCTCTTCGAGAAGCTTCTTCTTAATGTGCTCTGGCATCTTAGGTCCGTGGCGGGAGCGGGGTTGCTCATTCCGCAAGAGTTAAAAGAACTCAATTCCTAATTATAACCGGGGGGAAAGAGACAGGGATTAGGGGTTAGGGATTAGGGGTTAGTCAAGCACGGATTCCGAGTTTTGAACCAGGCTTACTCGACCATCAATCAAGGCAGAAGTTTAGAACACTGAATGAGCGGGGCTTTATTTCCGAACCCCTAATCCCTAACCCCTAACCCCTGTTCCTCAAGAAACGACTTCAAAATCAAGGTGGCGGCTACCTGGTCTACTACCTTACGGTGCTCCTGGCGGGCGTGGCCGGCCTCGTACAGAATCTGGTGGGCCTCTCGAGTGGTTAGGCGTTCGTCCCACAAACGGATAGGCAGGCCGGTAAGAGTGCCCAGTTCGGCGGCGAATCCTCTGATTTTTTCGGCCTGTGGGTTGGAGTCGCCGGAGAGGTGCACCGGATTTCCCACCACAATTCCAGCCACACCGTACCTCCGCGCCAACCGAGCCAGTGAGCGCAGATCGTCTCGCCGGTTGCGCTTTCGCACCAACGTCATCACTGGCTGCGCTGTCAGTCCCAATTCGTCTGACACAGCCACTCCAATGCGGCGATTGCCGACGTCGAGACCGAGATAACGGGGATGAGTTTCCAGCTTGCAACTCCTTGTCCTCCAGATTAAGGCTCCGAGCTTGCTCTGGAGAAATGCCGTGATGGGGCGCCTGTCCCGATACAATAAATGGGTAGAGGATCCTTTTGGAGGAACTCTCGAGCTTTTTATTAGCGCGAAGGATCGATTGCGCCTGAATGGTAACCCGCAGACGGAAGAGCAGGAAGAGGAAAAGTTCTGGCGCGGCGGCGTTTCTGCTGGCGGCTTTTTTTGCAGCGCTGCTTGCTGCGGCCGCGATGGCATGGGTAGTGGTAACGCCCTTCGGGCCGGATCACGAGATATTTGTCGAAGTAGCGCCGGGATCTTCTACGGCGCGGATTGGACAGCAAATGGAGGCGGCCGGCATTGTGCGCAGCCGGTATGCCTTCGATATACTGCGCTTCTGGAAGCTGGGAACGCTTAGGGCCGGCGAGTACCGCTTCGATCACCCGGCTCCTGTGACCGAGGTTTATTCGCGGATTGCACGCGGGGATGTTTTTACCAGGGCAATTACGATTCCAGAGGGCTCGAGTATTTTTGATATCGCCGCACGGCTGGAGCAAGCTGGGTTTGTTTCTCAACAGGAATTTTTAGGCGCGGCGTTGAGCCAGGTGAGGCTGGTGGCCGACTTGGACCCCGGAGCGGCGAGCCTGGAGGGTTATCTGTTTCCCGATACCTATCATTTCCCCCGGAAATTCAACGCGACGCAGATTTGTGCGGCCATGGTGAGGCGGTTTCGCGGGGTAGCCGGTCAAATTGGAATGAAGGGAAACGTGCATCGAGTGGTGACCTTGGCTTCGTTGATCGAGCGGGAGTCGGCGGTGGATGCGGAGCGGCCGCTGGTGGCCAGCGTCTTCGAGAACCGTCTGGCGAAAAAAATGCCGCTGATGACCGACCCCGCCGTGATCTACGGACTGGAACTGGAGGGCCGCTGGCGGGGAACGATCTACCAGTCAGACCTGAGCCGTGATACACCGTACAATACCTATCTCCGCGCCGGCCTGCCGCCGGGACCGATAGCCAACCCGGGCGTGAAGTCGCTGCGCGCGGCCATGCACCCGGCGCAAACGGATTATCTCTACTTTGTCGCCGCCGGTGCCAATCCCCAGGGGCATTCGATGTTCTCCAGTACGCTGGACGAGCAAAACCGCAACGTAGCCGGCTACCGACACGCTGTGAAGAAGGCGGGTGGCCGATGAAAGCAATTTCCCGTTTGGCCTCAGCTGCAGCGCTGCTTCTACCGCCCCTGCTCTCCGGGTGCTTCATGCTATCTACAACGCGCAAGCTGCCCGTGCCCAAGACACCGGCTATCACCCAGACCGTTGCGCCGGAGGAGTTGGTTTCGCGCATCAATCAGCGCTGGGACGCGCTGGAGAGCTTGAACGCCTCGGTCGAAATCCAGGCCAGCGTAACGAAAAGCAAAGAGGGCGTGGCCAAGGACTACACTTCGATCCGCGGAATCATTCTCATACGCAAGCCGGCTCTGCTGCGCGTTTATGGGCGGGTTCCGGTCATCGGCACGCGCGCCTTTGATATGGTGAGCGACGGAACCAACTTCACTCTCTATATTCCCTCCAAAAACAAGGCCATCAAGGGTTCCAACGCCGTGAAGAAAAAATCGCCCAACCAAATGGAGAACATGCGGCCGGGATTCTTTTTTGACGCCATGGTGGTGCGTGGGCTGGAGAAGGACGATTTGTATTCGGTGACAGCGGATACCATTACGGAAGAGGAAGCGGACAGAAAGCACCTTTACTCGGTGCCGGAATATATCCTCAGCATTATGCGGCGCAAGGCGGGGACCCAGGAACTGGAGCCGGTGCGTGTGGTGCGCTTTCATCGCGACGACCTCGAGCCCTATCAGCAGGATATTTACGATAAAGACGGCAATCTTGAGACCCAGGTCACTTATGAGGCTTACCAGAAATTCGATTCAGGCCTCTACCCTTCCAGGGTCACTATCAAGCGCCCGCTGGAGGAATACCAGATTGTGCTTACGATAGATAAAGTGGTTGAGAATATGACGCTGACGGACGACCAGTTTGTGGTCAAGATTCCCGAAGACACCGAGACGCAGAACCTGGAATAAAGAAGACAAAGCTCCGCGGAAAATGAGGTCGATCTGAATAAGTGTGCTCCGGCTAGCCGGGCATGGAGGCCATTCCGCTACAATCTTTGATGGTTTAGAGCGGGCGTTCGAGGAGGTCACTAATGAAATCGAATTTCAGGTCCAGCTTGATTGCTGGAGTGCTGTTGCCGGTTTTGGCAGGTTTGCTAATATGTGCGGCATCTGCGCAGAACAACGAGAAATCGAAGGTATTCCAGATCGGAAAGTTCGATCGCTCAGCCGGGGAATTTGCCCCCGGGAGTCCCCAACAGAATGTAACTTTCGTGGTTTCCAAGAGCGATCCGGCAAGGGACTGGTTTGGCAAGCAGTTGGCCGTACTCAGTTCAGACAGCAAGCGGCAGGAATCCAACCTCGAAACCGCCCCGCGAGCGATTTCATTTTCTATTGCTGGGCCGCCTGCCGAAACCTATCGCCTTCATGTTGCCCTGCTGATCATGGATCCCAGCGCACCGGCTCTGAAGGTTGGTATCAACGGCAAGAGCGGCATCTTTTACCTTCATCCCAAACTCGACTACAGCGGAGGCGATATCATGGACGTCTTCGTTCCCTCTTACTCCGCCGCGGACGTTGAGTTTGAATTTCCCGGCAGTTACCTGCAAGCCGGAGCGAACACCATTACGCTACAGGCGATAGAAGAAGCGGACGAGAAAGTTCCCGACGCCGGATTGCATTATGACGCCATTGAGCTTGACAGCGTTCCCAGCAACGCCAGTGCTTCGGCCTTCTCGGCGCAAATCGTACCCACCATTTTTTTCCATCAGCAGAGCGGCGAACTGCTCGAGACTGTGGATGTGTTCATCCGCAGCTCTGGGCACATCGAGCCGGGAAACAAAGTTGACCTGGCCATTGCCGGGCAGAGTTATCATGGCGCTCTGCGCGGCGGCTATGATTTCGGTGATGAGAAGGCCGAGTTTGCGGTGCGCGAATTTGCACATCAAACAGAGGCTCAACTGACCGCAGAGATTAACGGCCGTAAGCAGCATTCAAAGCAATCGATCGATCCCGCGAAGAAGTGGACGATTTTTCTCGTTCCCCATATTCATGTTGATGTCGGCTACTCCGACTACCAGGCCAAGGTTGCCGCCATTCAGGCCCGCACCATTGCTGAAGCGATGGATATGACCGCGAAGCATCCCGAGTTCCGCTTCAGCCTTGATGGGGAGTGGGACCTGGAGCAGTTTCTTCAAACGCGTTCCACCACGCAGCAACAGCGGGCAATCGAGGCCGTACAGAAGAACCAATTGTTCATCCCTGCGCAATACGCCAGCATGCTCACCGGCATTCCCACGACTGAGACTCTCATTCGCTCGCTTTATCCCAGCGCCAACTTCAGCAGGAAACACAACACGCCCTTCGACTACGCCAATATCACCGACGTTCCTTCTTACTCCTGGTCCTATGCATCCATTCTTGCTTCCGCAGGCGTTCCTTATCTTGCTGCCGGCAGCGATAACTATCGTGGTCCAGTGCTGCTCCAGGGCCGATTGAATGAAAGCTCGCCGATGTGGTGGGTGGGACCGGACGGCAAGAAAATATTGCTATGGTATTCGCGCCATTACCACCAGATGAGAACCTTATTCGGATTGCCTCCGGTGGTCGCAGCGGGCCACGATACTTTGCCGCTCTTTCTGCAAATGTATGGAACTCCCAAATACCATGCCGATGCCACTCTTATCTACGGCACGCAAGTGGAGAATACTGACTTGTTCCCGCAGCAATCGGAGTTAGTCGGGAAATGGAACAACTTATATGCTTACCCGCGCCTGCAATACTCGGGATTTCACGAGGCGATCCAGAATATCGAAAAACAGTTTGGCGACAATATCCCCACCATTAGGGGAGATGGCGGACCCTATTGGGAAGATGGAGCTGCCTCTGATGCTTATTACCTGGCCATGGAGCGCTGGACTGAAGCCCGCGGGCAAACGGCTGAAAAGCTGGCCACACTCGCGTCGCTTGTGAATCCGCTCCTCAAGACGAATACTGCCGAGTTGGGCCGCATGTGGACCGATATGGTGCTGATGGATGAGCACACATGGGATTCTGACAATAGCGTCTCTGACCCAGCAAGCAACGAAGCCACCAGCCAGCTCGCCGTGAAAGAGCAATGTGCGGTCAACGCCGCGGCAGGGGCAGACTTTGTGGCCAAGCGCAGCATGGCAAACCTGGCCGATGCTATTGCCGCCGGTCCGGGAAGCCTTATCGTCTTTAATACCCTGAACTGGCAACGAAGCGGACCGGTCTTCATCGATCTGAATAAAGTGGATGAGATTGTGGATGCGGCCACCAATCGACCTGTGCCTCACGAAGTCCTTTCCAGCAGATATGGCCCCAACAGCGGCCTCGGCGCAAGCGCCGCCAATCGCGTTCGTTTTTTTGCCCAAGATGTGCCGCCGGTCGGCTACAAAGTCTATGCCATTCGCAAGGCGGAGAAAGCCGCGGCCACCCCCGCGCCGGAACAGAACCCGTCGCTTGAAAGTCCTTACTACAAGGTGCGACTCGATGCGGAAACCGGCGCCATTCGCAGTATTTACGACAAACAGTTGCAGCGCGAGTTAGTGAACCAGGATGGTTCCTATCGCTTTGGAGAGTACCTTTATGTTACCGGCGGCGATAAGGCTCCTAACACCATTCTTCATTACAGCCAAATAAATCCAAAGCCGGCGTTGGAGGTTCACCCTTCGCATCACGGCAGGATTGTGTCTGTAACTCGCACTCCATCCGGAGTGGTTGCGCGCATGGAAAGCGAAGACTTGAACACTCCCTCAATCAAAACAGAGATTCGCCTCCTCGACGGCGAGAAAAAGATTGAGCTAATTGAAGACGTGGATAAGAGAGAGGTTTATAGCAAAGAAGGGGTTTATTTTGCTTTTCCCTTTGCGATGAGCCGGCCTAAGTTTCAGTACGAGGTTCAGAACGGAGTGGTCGACCCGGCGAAGGATATGTACGCCGGTGCGGGTCATGAGTGGTTTACCGCGCAGCACTGGGTTTCAGCGGAGCAAGACGGTGTTTCAGCGAGCGTGCTTCCACTCGATGCTCCCATGATTACCCTGGGAGATATCAACCGCGGCGCGTGGCCTGAAGAGTTTGGGCAGCGTCCGGGAAACGTATTTTCCTACGTCATGAATAACTATTGGGATACGAACTATCGTGCCGGCCAGGGAGGGCGATTCAGCTTTCACTTCGTGATTACGAGCGCGGCTTCAACAAGTGCGAACGATTTGAGCCGCATGGGATGGGAAGAAATTACTCCGCTGGAAACGGACTTGGTTACGAGCCAGGACAAGGCTGTAGCTCACAATGATGCGGCGCAGCCTGCAGCGGCGACCTCCGATGCCGACTCTCAGCGGAGTCTTGACGGCAAGCAGGAAAGCTTTCTCGAGGTCGATGATCCAAACTTGCTGCTCGAAACATGGAAGCCTGCCGAGGATGGAGATGGAACCATTCTGCGCTTTCTTGACTTAGGCGGCGCGGAGCGTACTGTGACCGTCCGCACTCCAACCCTGCGCGTGGATCGAGTCACTCAAACCGACGCCGTGGAACGAGGAGCAACGGCGGTGCCGCTCGACGGAGACGGCCAATTCCGTTTCAACATTCATCCTCACGAAATCGTGACACTAAGGATGGTTGCAGGGAGCAAATAGAAGGTTGGCAGATGGACGATGATCGACCGCGTAAGGCATAAGGGCAGTCGGCGATGAAGGTCTGGAGGCCAGGTGATTCCTGTTACCTGGCCTTCGCGGCAGTTATTTGTTTGTTAATTAAATTGCCCTGGAAGTGACCTGCTCACAGCAGAGAGTTTTCGTTCTGTGCTAGTATCCCGGCAAGCGCTAGTCACTTGTTTCTGAGGAGCCCAGCATGGGAACCAGTCTCCGTCCACTCAGCCTCGGCGAAATTCTGGATCGCACCGCACAACTTTACCGGACAAATTTTGTCCTATTTGCGGGAATCGCCGCTGTGTACGCCGGTGTGATGCTGGTTTTTAACCTGCTGGAGATCGGGATTTCGGAGTTGCTGAGGACACTGCATATGACCCACCAACTGCAGTTGACCTCACTGGTTTATGTCATCATCATTTTTCCACTTGCGCTCATCGTCGCTGGCGCAGCCATGGCCGCAAACAACCGGGCTGTGGCTTGGGTCAACCTTGGCGAACCGGCCACAATTCGCGCGGCATATAGGAGCATTCTGCCTCGCATAGGGCGTTATCTGTGGCTAATGACGATTGCCGCCTTTATGGTCTACCTGCCGTTCGCCGTGATCTACGGCGGATATTCTTTACTGTTCTTTTTCTACCTGCGCCCCAGGGGCGTTTTGGTTCACGCCGCCGCTGGAGCCAACCCCCAGGCCACAATGATCTTCGCGATCTCCACTCTAGCGCTTGTTCTTCTGTCCTTCCCGGCCATCGTATATGCCATCATCATGGCCCTGCGCTATTCTCTGGCCGTTCCGGCCTGCGTCGTAGAGAACCTGAAGGCCCGCATGGCGCTCCGCCGCAGCGTGGAATTGAGCAGAGGCGCTCGCGGGCGCATCTTCGTTCTGGGATTGCTGATCATTTTCATTCAAACCGGACTGGTGGCAGTGTCCCAGATCTTCTTTATCATTGCCGCGGTGAAGCATCACGGTCTATTGCCGGCATGGGTACAGGTGGCGCAGCAGATCATAGGGTTCATCACCAACAGCTTCATCGGTCCTATGTATGCTACCGGGCTGACTCTTTTCTACTACGATCAGCGCATCCGCAAAGAGGGATTCGATATCGAGTGGATGATGCAGGCTGCAGGACTTACGCCGTTCACTCCTTCCGCTCCTCATATACCGCAGAACTTTGTCTCACAGGAGCCGGGAAGCACGCATGAATGAGCCCCTTCACCCGTCGACACTGGGCGAGATTCTGGACCGCACAGTTCATCTCTACCGGTCGCGATTCCTGATCCTGCTGGGCATTGCCTTTATTCCAACCGGAGTAATGGTGGCGATGGTGGTGGTGTTTTTTCTGCTTTTTGCGCTGATAGGTCCGAGCGCAGCAGCCATGCCTCCGGAGATGATTGGCATTGCGGCGCTCGTGGTCTTAGGCGCTCTGCTGGTGGCTCTTCCGCTGCTGATTGCGTTAACGCCGTTGAGTACGGCAGCCCTGAACCGCGCTGTTGCCCATCCCTGGCAGGACGAGAAGATCACCATCCGCGAAGCCTACAAGATCGCTCGGCAACGCGGCTGGAGCTACATTGGACTTTTTCTACTTGAGGCGCTCATCGTATGTGTGGGTCCGGTTTTCGTACTTGTTATGTTGGTGCTGTTGTCGGCTGGGGTGTCCGCCCTGGCGCAATCGGCCGGCATGGGCGCCGTCCCAGCCGGTGAGCTCTTTGCGCTGGGAACAATTGTGGCGCTGATCGCACTTATCGGATATTGCATCTGGATGCTGCTCCGACTCTCGCTGGCCTTCCCCACCTGCGTGGTGGAGCAGATTGGCGCCATTGCTGCGCTCAAGCGCAGCGTCTCGCTCAGCCGCGGAACCAAGGGCCGCATCTTTCTGCTCTATCTGCTGGGGACGGTGCTCAATTACCTGCTAACGCTGGCCTTCACCAGTCCTGCATTCATCGTGATCGTCTTAATGACCGGTGCAGGCAATCCGAAATATGCGCAAACCGCGGGCACGGTCTTGATAATCATCGTTTACGGCGCGGCGTTCGCTGTTCAGGCGCTCACCAAGCCGGTTTACGGCATCGCGCTCATGCTCTTCTACTACGACCAGCGCATCCGCCAGGAGGGCTTCGATATTGAACTTCTGATGCAGCGGGCCGGGTTGGTGGCGCCTCCACCACCTCCGCCGCGAGCCGAGATGTGGCCGGCGTCGACTTTACTCCGAGCTGAGGCGGCTTCGGCTGTGATGCCTGAATCCGAAGCAGTTCAGCAAATCTCAGAACCAATCCAAATGAAATCCGAGGAGTCTCTATGAACGATTTAGCAGCTTCCACGCTCTCAGGTCCAATGCCCGCCGCGCCCAAAACCTTCGGCCAGATTCTCGACCGCACTTACCGGCTCATGCGTGCTCACTTCAAAACCCTGGTGGGTATTGCGTCCATTCCGTCACTTCTGATGATGCTGGCAATTGGGTTGATGGAGGCAGCCATCTGGATTCCGATGATCCGGAAATTTCCACACCAGCCTGCTCCCGAGGCCATGCTCCACTATTTCACGCCGTCGGTCATTATTCCTGTGATTCTAGTCTTCTCGGTGCTGTGCCTTGCGATCTTCTCGATCTATCTGGCGGCGGCAAGTTATGCATCCACCAAGGCGGACTCAGCTGTCAAAGTCACACTGCACGAGGCTTATCGACTAGCCTGCCGGCGCGGCGGGCGGCACCTATGGCTGTTGGTGCTTTGCTACTTGTACGCATTCCTTCCTCTCCTGATCGTGGAGTTGTCGGCATTTCTTGGGGTGAGCGCATTTGTTCACGGGAGCATCAAGGCTACTCCGGCAATGTACCTATTGATTCCGTTGGCTGTTCTCTTGTACCTGGCAGCCATTGTGTACGGGATCCTGATGGGGCTGCGGCTTTCGCTGGCTTTTCCGGCTTCCATTGAAGAGAATCTGCCCGCACGTGCCGCAATCAAGCGCAGCTTCCAGCTCGTCCGCGGCGCCAAGGGCCGCATATTTCTGGTCATACTGGTCATCTACGCCGCAATTTATGCCGCCATGCTGGTTCTTGAACTTGTTGCCATCCTGCTCGGTGTGGTTGGCTTCTTTGTCATGATGGCTTTGCACGCTCATTTGACGGCGCCATGGAGTTATATCGGAATCGGACTGATCGGAATCTGCGCCTTTGCCGGCATGGTTCTTTTCATTTCGGTGATTTATGCATCTCTGGTGGCGGCGCTTGCGGTTCTCTATCACGACCAGCGGCTGCGCAATGAGGGAGCGTTGGCTACGCCTGCACAAACCGGAAAGATTTCCTGAAGGCGCACCGAAAAATACTGGCGCGTCACCGCCAAATTTGAGTCTCAATTCTCATCGCATCCGGTTCGCCCGGAGGACTTATGACATTATTTCGCGCATTTCTGCTCTGCCTGCTCGCACTAATTGCCGTTCAAAATGTTGCCGCTCAAGTTGCCGGTGAAGTTGCGGCCAAAGTAACTTCGCCCAACGGACAAATTACTTTTCTCCTCTTTAATTCCACGCCGGCAAAACACCCCGAGCGTTCGGACTGGGAAAAGCCGCCCGCGGATGCACTGCGCTATGCGGTGGAGTTTCATGGCAAGCGGTTGGTCGATCACTCGAAGCTTGGCTTGGAGATTCCGGGGCAACCCGCACTGGGGCCGGGGATGCGCTCGACGTCTACTCAAGCGGCAAGCGTGGACGAGAGTTACACGATCCCCGTCGGAAAGACCAGCACGGTTCGCGACCACTATAACTCCGCGCGCACGGAATTCGAGGACCAGGCCGAGCGCAAGCTCACGATTGAGGTACGAGCCTTCGACGATGGAGTCGGCTTTCGCTATCTGGTGCCGGATCAACCATCGTTGAAGCACGTCCGCATAGCACGAGAGAAGACGGAATTCTGCTATACGAAAGACGCGACCACTTATCCGCTGATTCTGGATGGATATCAATCATCGTGGGAGGACGAGTATCAGCAGCGGCAAGTGAACGGCCTGCATGACGACTGGCTCATCGGACTGCCCTATCTGGTTGAGGTTCCGGGCATCGGATGGGTTGCAATTACCGAGGCAGATATCGATAACTACGCTGGAATGTATTTGCGCAAGGGCGAAGGAGGCAACTGTGTGAAGGCCGATTTGTCGCCGCGGGTGGATGATCCGAAGGTTGCGGTGGTGACGGCGACGCCGTTTGCGAGTCCATGGCGCGTGCTCATGATCGGCGATGAGCCGGGGCGTTTGATCGAGTCGAACATCGTTCTCAATTTGAACCCGCCTTCGAAGATCGCCGATACATCGTGGATTCGCGCGGGAAAGTCGGCGTGGGACTGGTGGTCGGGCCAGGCCGCTCCCAGCGTGAGTTTCAAGACCGGCATGAATACCGCAACCATGAAGCACTATATTAACTTCGCCTCTGACTCGGGATTTCCTTATATGCTCATCGACGCGGGCTGGGCATTGGATCCGGGGAGTGGCAGCTACGACTATACGAGGGTCGATATTACCCGCGTGACGCCGGAGATCGATATGCCGGAATTGCTGCGCTACGCGAAAGAGAAAAACGTTCGCATCTGGCTGTGGTCGCATTGGAATTCGGTAGACAAATATATGGACCAGGCGTTTCCACTGTTTGAGCAGTGGGGCATTGCCGGAGTCAAGATCGACTTTATGAACCGCGACGATCAGCAGATGGTGGACTTTTATCATCGCGTGGTTGAGACCGCCGCTGCACATCACCTGATGATCGATTTTCACGGCGCTTACAAGCCGGATGGGCTGCGCCGCACTTATCCGAATTTGATTACGCGCGAGGGCGTGATGGGCAAGGAGTATCTGAAGTGGAGCGCCCGCACCACGCCCACGCACAACACCACTTTGCCCTTCACACGCATGCTGGCCGGTCCCATGGATTACACTCCCGGCGCCTTCGGCAACAGCAACCGCGAAAACTTTGTAGCCCGCAACTTCATGCCGATGGGGTTGGGGACGCGCGCTCACGAGCTGGCGCTTTTCGTCGTCTTCGAGAGCCCATTCGAGATGGTCGCCGATTATCCGGAACACTACCAGGGACAAAAGGAGTTCAATTTTATCAAGCAGGTCCCGTGCACTTGGGATGAGGTGCGCGTGCTCTCCGGCAGGCCGATGGAAAACATCACGCTGACACGCCGCAGTGGCGAAGACTGGTACATGGGCTCGCTGACCAACTGGGATGAGCGCACGGTGAAGGTGCCACTGAGTTTTCTCGGCGAAGGCAAGTACGTAGCTGAGATCTACGCTGACGCGCCGGACTCCGCTACTGAAGCTACGCACACGACGTTTTCAAAGGAAGGCGTCGATCGGACGACAGTGCTCGATGTGCACATGGTCTCCGGCGGCGGCAACGCAATCTGGATTCACCCGGCAGAGCTCATTGAAAAACCAGAAAGAATAATATATGACGACAAATTTGCGGTCCATGAACCTGGGCGAAATCCTCGACCGGACCTTTGAAATTTACCGGTCGCGATTTCTTGTTTTTCTCACGATTGCTGCGCTGCCTGCGCTAGCGATGCTAGGCATGCATGCTTCTGATACTTTCTGGCTGCACGGACAATTCACTATTCGATTCACCCAGCAGGAAGCTATTTTATGGAACTCTCTTGTTACACTTGCAATCTTTCATTTATCAGCCTTTTTGGGCATTTTGATTTCGCCGGCACACATGTATTTAGGCTCGGCCACATCCCAAGGCGATGAATGTTGGGTCTCGAAGGCGCTCCGGTTTACAGGCTCGCGTTGGAGAAGCTATCTTTGGGTCACAATTCTCAAGTTTTTAGCGGAAATCCTAATTCCCGAGATCTTAGGTCTCCTATTATTTATCGGTGTGGTTTATCTTGTGGTTTATACCGGCCTGATTAACTCTAACGGCAATTTAGGTGCGATCTCCACCGTGCTGTTGATGTTACTTCTGCTCGCTCCTGGCTGCATCTTGCTCTGCTGGTTAGGAAGTTGCCTATCTTTGGCTATTCCGGCATGCGCCTTTGAAGAAATTGTGGGATATAAAGCGTTGCGACGCAGTTGGACGTTAACGAAGGGGAGCCGACTACGTATTTTGTTTACCTGGATGATGATTGTTGTTGTGTCTTTGATCGTGATGTACGGTCTTGAGTTGGTAGTCCGATGGATTTTCCTTTATTTCCTCCGGGTATATTCCTTTGGAGCGGCAATACAAGATCAATATCAAACGACCGTCTATTTTCTGAATACCATGCTCTACGCCTTGATTGGCCCGATCTATCCGATTGCATTAACCCTCTTCTACTATGAT
This sequence comes from Occallatibacter sp., assembly GCA_049515455.1. Classification (GTDB taxonomy): domain Bacteria; phylum Acidobacteriota; class Terriglobia; order Terriglobales; family Acidobacteriaceae; genus Telmatobacter. The sequence goes on from JBEKUB010000044.1 coordinate 23,395, forward strand.
CAGCGCATGCGGCGCGAGGGGTATGACGTCGAGAGGATGATGGAATCTGCTGGAATGAACGCGGCTGCTGCTTTGCCCGTCGAAGGTGGTCTTGTTGCGCCCGCCGCGGAGGAGGAAGTTCAAGCTTGATGGTCCGATCTCGATTCGCTGGGGTTGCATTGGCGGCTATTTTTGCCGTAGCGCCGTCGCACGCCACTGGACGAATTCCCGACTTGCCTGCTCCCACTGCAAACAGTTCGCACGATGCTTCGCTGGATGAGTACCGCGCGCATTTGCAGGACCTGGCCGCACTGGTGGATGCATGCGCCAAGGCGCGGGACACAAAATCCTGCGACCCCGCACTGGTGGGACCGGATGATCGCGTTCCGCTTGCTACAAATGCAGAGCAGCGGCTGGTGCACTTTGGGTGGCTGCGGGTGCTGCTGGCGAAGGCCCAAGAGAAAGATAAGGATGCCGGCAAGCCAAAAGCCAAACCTGCGGGCGGCGAGCAATCCGATGAGAGCGCGCTGCCACCTCCGCCGACCACGACTGAGCTCTTGAAGGCCGCCGAAACGCGACTGGCTCAGGACCTGGCTCAGACCAACTCCGCGACCACAGTTGCGATGGACCACACGCAGCAGCGGCAGACGATGAAGCAGGTGCTGGCGGAACGCGACTTCCGCAACGTGAACGAGCCGACGGTAAAGAATGCGCTGCTGGAAAAGCTGGGCAACTGGCTCAACAAGCTCTTTGAAAGCGCAGCGCATCTCGGCGTCCACGCGAAGTGGGTGGGCCAGGTGATCGTGTGGGGATTCATTCTGGCCATCTGCGTGGGGCTGGTGTGGGGCCTGTTGCAACTGGAACAGCGCTGGCGTTTGCGGCCTGCGACGGAGAGCGACAGTTTCTCAACCGGAGTTGTATCGGCGCGTGAGTGGCAATTGTGGATCGAGGATGCGCGCAAAGCCGCCGCGACGGGCCAGTGGCGCGAGGCGATTCATTTCCTTTACTGGGCGGCAATCTCGCGGCTGGAATCGAAGCGGCTGTGGCCCGCAGACCGCGCACGCACTCCGCGCGAGTATCTTGCGCTGGTTGCGCCGGAAGACCCGCGCCGCGCCGGATTGGCCACGCTGACTGGCAGCTTTGAGCGCACCTGGTACGGCGGGCGTTTGGCGGAAGAGCTCGATTATCGCAGGGCCGCAGAACTGGCGACGGCGCTGATCTCTGGAGGCAGTGGCACGGCCATTCCGGTCGAGTCCATTCAAGACGAGAAAAGCGGGGCGCGATGAAATTTCTCTCCTCGCTCGACGCCAAAGACCGACGCTTACTGCTGTGGTGCCTGGGCATTGCCATTGCGCTGGCCGTGCTGACCGGGTTCCTGCTGCCCAATGGGAACAGCAACGACAATCCGCTTCCTTCGAGTTATCTCTCCGGCCGGCATGGCGCTCGCGCGGCCTATGAGACGCTGCTCCGCTCCAATTACCCGATCGAGCGTTGGGAGCGGCCACTCAGCGAGCTTGCAGCTACGGCGGGACCCGAGACAGTGGTGATCTTTGCCGAGACCGATTCCATCCCCCGCGATGAGAGCAACATGAAGGCAGTTCGCAAGATTCTGGAGCGCGGGGGACGTGTGCTATCTACTGGTTATTGGGGTGGTTCCATTTTGCCCGATGAGAAAAG
>JBEKUB010000045.1:0-24950 GCA_049515455.1 Occallatibacter sp.
GAAGCCAATTCACGCCGGGCAGGGCGTGAGCATGCTCCCACCTCGCCGTGCAGGTCAGTACGAGCGGCTTGCGAACCGAAACGTAAGCAAACCGATATTCTTGGAGTTTGGCTATGTTCAAAACATTCGCTGTAGACACAAGGAAGCTAACCTGGATGGCGTTGGCGGCCTTGATGATCCTCATACCGGCCAGCGCGCTGAATGCGGAAACATTGGACTACACTTTTTCAGGAGTCGGGTCGGGTACGATTGTCGGAACTACAAACACCAGCTTCACCGGCGCGGCCTTCAGCGCCACTTACGTCGAGGATACCTCTTCAGTCGTTCCTTTGGGGACTGGGTATTACATTTTAGAAGGAATCAGCGGCACTTTCACTGAAGGTAGCTACTCCACAACCTTCACCAACGACTACCTCGAGGTAAACGGAAATCCAAACACCGGTTCAGGTGCTTACGAAACTGCTGTCTTATTCAACGGCGACTTCGGAAGCGCCCTCGTAATCGGTGAAGACCCTGTGCTGCTTGGCTACGCTTTGGCAAGCGCGATCAATACCGGACCTCAAACCTCCAATATTGCGGCGTACCAGGATGCGCTCGGTTTCACCACGACAACGGGAGATACGGTGGAATTCACGAGCGTAAGTTCGCTGGACTTTACCGTAACGAATCCGAATGCCACGCCGGAGCCGTCCACGTTCCTTCTGCTCTTCACAGGACTCGGCGCAGGAGCACTACTGATGTTCCGCCGGGTTACAGCCTAGCTGCGCATCTGCTGCCTTCGCGTAATCCTTCGCTTCTTTCTTCATGTCGCGCCTGGCTGAGATCAACCTCACCAGGCGCTATTTTCTATCTCGAGAAGTCGGATTCCCTACCCCTCCACAGTCCGCTTCAACTGTCCGCAAGCCGCAAAAATATCCCGCCCCCGCGGCCGCCGCAGATAGGTCGGAATCCCCTCACCGGCCAGCGCACTCCGAAAAGCCTCCACAGCTTCCGGATTCGGCATTGTGAACTCAATCCCCGGCCCCGGATTCCATGCAATCAGATTCACCTTCACAGGCAAATCCGTCCGCCGCGCCAGCCGCGCCACCTCATGCGCATGCTCCAGCCGATCGGTAACCCCGCCCAGCAGCACATATTCAAACGTGATCCGTTCGCGAGGCCGCAACTGAACCCTCCGCACCGCATCCACCACCGCCTCAATCGGCCACTTTTTATTAACCGGCATAATTTCGCTTCGAATTCGGTCGTTCGGCGCATTCAGGCTGATAGCCAGCTTGGGCCGCACCTCAGCCGGCTCGGCAGCAAACCGCTCAATGCCCGGCACAATTCCAGAAGTCGAAACCGTCATCCGTCGCGGGCTCAGGCCGACCTCCTCCACCAGCAGCCGCACCGCCCCCATGAAATTGTCGTAGTTCAGAAACGGCTCGCCCATCCCCATAAACACCAGGTTCACGCGATCCCGCCCTACCTCCACGCCCTGCCTCTCGAAGACCGCAACCACCTGTCCGGCAATCTCGCCCGCCGTTAAGTTCCGTTGCAATCCGAGTTTAGCCGTCAGACAGAACTGGCAATTGACGGCGCAACCCACTTGGCTGGAGATGCAAATCGTAGCCCGTCCCCAGCGCTTTCCTTCACCGTCCCGTTCCCCATTCGTCTCAAACGATTCGGTCCCGTCGCCGGTTTCGCCCCCATCCCCCTCCGGCATCCAGACGGTCTCCACGGTTTGACCGTCCCCGCCCGAGCACTCAACCAGGTACCGCTCTGTCCCATCCACCGATTGAAAGACCTGCGCGATCCGTGGCCGGCCCACCTCCCAGCCCTCGTCAGCCATCCGCTGCCGCAGAGGTTTGGGCAGCGTAGTAATCGCCTCTAATCCGGCGACCCGTTGGCGATAGAGCGCCTCGGCCAATTGCCTGCCGCGCCAGGCTGGCTCGCCCGCCTCCGCCATCCACGCCGCCAGTGCCTTCAAATCCAGTCCGAAGAGCGGCCTCCGGCTCTCGACAGCCGACTGTGCGGCATCCAACTGAACGAGTTGTTTAGATTTTCCGGTCACGGCTTGGCTCAGAATAGAGTATTTCCCATTCTCGTGCAGGCCCTACCCCGCCAGATGCTCCCCGATCAGCCGATCCACCAGCGCCATCAAGTGCTCCCCCGTCCGCGGAAGAACAAAAGCCGCAGCCGCCTCATCCCAATCCAGCTTGAAACTGGTTGAAAGTGCGGAAATCCAGATCTGCCTCACCGGGGTATTCGGCGTGATCACAAACTTGCCCGCTGGCTCCTCGAACAGCACATTCAGCACGCCGCCCTGTTCTTCCACCTCGAAACCAGCTCCCTCTTCCTCTTCGCGCTTGATCAAGTGCTGCATCAGAGAATTTAGAGCAATTTCGACCAGACTGCGGAACTTCATTTCATCTAACATGGCCCCAGTTTAACAACCTCGGCGCCGATCCTCCGCCCCGAGAAATTCAGGTTTGAACCGATCTTGCCGAAACACGTGCGGTTATCTTCGGTATTTAGCTGAATTTGTTTGCCTTTTAACTGTGCAATTGCGCAACATTCACCGGTGCGCTGCGATACTACGCACGAACCTTCGCCTCGGGAGGGAAACAGAATGCGTGTGCTGACCGGGTTCGTGGGAATTCTGGCTCTGGCGCAATCAGGCTTTTGCGCTCAACCCCAACAGCCCATCCCTGCAGGCCAACTGGTCCGCGAGGTTGTCTTCAACGAGCTCAACGACCACCAGGGTCACGGTTACTGGCGATACTGGGTCGAGCATCACACCCCCAAAGAGACCCGCATTGATGAGCAGGTTGAAACCGCCCAAGGCCCCGTCACCCGCCTCACTCTGAGCAACGGCCTTCCGCCCAGCCCGCAAGCCGAAGCCGAGGATCTGGCGCGCCTACAGCGCCTTCTCAATTCTCCGGACGAACAGGCAAAACATCTCCACGAGTATGAAGAAAACGAAAATCGCATCGGCCGAATCCTTGCTCTGCTGCCCGACGCCTTCCTCTATGACTACGACGGCGAAGAGAATGGCTGCCACCGTCTCCGCTTCCGCCCCAATCCCGACTATCCTCCCCACTCCATTGAAGCCCGTGTCTTCCACTCCATGAGCGGCACCCTCTGGATCGATGCCCGCTATAAACATCTCTCCCGCCTTGAAGGCCGGATCCAGGAAAATCTTGACTTCGGCTACGGAATTCTTGGCCGCCTCTATAAAGGCGGATGGTTCCAGCTTGAGCGAACTCAGGTCAGCCCCAGCGATTGGAAGACTGTTCGCCTGGAGGTTCACATGTCCGGCCGCGCCCTTCTGGTCAAATCTTTTGCCCGCAATACAAGCGAAGCACGCGGCGGTTTTGCCCCTGTGCCCCCCGGAATGAATCTTGCTCAGGGCATGGCCTTGCTGCAGCAAATCGAAGCCCGCAATCAACCCCAGCCCCTATCCCCCCGCGCCCTGGCCGCCTCGACGGCCTTCGCCCCACGCCGGTAGAGAAAACCCACTCGTTCGCCGCATCAAACCGGAGCATGCATGTTTGACGGCAATCGCCGCCCCGAAGGTGTCTCGAAATAGGACAAAAACTACAGTAGAAATTAAAGCTTTTCAGCTTCAGGCCGATAAGTGTGTCTATGGCAAGTCCTCGAGGCGGGAGCAGCAATCATGGGCATTTCACCAATCACCAACCTGACCCAGCTACCGCAGTCCCTCTCGATCGGCTCGGAACTTGAGCCGCCTCCCATGGAGCGCGTGGAGAACTCAGCAAGAACCGGCGACGAAACCTATTCCCCGAGCAACGGCAAATCCTCCCGAGGATCCGAAGACAACGGTGCGGAAGACGAATTCGACGACCTGCCCGACGAGGGGGAACCAGATTCCTCCGCCCAGCCCGCGGCACCATCCAGCCAGATTAGCTTCTTCGCCTAAGGCAGCGGCTCCGGCATCAGCCTGCTAGGAGATTCGTACCTCGATCCATTCGAGCGGCATACCTGCCAGGTTGCGTTGGCGCACGGTGATTTTCAGTTGGCCATTTTCAATCGGCACCTGGTCTTTGGTGACTATTTCTCCGAAGTAGTGAGAGATAACCTCCGCCTTCGTTCCAGCGCGGCGACGAAGTACGATCTCCCCGTCCGCATAAGGAACGACCGCGAGAGTGCTGCTGGAGCTAATGTCGTCACCAGTCTTTGATGCAACCAATAGAGGCGCGCTCGCCTGTACCGCACCCTTTACTCGCTTGTCGTCGGTCTGGCGCGCCAAGGGCCACGAATCGCCTGGCACCGGCGGTCGAAACGCCAACAGAACCAGTCGCCCCGCTTCGATTCGAGCCCATGACCGTGTGTGTGCGCCCAGCGTCGGGCCTTCAGGGGCATAATCGAAAGGCAATATCTCAAAACTAACTGTAGGTCGCAATACGTGGGTCAGCCCGTTGTATCTTCCGGCTAGCTCCGGAGTGCACCCTTCGCCTTGTTCATCTGCCTTGAAGTCATTCATCGAGCCCAGCGTTCCCAGGACTGCCGAATCAAACCAGATATTCGGCATGCACGCCCAGTCATATCCTGAGGAACCATAGGTGGGAACACCCAACTGGCCCAGAAGGCTGCTGAAGAAGAATCGACGGTTGGCTTCCACGTCGTATTCTCCTGCATTTTCAAATAAATCGTCTGGACTATAGAGGTCGAAGTAATCGAGGAAGAGCGGCGATAAGTTGTAATACATCACTACCAGGTCAGGATTCTCTTTGCGCATGGCATTGATGACCACGTCGAGCCCCTTCCACATCAACCGCTCTCCGGTCCACTTTTTATCGCGGGGCGCTGCGCTCCCAACCGCCGGCATTTCGTAGCCAAAGTCGAACTTGAGCAGATCGATCTTGTATCTGCGCATAAACTTCCGAGCTACGTCTTCCAGGACCTTTGCAACTTCAGGCTGGGTAAAGTCAATGATGTAATACGACGGGTCGTCAGACCAGTTGACGATGAACGGTTCTCCATCTGGCCTCTTAAGCATGTGCTCTGTGGTCAGGCCCAGGTCAGCTGGGCGCTCGCAACGCATCAGCGCCGCCCAGAAGCCAATCCGGTAGCCGTCAGAGCGCAGCCGATCGAGAAACTCCTCAAAGTGAGGCAGCCGTTCGGTAGAGTGCTCCAGCTTGCCATAACTTCCTTCCCACTTATCGTCGATTGAAAAAATCCCTGCCTTCATCCCTGAGGCTTTGAGTTCCTCGTATATCCCGGTGAGATATGCTTCGTCCATGCGTCCGCTGCCTTTCTTCCGGTCTACCTGCGATCCCCAGGTGCAGAATTGCGGCGTCAGCATGGTGGCTATCTTTTTCACGGAAGGTTGAGACTTGTGAATCACCCCCGCGTGAAGCAGCCCCTGGTAGTAACCGGCGATCGCATTGTAGTAATCGTCCGCAATCGACCAGTAGAGCGCGGCGCCCAGCGGGATGGGGCCCGGCCCACGCATATGCTTCCACAGATCGCTGCGATAGTCGATGCACAGGCTGCTCTTGCCGGAATCGAGCTGAAGAATCAGATCGCCCCCAGGCAAATCGGCCAAGCCGCAAGTAAAGGCGGACGATCTGCCCTCCGTAAACGAGTTCCGCAGCCCGCTTGCATCGTCGATGCTGAAGCCACAGAAGTAGTGCACCGGCAGACCCCACTGCTGAGAAGGCCCAGGCGCAAGACTGCCACGGCCCAGCCAGACGCTTTCGTTAAGTGAAACGTAATCCCTCAAAATGGGGCTGATCGCATCTGACTCGCTGATGCCGGGAACCACGAGATAATTTGCGTGAAGCGATGGGACGGGCTTGGCGTCCTTTACATCGGCGAAATAATGCAGGCTCACCACATCCTGTTTTGGGGGCGCGTCGTAAACGATGGGCTCGGTCCAAATGCCGTGCTCGTCGAAGCGCCAGGTTACAGACAGCCGGCCGCACCCATTCACACCTTCGTAGTCGACCGTCACGCGCCCATTCTCAGAACGCGGAGCAGTGGGCATCCCAGGCGTGCATTGCCTGAGCGTAGGCTCACCTGCCGGAGCCACGACAACTGCCGGCTGCATCGTTCCGCTAACGATAAGCCGATTCCTGGAGTCACGAAGCTTGAATGTATCTTTGCCCTGCAAATATTCCCAGGTATAGTTCGAGCCGGTAACACGGAGCTGACCGTCCTTGTTGGAGATTGAGGGCGTATCAGTGAGGCCGAAAATCCTGTTCGATGCGACGCCGAGAGCGGCGCCAGACGAGAGCTGCACAAAAGCTCGCCGGTTAATGCTGAGCATGGTTCTCCTTCAACAAAGACTGCCAGAACGCAGGCACCCAAAGACTCCCGGCCGCTATCCGCGGGAGATGTTCGATCACAATAACGTGCATTCTATCGGACTCACCGGATCAATGAGTTGGTGGATTTGCGGCAGAGGAATCCTCATCAAACTGATTTCAAATAATTTACGAGATATTAAAGGTGATTTAACTGTCCTCCCCTTGCGCGAAACCTCGTCGTTGTAGTAATTTACTAACCAGTTAGTTAAATATGAACGCAACGCCGCCAACCCGCACCCAAACCGAACGAGCCGATCAGACCCGTGCGCGCATCCTCGCCGCCGCCATCCTCCAATTCAGTGAAAACGGCCTGGCCGGGGCGCGCACCGAGCAAATCGCCGAAGCCGCAGGAGTCAACAAGGCTCTCCTTTACTATTACTTCCGCAGCAAGGAGGACCTCTACTCCTCGGCCATGGAGACCATAGCCGAAGGTGTGCACGCCTCCAGCATGGCTGTGCTTGATATTGAAGCTTCAGCTGGAGAGCGGTTCTTGCGCCTGGTCCTCAACCACTTCGATCGCATCCATTCCAATTTCGTCTTTCAGTCTCTGATGCAGCATGAGATGATCCGTCTGCATCGAGGTGAAGTGCACACGCTGGGTCCGCTCGTTGAAAAGCTCTTTCGCCCGCTGTGGATCAGGGTGCAGTCCGTAGTCGAGGAGGGAATCACTGCTGGCGAACTGATCCCTGCCGAAGAGACGCAGATCATCTACGCGGGACTGGGGGCCAACGTCTTCTACTTCCTCTCCGCGCCCATGATGCGTCTAGCGCGAAACGTCGACCTCCTGGAGCCGGCCGCTATCGGCTTTCGTCGCAAGGCGGCCATCGAATACCTGGGCCAGGCCATCTTCATTGACCGCGAGCACGGATCACGCGTCGCCGCCACGGTTCTGGCCACCACGCCCATGCCGCAACCGAAAGAATTCAAAACAATCAAAATCGAGAACCGCGAGAACAACGCTGCCACAACCCCGGCAGTTGATGAGAGGCAGCAATGAACGCACGCAATCGGGTTTTTCTCATCCTCGGCCTGCTCACCGTCGGATCGCTAATCTGGTACTTTGCTACCGTCCGCCCCACCGGCGATCTGCAACTGATCGGTACCGTCGATGCCAACGAAGTGCTGGTCAGCGCCAAGATTCCAGGACGCATCCAGACTCTGACCGTCGATGAAGGCACAGATGTCAAGGCCGGCCAGCTCATTGCCGTCATCGAGAGTAACGATCTGCAGGCTGCGCGTAAAGCCGCCGATGCCACGGCCGCAGGTCAGCAGTTCAAGCTTGGCGAGACTGTCGCAACTGAATCGCAGATGCGTGGCGAAACCGGCAGCGCCGCCGTCAACGCCGAGGAGATGCTAAAGTCCGCGCAGGCTTCGCTGGCCCAGGCCCAGGCCAACTACGAGCACCAGCAAGCCGATACCAGCCGCATCGTCGCCCTGGCCAAAGACGGCATCATGAGTGCCCAGGCCAAAGACGATGCCGCCACCAGCCTGCAAGCATCAAAAGCCGCAGTCGACGCCGCCCGCGATAACGTCTCGGCCGCTCAAGCCTCTCTCCGCCAAGCCCGCGCACACGAACTGCTCACAACAGTGGCCGCACGCACCGTGAACGAAACTCGCGATGAAGCAGAGAACGCCCGTGCACTGGCCGAGCAGGCGAAAGTGCAGTTGGGTTACTCGCAGGTCTTTGCGCCGGTCACCGGCAAGGTCAACGTTCGCGCCGCGCGACAGGGCGAAGTCATTGCTGCTGGAGCCACCATTGTCACCATCATGGACCTGACCCAGACCTGGGTCTACGTTCCGCTGCCTGAAACACAGTCCGACGCAGTTCAACTCGGCGACTCGCTACGCGTCGTCATGCCCAGCGGCGCAACGATCACCGGCAAGGTCATCAACAAATCTGCACAAGCCGACTTCGCCACGCAGCGCGACGTCAGCTCTCGCAAGCGCGATATCAAAACCATCCAGTTGAAACTGCTCATCGACAATCCTGATGAGCGCTACGTCCCCGGCATGACTGCCGAAGTCTACATTCCAAAAACCAAGCTGGTGAAACAGTGACCACCTCTTCCACGGCTCTCGACCAAAAAGCAAAAGCGCCCACGGCGCTCGCCATTGAGGTCGAACACATCGTCAAGCGTTATGGCGATTTTGAGGCGGTCAAGGACGTGAGCTTCTCCGTGGCCGACGGCGAAATCTTCGGTCTCCTCGGTCCTAATGGCGCTGGCAAAAGCACTCTCATCCGCATGATGACCACTCTCATCCCCGTCACCTCTGGACGCGCCATTGTCGAAGGTCACGACGTGGCCAAAGAGCCCGACGCCGTCCGCCGCAGAATCGGTGTCATTCCCCAGGCCCTCACCAGCGATCCGGATCTCACCGTCGAAGAAAATTTGAGCATCTACGCCAAGCTTTACAGCGTCCCTCGAGCCGAGCGGCAAAGAAATATTGCCGACGTCCTCGAAGCGGTTGACCTGACCAAGTGGCGCAGCGCGCAGGTAAAAACACTCTCAGGAGGAATGCGCCGCCGCGTCGAAATCGCCCGCGGCCTGGTCCACAATCCGCACATCTTCTTCCTTGATGAGCCGACCACCGGGCTCGATCCCGTCTCCCGCATCGCCGTCTGGGAGATGCTGAACAATCTACGCGCCACCCGCAATCTAACCATCCTGCTGACCACGCACTATATGGAAGAAGCCGACAAACTCTGTGACCGCCTTGCCATCGTCGATCACGGCAGGCTCGTCGCTCTCGGCACGCCACTCGAACTCAAGCATAATGTCCCCGGCGCAAACGTCGTCGAGGTCCACTTTGATCGAGAAACCGCGGAGTGGCAGTCCCGGCTTGAAAAACTCGACGGCGTGACCAGCGTTCAGGCTGAGTCCGCCGGCTTCTATCGCGTACTCACTTCTTCGGGTTCGAAAACCACCATGCAGTTAGTAGAGTTAGCTGCTTCCCTGGGTGAGACACTAACTTCCCTTAGCGTCCAGAACACCACGCTCGACGATGTGTTCGTCCACTACACAGGCCGCCAACTCCGCGACGAGCAGGTTAAACCTCCCGTGTTCTCCATGCCGCCCCGGCCCGGAGTTCAGCCATGAACAGAATGTTCGCCATCATCGAGCGAGAGATGCGCAAATTTTTCCGCTCGCCCACTCTCATGATCATGTCTCTGCTGATGCCGTTGCTCCAGTTGCTCATCATGGGCAATGCATTCGGCGGAAAAATCGTCGGCGCGCACGTCGCCGTCGTCGATTACGATCACGGTCCCCAGGCGGTCAAACTCCGTGAAGCCTTTCGCTCTATCGCCGTGAACATCAAGACCTTCACCACCGTCGACTACGACTCTGAGGTGCAGGCCCGCGAAGACGTGCGCACGGGAAAAATCGACGCCGCCGTCATCATTCCCGAGCAATACTCGCGCAGAGTCTATTCGCAGGATGCGCCCGTAGTCGGCCTGGTTGTAGATACCACTGACCCGTTCACCTCCAGCAGCATTGAAGCCGAAATGCAGTTGGTGGTCAACGCCCTCACCGCCCCCATCATCCAGCCCCGCCTCGCCAGCCAGATCGCCCTTGAAATCGTCGAGCTCTATCCCTATGTCAACTATTTGAAATTCCTGCTGCCCGCGTGCATCGCCATGGCCATGTATATCTCGGTTATGATCGGCGGCGGAATGTTATACATTGACGACAAAGCCCGCGGTGTTCATGAAGGCTATCTTGTTACTCCCATTACCAAGCTGGAGTTAGTCTTCGGAATGAACATAGCCGGAGCGTTCAAAGCCACTCTCAGCGGGATCGTGCTTACCGTGGTAGGCTCGCTGATGGCCGGTCTCGGCATCATCTTCCATCCCGTCATCGATCTGGAACTTCTCTGCATGATCCTCGTCACTTCCATCGCCTTCAACGGCATGATGTTTCTCCTCATGGTCCGCGTCGACGATCCGCTCGTTCCTCGCGCCATGTTCGGCGTTCTCAACGTACTGCTCTTTTACCCCTCCGGCGCCATGTACCCCATTGACGCATTCCCTCCCTGGCTTCGCGCCATCGCTGTTGTCGACCCCTTCACTTACGCCATTCACGGGTTCAAAGCCGTCTTGCTCAAAGACGGCGGCTTCGTAGCCATTCAGTACGATCTTCTTTTCCTCTTTGTCTTCGGCATCGGCACACTGCTCATCGCCACACCTTTGTTTAAGCGCACGCTTTGATGTTGCCCTGCGGCATTCCCGGTTAGAATGTTTGAGGCAGCCAATCATGGCAAAAAGATCGCGTCAGCGCAAAATCCAGGGCAAACGTCCGCCGCAGGCGCAGGCGGAGCAGGCAGTTCCCACTGCTCCCATCAATCAAAAGCCGTGGCAAATTGCCGTTGTCTGTGCAGTTCTTGTGTTGGTAACAGTCTTTATCTACCGCGGCGCCAGAACCAGCGAATTTCTTACCTACGACGATCTCGGCTATGTGCAGGATAACCAGCGTGTGCACCAGGGACTGAACGAAAAGAGCATCGAGTGGGCGTTCACGTCTTTTGATGTCTCGAACTGGCACCCGCTCACCTGGATCAGCCATATGGTGGACTGGCAGCTGTATGGTGCCAATCCCTCCGGCCACCACATGACCCACGTCTATCTGCACTCTGCCAGTGCAGTTCTTCTTTTTCTTTTGCTTTTGTATATGACCGGTTATTTCTGGCGAGCCGCATTTGTCGCATTCCTCTTCGCACTGCACCCGGCGCACGTGGAATCCGTTGCCTGGGTCTCTGAGCGCAAGGATGTTCTGTGCACATTTTTCTGGTTTGCGACCATTCTTGCCTATGCGTGGTATGCGCGCAAACCATCATCAAAACGTTATCTATGGGTACTTCTGGGCTGCGCCTGCGCACTCATGTCAAAGCCGATGGCGGTCACGCTTCCATTCACCCTGCTGTTGCTCGACTATTGGCCGTTGCGTAGAATCTCGTTCGCGCAGGAAGCGCCCCAGCGTTGGACCGCCTCACTCTTCAAGTTGACGCTGGAAAAACTTCCTCTCTTCATTCTGGCTGCAATCTCCAGCGTCCTCACCTTTATTGCGCAACGAGCCGGTGGCGCAATGGCAGCACTTGAAGCCGTTCCCTTATGGGAGAGGATATCGAACGCGGTCATCAGTTACTGCCGATATGTTCGCATCATGTTTTGGCCTGACCCGCTGACAGCCTATTACTTCCACGAGAAAAATAACATCAATGTACCGGCGGCCGTCTTATCGACTATCGCAATCGTCTTAGCTACTGCCGTCTGCTGGCATTTCCGCAAGGAAAAACCGTATTGTCTCTTCGGCTGGCTCTGGTTTCTCGGTACCTTGGCGCCGGTCATCGGCATTGTGCAAGTGGGAGATCAGGCACTGGCCGAGCGTTATACATATGTTCCCTATATCGGACTATTTATTATCCTGGTCTGGCTTGCCGCCGATACCGTCGCCAAACTTACTAAGCTGAAGGTCCCGGCCCTGGTGCTTGCGTTTGCAATCATTGTGGCTTTCGCCGTAAAGACCGATGCCCAGGTAAAGGTGTGGAAGAATTCCGAGACTCTATTCAAGCACGTGATCGCAGTTGACCCGCGCGGCGGCCTTCCCTATCTAGGCCTGGGCATGGCCTACGGCAGAGAGGGAAGAAATGCCGAAGCGAACGAAAACTTCGACCGCGCATTGGACTATAACCTCTCCGGTCCTCTAGCTCTTTCTTATTCCGCCTATTACCTGATGCAGACTCATGAGCAGCGCTATCTTCCTCTCGCCGGGCAACGCCTTGAAAAAGCGTTGAGCGTCTATCCCGACTATTACTATGCCCTCACCTATATGGCGCAATGGTGCGCCATGATGGGCAGGCCGAAAGATGAGGAGACCTATAGCAGAAGAGTGCTGGCCGAGCATCCCGATTCAGTGGAAGCACGTCTCTATCTCGCCGACGCTCTCCAAGCGCAGGGACAATTCGACGAGGCTATTCAGGAGAACCGTCGTGTGCTTGCCATTGAGCCGAACAGTTACGAAGCGCATAACAACTTAGGCACTGTTTTTGGCAAGCAGGGACGAACGGCGGAAGCGCTCAAGGAACTGCGGCTGTCTTTATCCATCAAGCCCGATCAAGCGACGGCGCACTCCCAAATGGGAAGAATACTAACTCAAGCCCATCGTCTCCCCGAGGCGATAGAGGAGTTTATCAAGGCGCTCAAATACGACCTTGCCAAGGCAGATGCGCATAACGATCTCGGCGTGGCGTATTTTCAACTAGGCGACTATGAAAAATCAGCCGAGCAATTCAGTGAAGCGGTAAAAATTGATCCCGCCTCAGTCTACGCACAACAAAATCTCGCCATGGCTCAAGCCCAGCTCAATAACAAAAGGGTTCACAACGCTGAAAAATGAATATTGAAAACTGGATAAGCAATTTCCGCAAACACGCGCCGGGGGCGCAGAGTTAGTTAGCCCCGCGCTTCGCCGTGGGAGAAATGGATTTCACAAGTCGTTGCGAAGTCCCGTAGGAACGGCGCAAGGACATTGTTTTTGCAGGAACCAGTAGTCTGTTCGATATTCCCGGCAATCAGTTACTCACTCAAACCCGCTACGAAGCTATAACTCGATTCGGGTCTGACCAGTACATTTCTATCTCCTCCAGCGTCTTGTTTTTGGTCTCCGGCACAAAGCGCCAGGTAAAGATCCCTTGCCCCAGCGCCATCACCGCCAGAAATCCGAAGGTAGGCGCCTTGCCGATAGCAGCGAATGCATGCGGAAAGAGCAATACGACCAAGGCATTGGCCACCCACTGGGTCAGCACCGGCACGCTCATGGCCATTCCGCGCACATCGTTGGGAAATATCTCCGGCACCAGGGTCCAGAACACAGGCCCGATGCATGCCGAGAAAAATGCCAGGTAAGTCAAGATCAGCCCCAATACGATGACTCCATGAAAATGCCCGGTCAATACGGTAGCCACCAGCGCAAGAAGTGAAAGCCCCATCCCCATCGACCCGGTTATATAAAGCGGCTTGCGCCCAAACTTGTCGATAACCCAGAAGGAGACGAGGGTGAAGAGCAAGTTATTCACTCCAACAATCAATGTTGAAGCCAGGGCGCCATTCACATTCCAGCCGGCCGACTGAAAGATAAGCGGAGCATAATCGATCACGGTATTGATTCCCGAAACATGAATAAATATTGCAAGACAAATGCTGATCGCCAGCGCGCTGCGCACTCCCGGCCGCAGCAATCCGCGCCAGTTCTGCGTTTCCTTGTGCATCGTCGCCTTGATCTCATCCATCTGGAACTCAGCGCTCTTCGCGCCACTGATCCGCTCAAGCAACGCGAACGCCTCCTGCATTTTCCCCTTCAGCGCCAGGTAGCGCGGCGACTCTGGAGCCAGCGCCACGCAAAGCAAAAACAACGCTGACGGCGCCACTCCGCTCAAGAACATCCATCGCCAGTTATTCACGCCCGTATCGCGGAGCAGGAAATTGATGCCATAGGATACGATGATGCCGACCACGATCGACATCTGATAAAGGGTTCCCATGCGTCCCCGCATGGTAGGCGGCGAAACCTCCGACACGTACATCGGCGACAGCAGTGAAACTCCGCCCACGGCCAGCCCACCCAGAAACCGCGCCAGAATAAAGCTGAAAAAACCTCCCGATCCGGCCGTCGCAATCGAAGTAGCCGCAAACAGCAGCGCCACCATCATCAGTGGCTTCTTGCGCCCAAAGCGATTGGTATACTTCCCCGCAATAAACGCTCCCAGCACGCAGCCGAAGAGCAGCGAACTGAATGCCCAACCCAGCCCGAAGTCGCTCAAAGAAAATGCGCGAATAAGAAATGGACCCGCGCCGGTAATGATGGCGATGTCAAACCCGAACAGCAGCCCTCCCAGCGCAGCTGTACAGCCCAAAAATATTACATAGCGCAAGTTCACGCCTTCAGTCACCTGGCCCACTCCTTTAGCCCGTAATTATTTGGCCTTTTAGCTACGCGCCAGTATACCTTGGCCGCCTCTGCCCGGGCTCTGCCATCGGCGCCCTCAAATCCACCGCTGGAATTCTTGTTCTAAACCCTTCCGTTCGCGTTATACAATTTGCCATCCGGGACCAGTAACTCAAACCCCGGCAAAGAGAGAGGTCAACGAATGATCGGAAAACAGATCGGAGAAGTAAGAGGCAAGAGGCTCGTCCGTCGTGTACTTTCCACTGATCCCCCCACCGTGGAAGTCTCTTTTGAAGATAGCGGTCAAATGCTCGGTATCCCCACCACCGGACTAGGCACCTACACATCGGTCATCCGCCCTGACGGCTCCATCTTCGGCCAGGGTCAGGGCATCACCATGACGGCCGATGGCGAAGGCCTCAGTTGGACGGGATCCGGCCTTGGCAAATTTGGCAAGGACGGCGCCATCAGCTACCGCGGCATGCTGTTCTTCCAAACCACATCAAAGAAACTTGCCAAGCTCAACAACGCCTGCGGCGCATTCGAATATGAAGTCGATGCCAAAGGCGGCACAGTCTCCAAAGTCTGGGAGTGGAAATAGGGTCCTCTATCGGTGCGGCTGGTCGCCGAAACATTGCGGCCAGCCACCCCCCGCGTCAGGTACAATTTCGAAATGCCACTGAGCGCGACCATCGAAAATTTGCCCGAAGCCACCGCGATCGTCACCTTGCAGGGGCCCATGACTCTGGGCAGCTCACTCAAGCTCATCGACTCCCAAATAAATGCCGCCATCGCCGACGGCATAACCCACATGGTCATCGACCTGACTGCCGTCGACTATGTGGACAGTGCCGGCCTGGGCATGTTGATGTACACCTACGGCACGCTCAACGGGAAGAACGGCTCGCTCCGCCTCTGCGGAGTGGCCAAGCGCGTAATGTCGTTGCTCCAGCTAACCAAGACCGATGCCGTCCTAACCATCGACCGAACCCGCTCCGAGAGCCTCACCGCGCTACAAAAATAAACCCACGCAGCGCCACCCCATTCCTCCTCGATCAAATCAACTCTCGCGGCAAGAGTGAGCAGTATGACACAGACTTGGAGATGCCTCCGTGGAAGCATCTCTATAACTCGTGTTATGCAGCCTCTCCGTCCGCGCAGCCCCTCTCAGCGCATTTATGGCGGGCAATCGAAGGATGATCTGGCAAGGAGATTCACATGCGTTCCATCCGCTTTCTGTTGGCGCTTCTTGTATTGGCCATTCCGGCCACCATGTTCGGACAGATTGGCATCAGGGTTTCCATCGGCCCGCCCGCATTGCCCATGTACGACCAGCCCCCTTGCCCCGGCGATGGATATATGTGGACCCCCGGCTACTGGGCCTATGACGACAGCATCTCCGATTACTATTGGGTTCCCGGCACGTGGGAGCTTGCGCCTGAAGAAGGTTACCTCTGGACCCCCGGCTATTGGGGATGGGATGACGGCGGCTATTTCTACAATGAAGGTTACTGGGGAGCTACCGTTGGCTTCTATGGTGGCATCAACTATGGCTTCGGTTACTTCGGCGATGGATACTACGGCGGCCGTTGGGATAACGGGCACTTTTTCTATAACAGCTCTTACAACAATCTGAATGGCGGTAGTTTTCACAATGTCTATGACGCCCGAGTCGACAACAGCAACAACGATAGCCGCGTAAGTTACAACGGCGGCAGGGGCGGCATTGCGGTGCGTCCCAGCTCCCAGCAGGAGGCTGCGGCCCGGCAAAACCATATTCAGCCCGTCGCGGCGCAAACTGAACATGCGCAGGCCGCGCGCGCCAATCCGCAGCAACGCTCTGGCAACAACCACGGCAATCCGGGAATCGCCGCCACAGCCAAGCCCGGAGACTTCAGCCAGCAACACTCAGCGCCGGTCGCCATGGGCGTTGCCTCGCCTTCCCGCAACCAAAACGGCGGCAGAGAAACCGTCGCGCACGCGGCAGTGCACCCCAACGATCTTCCGCCCATCGTCCGCCCCACGCCCGTCAACTCAGGGCATAAGCGGGCAGACAGGAATTACGAAGCCAAGCAGGATGAGCTGATCGCCAGTCAAAACCAGGATCGGCAAAACCTCCAGCAGAAGCAGGACGCGGAACACGCAGAGAAGCCTGACTCCAACAACTGGAAAATGGAGCAGAAGCACCAGCAGCAGACGCAGAAGATGGTGGACCGTCACTCATCTCAGCAGCAGGAGTTGCAGTCTCGCGCGCCTCAGCCTCGCTCATCGCAGTCAGAATCCCGGAGGTAGCAGAACAGCCCTCACGGGAAGACACGACAGACCATTCTAGCCGTCCACAGCCGGGTACCACCTGTCGGGCTGTGGACGGCATTTTTTTGCAAACCGGTGCCCCGGCGTCAACAACTCCGCCAAAGCCGGGTGCCCCACCCTCGGCGCGTTTTTGTTTTTGCGCCTAGGGTGGGAAACCACAAAATTCAACCATCCCGTTCTTAAAGGAGCGCGTCCGGTAGGCCAGGGTTTTAACCCTGGCAATAAAGCGTCCCCTCTAAATTTTTTTGCGGTTTGATGCCAGGGATTTATCCCCGGCATCAAATCTGACTGCCCATGGGGAAACCAATGCCACTCTACGGAGAAGCCATTCGTATGATGAACTACATCGAAGATGTTTCCATAATCCTGCGCCGGGCCGGCGTGTGCTCTTCATGTTTTGTGCACAACTGGCGGCCGGGGGCAGCTTCCAGGTCGGTCAAACTGCAAAGGCCCGCCAGGGCTGCCGTGTGCAGTCACTCCCAAGGGGACGCGACCGCCAGTGTTGTGCATATCCTATGAAGACACGTCGCCTTGATATGTTCATAATTGAACATTGAACGGGAAGTAACAGCTCGCTTCCCCCATCCCAACCCCACCCCCTACAATAAAGAAAGAAGTTCAACCCTCGAGGAAACCCATGCCACTCTCTGGAGAAGCTATTCGCCTGATGAACTACATTGACGACGTTGCCGTAACCCTGCGCCGGATACTGGCTTTTGTCCCCTCGCTCAGCGCCGAGGAGCGCGCCCGCGTTGCCGAGCATCTGCTCAAGGCGCGGCCCAACGCCGAGGACGTGGCCCAGGCACTGGCCGCCAAGTAAGCTCGCTTTGAGCCGAACTGTCGCCATCATTGGAGCTGGACCACTGGGACGCTGGCTGGCTTTGAGTGCAGCCCGCGCCGGCTTCCGCGTTCTGCTGGAAGACGTGATGCCTGCCAATCTGCACCACGCACAGGAAGCCCTTCGGGCTGAACTCGGTTCAGAGTCCCTCCCGAACGTCGCCTTTGTCGCCACCATCGAGGACGCCGTCCGCGAGGCCGATCTGGCCATCGATTGCGTGCCGGACGAACTCGAATCCAAGCTCGAGATCCTCTGGCTATTGGACCGCATGTCCCCGCCGCGCACGATCTTTGCCACTCCCACCATGCGCCTATCCATCGCCGACCTGGCCGCCTGCACCTATCGCGAGGGCAAGTGCATCGCCATCGCCGCCGAAGCCCGCGATTTAACCGGCAACTCAGGCGCAGAAATCCTCCTCCGCACTACTGCCCGAACCACCCCCGAGACCATCGCACTGGTAGAAAATTTCTGGCGGCGGCTGGGATTCACTCCCACCTTCCAACAAGAAGCAGTCGTCAGTGATCAGTGATCAGTGGTCAGTTTTCAGCCGCCAAATGCAGCGTTCGATGGTGCAGTTTGAGACACCGAAAGGCCGGTCCTTGATCCCTGCCCCCTGATCTTTGACCCCTGATCTCTGATTTGTCGCCATATCTGTATACAAAAATCAAGCCGCAACCCTCAAAAAACATCGAATTGTCCAAAACGAGAGATTTTCCGTGGTGCTACACATACACATTTCCGCGCCCAAAATCCAGCAAAAGTTAACGAATAAGTAACGCCCAGTTCAAGTCACTGACAACTGGCCACTAATCACTGTCCACTGTTCACTGACCACTGAGCACTGATTCGTAGTACCGCACATAATGCGGCACCACCAGCGATGAGCAGAAGCGTTTTTGCGCAGTCTTGCGGCCCGCATCCCTCATCGCGTCCAGCTTCTCCCGGTCCTTGAGCAAGCTCAACGCTCCCAGCGACATACCCTCAATATCCCCAACCGGATAAAGCAGCCCAGTGACCCCATCGTCGATCAACTCCGGCACTCCGCCCACGCGCGTGGCAATAGAAGGAACCTTGCACGCCATGGCCTCGAGCGCAGCCAGCCCGAACGACTCCAACTCGCTTGGCATCAGCAGGATATCGGCCAGCGGCAGGATCTCATGCACTCGTTCCAGCTTACCCAGGAAGTGAACGTTTGCCTGAATTCCCAGGTCGTGCGCCAGCCACTCGGCTGCCGAGCGGTCCGGCCCATCCCCGATCAGAACCAACTGCGCCGGCATCTCCCTCACCACCTGCGCGAAGATCTTCACCACGTCCACTACTCGCTTAACTGGTCTGAAATTAGAGAGATGCATCAGTATCGCATCGCCGGGCGCAGCCAGGCGGCTGCGCGCCTCTGCCCGCTTTTTCTCGTCATTGAAGGGCGTGTACACATCGCAGTTGACGAAATTTTCAATCACCTCAATGGCCCGAGTAACGCCAAAATCTCCGACGGTTTTCTCCTTTAGATACTTTGAGATAGAGGTAACCCCGTCGCTTTCCTGGATGGCGTAGCGGGTGATAGGCAAATAACTCCGGTCCAACCCCACCAACGTAATGTCGGTTCCGTGCAAGGTTGTCACAAACGGCAACCTTCGCCCGCGCGCCGCCAGCATCTGCCGGGCCAGCAAAGCGCTGACCGAATGGGGTATGGCGTAGTGCACATGTAGCAGATCAAGCGAGCAGAATTCAGCCACCTCCGTCATGCGCGAAGCCAGCGCCAGATCGTAGGGAGGAAACTCGAAGAGCGGATAGCTGGAGACCGGAACTTCGTGGTAACAGATGCCTTCATCGCGCCCGCTGAGCCGGAACGGCTGCGAGTAGGAAATAAAGTGCACTTGGTGGCCCAGCGCCGCCAGTTCAATTCCCAACTCCGTTGCTACTACGCCTGATCCGCCGTAGGTGGGGTAACAGGTAATGCCGATGCGCATGGGACCTTCTTAGTCTTAATGTTACGTCTTCGGTTTGGACGCCCCCCGGACCGAAGGAAGACGCAATGGAAAGCAACCCGCTTGAGGCCATTGGTATAACAGCTTACAAGACGGGTTCCGGATGTTCGCGCAATAGGTCGGCATAGGAGATAAGTTCGATCTCCGGAAACTGCCTAATCGTGAGTAGCGCCTCCCGCTCGACCTCACGCGATGCCCGTAGACGGGTGCGGACCCTGGCCAAATCCCCATCGTTGTAGCCGGGGTGGGCCACAAGTTCCCATGTGCCGTCGGGTATCCGTTCAAGCAAGAACCGGAGGGTTGCGGCATTCAGAATCCCCGTGCCAACCACGGCGATCGTCCCATCGGTCGTCACGAATCCCTCTTCGCGAATGATCTGCCGGCAAATCGGCTCCAGCCACTTGAGCACGGTTACCTCGGCGATGCGAGCCCAGGAGGCTCCGGCAAAGGCGCTGATAGCCCATGCCGGCTCAAAGGGATTTCGCACCGCATGAATTCCCGCCGCCCGCGCCGCTCGCAGCACAGGCCGCAGAACCGCCGGAAACATATGCAGGTGCTTGTGGGTATCTATATGCGTCAAGGTAAGTCCGTGGTCCTGGAGCCACACAATCTGCGCGCCTGCCTCAGCCTCGATCTCTCCCTGACGGATGTTGAGCGAGGAATATCCGTCACTTCCCTCTGCATATAGCCAGAATAGAAAACTTACTAACGAGGATCTGAAGCGGCCGTCAATGGGATCAGCCAGGTGAGGAATTTCATCGCGCGGCGAAAGGACCGGCTCGCCATCCACCAGAACCACGTGGCAGCCCACCCCCAGCGCCGGTGTTGCGCGAGCAATCTCGACGGCCTGGGCCGTTGCTGTGGCCCGCGCCATCAGCGACGTGCTGGCAACAACCCGCTCCCCATGCAAATCCGCAATTGCTCGATTGACCCCGGCAGTCAGCCCAAAATCGTCGGCGTTGACGATCAAACGTCTCACTGGGTGAGTTTATCAATTTAACAACACAAGCGCAGTACGGGAGCGCTGAGTTGCGCTCACCTGTCCGAGCCTGACCGCGCTGGTATCATTTGAGAAAGGCGCATATCGCCTTACCGCAGCGCGTGGGCGGTTAGCTCAGCTGGTTAGAGCGCCTGCCTTACAAGCAGGAAGTCGGGGGTTCGAGTCCCTCACTGCCCACCATTAGAATCAATATGGACTCAATCGGGAACCTACGATTTTCTAAATTCCGCATTGTAGATTGCAGCCCTTTTCTTCCCGGTTTTTGTACGTGGTTTTAATCCTTCACAACCCATCCACCAGCTCCATCCCGCTTGCAGATTGGGCCAGAGGCAGCCGGACGAGCGCGCGTGCTCCTTCACCGTCTTCTCGATTGACGAGCGAAATCTCACCACCATGAGCGCGGGCGATCTGCTGGGCCAAAGCAAGGCCAATGCCGCCGCCCGCCGACTTTGTTGAGTAGAAAGGAACGAAGAGATTTTCCGGATTGGCAATCCCCAATCCGCGATCCTCGATCACTATCTGAACGCTTGCGTCAGCTGACATCCAACTTGCGCGTATCGGCGTGCTGCCATTGCTTAACGAAGCTTCGACCGCATTGGCCAGTAGATTGATCAGCATCTGCTCCAATTGATCGGGGTCGGCATCAAGATTGACGGGCGGACCAGGGTCAAGCTGAACAGGGAGGCGCTGTTCCAGCAGTGTCACGCGCTCCATTAAGGGTCCGAGTGCAACGGGGCGGAAGCGGGGCGGGGGCAACTGCGCCAACAAACGATAGGACTGCACGAAACGATGCAAAGCGTCGGCGCGGCTCTCGACCACGCCCAGGCCGCGGCGAAAATCGTTCGTGACGGATTCGTCGCCGTGCAAGGTCTCGACTCGCGCTAGCAGGCTGCCGGCGATGGATTTGATGGGCGCAAGGGAATTTGAGAGCTCGTGGCCCAGCACGCGAATCAGGCGCTTCCAGGCGGCCTTTTCCTCTTCCTGAAGAGGAACGCTTACGTCAGCCAGAACGAGCAGTGTGTGAGGCGCTCCATCCTGGCGGAAGACGACTTTGCGCAGCAGCCAGCGCTCGGGCGCGGCGCCGAAGGAACGAATGGACTGATCTGGTGCGCCGAGCCAGTCATCGAGGCGCAACTCATTTGCGGAAGATCCAATACAGCGCGCGTAAGGACGATCGAGCAGCTTGAGGCCGGCGTTGTTGACCAGTTGCAGACGGTTCTCGCGATCAAAGGCGAAGAGGGGCGCATGCATCACCTCTAAAATGCGCGCCAGAAGGGCAGTAGCCTCAAATGAGCGGACACGCTGCTTTTGCAACAAATCGGCGAGAGCGTTGATCTCAGCAGCCAACTCGCCAAGTGCATCGCGGTCTCCGGCGCCGCGCGCGCGAAAGGAATAGTCGCCTTCACGAAGCGAGGCAACAACATTTGAAAGTGTTTGCAGAGGGCGGATAAAAGTGTCGACAAGCGCGGAGGCAACGAAGGCGAGGTAAATGAAGAGAAAGGCACCGAGCAGGAGAGCAGGTACGATGTCGAGCTGTCGCTGATAATAGAAGACACAGAGAAAAATCAGTGCAGGCAAGCCGAGCAGGAAGGAATAGAGCCACGCCCTACGAATGACTCGGCGGGTAGGCCGTCGAGATCTTGTTTCATAGGCCATATTTTTCCATGCGCCGGTAGAGCGCGGCGCGGCTAAGGCCCAGGGATTCCGCGGCTTGAGAAATGTTGCCGTCGCAGCGGCGCAACACTTTGCGGACCAACATGGCCTCCATTTCGTCGATGCTCATATTTTCAAGCGAAAGCGCCACTGGCCGCGCTCCCGAAATGGAGAGATTGGCCGGCTCGATCTCTTCACCACCACATAGAAGCAAAGCGCGCTCAATGCTGTGCTCCAATTCACGCACATTGCCCGGCCAGGGATACTGCATCATCTGCTCCATGGCAAGTGATGAAAAGCCGTTCACCTGCTTGCGATAGCGGGTACGAAGCCGGGAAAGAAAATGCTGCGCGAGAAGCGGAATGTCCTCACGCCGGTCGCGTAGCGCTGGCAGATGAATCTCGACTGTATTGATGCGGAAGAGCAAGTCCTCGCGGAAATTGCCTGCCTTGGCCTCTTCGTGCAGTAGTGCATTCGTCGCACAGAGAAGGCGCACGTCGACGCGCCGGGTTTGCGACGATCCCACGCGTTCCAATTCTCCTGTCTCCAGCACGCGCAGAAGTTTGGCTTGCTGGCGCAGCGGCACGTTGGCAATTTCATCCAGAAAGAGCGTGCCGCCGCTGGCCAATTCAAAGCGGCCTACGCGGTCGGCGCGCGCGTCAGTGAACGCGCCCTTCACGTGACCGAAGAATTCGCTTTCAAACGTTCCTTCGGGCAGCCCGCCGGCGTTCACCGTCACCAGCGACATGCGGGCTCGCGGCGAGGCGGCGTGGAGCAGGCGGGCGACGATCTCTTTTCCCGTGCCGTGCTCGCCGGTAATCAGCACATTCGCGTCGGACGGGCCAACCTGCGCGATCAGTTCGAGCACTGGCTGCATGGAGGCGGCGGAAGCGATAAACGCAGGCATGCCTTCGGCACGAAGCAGGCGATTCTCGAGTTCCAGCTGGCGGGCACGGCGCAAGGCCTGGCGCAGCTCGGCGTGAACGCGAATGAGTGAGAGCAGGCGCTCATTCTCCCACGGCTTTTGGATGAAGTCACGCGCGCCGCGCTTGATGCTTTCGACGGCCAGGTCGATGTTGCCCCATGCCGTCATCACGATCACCGGAAGCCGCGCATCAAATTCCTGGATGCTGGCCAGGAGATCGAGGCCTTCACGGCCGGAGGTGGTGTCGCGCGTGTAATTCAGGTCGATCAGAGCGACATCGTAGTCGCGCTCGCGCAATGCCTCCATGAGCAGGTGCGGCGATCGGACACAGTCCACATCGATCGCCTGCGGCTTGAGCAGAAGCTCAACTGCCTCGAGAACATGCGGCTGGTCGTCGGCAACCAAAATCCGAATTTTATCTTGCTTGCTCGAGATGGCCCGCCTCCGTAGCGCCTGATCACTCTGCATGATATCGAATGTCTGCAGACATGCGCGACTCTTTTATACAAAATGCGTGGCGTTGGATTAAGAAACTGAGCGCATCGAGTGATCTACGGTTCATGCGATACGACTCCCGTTTTCGCATCGTCGATCGAGACCCCGGTTTGCTGCAGTGTCTCTCCTGTGGCCCGGTCGATGTCCACCTTTGCCTTTTCATAGGCTGTCTGCGTAGTCACAAGAAGTGATTCAGCAAGGGACAGGTCATGCTGCGCGGCCAGTGTATCGCTGCTGGACTTGGCTCCGAGTTGCTGTTCCTGCTGTGTAACGTCGAAGGTATGTTGCGCCAGGTCGCGAGCCTTTGTGGCGGCATCGACGCGAGCCTGCGCCTGCTGCAATGCGAACAATGAGTTGCGCACATCGAAGCGAATGCTCTTCTTTTGCTCTTCAAAGGTGATCTGGCGCTGCCTGAATTCCAGCGAGGCTCGAAACTGATCGGCCTTGGCAACGCGGTTGCGAAGGTTGATCGACAGATTCATTCCGACCTGATATTCAGGCGAGGAATAATTGAAGGTGTTCTGCAACATACCGCCAAAGCCCACGGGCAGAACGGATGCGCACTCGGCGGCGCCCAGATTGCAGGCTGGGTTTTTCGGCCCGGCAATGCCCGCTCCAGCATAGAGGCCATATACGTTTAGCGTGGGCAACAGTTCGCTCCTGATCGATTTCAAGCTCATCTTGGCGACCTGCATCGCGATCTCATCCTCGGCGACGTCAGGCCGGTTCTTTTCGGCTTCGACAATGAGATCGCCAATGGACTTGGTTGCATTGGGATCGGCGGGTGCGGCGCGATCGAGGGGGACAACCGGCATCTCATCGAAGTCCTCATTATCGGTCTTGGTAAGTGCGTTCTTGATGAGCAGTTCATTCAAACGCAACGTGGCGCGCGAAACGGTGAGGTCGCCCTCGCTAGTTGCTACGTCCGACTCGTCTTTGCTGACCTGCAATGCCGGAATGGCCTTCAATTGAAGCTGCTTCTGATCATCCTGAAGCGTGCGCTGCGCAAAGGCGAGGGAGCGCTCTTTGACCTGTTCGTCCAAGTAGGCGTTCACAAGATCCCAATAGATATTCTCGACCTGCGTGACGGTCGCAATCACTTGGGCGCGAAAGGCCAGGTCGGTGATTTGGAGATTCTTCTTCGCGATGTGCGTATAGCGCTCGTTGGTGGAGATGCCGAAACCGGCGAGGAGCTGCTGTGTGAACATCACCTGGAAATTTGAGTAGAGTGACGGATTAATGGCTTCGTATGGGCTGTTATTGGCGAAGCGCTGACCCTCATAGTTGACCGCCAAGCCCGTTCCCAACGGAAAATTCTGCGTGTAATTCGCCAGACCTTCGATAGTGTTCTGCTTAAACGTGGAGACGCCATAGTTGAATGCGTTGCCCTCCTGAGAGATGGTGTGATCCGTAAAGCCCCTAAAGTTCAAAGTGGGATCAAAGGAAGCAACCGCGGTGCCGGCGCCAAGCGTAGAGGTCACGATGCC
>JBEKUB010000046.1:0-49607 GCA_049515455.1 Occallatibacter sp.
ACAATGCCGCACATGCAGCGATTCTAAGCGAGCTTTCGAACTCTGTCTCGCTTATTTTCATTGCCGCGCCTCGCATTCTTGAGCGGACGATGCGTGGCAAAGTACTCAAGAGACTGGCCTTGCAACCGAAACTCTTAAGTGAGGGGTAAAGAATTGCGTATATTTTGTGAGCAAAATGATACACTAGCCTCAGCGTTGGGGCCGAACCGGGCGTAAGCAGCACTCGCCCAAACGAGCAAGATTCTGCTGTGATCGCTCCGATTCATCCGGCGCAATTCAATCCAGGAAACACGAACGAAATGGAACAAGGTACTGTGAAGTGGTTTAATGACGCGAAGGGCTTCGGCTTCATCTCGCGTCAGAACGGCGAAGATGTCTTCGTGCATTACTCTGCAATCAACTCAAACGGTTTCAAGAGTTTGCAGGAAGGTCAAGCCGTGCAATTCAACGTAGTAAAGGGCCCCAAGGGATGGCAAGCTGCTGACGTACAGCCGCTGTAACCTTACGACCGGGTACGGCAGAATTTAGCTACGCAAATGAGGGCGGGGAGCACTCCCTGCCTTCGTTCGTCTTGCGGAACATGGCTGCGGTCTGTCGATAAACTAAAAAATGGACGCTCAGCCGGGCGCTCCAACCCCGAGCAGAGCAAACGCTACAATTGTCTCGCTCTTCGTCCCAGTCTCCTCAAGCAACTCTGCCTCGAGCTCGTGTGGGATTGTCATCTCGCATGCGGCGACCTGGCTCTGGCTCGCTCCCGCAAAACACAATTCGCAATGACCCAGCGCAACGCTTGGTTCCGTTCCTGCTTCCATGCGGACAGGCGGACCGAAGACGCGGCAGGTCATCGGCCTCCATGCATAAACGTCGCACTGGCCGGTTGCCGGATCGAGCGCCGGACAGGCGGCATCGTTCGCAAACTCCTCAAAACGCTTGCGCTCCGCATCCGAGTTGCCAAGCAGGCCCGTCTTCGGGTCGCCGGGAAACTCCGCACCAAATTCGGCAATCCATGCCCGAGCCCGCCGCTCGAGTTCCGCTGCTAACGCCGGCTCCGCGCCTCGCAGTGCTGTCATGCCGGCGTTGAGGCGCAGAGCGTCAAGCGAGTTGATCGCAAACGCCCCGTAACAGCACTGCGTACACCCCAGCCGGCAGACCAGCCACTCGCCCGCCCAGCGGGCGGCCTCAGCCAGCGAAGCATCCACGATCTGCACCAATTCCTGATCCCTGGCCGGCAAGCGCATATCGGCAAGAATACCCGATCGCGGCAACCGCTTTCCGATTGCGCCCGGGTGCGATCTTGCGCTACTCTGCCCGCGGAGGCTTCCCCATGCCTGAATTCCACAGCACAGTGATCCCTGGCCATCGCTATCGCAACGCCCCCGCAGCCATCGACTGGCTTTGCAAGGTCTTCGGCTTTGAGCGCCACGCCGTTTATGAAGGCGAAAACGGAACTATCGCTCACGCCGAGCTCACCCTGGGCCGCGGAATGATTATGCTCGGCTCTGGCAAGGATGACGAGTACGGCAAGAGCTTCAAATCTCCGAGCGAACTGGGCGGGGTTGAAACCCGCAGCGTCTACCTTGTGGTTCCCGATGCCGACGCGGCCCACGCCCGTGCCGTTGCCGCCGGAGCAACCATCATTCGCCCATTGCAGGACACCCCTTACGGCAGCCGCGAGTTCGCCGTGAAAGATCCTGAAGGTCACTCGTGGAGTGCGGGGACCTATGATCCGTGGAAGAAGCAGCCGTAGAATCGTGTCGGCTGGGATATAGTCTTTTCGTTGTCTACGGAGGATTTGATGAATCTGAGTCGATTGGCCGTTTCACTTGTTCTGTTTTCGCTGACAGTCTCCGCCGGGTTTGCGCAGCAGGATCGTTTGCTTGTGACCCAAAAGGGAACCAGGAGTCTGGCGATCGTCGATCCGGTTGCCGGAACAGTGATTGCCTCCGTGCAGGAAGGAGGAATCACGGGCCACGAGGTGGTTGCATCGGCCGACGGTCGCCTCGCCTATGTGCCTATCTATGGAAGCTCCGGCGTGGGTATGCCGGGAACCGACGGGCAAAATCTTGTGGTCATCGACATTGCCGCGCAGAAGGTGATGGGCAGCGTCGATTTTGGCCGCGGAGTGAGACCGCATATGCCCCTCCTCGGGCCCAAAGACCACCTGCTCTACGTGACGACTGAGCTTGATAATGCGGTCACTCTCATCGATCCCAAGACGCTGAGGATCGTGGGAACCATCCCCACCGGCGCGGCCCAGAGCCACATGCTCGCACTCTCCCACGACGGCCTCCGCGGCTACACCTCGAACGTTGTGCCGGGTTCGGTCTCCGTGCTCGACATTGCGGCGCGCAAGACGATTGCCGTAATCCCCGTCTCGCCCAACGCGCAGCGCATCTCCATCTCCAACGACGACCATTGGGTATTTACCTCCGACGAGACCAAGCCGCGCCTGGCCGTGATCGACACAACAACGAACAAGTTGAAGAGCTGGATTCCGCTGGAAGGCACCGGTTACGGAAGCGCACCCACTCCGGATGGCCGCTGGCTGCTCCTCGCGATTCCAGGTAAAGACAACGTGGCTGTCATCGACCTGGATACCATGCAGGTTGCGCGCTCGGTTGCGGTCGGCAAATCTCCGCAAGAGATCCTGGTTCGACCCGACGGCAAAGTCGCCTACGTCTCCTGCATCGGCAGCGACCAGGTTGCGGAAATCGATCTGGCCTCGTGGAAGGTTACGCGGTTTATCGCCACCGGAAAAGGGACAGATGGGCTGGCCTGGGCCGCTGCTCATTGAAATGTTTGTTGAGCTGGATTCAGTCTCAAGTGCGCCCTGAGGCGTTACCCAATCTTCTTGTCCCACCCCTCAAGCGTTTTCTTCAGATCTAGCATGAAGCGGCAGGCGTCGGCGCCGTCGATGGTGCGGTGGTCGAAGCCTAATGTGAAGTGCTGCATGGAGCGGATCGCAATCGTATCGTTGCCCTCTGCGTCGGTCAGCACTACGGCTTCCTTTTTGAGGCCGCTGATGGCCAGGATGGCTGACTCCGGCTGGTTGATGATGGGGGTGCTGAACTCGTCGCCGAAGACGCCGGAGTTGGTGAGCGTGAAGGTGGACCCGGAGGCCTCTTCGGGCTTCAGCTTCTTGGCGCGCGCGCGCTCGGCCAGGTCGGCGATGGTGCGCGCCAGGCCCAGAAAGCTGAGCGCCTCAGCCCCTTTGACCACCGGCACAATCAGTCCCCATTCCAAAGCCACTGCAATGCCCAGATTGATGTTCTGGTGATAGTGGACTGCGCCGTCTGCCAGCGATGCGTTGACGACGGGATGCTTGCGCAGAGCCTCCACTACCGCGGCGGCTATAAATGGCATAAAGGTGAGCTTGACGCCGTTCGTCCGCTCGAAACCTGCCTTCTCGCGCTCGCGAATCTTTACGATGCGCGTCATATCCACCTTGTAGACGGTGTGAACATGGGGGCTGACGCGCATGCTCTCAACCATGCGCTCGGCGATAATCGCACGCATTCTGCTGAGCGGGACCACCTGCGGAGGGGCCAGCGGCGCCTGCGGCGCGGACAATGGGACTGCCACGCCACCGCCTCCGTACTCGCTCAGGTGCCGCAGGATATCTTCCTTGCAGATGCGGCCGTCTGCGCCTGTTCCCGCAACCTGGCTCAGGTCAAGATTGTTCTCCTTGGCAATCTTCCGCACCAGTGGCGAGGAGCGGGTGCGCTCGCCTTCCACCTGCGCCTTCGGCGCCACCTGCGGTGGGGCCGATTGCGCCTGCGACGCGTGCGTGGCTACTTTGGGCGACGAAGTCCCGCTGGGCGCAGAAGTGGAGTGCGTTGCCTGCGCCGGCTCAGCTTTTTTCGCCGCTTCAGCAACCGCTTCGCCGTGCTCGGTCACCACGGCAACCACCGTATTGACCTCGACCGTTTCGCCTTCAGCCACCTTGATCTCGCTCAGCACGCCCGCCACCGGCGAAGGAATCTCCGCATCCACTTTATCGGTGGAGATCTCAAAGAGCGGCTCGTCCTTTTCCACCCGGTCGCCGGCCTTCTTGAGCCACTTGGTCAGAGTGCCTTCAAAGATCGACTCGCCCATTTGCGGCATGATTACGTCGGTTGGCATCGATTCCTCTCCCCGCCTTGCGGAACGCCGTAGCTCCCGGTTCCTGCCGGATTATAAATCGCTTGCCTGCTTATGCCCGAATCGGATGGCCCGCTTTGCGCATGAGCCGCTCCACCTCGGCCGGAACCTGCATCGGGGTGTCTTCCGCAGGAAATTCCAGTCTGGCTGCGGCAGTTGCCTCGGCTTGAGTTCGCAGCGCCTCGAGACTCTCCACCGCCAGCACCTGTTCGCCAAAAACCAGTCCGAACTGCCGCGCCGCCTCGTGCGCCACAGTTTCAAGTGAAGGCGAATCCTCCGCACGCTCCATCTCACGCTCCAGACTGGTCACCGCATGATCGGGAATGCCGCAGGGAACGATCAACTGAAAAGCCTTGAGGTCGGTGGTCACGTTGAATGCGAATCCGTGCGATGTAATCCCCCGAGCTACATGAATGCCTATCGCGCCGATCTTCCGCTCTAACCCGTCGGACACACTGTTAGTCCCTGGTCCCTTAGTCCCTAGTCCCTGTTTTTCGATCCCTGACCCCTGATCCCTGACCCCTGCACTAACCCCGCACCACACGCCTGTCAGTCCGGCAATCCTTCCCGCACGCACGCCAAAGCCGTCGCAGAGCCGGATCAGAGCTTCCTCTATCCCCCGCACAAAGTCCACCGGGCCCATTCGCCCGCCATTCTCGGTGTGCAGGCTGCGCAGGTCAAAGATCGGATAGCCCACCAGTTGCCCCGGCCCGTGATAGGTCACGTCGCCGCCGCGGTTAATCTCATGCACCGTGACGCCCCGCGCGGCGAGCAGCTCATCCGATGCCAGCACATTGGCGCGATCGGCGTTGCGGCCCAGCGTAAGCACCGGCGGATGCTCCAGCAGCAGCAGCACGTTTTCGACGCGGCCCTCGAATCGTAGAGCTGCAAACTCGGCCTGCAAGCGGAGCCCTTCGTCGTAGGCCACTCGACCGAGATAGAGGTACTGGATCATTGCTACCCTGATTGTAGCCAGCCGACCTGCACGTTCAACGAGGCAGCGTTGGGTAAGCCTTCACTCCTCAAGCCGCGCCGCAAAGAGCCTTTCAAAGACGATCCGGTGTTCCCAGGCCACCAGTAGCCAGAGGAGCGTCGCAAAGGCGCCCATCCCAATGCCGCTCGGGTTCATTAGCAGGTGATAAGTGAGAATGTTGAACAGCACAGGCCCTAGAAGCGTGAGCCCCAGCCCGACAAACCGGTTGGCCAGCAGCAAAATCCCGGAGATGACCATGAGCGCGCCCACCACATAGAAGTAGTGTGCGGCGATCAGGGCGGCTGTAAACTGCCCGGCCACCCCGGGCGGCATCGACCCCATGGGAATGAACATCAAGAACATATTGGCGCCGAAGACCAGAAACATCAGTCCCAGCAGCAGGCGCGCAATCATCGTAACAATCTTCATTGAGTTCTCCTTGATTTGAAGTGAATTCGGGGAAAAAGCCGGGGAGCCGGGCCCAATGATCGCATCGCCAAAAAGATTGTAACCCCTCAAAGAGGCGCAGTGGGATAGGAAGTTCCGCGATTGCTTTTCCGACACGCTGCCTGACCTGAAATTCGGTGGATCTATAAACACAAAGAGCCCGCGCAGGATTGCTGCGCGGGCTGGCTTCGGCGGCGTGACCGAGATAAATTGAGTTCGAAGCGGCGCCGGTTTAGAAGCGGAAGTAAACGCCGATCATCGGCTCGGCGGTGTGGGTGAGTGCGTTTGTCGAGGCGGAACCTGAAACGAGGTCAGGTGCCTTGTAGAGGTTGCCGCGGTACTGGAGGCGCAGGCCGATGTGTGGCAGAAGCCCCCAATCCACGCCTGCGCCATAGACAAAGACAGGCTTGGCGGAGGTCGTGGTGGCAACGGTTGTGGAGGTTGTCGGAAAGGTGGGCGGGTGGATTTCGGTGACGGTGCCTGTGGCTTGCCCACTGCTGGGCACCTCAATAAGGACGCCGCCGCCGGCCAGCGCAAAGGGTCTCAGATTTCCGACCTTCAACGACGCAACCCAATCGCCGGTCACCTCGTGCGCATTGGCTGAAACCGGTATCCACACCGATGTCGCGATGGGGCAGGCCCCCGGACAGGCGTTGGATGGGTCAAAACCAGAGTTGTCGTTGTAGGTCTGGTTAGCACGGTTGATGGAGTAAGTGCCTTCATAGCCGAACCAAGGTTTGGAGATGTGGCGCACTTCGAGCAGTCCGCCGGCGGCGTTGGAGTAACTCTGAGTAGTACCGATTACTCCCTCCGGAGCCATAATTTTGTTGTTATAGCTCCCGGTGAAAGCTCCGAAAAGGCTTAACGAAACATCCGTTTGCGCATGTCCCTTGGCGCCAGTCACCGCCTGCGCTTGAAGCTGGGCGCCGGCCAGCGCGGCCAGCCCAGCCAGTAGAAAAAGCGTCCGCCCCCATTTTGTTCTCATGACTTGCTCCTCTCTCATGACTTATGGATCGTGATCTGAAGCGATAACTCCAAGTAACTGATTTAAGAAATGGACGGATTGAAGAAGATTTTGTTGGCACTAAGTTATAAATATTTTTTAACGCTGCAAGTCCGTCGTAAATTGACAAGAATTGTCGTGGGCTTCCTGCTCGACTGCCGGCAGTCTCCATTGATTCAGGCGACTCAGTCGCGATTGCGCGGCCCAAATACGCACGTGCGACAAAACGAGTTCGTCAGGGAATCAACTGAAGAGGGAATGAGCAGTTTTCGCGGTACACTAAAGGCTGGCAGGAGGACCGGGCGGTCGCTGCCGGAGGGCTGGGAAACCAGGTTCGCCGGGGGAGGAAAGTCCGAACTCCGCAGGGCAGTGTGCCGGATAACGTCCGGGACGTGGGCCTCAAAACCCATGGACGGCCAGTGCCACAGAAAAGATACCGCCTCGGCTACCCCTCTTTCGGGAGGGCATCCCTGGAAACGCAATACCCGAGTTGGCCCGGCTTGCCGGGTACGCTCGTCGTTGCGATAACTCCAGCGCCGGGGTAAGGGTGAAATGGTGCGGTAAGAGCGCACCGCTCCGGCGGTAACGGCGGAGGCAAGGTAAACCCCACACGGAGCAAGACCAAATAGGGAGGGAAGCGTCTGCATCGAGCCATGCAGCGCTGCGCATCGGCCCGACGCGTTCAGGCGGCTCGTAGCAATCGCCGAAACCTCCGGGTAGGTCGCTGATGAGTGTCCGCGGCAACGCGGCGCCTAGAGGAATGACCGCACACGACAGAATTCGGCTTATAGGTCCTTTTGCCGAATTTGTTGTTCGATAAAACGACAGCCCCGGCCGGGAACCTCCCCGCCGGGGCTGACCATTTTGTCGGGCTTAAATCACCGGCTTACCCGGCGATCTTGCTCACGGACCTCCTTCATGCGATTCTGTGAGTCTGGAGATCGGGATGTCCGGAATCACTCGCCGAACCTTGATACGCAACAGTGGTCTCGCTGCTTCAGCCACACTCATGCCCTCCGGCCTTGCGGCAGATCAAGCGCAGAACGTCTTTCATGCCTTTGCATTTCAGTGGAAGCCCGGCGCCACAGATGCGCAGAAAGAAAGAGCGGCAAAGGACATTCGTTCCTTTCAGGGAATGATCCCAGGCCTTCTTGAGACCCACGTCGGCCCCAACATTTCACCGCGCGGAAAAGGCTACACCTTCGGCGGAATCATGCGTTTCAAAGACAAGGCAGCTCTTGATTCCTATGTGCAGCACCCGTCCCATCAGGCGCTTCTCGTCTGGCTGGTGCCGCTCATCGACGCACTCGAGTTAGACCTTTCCGCCTGATCCTGGAACTGTAATTGCGCAGCAGTTTCTCCCTTGCGGAAACCCAACCCGGCCCACTGCCCTAAGATGAAATCATGCTTCGCGTAAAGTTGCTCACCCCGGCCGCCCGCGTCCCAGTCGTCGCGCATCCAGGCGAAGATCTTGGCTATGACGTTTTTGCATTGGAAGCCGTGACGCTAGCTCCCCGCGCCACTGTAAAAGTGCGCACGGGCATCGCCGTCGAAGCGCGCCATCCGCAAACCGGCGTCCCGCTGGGACTGCTGGTCCGCGACCGCTCTTCCATGGCATCACGAGGAATTGCCACTACAGCCGGCGTAATCGATGCCGGCTACCGAGGGGAGATTCTGGTGCTGATGACCAACCTGGGCGAGGCTGCCGTCGAGCTGAAGGCCGGCGAGAAAATTGCCCAGATGATTCCTGTTCCTGTTCTCACAGGACTAGTCCAAGAGGTAGAAACTCTCGAAGTGTCGGCCCGCGCGGAAAGAGGCTTTGGCAGTTCCGGACGCTGATTTACGACGTCTGCCTCATGCGATTGTTACGATCAAATTCGTACTCGGCTAAGTTTTTCGCGGCTTGCCCACACACACTCAGGAACCCTCCGTCGCAATTCCGCGTATTCGATTATGCGGAGCAGTTCCAAACTGCGCCCGATTTCGCGCACCAGGCAGCGTGCTATGCATGGTCGACAAGGAGCGGTGGAGATTTCGTACACTGGTATCACCGGGCAGGAACCGTTCAGCGCGCCTCCATTCGCGGGCAACATCCGCGCCAGGGCGCGAAAAGACATCGCCGGTTCCGCGAACGAAAGCAGGGCCATGCGGTTCAATGAGGCCTTCAAACTCGCGCTGCAGTCGCTTTGGGCAAACAAGCTGCGCACCATCCTCACCCTCATCGGCGTGGTAATGGGCGTGGCTTCGGTCATCATGGTCATTACATTGGTCAACGGGGCCGACAAGTATGTGAGCACTAAGCTCACCGGCTATGGCGCAGATATCTTCACGGTAGCCCGGGGATCCAGCGTGACCTTGACTCTCGAAGACTACACGCGCTTTCAGAAGCGCAAGATCATCCGCATGGAGGACTACGAGGCGGTGCGGGACAACTGCACCGAATGCAGCGATGTGGGCGCCGCGATTCTCGGCAGCGGCACGGTCGTCTACAACCGGCAATCAGACAAAGACGCCCAACTGCACGGCTACACATGGAATATGCCGGCGCTGCATAACATCAATATCGCCCTCGGCCGCGGCTTTACACCCGCCGACGTGGACCGTGCCACGCACAATGCAATCATCGGGTACGACATTGTGGACAACCTCATCGGCAATGAAGATCCCCTGGGCAAGGAAATTCGCGTGGACGGCGTTCCCTACATCGTCATCGGCGTCGGTGAGCGGCTAGGAAAGACACTGGGCCAGTCACAGGACAACTGGGTAATCGCCCCCATCACTACATATCAACAAACCTACGGCACCAACGACTCGGTGAAGATCTACGCACGGCCCAACGGAGGCGCAGAAGTGATGGAGCGCGCCAAGGACGAGGTGCGTGTGCTGATGCGCATACGCCGTCACGATGCCCCCGGCTCAGACGACGACTTCACGATGGAGACCAACGATACCTTTCTCGATCTCTGGAAACAGATCAGCGCGCTCTTCACCTGGGTGGTGCTGGGCATTGCGTCCATCTCGCTGGTGGTGGGCGGCATCGTCATCATGAACATCATGCTGGTTTCGGTTACCGAGCGAACCCGCGAGATCGGAGTGCGCAAGGCCCTCGGCGCACGGCAACGCGATGTGCTGCTGCAATTTCTTATCGAAAGCGCAACCATGGCACTGGTAGGGGGGGCCATCGGCGTGTTGTGCGGAGTGGGCGTGGCCAAGCTGATAACGGTGATTCTCGGTTTTCCCACAAGTGTGCAGTTATGGAGCGTACTCCTGGGACTAACTCTGGCCGGCTCGGTAGGCGTCTTTTTCGGCGTTTACCCCGCCAGTAAAGCCGCCAAGCTGGATCCGATTGCGGCGTTGCGAGCAGAGCTGTGAAAAAACAGTTGTCAGTTGTCAGTGATTAGTTGTCAGTTAAGAAGGAGCCGAAATCATGGCGCAATCATTTCGAGATTTACAGGTTTGGCAGAGATCAATTCAGTTATCCGTTGCAACATATTGCCTGACCAAGGGCTTCCCGCGCGAAGAGCTATACGGTTTAACCAGTCAAATCAGGCGCGCAGGAGTCTCTGTGCCAAGCAATATTGCTGAGGGGCAGGGGAGGATGAGTATCGGCGAATTCCGGCAATTTCTGGGCATTGCCCGTGGTTCAAATTTCGAATTGCAGACACAGCTCGAGATCGCGCGCGCACTTGAAATGGGTAATCCCAAACTCATTGATGAAACAGAGAGTCTATCTCACGAAGTTGGGAAAATGATTCACGCGCTTCTGCAATCGATCAAAGATTAAGCATCAAAGAACTGACAACTGATCACTGACAACTGACAACTAGGTGCTTTATGGTGCGCGGACAAACTCGAGAATCAGTCAAGATGGCCTTCGATACGTTGAAGGCCAATAAGCTGCGTTCGGGATTGACCATCCTGGGCATCGTCATCGGCGTCTCCACGGTCATCGCCATCTCCTCCATCATCAGCGGACTGAACAACCGCGTCGCCGACTTCGCCAATTCGATGGGTACAAACACCATCTGGGTCTTCCATCAGCCCTTCGCGCACATCCAACTCACGCCCGAGCAGTTGAACCGGAAAAAGCTTACTCTCGACGACGTGGTGGCGCTGCGTGAGCTGCCGCACGTTCTGGCCGTCGATGGCACGATTAACCACGCAAACATGACCTTCCATGTGGGCGACGTGAACGTGAAGTACCAGGGTAAGAAAGTGGCCGGGACGGTTCTGGACGGCTCAACCGCGGAGCTGGCGGACGTAATGGACCTGGTCTTTGTTGAGGGCCGATTTTTTACTGAAGACGAAGACCAGCGCGCCGCTCATGTCTGTGTGCTAGGCCATGACACATGGGAAGATCTCTTCGGCAGCGAGTCGGCGATAGGCAAGGAGGTAAGCGTCGAAAGCAGCGTTTATACCGTGATTGGCGTACTCGACTATCAGAAGCAGCCATTTGGCAGCGGCAAGAACCCCGACGACAATCAGGTCTATTTCCCCATGAGTACATTTCATTACCTGCATCCTGAGGATCAGGATCTCATCATCAGCGTGAAATACGACGACCAGAAAAACAAGGCGCTGGTCGAGGATGAGGTTCGCGAACTGCTGCGCATTCGCCGCAAGGTGAAGGTGGAAGCGGACGACAACTTTGAGATGTTCGGGCCCGATTCGCTGCTG
The DNA here is from genome assembly GCA_049515455.1 of Occallatibacter sp. Lineage (GTDB taxonomy): Bacteria > Acidobacteriota > Terriglobia > Terriglobales > Acidobacteriaceae > Telmatobacter. The sequence continues at coordinate 11,241 of JBEKUB010000046.1, forward strand.
AAACTCTGGGGAGATATCACCTTCTACCTGCGCATGTTCATGATTGCAATCTCCAGCGTCGGACTGATGGTGGGCGGCGTGGGGGTGATGAACATCATGCTGGTTTCGGTTACAGAACGCACCCGTGAGATCGGCATCCGCAAAGCTCTCGGCGCCACCAGGCGAACTATCCTCACCCAATTCACCACCGAGGCGATCACACTCTGCGCCCTTGGTGGGGTGATCGGCGTTCTGGCGGGCGCCGTGATCACCTGGATCGTCTACCTTCTCCCAATCCGCCTTCCCGCAACCCTTTCCACAGTATGGGTCCTCATCGGCTTCGGCGTTTCCTGCGCGATCGGACTGCTCTTCGGAATTTATCCCGCCTGGAAAGCGGCTAATTTAGACCCGATTGAGGCGTTGAGGTACGAGTGAAACCAGTTCTCAGTTGTCAGTCATCAGTTGCCCCTAATTGGACTTTCATGATTTGGTTGCATCGTGGGGCTCCGATTGAGCTTTTGGGTTACTGACAACTGATGACTGAGAACTGACCACTGTCTTGCTACACTAACTCCCAGCGATGCCTCACTTATTAGCCCAATCCGTGGAGGTTCTCACCACGGTCCTGACTGTCGCCTGCATGGGCTACTATCTGGCCGCTATGGTTGCCGCGCGCATTTTTTTGGCGGACCGCCGTGCTCAGCCCGTGCACTTTGCTCCCGGCGTCAGCATCCTCAAATCCCTCAAGGGGCTCGATCCCGGAATGATCGAGGCCTTCCGCAGCCACTGCCGCCAAAATTATTCCGGCGAGTACGAATTGCTCTTTGGGGTATCGTCGCTTTCCGACCCGGCAGTCTCCGCCGTCGAGCAGCTCAGTCAGGAGTTTCCTGATAAATCCATTCAGCTCATCGAGTGCCCCGAACGCCTGGGAACCAACGGTAAGGTCAGCACGCTGGTCCAGCTCGCGCCCCACGCGCGCTTCGACTATCTGCTGATTAACGACTCCGATATCACCGTATCGCCCCACTACCTGCAGCGGGTGATGGCCTGCTTCGCATCATCTTCAGGCGAGACCGCCATCGCCGGTAATGCGCAACAACAAGTTGGCCTGGTTACCACGCTCTATCGCGGTCGTGCGCACGGCACGCTGCCCTCACGGCTTGAGGGGCTGGGAATCGCCACCGATTTTCTGGCCGGCGTATTGCTCTCCAAGATGATTGAGGGCGGCCTGCATTACGGTCTTGGCTCCACGCTGGCTGTAAGCCGCGAGGCGCTCGATAAGATTGGGGGACTCACGCCGCTGGTGGATCATCTGGCCGATGACTACGAAATGGGGGCCCGCGTGGGCCGGGGCGGCTACCGTGTGGCACTCAGTACTGAAGTGGTTGAGACCTCGATTCCCGCTTACTCCTGGAGCAGCTTCCTCGATCACCAGTTGCGCTGGTCTCGCACCGTCCGTGACGCACGGCCCTGGGGCTACGCCGGGCTCATCTTTACGCATGGACTTGGCTGGGCGCTGCTCAATGTGCTGGCCAGCGGACTCAGCCCGCTAAGTTTGTGGCTGCTGGGATTGAGCTTTTTCCTGCGCCTTACCCTGGCCATGATGGTCGGCGCTGAAGTGCTCGGCGATCACCAGGTGCTTCCCAACTTGTGGCTGCTGCCCTTTCGCGATTTGGTAGCGATGGGCGTCTGGGTAGCCGGATTCGCCGGCAATATCATCGTCTGGCGCGACGAGCGCTTCCTGCTCAAAGATGGAAGGCTGCATAAGGTGGAGTAGAGCGCCTTAGGCTTTCGCAACCTGACTCTTAGCGCTGATGGCCTCATAGTCGATCGACAGGCACGCGCCCAGTTCTTTGAAATTCTTCTCCCACAGTGGCTGGTCGGCTTTGTCCAGCGGAGTCAGCGCATATTTTGGAGTACACAAAATCTCGTACCAGATATTCTGCGCCTGCCACAGGTTCAGCTCGAAGGGCATCTCCACCAGGATGCGCGCCAGCGACAGCGCGCGCTCCAGCTTCTCGAGCGACCCCGAGGACATTTGCAGATCAACCATGGCGCGCTTCATCCGCTTGTCGGCGATGTAGGAGAGCGTAGCAGTTTCCAGCGGAACCTCGTCCGTGCGGGCCAGCGAGAGAAATGACCTTAGTTGCGCCTCGTCAGTCGGGTCGGCCTCCAGCGCCCGTCGTAGTCCCGCGTTGACGGCAAACCCCGCGGCCAGGGTGAGCGAGGGGGGCTTGGGCAGCCCGGCCGAAAAGAGATAGTGCAATAGGCTGGCATGGTCTTTGTAGATGCCCGTCAGCGAATTCTCAATGTCTTCAAGCGTCGAGGTGAGGATCAGCTTCACGATGCGCCGCTGCTCGTCGGTAAAGAGCGAGGTCAGCGAATAATCCACGTGGCCGTAATAGCGGTCGAGCAGGCGAATCACGTCAGGGAAGTCGGCGCGCTGCACCTGCTCCGCCGCCTCTTTGGCAAAGGCCTCAAACTCGGCTGCATCGGACTCGTTGTAAGGCTTTACGGCAGCAGTGATGTTCTGATCCCCGAAGTGGAGCACCGCGAAGCTGAAGCTCTGCTGCTGGCCGGTGATGGTGCTGGCGATTTGCACCCGTCCCAGAGCCAGCCGGCCGCGGCCCGAAGTGTAGATTTCATAGGAGATGCGGTGGACCCGGTAGCAGAACAGGTCAGTCTCTTCTGAAAACGACGAGAAGACGCTGCTGATGGCATAGTGGGCCGCCACTTGTTCCAGACTCAGTTCCTTGGCTGTCACACACGCCTTGTAAATGTCGGCGCCATTGCCGGCGCTTGGCACGTTGGAGTGAGCCTCCACCATCCGCGCCAGGAATTTGGGCTCAAGCCCCTCCGCCTGTTGACCAAAAAGCTCCCGCGCCAGCTGCAGCACACGCGCTGCATAAGCGATCACCTGCACCGTCTCAATGCCTGAAATGTCGTCAAAGAACCAGCCACAACTGGTGTACATAAGCTGCGTGTGGCGCTGCATCTCCATCAGTTCTCGCGCCCGCACTTTCTCTTCCTCTGTCAGAGCGTGGTTCTCATGCTCGCTGAAGAAGTACTCGAGCGACTCCGCGCCGCGGTCGAGTATGGCTTCGATATAACCGTTGCGCGCGTCCCACACATCTTTGAAGAGCTTGCCGCCTTCCTGCTCTGTCAGCGGAGTCACGGCGTCGCGCAGTTCGTCCAGTGCCTCCCGCAGCGGCGTGCGCCAAAGCTGGTTGAACCCCGGCTTGCCGCCGTTGCAGCCGCAATTGGAGCGCCACCGTTCCACCCCATGCTCGCAACTCCACGAGGTGTTCTCCACAATCTCAGCTTCGTACTCCGGCGGAAACTGTTCCAGGTAGCGGCCATAATTGGTCAGCTTCACCGTCTTGTCTTGTTCCAGCAGGTACAACGCATAGGCCAGCGCCATCTCGCCGTACCTGTGGTGGTGGCCGTATGATTCGCCATCGGTGGCCACGTGAACCAACTGCGGCTCCGTGCTGTCTGTGAATCCGCTTTTGAGCCGCGCAGCCAAGTTTTCACCTAAGTTCAACAGCCCCTCAAACGCAATCGCCCGCGACATCGGCCCGTTATAAAAAAAGACGGCAATCGAGACTCCGGACTCAAAGCGCACCAGGTAGGGCCGCGAGGTATCAACGGTTGCGTTGGCGGTATCCGTCCACTCCGCATCCCCTTCCAGCGGCCGGATGCGCAGGCACTGGTGCGGCGCCAGCACTGTGAACTTGATGCCGTGCGCGGCGAGCAACTCCAGCGATTCCTTATCCGCCGCCGTCTCCGCCAGCCACATGCCCTCGGGAGGTGTGCCGTAGTGGTGCATATAGTCGGCAATGCCCCACCGGATCTGGGTAATGCGGTCGCGCGTGCTGGCCAGTGGCATAATAACGTGGTTATAAACCTGCGCCATGGCTGAGCTGTGGCCGCCATAGCTCTTCCGGCTGCGACCCTCGCCGTCAAGGATCATGCGATAGGTGCGCTGCGCGTTCTCCTTCAGCCAGTTGATCAGTGTAGGCCCGAAGTTGAAGCTGATGCGCGCGTAGTTGTTCACGATGCGCTGGATCTGATTTTTGTTGTTCACGATTCGTGCCGCGCCGTTGGGGGCGTAACACTCCGCGCAGATGCGCTCATTCCAGTCGTGGTAAGGCGCGGCAGAGTCCTGGGTCTCCACTGTTTCCAGCCAGGGATTCTCCCGCGGCGGCTGATAAAAGTGACCATGAATACAGATGAATCGCTTGCTTGCGGCCATGAAAAATCAGCTCCTGGCTTCTAGCCTTTCGCTAAAAGCCCCAATGCGGAATCTCTTGAAAAGGCGTTCCTGCTTCCCAAGCCACACCCACTGAATGAGTTTCCGGCAACAGAGGTAAGTTAGATGCTGGAAGCTAGAGGCTAGTAGCTAGAAGCTGCTTTTGATCATTTTAGGCTCGACCGCCCTGAAGGCGCGGTGCCTTTGGCAAGATCGCAGGCCCGCCACAGGTACCAGCTTTTCCCCTTTTGAAAAGCACCTCCGGCTTGGGCAGATCGGCGGCTTCGAGCGGCCTCGTCTTCGGCACGCGCTGAAAGGTGAGCGCGAATCCCTTGCGCACGCCGTAGTCTGTCGCCGGCAGCACGTCCGGCCGTCCCAGGCGGAAGATCAGCAACATCTCCACCGTCCACGGTCCAATGCCGCGCACCTCGGTCAGCCGCTCCACAATCTCCGCGTCCGACAATTTCTTAATCGCCGCGTGCGTGGGCACGGTCCCGTCCAGCGTCTTCGCCGCCAGATCTTTCAGCGCCTTGATCTTGTTGCTTGAAACCCCGCACGCTCGCAGCCGCTCATCCGGAGTATCGAGCAGCAGTTGCGGCGCGGGGTCGCCGCCAAAGTGCTCCCGCACGCGCCGGTGGATGGTCGCAGCTGCCTTGCCGTGCAACTGCTGGTAGAGGATCGACTCCAGCAACGACTCGAAAGGCGAAGGGGCCGCATCGAGCCGCAGCGTAAACTCGCCCGCCCGGTCGATCAGTTCGCCCAATTTGGGGTCGCTCGCCCGCAAATGCGCCAACGCCTCGGCAGGATCGAAGGGAAGTTTGCGGCTTTTGCCGTCATGGATCATGGGAGCAGTCTATAGCAGAAAGTGCACTGGTCGAAACAAACCCGGAGGATTGGCTGGTTTCTGGATTGCAGACAATTCATCTTGAATCATCCGCAGACAGAATAAGATTTGTGGATTTGGCGTCTAAGTCGACCGATGTGCCGGTAATCCAGTCGTCCATCTCCATCCGAATCGAACTGTCTGCCAAATAAGGAGACCGAGCCACCAGATCCAGGCCAATGCCGCGATCAAGGCAGGGAGCCTCGCGATATCGTTGACCCACGGAATAAGCTCCATACAAGTCGCGATAACCGTGCACGCTGTAATGAACATTCCTGGCTCGGTCCACCATTTCTTTGTTTGCATTAGCGGAAACGAGCCCACGAGGAACCATTGAATGACGATTAGAACGCATAGAGCCAAATCGACTTTCTTTTGAGCGGCAGCCGTTGCAACCGTGGGTGCCCACCCCTTGCCTACGTGCAGCCTTCCTGAAAGCGTCCAGCTTGGAGGACATAAAATACGCCAGCCTGTCAGCGTGAAGGCCGGAATATTGCCAAAATGCGCTACCTCATACTGGACACGATAATGAACGCCCCACATCTCACACGGATCCAAAGTAACAGTTTCCCCTTCCTGCTCGGTATCTGTTTTCGCAGGCTCGGAATTTGTGATTTCACCTTCCTTTGATATGGCCACACTAGCCACGACTTTAGCCCCCGGCGAATGGTCCCGCAGGTACTGCGCGTCTTCTGACTCCATCATCAGGATCAGTGGCAACGCGGCCACTAAGTTAACCCCAGCCAGTAAAAGTCCTCGCCGCCATTTCATGGCCATTAGCGTACTCCAATTTTGAGGTTGTGAAATATCTGATGTTTATGGCAGAGCACTTTATGCCGAAGCCAATGATTAACTCACCCAGTTGCGATTCTGTAATGCCACCTTACAGTGGTAAACTTCGAGCGATTCAATAAAAGAAGGAAATCAGCCCATGAAACGCCGCGATTTTGTAAAGACCGTCTCCGCCGCCGGAGCCGGCCTGCTGCTCCGCTCTCCGTTTTCTCTCCACGCCCAGCAGCCCCAGACCGACCCCGCCGTCAAGCGCGTCCTGGTCATGTTCAAGTGCCACTTCGACGCCGGCTTTATCGATACGCAATATAACGTCGTCCACAAGAGGTACTTCGAAGACTTTTTCCCTCGGGCGATCGAGATTTCCCGCACGGCAAACGCCGCCGGCAAGCGCCGCTATGTGTGGACCACCGGCTCGTGGCTGCTCTATGAATACCTCGAGCAGGCCTCGCCCGCCGATCGCAAAGCCATGGAGGAGGCAATCGCCCGCCGCGATATCGCCTGGCACGCATCGCCTGGCACGCTCTGCCCTTCACCTGGCAGACCGAGATGCTCAGTCAATCCATGATCGAAGGCAGTCTCGCCATCTCGCAATCCCTCGACCGCCGCTTCGGCATGGTCACCACCGGCGCCAAAATGACCGACGTTCCCGGCCACACGCGCGGCATCATTCCGCCGCTGGCCAAACACGGCGTCAACCTGCTCGAGATCGGCGTGAACGGCGCAACCACTACCGCCAAGGTGCCGCCGATCTTTCTTTGGAAGGACCCCTCCGGCGCGACCCTGCCCGTGATGTATCACCTCGACTACGGCGCAGTGGCCCGCGTCCCCGGATCCGACCTGGCGCTTGCGACCCGTGTGCGCAACGACAATGAGGGCCCGCACACACCGGAAGAAATCGCCGCCATCCACGCCGAACTCGCCGCGCAGTTCCCCAATGCGGAAATCACCGCCTGCAATCTCTCCGATATGGCCAAGGCGCTGCAGCCTTTCCGCGCTCAGCTCCCCGTCGTTACCCAGGAGATAGGCGATACATGGATTTACGGATGCGCGAGCGATCCGCGGAAGGTGGCCCGCTATCGCGAGGTTTCCGGCCTGCGCGATGCCTGGATTGCCGAGGGCAAGTTTCAAATTGGAGACTCAACCGACCTGGCCCTGCTCCGCAATCTCCTGCTTGAGGCCGAGCACACCTGGGGGACCGACACCAAAACCTGGATCGACTTTGAAAATTACAAGCCCGCCGATCTGGCCCGCATGCTCGATGCCAAGGGCTACAAGGTGATGGAGTTCAGCTGGGAAGAGAAGCGCAAGGATCTCTACGACGCCGTTGGCACCCTGCCCGCCGATCTCCGCAGCCAGGCCCTGGCCGCCGTCCAGGACCTTGCCCCGCACCAGTACGATCAGAACCCCTCGCCACAGGCTGTCGCGGTGCCCGCCGGACAACCGATTGAAACCGCGCATTTCATCCTAGGATTGGATGCGCAAACCGGCGCCATCACTCGCCTCCAGAACAAGGCCACCGGCCGTGAGTGGGCAAGCAAAAGCAACCCCATCGCGCTCTTCACTTATCAGACTCTTTCGCAGGAGGACTACCAGCGCTTTCTCTCTGCCTATGTGCTCTTGAATGATTCAACCATGGAATGGGCGCCCAGGGACTTTGGCAAGCCGAACATTGAAAAGCTTGGCGCAGTCCATCAGGATTGGCATCCCTCTTTGGCCGAAGCGCATGTGGAGGAGAGCGCCGATGCTCACCGCATTGTCGCACGCCTGGAAATTCAGGACGAGGAAGCCTTTCAATCCGGCCGCGCCAGTTTCCCGCGCAGGATTTTCCTCGAATTAGTGCTGCCGAAAGCCGAGCCGGTCATCCATCTCAACCTGGCGTGTTTCCAGAAACCCGCTACCCGGCTTCCTGAGGCTCTCTGGCTTACCTTCAATCCCATTGCCGAAGACCAGAAGGGCTGGACGCTCGAGAAATCCGATGAGACAATCTCGCCCTTTGACGTCGTAGCCTCAGGAAACCGCCATATGCACAGCTTGTCAAAGGGATTTGAATACCGGCAGGCCGGACAAAGATTCGCCGTGGAAACCCTCGACGCCCCGGTCGTCGCCCTGGGCGAAAGAATGGCGCTGTTCTTCTCCAACACCCAGCCCGATCTGAGCGCCGGAATCCACTCCTGCCTCTTCAATAACAACTGGGGCACCAACTACATCATGTGGTATGCCGAAGATATGCGCTTCCGCTACGTGTTGAGGGCATGATGGAGCTACGATCCGGAAACTGATTAGAAATCGCTCCCGCGTTTCATCCTGAACCTGCCGGAGAAGAGTGATTTTGTTTCCGTATGCCACTTGCGCCATACCCTTGTAACATCTAGAGCAGAGTCGAACGAGGGGTGCGAACGCCATGAAGATGCGGCCGGGAACACAAACGGGATTTCTGCTGTGCGGCAAGGAATGGATTGAGGGTGAAGCGCTGGAGGTGCGCTCGCCCTGGGACCAGGGGCTGGTGGGCCGGGTTACCGTGGCCACTCGCGCCGATGCCCGCCAGGCCGTGCATCACGCTGTGGCCAGCCTGCGCCGCACCCGCGCCCTGCCCCGCTGGAAGCGCCGCGAGATTCTCGAGGACGTGGCAGGCGCACTGATCGAGCAAAAGGAGCGCTTCGCACAGTTGATCGTCGCCGAGGCGGGCAAGCCCATTCGGTTGGCGCGCACTGAAGCCTTCCTCTTGATCTGACTGAAGGCAATGAAGGCCGCTGGGGACTCGTTCAGCGCTTTCCCGTCGGTCCGGTTCTGGCGATAACTCCATTCAACTTTCCGTTAAATTTAGTGGCTCACAAGGTTGCTCCCGCCATGGCTGCCGGCTGCCCGGTGATTCTGAAGCCCGCCCCGCAAACCCCCTTTACCGCTCTGGCGCTGGGCGAAGTGATCCTCAAGGCCGGGTGGCCCGACGAGGCCCTGGCTGTTCTCACGCTGGGCAATGCCGATACCGCATGGCTGGCGGAAAAGGAAGAAAGCATCAAGCTGATCAGCTTTACCGGCTCCGCCAAAGTTGGCTGGGAGCTCAAAGCCCGCTCCGGACGTAAGCGGGTGGTCCTCGAACTCGGCAGCAATGCCGCGTTGATCGTCCACAACGACTGGCACGATCTGGACGGGGCGGCCGTGCGAACCACACACGCGGCTTTTGGGTACTCGGGACAATCCTGCATTAGCTTGCAGCGCGTCTTTGTCCAACGCGGCATCTTTCAAACTTATCTGTGGAAGGTGGTCGAGCTCACGGCCAGGCTGGTTGCTGGCAACCCCTCCGATGAAGCCACCGAGATTGGCCCGCTCGTCCGTCTCAGCGAAGCCGAACGCGTCGAGGCCTGGATCAAGGAGGCCGTCGCCGGCGGCGCCAAACTGGTAGCCGGCGGCGAGCGGCGCGGCTCTGTGATCACCCCCGCAATCCTCTCCGGAACCAAGCCCGGCATGAAGGTGCGCGACGAAGAGGTTTTCGGTCCGGTCGTGGTCATTGAGCCATACGATGACTTCGAGGAGGCCCTGGCCGGCGTGAACCGCTCGAAATACGGTTTGCAGGCCGGCTTGCTCACACGTGATGCAGGCCGCATCCTCACCGCTTATCGCGAACTTGAGGTCGGCTCGCTCATCGTAGGCGATACTCCCAGTTGGCGCCTCGATCCCATGCCCTTTGGCGGCGTAAAAGAATCGGGCCTGGGTCGGGAAGGAATCCGGTCGGCAATCCAGGAGATGACTGAACCGCGCATGCTGGTGATGACCGGGCTAAGTTAGTCAATCCCGAGGGAGCATTTGTCTATTTTGTGAGCATATCCAGCATTGCTTTCGTGTCTGCGGCGTGAGGACCGTCGGGAGCCAGGGCAAGATATTTTTCAAGCGCTTCTCGGGTCTCTGCAGTGGCCACGACTTTGCCGTTGGCTATAGGTGCATCGGCAAAGAGATCCGACCCCAGGACGAACCAGGCATTTGCCAAAGTGGGATCCGCCTGTACGCACTTGCGGCAGGCTGCGGCGGAGTCATGCGTATCGCCACTGTTATAGAACACGGCACATACATTGAAATAAGCCTTGCCCCTATTGATCGCCAACTCAGCGGCTTGGTTATACAACTCGATTGCTTCCGCGGTGCGTTTGAGCTTGAGCAGCGCATTGCCCTTGCCGATATAGATTTGCGACACGGCATCTTTCCAGCCAGCCATTGCCTTGCCCTCAGCGGGCTTTTCCTTTTCCGCGGCGGCCAGGGCCTGGTCGTAAGTCGCCAGCGCTGCGTCTGAAGAACCGGAGTAAAGCTGCGCGTTGCCCAGGTACTTCAGGTTCAGGGACGTTGCCTTTTGCGCTACCAGTTGCTGTGCAGCGGCGATTGCGCCGGCCCAATCCTTTGCCAGCATGGCCTTATTATATTGAGCCGTCAGTGGATCGGGGCTTTGGCCACCTGTAGCGCCGGACGCTTGTGGATAAGCCGGCACAACCATAAACAACGGGAACAGGGCCGCCGCAAGAATTGAAATGGACCTGCGCATCAGGGGGCTCCGATCATTGCCTGCACGTTGATTCCTGGCAACACATTAAACCCGAATGGCGCGGGGAGCAAGCCAATTCAGCATGGAGTTTTTTGACGGACAGGATTGCGGCCTGACTCAGTGATCGCGCGAATGCGCACTCTTACTGCCGTCAGTGGAGAGGCCAAAGCATCGCCACCGCCTGAATGCACTTGTCGGCATCATGACTGCGCGGCCAAAGACGCGTGAGGGAAAAAACCTCGGCAGATAAGTCAGCGAATGTTCTTACTTGGCCTTGGCTTTCTGTGCGGCCCACCGCTTGCGTTGCGCATCGGCAATCCTCTTGCGCGCTTCAGGGCTCAATGTGCGCCTCTTTCTTGATTTACGCCGCTTCTTTTGGGTTGTGGGCTCAGTTACTGCCGTTGTTACCAGTCCGGCGCTCGCCAGCAGTGAGCGTGCCTGCTTTAGGGTTGCGATCTCCGCGTCGATTTGTGCAAGAATTGAGTCAATAGCCATAAGTCAAGCATAACTCATAATTCCGGCTTTGCACAGTTAGAGGGGAAATTTTGTCGGGTCAGAGAAAACTATCTCAAACAACTCATTCCGGCTTGGTCACGATCCTATCCTAATGACCCATTTTGGAAATGTACAAAATTATGTTTTGTCCCGGCCGAAGATAAGTATTTTGAAATTGAATTCAACATTGGTACCTCCCAGTCATCTTCAAGCGAGCAATTTACGACTGAATGCATGCTCGCTTCTTTAAGTCGAGGGGCTCTTCACACATCTTGATTTCTGCCCGTAAACAAAGAGGACAGACTCTATGGCCTGTCCTCTTTGTGGCGTGAAACGTTTCAGCTTGTCATAACTGCCTATGTTCCCAGGTACTCCACGTGCACATAAGTGCCCAGCCGCACGTTATAGGCCAGGTACCAGCCGTCGTGGTCCGGGTCAGGATAGATCACGATGTCATCGGAGTCCCACAGCCAGCCATCGCAAAAGGCAATGTCAGCCGCCGCGACGTCCCAGTACCATCCGTTGAACCAGAAGCGGCCCGGACCTCCTCCGCCCAGATGCCACACATGATCGCGACCGAAACCGCCAGCAAAACGGCCGTGCGCAAAGGGGTGGTCCACGTGATAATTCGCGTCGTCTCGCCCCGTATCGTGACCAACCCAGGTCTTGCCGTCCACGTGCGGAGCGTTCGGATGACCTGCCTTATCGCTGTAATTACGATTGGGCTCGGGGGCGTGCGGCGTACCCGTGAACGCCTTTGGCCCATGCGCAGGAATCGACGGATGCGCTCCTCCGCCCGCCTCTTTATGCTGGGCATACACCGGAACAGCAAGAACAAGCAAAGTGGCCAAAGCTAACTGAATGGATTTCATCTTATCCTCCTGATGCCCATAGGGACTGCAGGCATTCTCTGCCGCATTGGTCCTCCTGGCGGGTCATCATCAATTACTTTAGCTCTAACCCGGCGTTTTCAGGCAAGTTGCTTTGCATTAATTTCCAAGTCATAACTCTGGGCAGCAGTAGCCACCCATCGGTGCTGAGGAACCTTCTAAACTCCCACAGTTACCGGATGACGCCGCCAGGCATAAAGCGGGAATTGGTTGGCGAGTTCCGCCACCTCTCTGCGAATCTTATCGAGCGCCGCATCGTCGCTCCGCACTTCAAGCGCCTTCGCGATCCATGCGCCGATCTGCCTCATCTCTGGCTCCTTCATGCCGCGCGTAGTGAGTGCAGGCGTGCCCACACGAATGCCCGATGGCTTAAGCGGCGGATTGGTGTCGTATGGAATCGAATTCTTGTTCACCGTAATGCCGGCCTTGCCCAACGCTAACTCGGCCTCAGAGCCGAGGATGCCCTTCTGGAATGTGTCGACAAGCATCAAATGATTATCCGTGCCGCCAGAGACGATGCGGAATCCAGCCTGCTGCAAAGCTGCGGCAAGCACCTTGGCGTTGGCCACAATCTGCGCTGCATAGGTCTTGAACTCAGGCCGCAACGCCTCGCCCAGGGCAACCGCCTTGGCAGCCACGATGTGCATCAGCGGACCACCCTGCTGGCCGGGAAAGACGGCTTTATCTACGGCTACCGCCAGATCTTTCCCGCAGATGATCAAACCCGCGCGGGGACCGCGCAGCGTTTTGTGAGTCGTGGTGGTAGTTATGTGCGCGTGAGGCACGGGCGAAGGATGCACGCCGCCGGCTACCAGGCCAGCGATGTGAGCCATATCGAAGATATAAACCGCGCCCACCTTGTCAGCAATCTGCCGCATGCGGGCAAAGTCCCACAGCCGTGGGTAAGCGCTGCCCCCGCCGATAATTGCTTTCGGCTTCTCCCGTTCGGCAATCGCCTCCAGCTCGTCGTAGTCGATCAGCTCCGTATCCCGCCGCACCTGGTAGAAGGTGGGCCGATAGAGCTTGCCGCTGAAGCTCAAGCGGTGGCCGTGGGTAAGGTGGCCGCCATGCGCCAGGTCGAGGCCCAGGATGGTATCGCCCGCCTGCAAAACCGCCGCGTAGGCTGAGGCGTTGGCCTGCGAGCCGGAGTGCGGCTGCACGTTCACATGCTCGCCGCCGAAGATCTGCAAAGCTCGTTCGCGCGCCAGATTCTCCACGATGTCGGCGTATTCGCAGCCGCCGTAGTAGCGCCGCCCAGGATAACCCTCGGCATATTTATTCGTAAAAACGGAGCCGGCAGCCTCAAGCACCGCCTCGGAGACGAAGTTTTCGCTGGCAATCATCTCCAGCCCCTCATGCTGGCGGAGAGTTTCCTGGTCAAGAGCAGCGGCGATAACGGGGTCGGCCTGGGCGAGGGGGAGAGACATGCGGTCGGTCATAGGTAGATTTTAGCCTCTTTCGGGAGTCCGCCGATAGAAGGATACAAATCGCAGAATTGCCGTTTTGTTTTCGAATTCCTCGGTTGACTTTCATCTCCTCTGCTCGTCTAGACTGCAGATACCTCCGTAAACTAAAATCGGCGGCGTTTCAGATCGATGGGTGAGGTTTCCATGAGAACGCACTGGGTGCGATTTACGCTGGTTATGCTTTTCGCGTCGGCTTTGACCCTAGGGTTTACACAGACTCTGCACATCCAATATCCCGGCATTGACGCGGCCCTGCTGACCAGGGCAAATGCCGGCGACGCCGCATCGCAAATACTGGTGGGTGACAGCTACAAAGCCGGCAAGGTTGTCGAGAAGGATTACACGCAGGCCGCCGCATGGTACCGCAAGGCCGGAGACCAGGGCCGCACCGATGCCCTGATCCGCCTGGCCGTGCTCTACCGCGACGGAGCCGAGGGTTTCCCACGCGATATGGACCGGGCCGCGGCCTGGTATCGAAAAGCAGCCGAACTGGGAGATGCGGACGCCCAGGCTACGCTCGGCGTTCTTTATTCCATGGGCCAGGGCGTACCTCAAAGCGATGCCGATGCCTACTACTGGTTTTACCTTGCTGCCAGGGCAAAGGGGACAAATCAGGAGAAATATGCTGCAAGCCGCCAGATGATGGGCGCCAGGATCACCGCCGACGAACTGGAAGATGCCGTAAGGCGGGCAAACTCATGGATCGATGCGCATCCGCTAAAGAAGGCTAGCGAGTAAGCGTCTGCTCGGCAACCGCAACCACCTGGCCGCTATGCTTGTCGGCGAGAAATACAACCAGGCGCAGCGGTACGGCATTTCCCGGCGAACTGCTTTTACTTGAGCCCGGGAGTTTGAGCGTGATCGGACGGCCGTCGGCGAAATTCGCGTCCATCTTTTTGAGAACCCGCGTTACGGCTACATGATGCAGCGTGCGGCCCGCATTCTCACCGCTGGATACGATGGAATGGGTTTCGTCTTCGGCGAGTACCGCTACGAGCATTGCGCGAGGAGCCGCCGCGGAGTGCACCGCGAAGTGAACCGTGTCGCCCGATAGCTGAGCATTGCCGATGGTAAGTTCCTGCTTGGGACTCAAGGCGGCCTGAGTAACGGTGCGAGTGAGAGCTCTCTCGTTGGTGCCTAGAAACTGGGCTGTGCCATCGACGACGACCTGGGGCGTAGAGGGAGAACTCAGGCCGAAGTGGTCAGCATAATCCTGCTGACGGTATGTCACCACATCCAGCGAGTAAGGATCGCGCCAGCCCTGCTGGTCCCAGTAGGTAACATGTTCGCTGAGCACAATGGCCCGGGCTCCGTCCACAAACTGGTCGGCGTCAAGACGGGCAAGCAGAGCATCGGCAGGCGGGCAGCTGGAGCAGCCTTCTGAGGTAAACAGTTCCACCAGCACCGGCCGTCGCCCGTTGTCGTCGGGGCTAGCCGCAACGGCCGGTGGCTGCTGCTGTGCGACGGCAATATATTGAGGCCCCGTCGCTGGAATTAGAGCGAGGACCAGCCAGAATAGCCGCATCGAATTAAGTTGTGAAAATAACATGCGTTTATTGGTCGGCATCGGGGAAGCGAGGCTTGCGCACATCTCTTGCTGCGATCTGGAAATTACCGGCCTGGGCCCGTTTTAAGAATGCCGGTGCCCAGCCTAACCGCTATCCTAGAACGAATGCGAAGCTGCTGCCAGTTAAATTCCTGTCACTTGCTGTTACATTCCGCCCTGCTGGCGTTTTGCCTGGCGCCGGGCCTGGCACAGTCCCAGCCGGGTGCCGTGACGCTGACTCCGGAGGTAGTCGAATCCGGCTCGCCGATATTGATTCGCGTCGATGCCCCGGCTGCGGCAGTTCTTGAAGGCGACTGGCTGGGCCGAAAGCTCTTGTTTCTTCGGGGACGCGACGGGGACGCATGGTATGCGCTCGCTGGAGTCGACGTTGAGGCTCCAACGGGTCCCTCAACTCTGCGCATCGTAGGGCATGATGGTAGCGACATTGTTGACCTAAGCCGCACGGTCCAGATTTACCCCGCCCACTATCACACCAGCTCACTCTCAGTAGCGCCAAAGTTTGTTGAGCCTGGCCCCGATGCGCTGCAACAGATTGAGGCCGAGAAGAAACTGAAAGACAGCATATTTGCCACTAGCTCTCTCGAACCGCTGTGGGAGGGTAACTTTCGCAGGCCCGTCTCCTCCGTGCCTACAGACAGCTTTGGCGTCCGCCGCATCTTTAACGGCAAGCTGGCCAGCATTCATAAAGGGATGGATTTTCGCGCCGCCACGGGAACCCCGGTGCGGGCCGGGAACAGCGGAGTGGTGGTGCTTGCCCGCCCGCTCTACTACGAAGGAAACTGCGTAATCATCGATCACGGCCTGGGGCTGTTCACACTTTCAATGCACCTCAGCCGCATCGACGTTAAGGAGGGCCAGCACGTAGCCACCGGCGACCGCATAGGCCTGAGCGGCGCAACTGGCCGCGTCACCGGACCCCATCTGCACTGGGCCGTCCGCTGGCAGGGCGCATACCTCGACCCAGCAAAGCTGCTGGGCCTCGACCTGAGCAAAGTCCACTAGCGCGAGACCGCTTCCTCTTCCGTTTTTTCTAACTCTGCCGCAGGAAAAGCTGCCGCACTTAATCCCTCTGCCTTCTCTCTCCGCAGTGCCTTGAACGCCCGGTAGACAAACCAGCCGAGGTACCAGCCGTCGATGTATTTATAGGGCGTTTCGCCTGTGGTGTAGTGGCCGCAGGGCAGCACTCTGGCCTCAAAGTTGAGGCCGACGCGCCGGAAGGCATCGACCACCTGGAGCGAATACTCTTTCGGGAAGGTCAGGTCATAATCGGCATAGACCATCAGCACTCGTTTTTGCGGTCCGCCGGCTTCGATGCTGGCGATTTTGTCGTAGTAGTAGCAGGGGCTCGCCGCCGCCCACAGCGCCCGCACGCGGTCCTGTGTCAGTCCAGCCTCTTCCAGCGCCTGGCGTACATGCCGAGTGCTCTGCCCAGCCCAGGTCACATCCCCGAAGGCAGTGGACGCGTGGTTGAAGGCGTTCACCCGGATGCGCGGGTCGTGCGTCGAGGCCAAAAAGGTATAGCAGGAGCCGAGGCTGGTTCCCAGCACGCCGAATTGCTCGTAGCCCTGCTCCTCAAGCCAGTCCACGCAGCAGCGAATATCGACCACCGCCTGGCGGCAGGCCGAGAGCGACCGGCCGATGTTGGCGCTGACGTTGTAGTCCGACCGCTCCAGCTCATCTGGTCGGCGAATATCGTGGTAGGGCATAGAGAGCCGCAGCGCAGAAATGCCCATCCGGTTAAAAATGGTGCACAGCGAATTGTGGGCGAATCCATCCCCATTCCACTGCGGAAGAACCACAATGGCCTGTTTGGCCCGCGTTGGATCCTTGTGCGCCGGCGCTGGGTACCAGCGGGCATTCACCTGGTCGTTCTCCGGGTATGGCGTCCGCTCCGGCGAGGTAAAGCGCAGAAACTGTGCCGGGGCAATTTTTCCGTCGGCCGCCATTTGCCTGATCGCGGCTTCCTGGGCCAGTGTCTCCGGCCTCACATTAGTGGGGAACAGTTCAGGATGCCGTTCTTCAAGGCGAAAGTCTGTGGGCCGCGTGTAGCCAAAGAACTTGTCGCTGTGGCGGATGAGGAGTTGATTGATCCGCACCATGGCCGCTTCGGCCTTTTGATTGTCGCGCATGGTCTCCGCGTCCGGCACCGCATCGCCAAAGCCGTGGGCCTCAAGAAAAGGCGTCACCCACTCGAAGCCCCACTCCAGCGGGCGCACCACGCGGTTTTCGTCGCGCATGGTCAGCCGCGTCTCCCACTCGAACATCCAGCGTGCATATCTCTCTTTGAACATGGCTTTCCTTCGATTTTAGCAGCGCAGGGGTGCGGAAATATGAGCGGCAGATGAAGCCGCGAACGAGAAACTCAGAAACCCGAATTTGCACCAACCCGTTGGCAGGAAGTTATAGCTCGGTCCAGTCTTTTGCGCTTCGGTGCTTGGGCGGGATCAGATACATCCACCATAAGCTGAGTATCGTCAGGAGCATGATAAGCCCCTGCGAGATCACGCAATAAAAGCACCACACCTTGAGTACATCTTTCTCGATATGGCTCAAATAAACCGCGAACATCAGCCCGATTACTGCCAGTAAGGCAACCATAATGCGCCGGCTTGCCAAAGTCAGTACCGCCATAGCTAGGTAGCCGGCAATCCCGATCGCCGCCACAGGAAAACCCGCGAACTCAGAATACGGACTGTGGTTTACGATGCCGCAGTCCCACTTCTCATTGATTGAACAGGGCTGGGAATCGGTCGAGTAGTGAATGCGCAGCGCCAAAGTGGAAACCACTACGCCTGCCAGGGCCGCCAGGATTATCGCGAAACGCATCATGCTAAATCTGATGCTACCAGAGGGCTTGATCGCTGTACTATTTACGCATGGACGAGCCACAAAGTGGCGGCCGCCGAGTAGCATTCTTCGGAGGCAGTTTTGACCCTCCCCACCTGGGCCATCTCGCAGTGGCGCGCACTGCCCGCCGGGCGCTTGGCTTGGATACCGTACTCTTCGCCCCGGTAGGAGCACAGCCGCTTAAGCCGGATGGACCCGCCGCAGCCTTTCCTGACCG
Organism: Occallatibacter sp.; assembly: GCA_049515455.1. Lineage (GTDB taxonomy): Bacteria > Acidobacteriota > Terriglobia > Terriglobales > Acidobacteriaceae > Telmatobacter. The sequence continues at coordinate 29,157 of JBEKUB010000046.1, forward strand.
CATGGCCATGACCTGCCTGGCCATCGGCGACGAGCCGGGCTTGGCCGTTTCGCTTGCCGACGCGCCCAAACCTTCGGGGGCCGCCAACTTCACCCTGGAGACGCTTCAAGGCCTGCGCGCCGAGCTCCCCCCAGGTAGCACGCTATTCTGCCTCATGGGCGCTGACTCGTTCTTCTCGCTCCACAACTGGCATCGGGCGGCAGAAATCCCTTTTGCAGCTCCGCTGATCGTTGCCTCGCGCCCCGGCCAGCGGCTTGAAGATCTGAGCAATGCGCTTCCAGAAGGATTGGCCCTGGATTCCACCCTCTGCGCGGAGCAAACCCGCTCCGATCTTGTGATCCGGTCCTGCCTGATCCGCAATTCCGCCGGAGAAATTGCACCCTTCTACATTCTTCCCGGGCTGAATGTCGACATCAGCGCTACCCAGGTTCGCGATTGGATTCGAGGGCAGATTAGCCCGGCTTCCGGAGCTTCTGTGGCCAGTCAGCAGCTGCTCCCCAGGGTTGTCCTTGAGTACATTCGTTCCCACCACCTGTACATGTAATTTGCCGCCCCCACGGCGAGGGTCTACGATTGAGTCTGGAGAACCTGCTTACCGAATGACGACTTCCGAAGCACGCCAGCAAATTCGCCTTCTGGTCCAGGCCGCGGCTCAGGTCTGTGAAGACAAAAAGGGCCTGGATACCCGCATTCTCGAACTCGACCCCATTGACTCCGGCCTCTCCGATTTCTTTCTCGTGACCTCCGCTACCAACGACCGTCAGGCCGTCGCGATCGCGGATGAGATTGAGCACAAGCTCAAAAAGGAGTTCGGCGCCATGCCCAACTCCGTCGAGGGCCGCCGTCACGGCGAGTGGATTCTGCTCGACTATGTGGACTTTGTCGTCCACGTCTTTCTCACCGAGCGCCGTGCTTTCTATGACATTGAAAGGCTGCGAAAGTCCGCCCGGCCCCTGACCCCGACTGAGTTCGACGCCGAGCTCAAGTTGGCACTCTCCGCAAGGACCCTCGCTGCCCGCAGCAAGACCTTAGCAAAGGCCAGGCCTGCAGCCGCTAAGGCCGCAGCCAAACCCATGAAGGCGGCAAAGAAGAAGAGCGCGAGCAAAGCCGCCGTTGGAAAGACCAAAGCGGCTAAGCCGGCGGCAAAGAAGGTTCCGGCAAAGAAAAGCAAGACGAAGAAGCCCGCGGTCAGAAAATCCCCGGTAAAGAAGACTGCAGTCAAGAAGGCTGCCGCGAAGAAACGCTCCGGGCGCAAAGCCTGATTGCAACGCAATCTATCTCCGCATCTTTCAGAGATGCAGCGGCAAGCGGCCTGAGTTCTTCATCAACGACAAAGGGCGTCCGTTGTGGGCGCCCTTTGTTGTATCCACTATTCAGTTAACTGTTAAGTCTCACGCCTTAGAATTCCAGGCGCAACGAGACTTGCAGCACGCGAGCTCCATCGTTAAAGTTTCCGCTTGGCTCAACGGTATAGCTCGTATTGCCGAAGGTGCTGTTGGTGATGTCCTGCTGATCCAGGCCGTTGTAGACGTTGTTTGAAGGTATGGTGAAGTTCGGATGGTTAAACGCGTTGAACGCGTCGGCGCGGAACTTCAGATTGACCTTATCATCCCAGACCGGAAATGTCTTGCCCAGTCCCAGATCCTCATCGAAGTACCTTGGCCCGGTCAGGCCGTTACGGGCTCCGATCTGGAACCCAATCGGTCCCTCGTAGGCGCCTGCGGCATTCGCCTGGCTGGCGAACATGTTGACGCCTGCCACACCTCCCGGATTCTTCATTAAATGGTTCTTCACTGCCGATTTGGGGCCGATCAGGATGCCTGGCGCATCGTTAGAATAGCTGGCAACGAAGGCGTTTGAGTCTGTTCCCCACGTCTGCCCGCTATGCCAGGACGTGATGCCGGAAATATCCCAGCCGCCAACGAACTCGTTCGCCCAGAAGGGAACATTGTTCAGGAACATCCTGCCCTTGCCGAACGGCAACTGGTAGGTAACGACCGAGGTAATAATGCTCTTCTCGTTGAAGTCCGAATTGGCGCGGCATTCCCGAGCCCGTATCACGTCGCACACCAAGCCGATTCCGCCGATGCCCGTATCGCCCGAGGAATTGGCAAAGAACGAAATGTTATCGATGGAGTGCTGGAAGGTGTAGTTGAAGTCGAAGCGCAGGCCGTGCGACATGTTCTTCGTCAACGAGAGCAAGAGGGCGTGGTAACTTGAAAATCCCTTATTGCCGTAGAACGTGTTTTCAGAGAACTGCGCCGCGGACCCCACGTTGAGCGGGGCGCCGGTGTCAGCCATGAACTGGACAGTGTCGCCAAAATCGCCACGTTGAGCAAATGGGCCGAAGTATGTGACCAAAAATGATGTGTAACCGGCGCCCATAACATCTTCAAACCATGGCTGCGGAATAATTGACGATGCGGTTGCGCCGGCCCTGAGCTGCTGAGTGACACTCGCAAACGCCTGGGCCAACGTCTGGTTCGAGAGGCCGGTACTATCCGGGAAGTCGAGAACCTGGTTTACGTCTTCTTGTCCCAGAAGGCGGCGTCCCAGGCGGCCGGCGTAGCTGACCTTCAGAACCATATCCCACGGCAGGTTGCGCTGCATGCCGGCATTGAAGATGATGCTGTAGGGCGTTTTCAGCGAAGGATCGATGGTGGCGTTGAATGCATACCCGAGCTGAAGGCCGTCAGGCACGCCGCCCGTAACATAGGGTTGGTAGGGAGCTTTCGGCGTTCCCGGCGCCACGATAGAGGCCGCAACCTGCGAAACGTTGTTGTTCCCGTCAAGCCGCGGGCTCGTTAGGTTGGTACCGCCAGGAGTATACCCCCCGAAGGTATCGTATGGGTCGCCCGAGATTCCATAAGAGACAGGGAGGGGGACCTGGAAAAGATACGAATCTGCATCCTGGATAGCCTGAACCGCGTTTATAACCGTACGGTCATAAACTATGGACGCGCCAGCGTTCAATACCAGCTTCTTGTCGAATCCGGGGTTGTAAACAATGCCAACGTGCGGGGCCAGGTTTCTCCACTCAGGCTGGTACAGTGGGGGACCATTGTTGACTTGTCCACCCAACAAGTAGGAGATCAAGGGAACAGCCTGTGGGCCTGACTCGCCAAGAGCGCTCTGCGTTTCGCGGGCAGCCATGTACTGGTCTCCCGTAAAAGGCTCCGTGCTCTCAAGGCCGCGCGTCTCATAAGGCACTGAGAACTTTTGGTAAGTCAAGCCGTAGGTTGCGGTCAGGCTGGGCGTGATCTTCCAGGTGTCCTGCGCATAGAGCTGGGTCTGATAGTAACGGTAAAAGCGCTGATCGCCTGTGAGTTGATTTAGCGCAGTACCCGATGCGGTGTAGTTGAAGTCAGAGGAGTCATTCGCAATGCGGCCCAAAGCGAAGCCGAATGCGTTGTCGTAGTCGTATGCGGCCTGATTCTGCAAAGTGGATTCCGCCGCGGTCGCTGTTCCCGGCGCAACGTAGAGAGATTGCGACGCGTTGCCGGGATTGTAGGGGCGCATGCTGGGATTGCCACCGCAAGTTGCGCCACCGCCGCCGCACAGAGCCAATACGTAGCCGCCCATGCCAACCTCGAGGGTATTGAAGTCGGCGACATTCTGATTCCAGGCCTTGATATTTTTGAAGGTCCCGCCAAACTGCCATGTATGGGTTCCCTTGCTCCAGGAGAAGTCATCCCCCAGGACTGGAATGGGTACCCGGCGGGCTTGCGAGTTCGGATTGAGGTAAAGATTCGATGCCATGGCCGGGCCGGTGCCATCGCTGAATTCATAAAAGACGTCCCCCATCGGATTGAAGGCATTGGGGAATGCGTACTTTTGCACTGTTTCGCCCAGGATGAGCCGGTTGGTCTTGTTGTTGCCAATCACCCAGGTGTGGCCGATGACGAAAGAGTACGTGCGATCCACGAACGGGTTCGAAGACGGATCGCCGGCAAACTCATTCGCATTCTGGGTGGAATTCTCCCGCACGATGTGGAAGACTGCGAACATTTTCATTTTGTCGTTAATGTTGTAATCGCCTCTACCGACATAATTCGTCTCGTAGTCGTCGTCCGGGGCGTTAAAGAGAAATCCGCCAGAGTTGACTCCATCTCCAGTGACGGTATTGTTGGAGTGCGGGAAGCGGCAGCTATAACTTGTGATCATATTTGTGAAGCCCGTGCCTGGTGTAATAGCAGGGCAAGAGAGGGTACCCGTGCCGCCCGACCAGGTTGTATCTATGCCAACGTGTGCCGGGTCAAGTGACGCCACAGCGGCAGGAGACAGGTATGAGACTGAAACACTCCCGGGAGTGGAAGTGCCATCGATATAGCCGATTTCCGCTCCGCCGGGATTGTCGCCGCGGAAGGTATCCAGCGGGACGGTCCTCTGCGTGTCAAGCTGACGGATGATCTTGGAGTTGTTGTAGTCGAAGAAGAAGAAGAGCTTGTCGCGCCCGTTGAAGAGCTTGGGGAGGATGAACGGCCCGCCGAGGTTGCCGCCGAACTGATTCTGGATCAGGTGGTTGCGCGGAACGATGGGGGTGGAATCCTTGTTGAACCAGCTATTTGCCACCAGGTCAGGATCGCGATGATACTCATTCACGTTTCCGTGATATTTATTGGTGCCCGATTTGGTTTCCAGGGCGAACTGGCCGCCCCCGCCGGGGCCCGAATCTGCCTGATTGCCGCCTACGGTGACGTGAAACTCTTCGACCGAGTCGACCGGCGCGTTGCCAACGATGGTAAATTGCGTTTGGATACCGCTGCCGGTATTGGATTGCATCGCTCCGCCGGTTGCGAAGTCGTTCATGTCCAGGCCGTCAACGGTGACGTTGTTCTGGTCGACGCGCGCGCCCGTGACGGAACCCGAATCGGTTACGCCGGGTTGCAGTGAGAAGAGGGCGATGGGGTTGTTTCTCTGCTGCACGGGAAGGTCGTTGAGCTGATCTACATCGTATGTGTTGCCGATCGTGGCATCCGTGGTATTGATGGTGACTTCGGAAGCTGACGCCGTCACCTCAACCACATCGGTGCGTGCGCCAACAATCATCGTTGCATTTTGAGTGCGGACGTTCGCTGAGGTGAGGTAGATATCCTTGACCTCAAGCGGATTGAACCCTTTGGCCTTGAAGGTAGCCTCATATCCCTGCCCTGGGGGAATCTGGGCAAAGCGGTAAAAGCCGATCGAGTTCGTGAACTCGGTGAGCTTGAATCCTGTGGATGGATTCCTGAGGGTGACTTCGACACCCGTAACCGCGGCGCCGGACTTGTCAGTCACCTGACCCGTCATGCCGGCGACGTCTTGCTGAGCGAAGCAGGCCGGCAAAAGCAACAACATTGACAATCCGACCACAAGGGCGATTACCGCGTTCTGAAACCGTACATTTCTCATTGAACTCCTCCAAAAAGTTCGTTAAGACCAGAAGGCACCTGGTGGATACTGCTCAACCCGCGTATTCTGCATTGCGTCTCGGGATGGGGAATGAGACCGATTTGCAATTGAAATACGAGAAAGCCTAATTAAGAAACGGAAGAGATGGAGCGAACCTTCACCTCTTGTGTGCAAGGTACAAAGCACCTGCCCGGAAAAGGGTAGGGACCCACTCTCGAAGGTAATTAGCATGAAGGGTGCCAATCTTAATCAAGAGAGAAATAATTTGTTACTCATTGAAAATAAACGGTTAATTAACCGACATAGCGTTGGTCTGATTTGGCTAAAATATGACAAACGGTAGAAATTTACCATCATATTCCAAAAATGGGTACTACCTATCGTTTTTTGGGATTTCCATAAGCTGCCTTTTCCACAGGATTTAGGGCCATTGGTTTATCCTCCTTCCCATGCACCTCACGCTCGCCCACATCGGCTCGCGGCCCGCCTCTTCGACCAGATCAAAGGACGGCTTCGACGCTCTCACCCAGTTCTATCTCGACCGCTGCTCAGTCTTTGCGCGCTGCCAGACGCAGGCATTCCGCACCGAGCAAGATTTTCTGGACTGGCTCGCGAAACAGCAGGGCCGCGCTCCGGCCGTGGCCGTGCTGCTCGATAGCCGTGGCCGCCAGATGACCTCAGAGGCCTTTGCCGCCTGGCTGGGCACACGCCGCGACCAGGGTGCGCAGCACATCGTCTTTGCCATCGGTCCGGCCGATGGTTGGTCCGCCGCCGCTCTGGAGAAAGCCCAGTTGAAGCTCTCGCTGGGCACCATGACCATGGCCCACGCCCTGGCCCGGCTGGTCGTCGCCGAACAGATCTACCGCGCATTTACAATTCTCACGAGCCACCCTTATCACACAGGACATTGAAATGACCGACTCCCGCAGAGGACTGATCCTGATCAATACCGGCCCCGGCAAGGGCAAAACCACCGCTGCACTGGGCACGGCGCTGCGCGCTGTGGGTAACGGAATGAGAGTCCTCATGCTCCAGTTCATCAAAGGCTCGTGGCACTATGGCGAACTGGAAGCGGCCCAGGCATTGGGCCCCAACTTCATCCTTAAGCAGATGGGCCGCGGCTTTGTGAAGGTGGGCGGCGCAGAGACCGACCCCGAGGATGTGCGCCTGGTGGAAGCGGCCTGGGATGAGGCCCGGGAGGCCATCTACTCCGGCGATTGGGATATGGTCATCCTGGATGAAATCAACTACGCCATCAGCTACAAAATGCTGGACCCGGCCGTAGTCGCCGAGGCGCTCCGTAATCGACCGGAAATGGTCCACGTGATCTTGACCGGACGCAATGCCCACCCCCTGCTGGTGGAGCTGGCCGATACCGTCACCGAGATGCGCGAGGCGAAACACGCCTATCAGAAAGGCATTCTGGCCCAGCGCGGAATAGAATACTGAGAGTGGTTAGTGGTTAGTGGTTAGTGAATAGTGGTCAATTGTCACTTAATCGAAATCGGTTGTTCGCGTTTTTCCGGTTTGTAGAGGGCTTATGATGAAGAAGACGAGCCCGTTAGCATCACACAGTTGCAGCTGACCAGTATTCACTAAACACTAACCACTGTTTTTACGAGGTTGCATGTCCTGGTTCAAGCGTGAGGATGGCGAGTACGATTCCGGCCAGTCGGGAACCGGGCCGGAATCGGTCGACGCGTCCGGCAAAACGGTGCGCACTGAGGGCTTGTGGATCAAGTGCCTGGGCTGTCGTGCCGTCCTCTACAAGCCGGAGCTCGAAGCCAACCTGAACGTGTGCCCCAAGTGCCGCCACCACTTCAAGATCTCTGCTCGCAAGCGCATTGAACTGCTGCTCGAACCCGGCTATGAACTGGTGGATACCGGCCTGCGCTCGACTGACCCGCTCAACTTTACCGATGTAAAGCCCTACAAGAAGCGGCTGCGGGCCGCACAGGAAGCAACCGGCCTCAACGACGCAATCCTCAATGCTGTTGGCTGGATGGGACCCCACCAGGTGGTGCTCAGCGCCATGGAGTACGGCTTCATCGGCGGCTCAATGGGCGCCGTGGTGGGCGAAACCATCGCCCGCGCCGTGGACCGCGCACGGTTGGAAAGCAAGCCGCTAATCGTCGTCGCCGCATCGGGTGGCGCGCGCATGATGGAAGGCGTGGTCAGCCTGATGCAGATGGCCAAGATCTCCACCGCTCTTTCCCAGTTGGACGACGCCAGGGTGCCCTATATCTGCGTGCTCACTGACCCCACCACAGGCGGCGTTACCGCCAGCTTTGCGATGCTGGGCGACCTGAACGTCGCCGAGCCTGGCGCCCTGATTGGTTTCGCCGGACCACGTGTTATTGAGCAGACCATCCGCCAAAAGCTCCCCGAGGGATTTCAGCGCTCCGAATTTCTTCTGGAAAAGGGTTTCCTCGATGCAGTTGTTGAGCGCCGCGATCTGAAAGGCTATCTGATCCGCGCACTCGAATTCCTGAAAACCCCTGCCGTCGCATAATCCGATTCTTTAACTCAATTCTCCTTGCGCGCAAAAACGACTGCCCGACATCGCTGCCGGGCCGTCGCTCATTTGCTGCTAAAGTTATACGTCAAACTGAGACCTCTAGAATCCCAGCCGCAGCGAAAGCTGCAGTACGCGAACTGCCAAATCGGAGCCGGGTGGAATGACAGTGCTTTGTAAAGTCCCGAACGGAATTCCGCTGGCCTGGGTGATGTCTATAGCCTGTACAGGCGGCGGGTTGAAGTTCGGGTGGTTCAACGCGTTGAAGGCATCGCAACGGAATTTCAGTGTGACCTTGTCCTGATAGACCGGGAAGGTCTTGCCGAGTCCCAGATCCAGGTTGAAATACCCCGGTCCGCGCAGGTTGTTGCGGGTGCCAATGTTGAAGCCTGTGGGGCCGGTAAATGCTCCCAGTGCGGCGGTCGGACTTGTGAAGTAGTTAAGGGCTGCGCCTCTGCCGCCATTGATGTGTGTCCTCAGCAGGGCGGTAGGTCCAATGAGGGTTGCGGGCGCATCGTTGGCGAAGCCGGCGACATACGCGTTGGAACCGGCATTGAAGGCAACCCCTGTGTGCCGGGAAGGTAGACCGCTGATCTCCCAGCCGCCGATGATCTCGTTGAGCCAGAACGGCGCCGTTGCACCGATAGTTTTTCCCTGGCCGATTGGCAGCTCATAAATGAAGTTGCCGTTCAGGTATTGTGCAACGTCGAAATCCGAGTTGCCGCGGCATTCGCGGGGCCGGTTGACGTCGCAGATATAGCCATAGCCTTCGTTTCCGGCAAGGAAGTTGGCGACGGCTGAGACGTTGTCGATGGAGTGCGCCCAGGTATAGTTGAGATCGAATTGCAAACCATAGCCCACATTCTTGTGCAGCGAGAGCAGCATAGCGTTGTAGCTCGAGAATCCCTTGTTCGTCCAAACGGTGTTATCGCCGTACTGAGACGCCATGCCAACGTTCGACGGCAGAATCTGGCCGAAGGGGAATCCGATGGTCGAGATTGATTGCATGGCATCGGCAAAATCGCCGCGTTGCGGGTATGGATACGCATCGTACGCAACCATCTCGGTATTGCTGTTGAAACCTAGGAAAGCCCCGTATCCCGGCGTGAGAACATCCTCAAACCAGGGCTGCGGGGTAACGGCTTCAATCGCGCCCAACGGCCCTAATCCCACGTTCGCTCGCAGCTGCGTGGTCAGGGCCGCCATGGCCTGGGACATCGACTGGTTAGACAGGCCGGTACTATCAGGAAACTCGATAAGCTGGCTGGCATCCGCCTGTGCAAGCAGCCGCCTGCCCAGCCTGCCCATGTAGGTCGCCTTCAGTATGTATCCCTGCGGAAATTCATGCTGAACGCCGAAATTGAACTCGATGTTATACGGGCTCTTCAGTTGCGGGTTAATGAGAATGTTGAATTCTCCCTCGGGCAACCCGTACGGATAGAAACCATCGTAGACATAAGGCTGATAGGGCGTTGTGACGTTTGGAGCGCTGGGCAAATCAGGCGGAGAGCTGATGCCGGCAAATCTCTGCGTTCCACCCGTCGCAGGCGATAGGGTAGAAAGCGTAGCGACTGCGTTGCCCGGAGTTCCGTACAAGTTGACGTTGCTCGCCTCAAACAGATAAGAGCTCTGCAGTTGCTGGAACTGCAGAGCATTGATGATGGCGTGGTCGTAAACGATGCCCGCACCGCCGCTGATGACGGTCTTCTTGTCCCATCTGGGGTTGTATGCGAAAGCGAACCGGGGAGCAAACATTCGGTTGTCAGGGTTGTAGTAGCCCGCGGCGTTATTCGCCTTGCCGCCGTAGATATACTGCAGGAACGGAAGCACAGTGTAACCCGAAATACCCGACAGGCTTTGCTCCTGGCGATCAGCCCAATATTCATCGAAGTTGAAGGGCGTTACGTTATTGTTCGCATCGATTAATTGCGCGGAGGCCTGATCTCCATGCGTCTCATAGGGCACCGTGTAATTCTCATAGCGCATTCCGTATGTGATCGTCAGCTCCGGCGTCACTTTCCAGCTATCGCCGAAATAAACCTCGGTCTCGTAATAGCGGTAAGTAAGGGAAAGACCTGAGCCCGTAGTCTGCACCACACCCTTGTTGTTGTAGTTGAAGTTGGTGCTGGTGCTGGCGAAGGCTCCGAGAGCGGTGGAAAAGGCGGCGTCGTAAATTGTGGTGGAATAGGGATCGCTGCTGATGTCCAGAGGCCGCAGCGAGGGCGAAAGAGCAGTGAAATAGGTGTTGCCGGTTACGCCCACATTGGGAAAGTTGTAGTTTTCCGCCGCAAAATCCTGCGGGGTTTCCCACTTGAATGAACCGCCGAAAGTAAACGTGTGCCTGCCCTTATCCCAACTAAAATCGTCGCGAAAGATCGGAATAGGATACGTCCGCGCCTGGGAGTTGTTGCCGCTGCCATAAGGTCCGCTCAGGAATGAGTTCGAGCCGGCGAAACTGTATTGGTTGTCGCCATACGGGTTGTCGGTGATTTCAAAATTGTAGTTCTCGTAGGTCTCGCCGTAATACGCCTGGTTCAGCATGTTTTTGCTGATTTGCCAGTTATGCCCCACAACCCAGGAATAGCTCTTGTCATAGAACGGGAACTCCAATGTCGGATCGGTGGGAAATTGCTTCGGATTTTCCACGCTGGCTCTTCTGGCCACCGTGCCACGCCCGAAGATCTTCATTTTGTCATTAATGTCGTAATCCACCCTTTGTACGTAATTGTCCTCAGAATAAGGATCGGGCGCGTTGAAACGGTACCCTCCCGTGTTGACCGAATCGCCTACATCGCCGGTGAGGTCATTGGCGATCGGATAACGGCTCTGGAACAGGGAGAGCTCAGTCGCATCCCAACCGATTAACAAGGGATCAAGCGCTGCAACCTGGGTCGGGGTAAGCGTGGTGTTGGTGCCACCGGAGTTGACGTATACAACTTCGCCGCCACGGTAGCCCGTGCTATTGGTCCCTAACGGCACCGTCCGGTCGACCAGAGTGCTGCGAGCATCGCGGCGGGCGTTATAGTCAAAGAAAAAGAAGGCCTTGTTCCTAATGATCGGGCCGCCGACGTTGCCGCCAAACTGATTGCGGACCAGCGGAGGCCTGCCCACGCCCGCGTTGTTATTGAACCAGTCATTGGCTTCGAGGTCGGTGTCGCGATGGTACTCCACCAGTGCGCCATGGAATTTATTGGTGCCTGACCGGGTCACCAGCTCGAATTGGCCGCCGCCGCCCTGGCCGGCGCTGGCGAGCGGTTCGCCCGTCACACCGCGGAATTCCTGCACTGAGTCCACAGGCGCTTCGCCGACAATGACTCCAAATTGGCCCGTAGCATTGTCGTTCATTTCCAGGCCATCAAGGGTTACGTTGGTTTGATCGGTTCGCGCGCCGGTTACCGCTCCTTGCAGCGTGACGCCCGGCTGCTGGTAGAACAGCGCCGAGGGATTGTCTCGATTTTGAACCGGCAATTCGTTCAGCATCTGGACCTGAAAGCTGTTGCCGATCGTTGCGTCGGTGGTATCCAGCGTCACGTCCTGATTGGCCGCAGACACCACCACCACCTGCTCATTACTACCAAGTTCCATGCGGGCGTTCTGCGTGCGGGTGGAGTCTACGTTCATGTAGAGACCGGTGATGACAACCGGCTTGAAGCCGTCATGCTTAAACTCGATTTGGTATCCCGGCCCCGGTTTGACCTGATTGATGGTGTAGGAGCCTATGCCGTTGCAGTCAGTTGTGTATTTGGCGCCAGTGAGCGAATTCTCGAGAGTCACATGAGCGCCCGGGATCATGGCGCCTCTGGGATCCGTAACCACGCCGGTAATGGATGCAACAGCCTGCGCCGTCAACCTGGCCTGCGTCATCAGGCCGAGCACCAATACCAAAGAAACCTTTACCAATGAGTTTCGCATCCCTAAGCCTCTCTCTCAATAATGCCGGTTCGATAATGTTGTTGTTTTAGTTTGAAGTGTAGCCGCGGATTCTACATTCTGATTGTAAATTTGATTTAGTGTCAAGGTTACATTTTCCGGGCTTCCGTTACATAAACAGTAACCTGTTTAGATTTACGGTTAAAACCCAGGCCGGCGCGATGAATCAGGGGAGAAGGTCAATAGAAATAGATGATAAATAATGCTTTATTAACTCCGCAATGTTAACCGGTGCATTCCCTGGGGGTTTCTGTTTCCTCCACAAAATCAACGGCCCGACTTAACTGCCGGGCCGTTTTCTATTCCCTGTTTCCTGCTTTTTCAAATCCGCATTGGCATCAAAACATACCGGTACTTGTATTCCGCCTCAGGGTCTTCAGGCCGCATCTGGCCGGCAGACTGCGAGTCCTTGAACTCCAGCCGAACCTCGCCCTCGTTGCTCAGAGCCTTGAGGAAATCCAGAATGTAGCCGGAGTTGAAGCCCACCACAATCGGGTCGCCGGAGTACGGCGTGTCGATGGTATCTTCGCTCTCGCCGGACTCGGCGGAGTTGGCGCTGATCTTCAGTTCATTGCCCTCGAGGCGCAAACGGATGGCGCCCGAGCGCTCATCGGCAAACTGCGCCACGCGCTCGATGGCCGCTGAAAGCTCGCTGGACCGCACCACGGCAAACTTGGTGTTGTCGCGCGGCATCACCGCCTCAAAGTTCGGGAACTGCCCTGTGAGCTTGCGCGTGCTCAGGGTGCGATGGCCCACGCGGAAGAAGAGCGTATGCTCGTCGTCGGCGAACTCCACTTTTTCGGCGTCTGAAGCCGAGAGCAATTGCTGCAACTCCTGCAGGGCCTTGCGCGGAATAAGTACACGTTTCTCGCCGCTGATGCCCTCAAGAACCTCATTGGGTTTTTCTACGAACGAGAGCCGGTGGCCGTCGGTGGCAACCATGGCCAGCGACTCCGCTTTGATCACCAGCAGTGCGCCGTTGAGCGTATAGCGCGACTCTTCGTTTGAAATCGCGAAGATGGTGCGCGCGATCAGCGTCTTCAGCGCGGCCAGAGAAATGCTGGTCGCCGTGACGGCAGGGAACTCAGGCACCTGCGGATAGTTTGCCCGCGCCATGCCAACCATCTTGGTGTTTGAGCGCCCTGAGCGAATCTGCACCCAGTGGTTCTCGAGCAGCTTGATGGAGATGTCGCCGTCAGGCAGCAGCTTGATGTAGTCGTAAAGCTTGCGTGCTGGGATGGTGCATGCGCCCGGCTTTTTCACCTTGGCATTGGTGCTGGTCCTGATTCCCTGGTCGAGATCGGTCGCGGTAATATTCAACCGCTCGCCCTCTGCCTCGATCAAAAAATTCGACAAAATCGGAATGGTGGTTTTGCGCTCGACCACACTTTGCGTCGCAGTGAGTTCCTTCACCAGGTCCTGGCGGCTTACGGTTATTTCCATTGCTGCCTCCTTCGCGACCGGCTTCTCCACTTCTGTTTCCACAATCGGCATAGACCCACCCTCGCTCCTGGAAGCCAAATTCCGATACTGGCCACACTCTACAACACATTGCGGTCAGACGAAAGTGGCGATCTTTCCTTCTTCTTGATTGTATTCACCTTTGTCCTGACGTGCGCGTGGAAAACAGGGGTGCTTATCTGGATACTGAGGACCATTTCTGGCTGGCCAACCATCGATCGACGAGTGCGTGGGTCGTTGCCCGTAGACGTTCTCCAAACAACCTCCAGTCCGTTGCGACGGGTATTGAGGAAAAGGATAAAAGAATAAAAGAAAAGACAGTAGTACCCGTAGTTCACGCAGGAAAAGTGGATAAACTTCCGAAGTGGTTGTGGACGAGGAACTTGGGCTAGGGGTAGGTTTTCTAAATCCTGGCTGTGGAATTGAGGAGTTTTGGAAAACTGTGCGGGCACTGCCACTCTCTGACCCCAATTTCCCACTCTTCACACAGGCAGCGAAAAAAGCCCTGTGCAAAGCGGGAGACCTGTGTGAAAAGTGCGTCTCCAGCCGCTGGGGCATAGGGTTTGCCGAAGACTGGTCTTCCACAATTGACTCTCCTTTCACATCTGAAAGGGTGTCGAGAGGGCAAGGAGCCAGCTTCAGACGGTAGCGTCCGAAGTCTGAAATACGCAAGACAAAACAGGCTGTCATTTTGAGCGAACGGGGCCCCGAACGTCTTTCAGTTCGGGGGTGGCGAGTCGAAGAATCTGCGGTTGTCCTTCAATCAACTTCAGAGTCACCACTGTAGTTGCAGATTCCCGCCCATGATTACCTGTCCCCTAGGCTTCCCATTCCAGCACCGAAGCCACGCGGATACTTTCAGTTGCCGCGGTCAGATGCAGTCTCGGCTCTTACACTTGCATTGAGGAAGGAACTTCGGTCAATGACCATTGATCTTGGCCGTTTGGAAGATCAACTCCTGCACATGTCCGCCGAGGGTGCGCCAGGACGGGAGTTTTGCGAGGCGATCTCTGAGCTGGCAAATACCGGGCGCTTTGAACAATTGCGGGATATTCTGCCCGGCATCGTCTACGACGAGCTTTGGAGCCGCTACGAGCAGGACCCCGCGGCCTTTGTGGCGGGTTGGCGAATGCTTGCACAGGAGATGAGGCAAGGCTTTATCCAGCATGCCCGGCAAAGGCTCACTTCTCTCACCCGCCTGCAGCAAGCCGATGAAAGCGTATCCGCCCCCGCATGGCAAGAGATTCAGCGTGCCCTAGACGGCGAGCAAAACGATCTGCTGCGCGCCGCCTTTGCCATGGAGCTGCTGGAGCTGGTCGAGCCGGCCGTCTTCCGCGCCACTCACCTGCGTGAATGCGTCGTGGAAGCGCCAAGCTCTGAGGATGCCGACCGCTATCTCGATGAGGCTACGCGTTGCTATTTCTTTGGTCTCTTCACAGCCTGCGCCGTCATGTGCCGTTCAGTGCTCGAAGAAGCGATCAAGCAAACCCTCCCCGCCTCGCTCACTCGCCTGGTCCGCACCCGTTATCGCAATGCCGCCACTCTGGGCAACCTGCTCCACGAGGTGAACAACAATCTGCTGCTCTCCGGAATCGATGCGGACTTTATTCCCGTCGCCAACCAAGTGAACGATACCGGCAAAAAAGCCGTCATCAGGGCCTCCTCTCCGAAGATGAAGCCCGAGCCTGCCTCCAAAGCGCCCGCCGCGCCCTGCAACTGCTCTTGCGGAAGTGATAAGGTCGCGCAACCTGCGGCCCAGGCGGTAAAGTCTCCAGACAATGAGCGCGTCGCCATCCTGCAATGCCTTGAGACAACGAAACAGTACAGCCGCAACCTAACTCCTCCCACGCTGAGAAAAGGGTTGACCAATATATGCCAATGGCATATAGTTCTTCTATGCAAACGGTGGTCGAGACG
This sequence comes from Occallatibacter sp., assembly GCA_049515455.1. GTDB lineage: Bacteria > Acidobacteriota > Terriglobia > Terriglobales > Acidobacteriaceae > Telmatobacter. The sequence continues at coordinate 44,371 of JBEKUB010000046.1, forward strand.
CCGATGTACCTGAGAGCCGCCGAAGACATCTATAGCGAAGCCGACCGGGAAGAAATCGTGAGAACCATCGCCGCTTACCCGGAGGCCGGAGATTTGATGCCCGGCACAGGAGGGTATCGCAAGCTTCGCTTTGCGCGTTCCGGCATGGGAAAACGCGGCGGCGCACGAGTCGTTTATCTGTACGGAGGTGAGGACCTGCCGATCTTCCTCATTACCGTGTATGCCAAATCGGAGAAGGGCAATTTGAGCAAGGCCGAGCAGAATGCCTTGGCCAAGATGGCGAAGAGTTTCTTTGCCGATTACAGGGGGAAGCGATGAGCAAATTGTTTAAGGAGATGGCACAAGGAACGGCGGAAGCCCGCGCCTACATGGAAGGTGAGCGCAAGGGTTACAAAGTCACTCTGCCGGAGTCCGTGGACGTGCGAGGTCTCCGCAAGCGCCTGCGCCTGAGCCAGGGGCGTTTCGCGGATCGTTTTGGCTTGTCAGTGGATGCGGTTCGTCATTGGGAGTCTGGCCGTCGCCAACCGGAAGCCGCAGCGCGCGCTCTTCTTATCGTCATCGCCGCCGACCCAGAATTTGTGATGCGTTCCTTGGCTAAAAGTGCTTGAACGCGAGTAAAAGGTCACCTGACAAGCAGGGAGTAATCTCGTCGATCTATATGCTCTCCCAGGTCTCAGAATGGAGACACGGGGCACCCAGCGAAAATCTGAAACAGGGGAACTGGGGCATAACGCTTAGAGAATGCTATGGAAAGGACAGCCGTATGATGAGAGATCAACCCACAATTGCCATGGACAATAGTGTGCTTAATCGGCTTGCTAAGGAAAACAATCCCGAGCCGGTTATCGCCGCGATGCTATCGGGTTATGAAGTGCGTGTTCCTGAAATGGCTTTTGGGGAGGCAATAGCAACTGCAAAGCATGAAAAGCGAATGAAGCTCATGGAGGTTTGCCGTCTCCTTGTAGCCTCCGGTAGCTGCATCACGGCTGTTCATTGGCTGATGGATCGACACATAAAGCGGTTCCATGATTATCCGCAACGTTATAGCTGGCGCAATGTTCAATCCCGTTATTTCTATCTTGAGGAAGCGATACTCTCTGGAAACTACCACGTCGATGAGGCTTTAGTCAGTGAGCAAGCGGCTCAAATGGATGCGAACCAAGCCGAGTTTGAGCAATGCTTTCCGAAGTCGCAGAGAACGACCTCACTTCCAAATAGCTTTGCCGAATGGATCACCGAATGCAAGATAAAAGACGGATCATTCTGGAACACTGCGCGTGGCCTCTACTGCGCTGCCTTCCGTCCTCAGAATGGCATAATGATCGGAAGACCATTGTCAAACCCGCCAGACGATGCAACTCTTCAAACGTTCCTTGACCTCTGCCCACCAATGAGATCGATTGTGTATGCCTTTGAACTCACGCACTACGACCGGAGCATGCGTAAAAAAGAGGCTCTCTCATACAAGGCTGGGCGGAACGATCAAATGATGGCGGTTTACTTGCCCTATTGCGACCAGTTTTTAACGAACGATAAGCAACAGCATAGATGCCTGACTAAAGTCGCGTCTCACGCTGGGATTCCGACTCAAGTTCGGTTCTATGATGACTTCCGTTCAAGTCTGCCCATCTAGGGGTTCTAAGGCGGGTGGCCCCGGTCTCGATGGCTCTCCCAAACCAAGCTGTGGGTGCCCCCGGTCCCTCGCCTTTGGGGACCGGGGATTCCACCAGTCCCGATCCTCACGGACAAGCTATTCGTAAACCAGGGAGGCCCTCAAAATTCTTGAGGTTGGCGGTTAGCAGAGCATAGTCATTTTCCATTGCCTGAGCAGCAATCCAGATGTCGTTGACCCGTGTTCTCGGCGAGCGGCCCGACTGTTTCATGAACGCGGCCAGGATGCCGAAGGCGGAGGCCGTAAGGGAAGTCACATCGAGAACAGGCCGCTGTTCGAAGCTGCGCAAGGATCGGATGCGCAGCATACGTGTTGCTGGATCGCTGCACGATTCGACGCCAAAGCTCAGCTCTCCGAGCGAAATAGCTGAAATGTAGACCTGCTCGTCTCCGGCAGCTTTGAGGACGGCTTCACTGGACATCTGCCCGCTGGCCAACCCTACCCAGATAGAAGTGTCGAAGATCATTCCCATGGATCTCGAACCTCTTCATCAAATTCGCCTTGATCGAATTCTCCGCGGCTGTCCTTGATCCAGGAATCGCCTTGGGCGGGGGTTAACTTTCCTCCGAGGCCGGCGATGGCTTGCGCTGCGGTCATGGTTCGCTTAGCGGGAACAATATGGGCTATTTCGGTGCGATTCCGCATCACGCTGACCGTTTCGCCAGTGAGAATGCGTTCCAGGATGGCGCTCGTGTTGCGCGCCAGCTCGGAGGCGCTAATGACCTGCATTTTCATGCCTCACCCCCAAGAGTTGCGCAACGGTACATACAAATACATATTATTTGTGTTTTCAGCGAAAGGAAAGCCCCCGAATGAAAAAGCCCTTCTCACTCTCTCCCGCTAGGGAGAAGACGAGAGTAGCCCCGGGTGGACCCTGAGCGCAGCGAAGGGGGAACCCGGGGAACGGGAACCCAACGCCTCCTCCGTCCCGTAGGGCCGGATCGGAATCCCCCCAACGAGCACACTTCAATGAAATCAAAAGCCCCGTCCAGATCGGAAGGTAACCTTTTCAGGAGCGGATTGCTGCCCCCAAGGCAGGCCCCCACAATCTTTTGTCTCCGCTTTTGCATAAAATATCCTTCCGCCGGCGCACAATTGAGATAGTGCCAAAAGAACGGAGGAACACCGCCGCAACAATAGACCGCAAACCAATGAAAAAAATCACTTTAACATCTCCACTTACCAAATCCGTCAAGCTCGTGACCTGTCCGTACCCAGCCCAAAGCCAAGGAAATTAGTTACCAATAAGTCACTCCCCCACCCCCTCCCCCCCATTTTCCGCTAAGACAATGAAACGAAGTATGTTAGATATACTTTCTATGAAGAAAAGGCGAAAGCCTAGTACCAATATGTGATACCCGACCAATAGCATACTCAATAGTGTTCGCCGCACAAATTGTCGTTTATGTTTCGAAAGGACACGACCTCACAGGTTGGAGAAAAACTCACCCAAGGAGCTTTGTAATAAGGGCACGGCTTTAGCCGGGCCAATAAGATCAGCAAAATGAGTTGGGCTTTACAGGCTGCGGGAAAACTCAACCGTGGGGCTTTGTAACAAGGGCACGGCTTTAGCCGGGCCGACAAGGTCAGCAAAATGAATAGGGCTTTAGCCCCTGCCAATCCATCCTTTGCCAAATTCGCTTTTCGTTCGGACTTCTTCCGCAGCATCTTCAGTCGTGCCGCGAGCTGCGTAACATCGGTTAATGACGGGCTCTCGCCTTCTATACTGAACTTTCCATGTCCTACGCCGCAGCCATCGATCAACTGAATGCAATGGTGCCTGAGCTTTACACGAGCTCCGGCCAATCCCGCCGTAAATTCTCGCTCGACGAGATCCGCATTCTGCTCGATGCATTGGGCAATCCGCATCGCCGCTTTCCGTCAGTGCTAATCGCCGGAACCAACGGCAAAGGCTCGACGGCCGCCACGCTGGCCTCGATTCTTACCACCTCCGGATTGCGCACCGGTCTCTATACCTCGCCTCATCTGCAGCGCGCCAACGAGCGCATCCAAATTAACCGCAATGAGATCGACGACGACGCCTTCGCCGCCCTCTTCTTTCGCGTCCACGATGCAGCCCACCAACTCATGCTCGACGGTCGCCTCCCTCAACTGCCCAGCTACTTTGAGGTTCTGACCGCGCAGGCATTCCTCTACTTTGCCGAAAGCGGCGCCGAGATTGCGGTGCTCGAGGTGGGCATGGGAGGCCGGCTCGACGCAACCAACGTCGTCGATCCGCTGCTCTCCGTCATTACCGATATCTCGCTCGACCACACCGAGTGGCTAGGCTCGACCATCGCCGCTATCGCGCGTGAAAAGGCCGGCATTCTCCGCTCCGGCGGAACGCTGATTACCCTGCCGCAGCACCCTGAAGCCAACCAGGTTCTGGGCGAGGTCGCTGCCGGCCTTGACGTCCGCGTGGTGAATGCCGCGACCTATATGCCGCCCTTCGGCGCCGATACCGTTGGTCCTTATGCGGTCGAAGTTCTAGGCGAGTCCATCCACGTCGATTCCCCGCTGGAGGGCGCCCACCAACATCGCAACCTGGCATTGGCCATTGCCGCGGCAATCGAGCTGGCCGTGCAGCACGGCTTTCCGATCACCCTGGCGACGATCGCGGAAGGCATTCGCCAGACGCGCTGGCCTGGACGCCTGGAGCGTATCCACAAAGACGGCGTGGAATGGATTCTGGATGTGGCGCACAACGCCGCTGGAGCTTGGGCTCTTCGCTCTGGGCTGACAGGCTTATTGCGTGAAAAGCATCCACGATGCCTCATCTTCTCCTGTCTGCGCGATAAGCCACTCTCTGAGATGGCGCAGATTCTCTTTCCGCTCTTCGATCAAGTGGTTTTGGCTCCCATCCACAGCGCCCGAGCTGCTGCCCTTGGCGATCTGATGTCCGCTGCCCAGTCCACAGGAACTCCGGCTGTCGCCGCCGAATCGGTCGCCCAGGCGCTTGAGCTCGCTCACCAACAGGTTGTGCAGCGCGCCGGCGACGGGGTGATCGTCATCTCCGGATCGGTATTTCTAGTCGGTGAGGCCCGGCCCCTGCTGCTCGCCCGTAGGAGTGATTCAGAATGAGCCGCCGGCCAAATCCATTGCCCAGGTTCCATCGTTGGCGCACCAACCTGATCCAGACTCCAATTTTCACGCTGATTACGGTCGTTTGCGGTTCCCTGGCGCTGCTGGTTTCGTTCATGGATAAGAGCGGCCGCATCCAGCACCGCATCAGCCAGATTTGGGCGAGGGCGCTGGTGCAGGTCTCGGGATCGAAGCTTATCGTCCGCGGGGCAGAGAATCTGCGCCGATGCCCGGTCGCCGTCTACGCCTCCAACCACACCTCGTACATGGATACCCCGGTGATCTTCGCCGGGCTGCCCTTCCAATTTCGCATTCTTGCCAAAAAGGGCTTGTGGCCCATCGCATTTATCGGGTGGTATTTGGATCGTTCCGGGCAGATTCCCATTGATACCGACAATGCTCACAGCACGCTTGCGAGCATGGGCGCCGGCGTTAAGGCCCTGCGCTCGGGAATGCCGCTTTTCGTCTTTCCCGAGGGCAAGCG
>JBEKUB010000047.1:0-26300 GCA_049515455.1 Occallatibacter sp.
TCCGGAATCTCTGCGCTTGAAGCTCATAGAAAAGGAATACTCCGATCCCGCATCTCAGGTCACGGACAAGATTGGGGTACGCGTAATCACGTATTACTCGTCTGATGTTGACAAGGTTGTGGAGACCCTAAAGAGGCGGTTCGACGTCGACTCCAGGAGATCAATCGACAAAAGAGAGCAGCTTGGTCTGCGTGATTTTGGCTACCGCTCGGTTCATCTTATTGTTCGGCTGAAAACCGAGCGGTTCGAATATCGCGAGATCGCTACAGAATGGTTTGAGATCCAGGTGCGGAGCATTTTAGAACACGCCTGGGCAGAGATCGAGCACGAGGTAGTCTACAAATCGAAGATTCTGTACCCGGATTCGATAAAGCGAAGCTTTGCTATGCTGGCAGGAGTTCTTGAGCTTCTGGACAATCAATTTGAGGCTCTTCGAGTTCAACGCGAGCTGATTATTGAGTCGTATCTCACGCCCTATTCAAACGGACAGGAAGGCAATACGCCACTTGATTCAGCGCGACTGCTTGCATTTTTTGAGTGTCACTTTCCTGAGGGACTTAGCTGGCGAAAGGCAGCTGCAGACGGCAAACCGTTTCCTGCGCGAATCGAAACTAGGTGTTTACAGGCTTTCAGCCTGGCAGGGGTCAATTCTGCGAATCAGCTAAAATCGGCAGTTAGGGCTGCGCGGTTTAAGAGAGCGCTGAAACTATTCGCAAACAAGCAGGGTGTGCCACTTGAGGAAGTCTCTCATCTGGCTCTAGCTGTGTTAGCTATCGCGACAAAAGACGCCTCGATAGTTCAGGAATTCTTCCCTGATATCGTTTCTGATCCAGCTTTTACAGCTGGCCTTGCGGGTCTTTCCAGAAAGCCAACCTCAGTTTCTCGGCGTAGGAGTTGACCTTGTCTGCGTGGGGCTAAAGCCCACCATATTTTGTGGCCTTTTCGGCACGACTAAAGTCCTGCCCTGACACAATGCCTATATTTGAAAGTGCCGCGAAAGGTAGAAGCAAGAGGCTAGCAACTGGAAGCCGCATTTAAAGCTTCGAGGTGCGCTGCACGGCGCGGACGCCGGCTACTCTTCGAATGCCGAGGACCATGCGGTTCAGGTGGCGGAGGTCTTCGGCTTCTACTACGAAGGCTATGGAGGCTTCGCCGTCTTCGTTGCGGCTGATATCTACGGTGCGGATGTTGGTGTTGTCGTCGGAGATTACGGCGGTTAGTTCTTTCAACATGCCGGTGCGGTCGTCGCAGGAGATGGTGATTTTGACTGGATAACGCTGGGGACGGCCGGCCTGGTCGCCGACACGGGACCACTCGACGGCGATGCGGCGGTCGCTCTCGTAGAGCAGATTCTGCACATTGGAGCAACTGCGGGCGTGGACGGCTACGCCTTTGCCGCGGGTGACGTAACCCACGATCTCTTCGCCGCGAATGGGGTTGCAACAGCGGGCACGATAGACGAGCAGGTCGTTCTGGCCCTCGACCTGGAGCGAGTCAGAGCCGGTGAGATGGAGCTTGCGCACGGCATCGGACATGGCCGACTCGCCGCTGCCGGGCTTGGTTTCAGGAACGGGTTCGGTGGGCAGGTTGGTGCTGCCGGGAGACAGCTTGTTGAGCACGTGGCGGGCGGAGTTTTTGCCCTGGCCCAGAGTGGCCAGCAGATCGGCGGCGGTGGCAACGCCGTACTCGTTGGCGATGCGGCTGAGGTCCTGATCGACGATCTGGCTCATCGGGACTTTATATTTGCGGGCTTCGCGCTCCAGCAACTTGCGGCCGATTTCGACGGCGCGGCGGCGCTGGTCTTCATTGAGCCAATGCTTGATTTTGTTGCGGGCTCGGGGGCTCTTGACGAAGGTGAGCCAGTCGCGGCTGGGCTTGTGATCTTTCTGGGTGACGATTTCAACGATGTCGCCGGTGCGCAGCTTGGTGCGCAGGGGCGCCATGCGGCCGTTGACCTTGGCTCCTACGCAGGTGTGGCCGACTTCGGTATGGATGGTGTAGGCAAAGTCCACCGGCGTGGCGTCGGCGGGAACCACAACGACTTTCCCTTTGGGCGTGAAGGTATAGACCTCGTCGGGATAAAGGTCCATCTTCAGGCTGGAAAGGAATTCGTTGGGGTCGGTCATCTCCTTTTGCCAAGCCGCTCCTCGTCGCGGGCCGTCATAATCGCTCCACCGGATTTGTACTTCCAGTGGGCGGCGATGCCTTCCTCTGCGATGCGATGCATCTCTTCAGTACGGATCTGCACTTCGAATTGATGGCCGCTGGCGCCCATGACTGTGGTGTGCAGCGACTGGTAGCGGTTGGCGCGGGGGCTGGCGATGAAGTCTTTGATGCGACCCGGTACCGGTCGCCAGATAGTGTGAATGAGCCCGAAGACGGCATAGCAGGAGGCTACGTCCTGGGTGATGACGCGGATTGCGAGCAGATCGTAGACCTGGTCAAAGGAGACCTTGGAGCGCTCGATCTTCTGGTAAATGGAGTAGAGCCGCTTGATGCGCCACTCGACGCGGGCCTCGATGCTGTTCTCGCGAAGTTGCTCGACCAACGTATCTTCGACTCCGCGCAAAAACTGCTCGCCCTCAATGCGGCGGGCTTCAACGGCGGCAGATACTTTCTCGTAGCTGACGGGGTCAGTGTAGCGAAAGGCCAGGTCCTCAAGTTCGCCGCGCACTTTGCCCATGCCCAGACGGTGGGCCAGCGGAGCGTAAATCTCCTGGGTTTCGCGGGCGATGGCCTCCTGACGGTCGGGCTTGAGGTGCTCGAGGGTGCGCATGTTGTGGAGGCGGTCAGCCAGCTTGATGAGCACCACGCGCACATCTTCCACCATGGCCAGCAGCATCTTGCGCACGTTTTCAGCCTGGCGGTCTTCGCGATTCGCAAACTGGATTTTGTCGATTTTGGTGACGCCCTCGACGATGTGAGCCACTTGGTCGCCAAATTTGGCCCGGATTTCTTCGTTGGTGGCGGGCGTGTCTTCAACGGAGTCGTGCAGCAGGCCGGCTGCGATGGCGGTCGAGTCCATCTTCATCTCCGCCAGCACCTCGGCCACCTCGAGCGGGTGTACGATGTAGGGCTCGCCGGAGGCGCGCATCTGCCCCTCGTGGTGCTTGACGCAGAACTCCCATGCCTTGCGGATAAGGGTGACATCTTCACTGGGGCGGTTGGCCTGGACCTGCTTAAGTAGCGCTTCAAAACGCTGGTCGAGGGCGCGTCGGACGGCACCGGGCACAGCAGCCTGCACTTCCACCGCGGGAGATGAGGACGCGCTGGGAACGTCTGCCGGTATGGGCTGCCGGACTGTCGCCATGCTTTATTATAGGCCGCATTCGTTCGATATGCGTGTTGAAGCGGAAGAGGCTAAGTTCTGGGCGATGTGAGTTAGTATCTTTCCGGACGTGGTCAATCTACACTTCAATGGGAGCTTATGACCGAACCGCGTACATCCAAAGTTGCTGTGGCCCGAAAAACGCTGAAAGCTGACACGCCAACGGGGCCTGTTGAACCGATTCACGAGAAGTCTCGCTCGGCATATGGCGCCAAGGTGAACCGGCGTGCCGCTGACCGGCTGCGCAGCGGCCATCTGTGGGTTTATGCCTCAGATATCGAGAGCATGGAGTTGCCTGAGGGCGACCCACCGGCGCTTTTGCCGGTGGCCGATAGCCGGGGCCTGCTGCTGGGTACGGCGCTTTATAGCCCTTCGTCGCAGATTGCGCTGCGGATGGTTTCGCGCTCGGGTCTGGATGAGGCTGGTTGGCTTGAGTTGATGGCGAATCGGTTGCGGGCGTCGATTGACCGGCGGAAATCTCTGCTCGACGAGCGGAATAATGCATGCCGGCTGTGCTTCAGTGAGGCGGATGAGTTGCCAGGGCTGGTGGCGGATAAGTACGGCGAACTGGTGATTCTGCAATTGCTTACCAAAGGGCTGGACTCGGCAGCGGTGAGAGAGACTTGCGTGCGCGTGATGCAAAAGGAACTGGAGCCGACGGCGATTCTGGAGCGGCCTGATCCGCGGATGCGGGAATTGGAAGGGCTGGCGCCGAGTTCGGAGCCGTTGTTTGTTGCTGATGCTGGGACTCAAGTCTTCAGCACACAATTTCTGCTCAATGGGCTCAAGTTTCATTACGACGCCAATGCGGGACAGAAGACGGGGGCATTTCTGGACCAGCGGGCTAACTACGCTGCCACGGCGGAGTGGGCGCGGAAACTGGGCGGAGCGGCTGGGCGTGCGCTCGACGTTTGCTGCTACCAGGGAGGGTTTGCGCTGCATCTGGCCCAGGTTTCGAAACAGGTTACTGGAGTCGACTCTTCGCGCGCTTCTCTCGAAGTGGCGGAAAGGAATCTGGATGCCAATCGCGACCGGATTACGGCGCAGGTGGATTGGGTTGTGGGAGATGCGTTTGAGATTTTGCGCGACTGGTCTGAAAAAGAGAAATTTGACGCTATCGTGCTCGATCCGCCAGCATTTGCCAAGACCAAGCGGGCGGTTGAGGGAGCGCTGCGCGGCTACAAGGAACTGAATCTGCGTGCGCTGAAGATGCTGCGCTCCGGCGGACTCCTGGTGACCTGTTCCTGCTCGCACCACGTGAGCTGGAGCGATCTCGAGGGAAGTGTGGCCTCAGCCGCAGCCGATGCTGGAAGGCGCGTGCGACTGCTGGAACGGCGCGGCGCCGCTCCCGATCATCCGGTGGTGCTGAATTTGCCGGAGACTGAGTACCTGAAGTGTTTGGTGCTGGAAGCGGAGTGATCAGGCCTGGGCAACGCGCTGATTGGCGGGCCAGCGCGGCAGGAGCCGGAGCAACCAGCTAAACCAGGACCGGCGGAGCCGGGCGGAGGCGGCCAGCCTTTTTTTCTGCGCTTCAGGCCGCAATTGGGCCAGCGTTTCTTTGACCAGTGCACGCAGGGATTCAGCCTCGAAGGTGCAGGAACGCAGGTAGGCGGAGACGGTGAGCCCGGCTTCGGCGGCGCGCTTGCGGAGTTGCTCGCACTCTGACGTGCTCATGCGGATGGTAATGCTGGCGGACTTCAGATTGCGGTCAAGCGATGCGGCGGGATTGCTTGCGGTCCAGGATTCAGCCGGCGCGGTTGAAAGCCTGGCCGGGGGCGCGGCGGCTTCATCGCTATCGACTGGCGTGGCATTTGCGGGCTGGGTGAGCGAACAGTCGCTGGAGTCGCCAGGGCGGTAGCGCGCATGAGTGCGCAAGGCACGCTCGTAACTGAGAGACGCAACATCGTCTTCAAGGGCATCATCGTTCCAGGCGGGATCGCGGATGGTCGCGGCTGCTTCGGGCGCAGCCAGCGCTGCCAGCAAATTGGCAAAGCTGGAGGGGGAGAGCGAGGGCGAAGACTCTACGGATTGCTGCATGGGATGGAGCATACTGCGGGGATGGGGTGCGAGCTTGAGGAAATTCCGATGTGAATGGGCGAGGAAATTCCTAATCAGGAGCGGTGCCTCACGTGTTCCAAATTGAAACTGCTTACCGGTTGCGGATCCAAAGCCGCGCTCGGTCAGGCGGGAACGAATTCACATGCTGCAGGTTCGGGGAGGATGCGTCCTGGGAGACGCAGGAGTTGAGTGATAGCCTCGACGCTCAAAGGGCGGGCGAAGAGGAAGCCCTGGCCGAAGCGGCAACCCAACTGCCGTAGTAGGCGATATTGCTCATAGGTCTCGATTCCCTCAGCGACTACGTCCATGCCCAGCACACGGGCCAGCTCGATGATGGTGCGCACGATTTGCAGCGGCTGATCGCCCTCGGTCATCCGGCCCACAAATGAGCGGTCGATCTTGAGCACGTCAAAAGGGAAGGAATGCAGATGGTTGAGCGAGCTGTAACCGGTGCCGAAGTCGTCCATGAGCAGGGAGACGCCCAGCTTGCGCAGGCTGCCCAGCACCTCCAGGGCGATTTGTATGTTGGGAATCAGGCTTGACTCGGTCATCTCGAGGCCGAGTTGCCGGCTGGAGATGCCGGATTGAAGCAGCAGCGCCTCAACGTGGTCGGCCAGACCCTCGCGGGAGAACTGGCGGGCGGAGAGATTGACGCAGACCCGAAGAGAGCCGTGGCGGGAATCTTCGCGGCACCAAGTCTGGATTTGCTTGCAGGTCTCGGCGAGTCCCCAGTCACCGATGGGCAGAATCAAACCGCTCTTCTCGGCCAGCGGGATGAAGTCCATGGGCGGAATGAGACCCCGCTCGGGATGGGCCCAGCGAATAAGCGCCTCAAGGCCAACGATCTTGCGGGTGGAGAGTTCGACCTCGGGCTGGTAGTAGAGGACGAACTGGCGATCATCGAGGGCGCGACGCAGGTCAGATCTGCGCGGCCAGCCAGGTGCTGCGGTTGCAGCGCGAGATTTGCGCGTGCCGTTTCCTGCGAACGATCTGCGCAGTCTGCGCAATTCCAACTGGCTGGAAATCATATCGGCAAGGCTGGCAAGCATGCGCAGTTCGTCGGGCGTCAGGCTGGGACGAGGTTCACGCCAGAAGATGCTTAATACTCCAAGGATTCTGTCGTCGAATGATCGGACGGGAGCGGCGGCGAAGAAACTCGATCCGAGCTGCCTTAGACGTGGCGCTTGCTCTTCCAGTCTGGATTGCGCGTAACTATCCGTCATCATTACCGGCCCGTTGTTCGCAAGCACCATATCGAAGATGGAGTTATTCCGGGGCAACTCGCGCACATGGTCGCCATAGTTCGACTTGATCCAGATGCGGCTATCGTCGGCAAAGCCGAGCCCGGCTGAATCTGCCTGGAAATATTCAGCAGCTAGCCGCGTAACAGTGTCGTAGCTGGATTCGGAGGGAGTATCGAGAATCCCGAGCGCCCCTAGCGCGGCCAGCCGGGCTTCCTCCTCCTGCCGTTCGATTTTGCCGGTCTCGGTCTCGACTAGTGGCATCTTGGCTCCGCGCCCAGCGGCATCCCGGCGGCCTGAATCGAGCCGGGAACAGCCAGCCACCCAACGGCAAACCGGCTTTGCATCGGACCGAGAGCGGCCTCACTTGCGGCATGGCGTTCAATTCCCGCGGCTGCTGCCAATGAATTACCGCCCATCGGAACGTGCTGCGTAGGTCACGCACATTCCTTATCGGAAGGGCAACCCGAGGGCATGAGGTTACGGCGGAGCGATTCGGTTGAGTACCTGTCCAATGAACCACCAGCTACTTACGTACCTAAGGCTGACCGGTTTCAGTCCACAGGAAAGTTAACTGGTCAGCATCGTCCTGGACCTGCTGGTTCACGCCCACGCCATTGCTGTGACCTCCGGCCAGACTATAGTGCAGCAGAATGGGACGGCCGCTGGTGTTGGCCGACTGCAAGAGGGCTGTCATCTTTCGGGCATGCAGCGGATCAACGCGTGTGTCGCTGTCGCCGGTAAAGAACATAACCGCAGGGTAGGCGGCGCCCGCTTTCAAGTTCTGGTAAGGAGAGTACTTGAGCAGATAGGGGAACTGTTTTTCGTTTTCCGCGGAGCCGTACTCTGTGGTCCAGTATCCACCCACCAGGAACTTGTGGAAGCGCAGCATATCGAGCAGCGGGTAACCGCACATCACGGCTGAAAACAGCTCAGGATGCTGGGCGATGGACGCGCCCATGAGCAGTCCGCCGTTGGAGCGGCCGGTGATGGCAAAGTGCTCAGGGGAAGTGTATTTGTTGGCAATCAGGTATTCGGCTGCCGCAAACCAATCGTCGAATACGTTTTGCTTGCGCTCAAACATTCCCTGCTCGTGCCAGCTCTCGCCATATTCGCCGCCGCCACGCAGATTAGGAACCGCAAACCATCCGCCCTGCTCAAGCCACCAGGCCGCGCGGGAGCTCCAATCGGGGGTAAGGCTGATGTTGAAGCCGCCATATCCGGTCATCAGCAGCCGTTCAGTCCCGTCCATCTTCAGGCCTTTTTTGCCGGCGATGAACATGGGCACCTGCGTCCCATCCTTCGACTTGAAAAAGACCTGCTTCAGCTCATACTGGCTGGAATCGAAGGGGATTTTGGGCTGGAAAAAGACTTCGCGCTTTCCCGCTTTGGTATCCAGACGGTAGATGGTCCACGGCACGATGAACGACTCAAAGCTGAAGTAGCCGTAGCGGTCCGTCGTCAGGCCGGAGACTCCTGAGGCAGAGCCGATTCCGTCGTATTCGATCTTTCCTGCTGGCTTTCCGTCGAGGGAGTAGACAGTGGTCTCTGATTTCACGTCCTTCAGCCGGTTTGCGTAGAGCTTTCCACCCACGATCGACCAGTTATCGAGCACATCCGGCCCCTCGGGTACGATGTTCTTCCATGCATCGGGCGGGGTGCCGGGAACTGCCTTGAGGATGCGGCCATTGGGAGCATTCAGGTCCGTCTTCACGTACCATGCATTCTTTGCGTAGATGGCTGCAAAGCGCGATTCGATGCCCCAGACCAGAATTTGAAAAGGCGAATCGGGTTTGGAGAGGTCGCGAAAGACAATATCCACGCGGCGGGGCGGCACGCCGCGGCTGATTGTCACCACCAGGTAGCGGCCGTCGTCGGTCACTGCGCCAGAGAAAAGGTCGTTGCCGGCGAGCGGCTCACCGTGAAACTCGTGGCCGAGTATCAGCGTATCGGCGGAGAGAGGCGTGCCCAGTGCGTGCCGGTAAAGCAGCGTTCCATCTTTGTCGTTACGCGCGTAATAGAGGCTGGTTCCATCTGGCGAAAAGCTGGCGCCGAAGTAGCGGGCCCTGGGCAACTCATCCGGGAGACTCTGGCCAGTCTTGACATTTAAGAGATGGATGCCGGTTTCGTCCGCTCCGCCGATCCTGATCCCGTAGGCCAGGAGCGTTCCATCGCGGGAAACATCCGTCATGAAGATTGAAGTATTGGAGTCGCTGCTCAGCTTGGCCGGGTTAAGCAGGCGCTGGTCCTGTCCTTTCCAGCCGTGGCGGACATAGATGGAGAACTGCTGCTCGCCGGCCAGACGGCGGCCGAAAAAATAATTGTTTGCCCGCTCGAAGGGCGCACTGGTCTCGGATATGTTTTCGAGAGCGGTCAGTCCTTCGACGGCTTGCGGGCGGATGCTCGTCTGCTTGAAATATTGCGCGGTGTAGGCGTTTTGCGCGTCGATAAAGGCGCGCGTGGCGGGACTCTTTGCGTCTTCAAGCCATCGATAATCGTCAGTGATTTTGGTTCCGAAGTAATCGTCGGTGACCGGGACAACCTCAACGGCGGGCGGCGGCGGCAAGGTGATTCCCTCCCGGCCATGAATCGTTTGTGCAATCGCATTTACCCCAAGAACCACTCCAAGCGCAAATCCAATCGTTCGCTGCACGCAATGCCCCCTGCGGACAGTCTACTTGGAAGATATGGGCTGGTGGCTTGCTCTTTCAGATTCAGTTCAGAAGAGAACCATCCGGCGGCGCTGAAGACCATTAGAATCGACTGAAGTGGAAGAATCGCACCAGACTCAACCTTCGCTCAACGCGCCTTCACGGTGGGCGCGCGGTTTGGGAATGCTGCGCCCATCGCATGCGCATACGGCGTTTACTGCGAGCATCCTGCTGGCGTCTTCTTCTTTTCTCTCCAGCATTATCGGACTCGCGCGCGGCAAATTCATCGCATGGCTCTTCGGCGCGGGGCCACAGACCGATGCGTACGTTGCCGCTTTTCGCTTGCCCGACCTGATGAACAACTTCCTGGTTGGCGGAGCTGTCTCCATCACATTTGTCACTATCCTGAACCGCTATCGTGAGCGCGATGAAGAGGCCGAGGGAGAGCGTGTTCTGTTTATCGTGCTCAACCTTATGGCGTCGGTGCTCACCGCAGCCACCATCGTGCTCATGTTCCTCGCCGAGCCCTTCATTCGCTTTACCAACCACGGCTTCAGCGCGGAGCAGGTTGCGCTTTGCGCTCACATGACGCGGATTCTGCTTCCCGCGCAGATTTTCCTCTTTATCGGCAGCGTGCTGGGAGCCACGTTGCTGGTGCGCAAGCAGTTTCTCTATCAGGCGATTACTCCCCTTATCTACAACCTGTGCATCATCGGCGGAGGCGTGTTTCTGCACCGCCGGTTCGGGGTTTCATCCCTGGCAATCGGCGCAACCACGGGATTCCTCCTGGGATCGTTCGCCCTCAACGCGCTGGGCGCAGCCCGCGCCGGCGTTCGCTACCGCCTGGGCATCGACCTTCGCCATCCTGGCCTGCGCTTGTGGCTGCAGATGACACTGCCACTCATGTTCGGCTTCACGCTCCCCTTTCTAGATCAGTACTTCGCGGGCTACTACGCCTCGAACGTAGCCGGCGACATTACGCGTCTGGCCAACGCCAAACAGCTTTTCTCCGCGCCCATGACCATGCTGGCGCAGGCCGCGGGAGTCGCCTCGCTACCCTTCTTTGCCCAGCTCTGGGCCAGGGGCAAACACTATGAGTTTGCGGTCGGTGTTGCGGACTCCGTCTCCCGTGTTGTCGCGCTGGGACTACTGGCAGCCTCGGCCTTGATCGCGCTGGCGCAGCCCATCGTCGGCTTGATCTTCGGCGGGGGCCGATTCACTCCATTCGATGTGCGCCAGACCGCTCTCTTTTTTGCCCTCTACACGCTCTCGCTCTTCCTTTGGTCGGCACAGTCAATTTATGCTCGTTCCTTCTACGCCGCTGGAATCACATGGCTGCCCATGCTGGCCAGCACCATCATTACCCTGGCCGCCTTCCCGCTCTACGGATTCGGCTATGGCTGGCGCGGAGCCGCCGGTCTGGCGCTGGCGTCCGACGTCGGCATTGCGCTCCAGGCCGTTAGCCTCGCTGTGCTGCTGCATAAGCGGCACATGGTTTCGCTGGCCAGCCTGGACTTTGCCGAATTGGGCCGCTGCCTGCTAGCCGGACTGGCCGGCGGCACAGTTGCCTGGTTGGTCATCCTGGGCGTGGGGAGCTTGCTGGGCTACCTGGTTCACCCGCATGTGAACGCGCAGATTCGTTGGATTGACCTGGGCCAGATTGTGGCCGGAACCGCTGTTTGGACGGTAGCCTCATTGTGGGTTCTGGAGAAAGCGGGTTCGGCGCTGCCCAGGGTGATGATGAAGCGGCTGGGGCTGGTGTGAGGGGCTTCCAGACGGTTTCCGGCTCGTTTTTCCGCCAACATTAATTTCTATCTTTTACAAAAGCTCGGATGTATTTTATTCCCACCTTGCGTCCGTGGAACTTGCTGATATTTCTGCTCTTGGCCTCAGACGAATCCAATTTCGAGAATACCGGCGGTACACCGGGGTGAAAACACACAAGCCCCCACCGATGCGGGAGCTTGTGTGCCGGAGCGATAGCTGAAACGCAGTTAGGCCTGGACTGCCTTGGGCGCCTCAGGCACAGCCTGGATTGCTGAAGACTTGCCTTCCGGCTTGCGAATGTCGATTCCACCCTTGAAGAATGCGCCGTCTTCAATGCTGATGCGGGCAGCGGCGACATCGCCGGTGAGTGAACCTTCGGCGCGAATTTCCACGCGGTCCGTCGCGGAGATGTTGCCGCGAATTTTGCCTAGAATCACGATCTCGCGAGCGGTGATGCTGGCCGCTACCTGACCATTGCGGCCCACGGTGATGCGGTTGCCGGGGAGGTTGATGCTGCCCTCGACTTTGCCATCGATATACAGCGACTCCGAGCCGCTGATTTCGCCCTTGACGAGCAGTCCCTTACCGATGGTGGCCTGCTCACCATTCACGGCTGGGGCGCGACTCGTGGAATCAACGACGGTGGCGACTGGCGCGGGGCGGTAGGGTTCCGGTGTAGGGGCGGGGTGAGTCGGTTGGGGCTGGGTGGGTTTCCACATTGCGCTCAAGATGAGATTCCTTTTCTGTCCTGAAGGGACTGGGGTAAAAAGGCAATAAAACTGCCTGGGATTCAAGTATCTTTACTTTCGGGCTGCCGGATGATCATGCTACGGCAGCCACGGACGGTTACACCTTCGATGGTACGTCTTCGCAGTTCCCCAGAATACCGCGTTACGGTCATTCTAAGCCCCTCCGCCGGTTTAGGGAAAAGGCGGGGGAAGCAACGGCTATCCGGAACCAAAGTTGATAGATTTCCGGCGGAGTGGCGGAGGGTAAAGCCGGATTTCATGCCCATCTCGGCACAGCCTAGAGTGGGATACCTCGAACTAGGTAACGTCTTGGACGTGTTAGATTCTTTCCAAGGGCGCAAATGCCGATGAGCCAAAGTGTTATGGACAAAACGCATTTCCTGAATGCTCCACTTTGCATTTACTCAAAATCTGATTTAATGCCATTGGTTGCCGCAATGGGCAAGAAAATCAAAGTCTATTACGTAGGACGCGAGAGGCGAGCCTACAAAGCGCGTCTCGCGGCACCGTGGCGGAGTCGCCACAGCCCGGAGTCGGAAATACGATGGTTTTGCGAACTGATTCGCGATCTCCCGCCGGACGCAAGAAACCTCTGGGATGACGCCAGGTCTCGCGAATTCGATATTGGCATTGAAGCGCCGGGCCCGGGCAGTTGTTATTGGTCGTCAATCTCGCCAGAGGCACTGAAGGCCGCATCCGAACTTAATGCACAAATTACCCTGACGGTTTATGGGCCAATGAAAAGATCCAAAGCTCAGAGCAAATCCCGCAAAACCGTCTCTCAATAAGCCAAACTGATTGAGGTTCGTAGTTTCCCACCCTTTCGCCCAAAAAAGGCGAAAGGATGGGGCACGGAGTGTTGTGCGAAAACAAGCTTTGGCGATTTAATCTCACCGCGTCAATGCCCTACTCTCTATTTATGACCGATCGTGAATTGATGGAGCGGATCGCTCGCCCCGCAGGGCAAAAGGCCGGGTACAAGCAACTGGTTCGCGAGTTGAGCCTAGGTGGCGGCCGAGAGCGGCGGCTGCTGCTGGAGCAACTGGCGCGGCTTACCGCGCGCGGGGAACTGCTAAAGCTAGACCGCGAACACTGGAGCATTCCCAAGCCGGCGGGAACGCGCGACAACCTCGCTGCCGGCAGGCTTGATCTGCATCGAGACGGCTACGGATTTGTGCGGCTCAATGCCAGGCAGGCTTCAGGCACCGAAGATATTTTTATCCCGCCGAATGAGATCAATGGGGCGATGCAGGGCGACCAAGTGCTGGTGGAAGTGGAGCCGCCAAAGGCCGATGGGCGGCAAATGGGGCGCATTGTTCGCGTGCTGGAACGGCGCAATCCTACGGTGGTGGGTGTTTTTCACTATGCGCGGTCCGATCGTGCGCAGGGACATTCGGTTGTGCCTTTCGACGAACGGATGACGCAGCCCATCTTGATTCCCGACGGAGAAGAATTGCCGTCTGCCGTTGAGGCTCGAACGCCCCACCGGGTGCTGGGTGCGGAGGCTGCGGCACACTCGATTCACGACAATCTGGAAGGGCTGGTGGTGGACGTGGAGATTACCAGTTGGCCGACACCCACCCGGCCGCCGGTGGGCCGCGTGATTGAGGTGCTGGGCGATCCGGATGACTTTGGCGTGGATGTGGAGATGATGATCCGCAAGCACCAGTTGCCGCGGATCTTTCCGGAAAAAGTGCTGGCGGAAGCCCGCAGTGTGGCCCATCTCGACCAGGACGAGGCTGCCCGCAGGGCCGATTTTCGCGGTCTTCCCATCGTGACCATCGATGGCGAGACGGCTCGCGATTTCGATGATGCGGTGCTGGTGACGGAGCGCGCCGACGGCGGCCACGAGTTGCAGGTCCATATTGCCGATGTGGCCGAGTATGTGCGCGAGGGTACCAACCTCGACCTTGAGGCAAGGCTGAGAGGAACCAGTGTTTACTTTCCCGACCGCGCGATTCCCATGCTTCCGCAGGAGCTCTCGACCAATATTTGCAGCCTGCGCCCCGGTGAGGACCGACTGGTTCTAAGCTGCATCATTCAGCTCGATCCAGAGGGGCGCATTGAGAGCTACGAAATCGTCGAGGGTGTGATTCGCTCGGCGGCGCGGATGACGTATACAGAGGTCACCGAAATACTCGACCAAAAGGAAAAAGCGCGGAAGCGCCCGGATTTTGAGCGGATGCGGACTCTGGCCGAGCTGATGAACAAGCGGCGCGAGGAGCGGGGGAGCATCGATTTTGATTTACCTGAGCCAGTGATTGAGTTTGACGAGCAGGGGCAGATGCGCGGTGTGACCAAGTCGGAGCGCACGTGGGCCAATCGGCTGATTGAGGAGTTTATGCTGGCGGCCAATGAATGCGTGGCCACCTGGCTTGAGGACCTGGGCGTACCTTCGCTTTACCGGATTCATGAGAAGCCGGAGCCGCGGCGCGTGGTGCAGTTTGAGGAGTTGGCAGCGAGCTTTGGTTACTCACTCGGGCTGGTCGTTTTGCCGGTGCGGCGAATCCAGACTCGCAGCGAGCGGCGGGACGCTTACGGCAGCGGACGGCGTGCGCGCGAGCACGAGGTGCCCGAGGATATTCCAGTGACGCCGCGTATGTACCAGAAGCTGGCCGCAAAGATCGAGGGCAAGCCGGAGGAGCGGATTCTGAGCTACCTGATGCTGCGCTCGCTCAAGCAGGCTCGCTACTCGGAGTTTAATGAAGGCCACTTTGCGCTGGCTGCGCCCTCGTATACGCATTTCACTTCGCCGATCCGGCGGTACCCGGATTTGATTGTTCATCGGATTGCCAAGGCGCTGCTCAGCAAGGGCGTGAGCGGTAGGGGAGTGGTGGCTAAGGGAAGGCATAGCTCGCCATGGTCGCACCCGAATGAAGGACTGCCGGGTCTTGTGGAATCCGACCCAAGATCACCCCACGGACGTGGACCTGTCCGTGGGGACCCCGATAGCCGCAAAAACAAAGACGCGGCGAGGGTGGGGCACCCGGCTCAGGATGACAACGCGGTGATTGAGCCGCCGATTCCTGAAGCGGAGCTGGCGCAGATTGCCGAGGAGACCAGTCAGACCGAGCGGCGCGCTGCCGAGGCCGAGCGCGAACTGGTGGAGTGGAAGAAGGTTCGCTTTATGCAGGATCGGGTGGGCGAGGAGTTTGCGGCGCTGGTCCTGAATCCGGCCAAATATGGGCTCTTTGTTGAACTTACCGACCTCTTTGTCGAGGGGCTGGTGCCCATCGATTCGCTGCGGGACGACCGGTATACCTGGCGCGAAAATACGCACGAGATCATCGGCGAGCGCACGGGCCGCCGCTTTCGCGCGGGCGACCGGGTGCAGGTAATCCTGGACCGCATTTTGGCGGCTGAGCGCAAGCTGCAATTCTCAATTGTCGAGGAAGGACTGCGGCTGACCGGGAATCGGTCAGGCAGCAAGACCGCTAAGTCTTCGCCCTGGGGGAAAAAGAATCGGAGCAAAGACGGCACGCCCCATGGACCAAAGAAGAAGCGGTTCGGTCCAAAAGGCAAGCGGCGCTAGGGCGTAACGGCCCCCCGCTAAAGGGGCCGTTCGCCACAACTTGCGCCGTCCAGGTGTTTAGAAGCTGGGGTTCGCCACACGATCGGCAAGTTTGCCCAGAATCGGCATCTCCAACTTTCTTCCGTTCAATGCGGCCACAGCCCACACCACCCAAGCGCCCAGCCAGATGCCCCAGATGATCCGGACAATGGCCAGGAGGATGCCTGCCTCCGGAAGCATGAAAGGCAAGACCATATAGGTCACGAGAAAACTGGACAAAAATGCCACAACGTTTAGCAGGAGCGATTGCCAGGCGTGAAAGCGCACATAAGCGCTGCGGTTGTAACGCGGAAGAATCAGGAAAAGGATCGCCGGGATGAAGGTGATGTAGGAGAGCGCGGCGATGCCATTTTCAGATAGGCCAGATGGATTAGTCGTTTCTTCAGACACAGTGGCTCCTTTTAGGTTTCAATCTTTTCTGCGGAAACGGTCACTGTTCCTTCAGGCCATTTTAACCAGAAAGGAACAGCTCACAGGCCGGCTACGCATATAGAGTGCGCGAATCGAGACTGATGATAAGAGAAACTGTTGTTAATGTAATTGTCAAGTAAGATTTCCGGGGCGGACCCGGATAGTTAGGTACTGTTCCGAAATAGACCGGTGAGAAAAGCCAGCGGCGCCGCAGGCCTTGGGCTGCGGCGCCGCTGGCGGTATGCCTGGATTGCTCCTCAGGCGTCGGCTTGCTTTTCAGCCAAGTTGCCGATATACGGCAGCTTGAAGCGCTTGCCTTGCAGGGCATTGACCAGGCAAATGACCCAGGCAATCATCAGCGCGATCGAGCCGACGGCAAAGATCAGCCAGCCGAGAATCGGTACGATGCCGATCACGGCGATTGCAAACCAGGCTATGCATAGGAAGATGTTCTGCCAGGCGTGGAACTTCACGAAGGTGTTCCTGTTGTAGGGTTCGACGATCAGGAAAATGATCGACGGAATGACGGTTATATAGGCCAGCGCGCCGGCGGCATTGTCAGAGAGTCCGGATTGCGTAATTTCTTCGGTCACGTTATCTCCTTTTGCGGTTGTGATCAAATTTGCGGGTTTGAGATCAAACGATTCTGGTGATTTGCGCAGGTTGTGTCAGGCTCCGGATCTGATGCCTGGCGCGGTCCCGCTCCCCGGCAGGATCGGCGCTCGCACGGCATCCGTTCACGCAAATGCTTTGTCTTGCCCCTCTAGCTGTTGGCCTGCTTCTCTGCCAGGTCGCCAATGAACGGAATCTTGAATTTTTCGCCGTTGAAGGCTTTGATGAGCACGATGATCCAGAGGATGAAAAATCCGAGTGCCACCAATGGCCACAACACCACATCGATCAGAGCAATGACGGGCAAATGGCCAATAATCATCACGAGCACATCGGCCGCAATCCAGGCAATGGCCAGAAAGATGGACTGCCAGGAGTGGAAGCGCACGAAGGGGATTCTGTTGTAAGGCGCGACGATCAGGAAGACGATCGCCGGAATGATGGTGATGTAGGCAAGCCCACCAGCAGCATTGTCAGAGAGACCAGATTGCGTTGTTTCTTCAGCCACGTTAGCTCCTTGGGGATTGGGAGTGTACTGCGGGACCGGTTGCTGCACGCTCGAGCCGGGATGGGGGAAGTGAGGGGGAACCGGCCGCCGTACCCGGGGAAGAGCGGGCGCTAGGATTAAGCTAAGAACACCCCATCCATGCAGGTTTGTCAAGAGATTTCGGCGCACGGGCGCGGAGCCTGTTTGAAGCAGAACGGGCTGGGAAAGGCGGGGCTATCGGCAAGCGTGGTTCAGAGTGGAGCAGATGTGGAAGCCGGCATCCGGTTGGCCTGCTTCTCGGCCAGGTCGCCGATGATGGGCAGCTTGAGACGCTTGCCGCCGAACGCGTTGACAAAAACATAGATCCAGACCAGGAAGATGGCCAGACCCACCAATTGCAGAACCGTCAGGGTGAGGAAGACGGCTGACGGAACGATATTCTGCACCAGACCGACCAGAATGTCGATCACCGCCCAGGCAACGAAAAAGAAAATCGACTGCCAGGCGTGGAAGCGGACAAACGAGCTTCTCTTGAACGGTTCAATGATCAGGAAGACAATGGCCGGAATGATCGTGATGTAGGCAAGGCCGGCGGCGGCGTTATCAGAGAGGCCGGACGGGTTCGAATCGGACATGGAAGCTCCTTTATTGTGGCGTAGCTGCTCGATCAGGTTGACGGCAGTCAGTGAGCCGAATCAATCCTTAACCGAATTGTCGCCCTGTTCGAGAGGGTTAGTCCGGTCAGATTTGAACAAGTAATTGCGGATCGTTATTGCGCACGTTTCCTACCCGTTCGCTCACCGGCCAGGCGCGCATCTTCTCTGCCGGGTAGGGGCGAAGCAGGTCCACCGGCGGCCGGGCCGGATCGCCAGGGTCGAGCCAGCGCAGGTAATCGCTCCTTTCGAGAATCACCGGCATGCGGTTATGGATGGGCTCCATCAGCTCGTTTGCATCGGTGGTGAGAATGGTGAAGGACTCGAGCGGCGGCCCGTCCTTGGGCTTCCAGCTCTCCCACAGGCCGGCAAAGGCATAAGGATCGCCGCTGCTGAGGGCAATGGCATAGGGGTGTTTGGTTTTCTTGTCGATCCGCTGCCACTCATAGAAAGCATCGGCGGGCACCAGGCAGCGGCGGCGTTTCAAGGCCTCGCGGTAAGCGGGCTTGGTGGCAGCTTCTTCAGCGCGGGCGTTGATGGTGCTGTAACTGAACTTGGAATCCTTGGCCCAGAGCGGAACCAGTCCCCAGCGCAACAGGGCAAACTCGGGGCTGCCGGAGTCGCGATTCAAACGCACCACGGGTTGCACGCTGCTGGGCGCCACGTTGTAACTGGGCGCAAACTGCGGCATGGTCTCAAAATCGACGCCGAACCAGTTGGCGAGGAGATCCTGCGTAGATTGACGAGCGAATCGGCCACACATACCCAGACAGAATAGACGGCTGCGGGCACGGCAAGGCAACACAAAAAACAGGCGCTCCAATTACAATGGACCCGGGGGATACGATGGCAAATATGGTTTTTTGCGTTCGCAACAAGAAGGAGATGGAGGGCCTCGACGAGCCGCCCTTCGATTCGGAGTTCGGTCAGAAGATCTTCAAAAATGTCTCGAAGGCGGCCTGGGCCGAGTGGGCCGAACGGCAGAAGATGCTGCTGAATGAGTACCGGCTGCAGCCCTGGACCCCGCAGGCCCAGCAGTTCCTGGTGGAGCAGATGGAGCAGTTCTTCTTCAGCGACAGCTCGGCTCTGCCCTCGGAATACGTTCCCCCGACGCACTGAAAGTAAACTCCGGCTATGCAGCAGGCTTCAAAAGCGCAGAACGCGATTAATCGCGGCGCTCGGTCGTGTTACCGCGTGCGCTGAATGCTGCTGGTAGAATGGAAGTTGCCGCATTGTGCGGCGATTCGCGTTATCTGTGCCCCCAACCCCATAACCTCCAAGGCCCAACCGAAGAAGAAGGAATACGTCCCCCTGTGACCCAGACGATTCGCAATATCGCCATCATCGCCCATGTTGACCACGGCAAGACCACCCTCGTTGACGCCATGCTGCGCCAGTCAGGCACCTTCCGCGCCAACGAACAGGTGGCCGAGCGGGTGATGGACTCGAACGAACTGGAGCGGGAGCGCGGCATTACCATCCTGGCCAAGAATACGGCCATCGTCTTTGAAGGCGGCAAGATCAATATTGTGGATACGCCGGGGCACGCCGATTTTGGCGGCGAGGTCGAACGAGCTCTCAAGATGGTGGACGGCGTGATGCTGCTGGTGGATGCGGCCGAGGGTCCGCTGCCGCAGACGCGCTACGTTTTGTCGAAGGCTCTTGAAGCCAAGCTAAAGCCCATCGTGGTGATCAACAAGATCGACCGTCCCGATGCGCGGTCGCAGGAAGTGCTCGACGAAATTTACGATCTGTTCATCGACCTCGACGCGGATGAATCGCAGTTGGATTTTCCGGTGCTCTATGCGGTGGCCAAGGCGGGCACGGCGACGCTCGATCCAAACACGCCGGGCGTGGACCTGCAGCCGTTGTTCGAATCGATTGTCTCCACTATTCCGCCGGCAACCGGCGACGCGGACGGCACGCTGCAAATTCTGGTCACCAATCTCGACTACTCCGATTACTTTGGCCGCATCGCCATCTGCCGCGTCTTCCAGGGCACTTTGCACGCAGGCGACGACGTGACCATCTCCAAGCGCGACGGCTCGCTGATGAAGACGCGCATTACAAAACTTTTTACCTTCAGCGGCCTCAAGCGCATCGAGACGACCGAAACCACCATGGGCGATATTGTGGCCGTCGCGGGCGTTGAAGGAATCACCATCGGCGAGACCATCACCAGCGTCGAGAACCCCGCCCCGCTGCCGCTGATTGTGATTGACGAACCGACCATTGCGATTCAGTTCAGCGTCAATAACTCGCCCTTTGCCGGGCGCGAGGGCCAGTATGTGACCAGCCGCAATCTGCGCGAGCGCCTGGAAAAAGAGCTGCTGACCAACGTCTCGATTCGCGTGGAAGAGACCGGCTCGCCCGACAGCTTTAAGGTGCTGGGCCGCGGCGAGCTGCAACTGGCGATTCTGATTGAGATGATGCGGCGCGAAAGTTTTGAGTTAATGGCCGGACGGCCGGAGATCGTCACCAAGGTGGTAGACGGCGTGCGCATGGAGCCGGTGGAGCACCTGACCATCGACGTGCCCGAGACTTATACTGGCACGGTAATCGAAAAGCTCGGCCCGCGCAAAGGTGAGATGACCAAGATGCACAATCACGGGTCGGGCCGCGTGCGGTTAGAGTTTCGGGTGCCCAGCCGCGGCATCATCGGCCTGCGCAGCGAGATGCTCACCGAGACCCGCGGCACCATTGTGATGAACGCGCTCTTTGACGGCTACATTCCCTACCAGGGCGAGATTCCGCAGCGGCCCACCGGCGCGCTGGTCTCTGACCGCCAGGGACAGACGACCACTTATGCGCTGAACGGCTTGCAGGAGCGTGGGATTTTGTTTGTAGGAGCGGGCGTGGAGGTCTACGAGGGGATGATCATCGGCGAGCACTCGCGCGACAAGGACCTGGACGTGAACGTAGTGCGCGAAAAGAAGATGACCAACATGCGCGCCTCCACAGCCGACGAAGCCATCCGCCTGGTGCCCTGCAAAACGCTGAACCTAGAGCAAGCCATCGAGTTTGTCGCCGACGATGAGATGGTCGAAGTAACTCCTAAGTCGCTGCGCCTGCGCAAGAGGATTTTGCAAGCCAACCGCCGGCCTCGAAAAGGGGAGAAGATCGAGTAGGTGCTGCACATTAACGGATGGTTATATAGTCTGCGAAAATATCGTTGCTTTGAAAGGGCACGGCTTTAGCCGTGCCAATAGATGGATAAATTGAATATTGGGCTTTAGCCCCTGAGGGATATATTATTCTTGGATCGGTAATCAAACAATGAAATGGATTGAAAAGATTGTCGTTGTATTGGCAGTAACCTGTGCCTGCTCTGCACAGACGATAAGTAGCAAGACCAGCAGTAATAAGGTGATTTGGTCACCACCAAGGATTGACTGGCCACAAGTGGAACTCCCTTCAACTGTTCCGAAAGAGATGATTGGAAAATTTCGGATTGCAAATTTCCAGATCGTACTCGAAAAGACAGAACTGGAAGCCGCTCAGAAACATTTTGGGGGAAAGGTCGGCTACCGCGGGGATGGCGGCGATTCCGAAGGCTGGTTGTGCCTACATGGAAGCGATGCGGATGGTCCTTGGATATTCTGGCTCACAAGCGGCGAACTTGACGGACCTGCTGTTACGGGATTTCAGTGGAGGCGATTGCCCTCAAATGAAACCCCTGATCGACGTTGCGTTCTGATTCCACCATCCAAGGGTGGAATAGAGTTGCCTCTTGCGCTTCACCCAGGTATGACTGAGGCAGAAATGAGAAAGATAGTGGGAAAACCTTCGTTTGTTTCAGGCAAAACTCTCATATATAGCCACGAACATCAAGAGACTATTCACGATTTGGCTTATACCGTGGATAACATGATTGCAATCGTTCTTCGCGACGGCATAGTATCGGCAATCGAAACCTCAAAATCCACCGTAAATTGACCGAGTAAGAAGCTTAATCGGGCAGCTTCGCTTCCAGCACTTCCTGCGCACGAGCAGCTCTCCATGCGGCCAGCCGTTGGTAGAGCGCCTTATCATTCAAAGCCAATATCTCCGCTGCAAAAAGCGCGGCATTAGCAGCTCCGGGCTTGCCGATGGCCAGCGTGGCCACGGGAACTCCCTTGGGCATCTGCACCATGGCGAGCAGCGAGTCCAGTCCGTTGAGCGGCGTGGAGGCAATGGGCACGGCCAGCACGGGAACCAGCGTTTTAGCGGCAATGACCCCGGCCAGGTGAGCCGCGCCGCCGGCTCCGGCGATGAAGACCCGCATCCCCTGCGCCGTTGACTTGGCAACATATTCAAAGAGTTGATCGGGAGTGCGATGCGCGCTCAAAACCCGCGCCTCATGGGGAATCTCAAGCGCCTTCAGAATTTCAACCGCAGCCAGGAGCACATCGTAGTCGCTCTTGCTGCCCATCACTATGCCAACCAATGCATGTTCGCTCATAGGTCTGATTATACGAAGGATTCCATGGCAGGCCAAAGCGGAAATTATGCAGCGTTGCCGGACAGACTTCTACGTAAGGACTCAATGCCGGCGCCAAGCCTCGAAGGCCACTTCAACCACTGCAAAGAGCACGCTCACGCCCGCCAAAAATCCTTTAGCCCGCTGCCAGTTCTGTTCGTGCCGCTCCATGCGCCGCTCCAGATCGGCCAGGCGGCCGCCGTTGCCGTCGCCCATCAGCCCGGTCATCTGCGCCTTGAGCACGCACAGATCGCTCAGCACCTGCGCCTCGAATTCATTCATCATCCGCATTTGCCAAAGCTCCATCCGCTCCTGAAATTTCTCATCATAATCCGCCATTTACGATCCCAGCGGCAAATTGATAAACAATGCCGTTGACCACTCCGAATAATTCGGCGGCGTGGAGCCGTCGTACATGCGGATATAGAACCGGTCATTGGCGGTCAGGCGAGAGAAGGTCATATTCGGCAAAGTCGCCCGCACCATCAGCGTCGGATCCTCTCCCGGCATAAAGACAAAGTCCCGCAGCCGAATCTCGAACCCTCCACCCACGGGTGGAGTTATGCCGGTATTGATCGCCACCGTGGTTCCATTCAGAGTGGTCACCGTGAGGCCGGTAAGATTGGGAAGCACAGTGGGAGCGATTGCCGCTGGAAGCCACGCATCTGCGGGCACTGTCGCGCTGGTCTTGATAGCCAGATCGTCCGCCCAGTCATTGGCAAACTGGATCGCATACTCCACATAGTCAGGATAACTGGCGCTATAACTCACCTTTACGGTTCGCACCACCACCTGCGCATTCAAGTTCGTCGAAGGCGCATTCAGCAGCAGCGCGTCGCCCGGCCAAACGTCGCTGGCAAAACTCGTCCTGTTTCCTTTGTAAGTGCCGCTCCACAGCGCGCTCACGCTGGCCGCAGCCTGCTCCATCGCCAGCGCGGCATTCAGGCAGTCAGCAGAACTACGCGCTGGAGGATTGGTAACCGACCCAATCCACGCAGCCACCGCGGGCGATCCGGCCTCTGTCAGCGCCGCCTGGCTGGCGGCATTCACCGCTCGCCCCACAGCCCGACCAACCGTGCGATAGTTCACCGCAATTTGCTCGCCCGCCGCCGGCGCAAACCCGGTGTAGAAAACCACTTTGCCGGTCCGCTCCAGGTGGCACTCCGCCGCTTCAGCCGTGCTGCCAATCCGCCGCGTATAAGGACCACCACTGGGCGGCGTGCTCACCACCCACCCCGATCCAAGATTGGTCAGGTTGATGGCACGTATGGTTCCGATCAAATTGATGCTGCTGGCCGCCACCACCATGCACGCTCCGGGCAGATTGGCGATCGCGCCGTCATAGAGCGTTACCGGCGTCTCGCCCACTCCGTTGACAAACTCCTGAATCTCCAGTTGCAGCTTACCCGGACTAAGGATCGACTGCCCGCCGCAAGCGATCACCCCGCTGTCGCCAAAGGAGCGATAGATGTTCAGTGACCGCTCATGCTCCGGGCAGTGCGCCCGTACGCGCAGCGTATATTGGTTGGCAGGATTGATTGCATACGCCGTTCCGGCAGGCGCTCCCGAAATCATGGGGTGCAAGGTAATCGCACCGGTGCCAGTCTGCGCCGTAGATTGAAAACCAGCGATGCAGGAGGCTTGCGTTTCCTCCGCCATAAAGAAGCCGGCGAGAATTCCTGTGCTGCCCGGTGACAGAGTTACTCCAACGGCCTCCAGCAGCAGCGTTCCACCCATCTCCACCGGATTGAGCCACGTCAGCAACGTTTCGCCGTCGATGCCATTGCCGCCGTCCATCACCAATCCGCCTGTACCCAGCGAGAGGTCGCCGCTACCACTCGAATTGCACCAAACTTGCGGATTGATTTCAGGCTCGTTGAAGAGTTCACTGATGATGGTGGACTTTGAAGGAGCGGGAAAGTACGGATCCTCAGCCAGATAGAAGTTTGTTGTAGTTCCGTCACCTAAAAAGTACTCGGTAACATATGCCACCGGCTCGTGCTCGCCGCAAACCGTCACATCGTTCGCCAGCGCGCGCTTTACGCTGGCATTGAATGCCAGGGCCGCCAGGTTCAGGCTGCCGTCGGTCTCGTTCAGAGGATGCACCGTACCGGGAACACTAGAGATGGTCAACGCGCCGTTAACCGCGCGATAAGCAGCCCGTGCCTGGCTTGCCACCTGCCCGGCGCTCTCGCTCCACGACGCTCCCGGATCGGGAACAAAGTTACTCACCGGGACAGTTAGCGAAAGACCCTGCGTGGTGAGCCCCGCCGATCCTGCATGAGTTACAAGGTTGGTCATGAGCGCCCCGGCGCTTTCGCCCGTCGAGCCCGTGCTGGGCGGCATCAATAACTGGTCCAGCAGCAGTTCGTCGCTCACCGCCTGAATCGCAATCCGGTAGCGTGGGCTTTCGATGGCCAGCCCGGCATACTCCTGCAACGGAGTTACCGCGATATAACCCGTAAAGTAGAGCGTACCGTCATCGCCAGTTACGACGAGATATTGATTGCGGGCGGGAACTACCAGGCTGCCGTTTGCCGGCAAACTCAGCGCTAATTCGCAAATAGAAGGCTCGTTCAGCTTGCGCTCAATCGTCAACGGCCGCGCCCCATCGAGCGCCGCCGTATAGTCCTGCCCCTGAATCGTAATCTTCATTTTGTCTCGCTGACTCGCTATCTCGCTAACTTGCTGACTTGCTGTTTTACTTACACCATCGCGTTTGCAGCGGGCAGGAAACTCCTGTAACACATCACGCGTTCCCCATCCAGCGGATCGGTGACCGGCAGCGCAAGAAATTGTCCCTTGAGCAGCACCCGCGACTGCCCGCCTGGATTCTTGCCGCTCAACGGAATGGCCGCTTCTTCGGCGCCAACCATGGTCTGAAGCCGCGGATAGTAGTAGAAGATTCTCTCTCCCTGACTGCCCTGCATTACAAACAGTGCCGACCATTCCTGATAAAAACTCCCGCCTTCGCGATCAACAAATCCAGTTACCGCTTGTAACTTGGCGCCTGCCGCAGGAGCGCCTCCCAGCAGCGGTTCGGCCAGAGTGAGCCCGGTAGGATTTACCTGAGAAACCAATGCAACATTGAAGGTCACGCGCCGAATATAGTTCACGTCCGTCAACGCCTGCCGCACATAGGCACCAGCAACCGGTGCGCCTAAAAACCCGGTCTGGCCGGTGTAATCCACATCGAGCGCTATGATCGATCCGGCCGTAAACTTAGCAGCATCCGCCGAAGCGAGCGCCACAAATGTTGCCGTCGATCCGGTCTGCGGAACCACCGCCGCGGCCGCCTGCGCTCCATCCGCGGCAGCCGCCGCCCCGCTCACCGAAGCGAGCAAGTTCATATGCTGCGAACCGGTAGCCAGCGCCATGGTGAGCTTAGTCCAGCTCAGAAACTGCAAGCTTACCTGTGCCTCAAGCGTCTCACGAACCTGTTCCAGTGTTGCTGCCGGAATGCCTGTCAAAACCGGTGCGGTCTTGCTCATTGGCTTGCGTGTAAAATCCTGAATCCAACCTAGGCTGATCCACGGAGCCGGCGGAGCGTCCAGATCAAACGCGCCCTGCTCCGATGCATCGAAGAGCACCGGCGTCTGCGTCGCCCGATTCACGGGCGCAAAATATCCTCGCATGCGCCTCGCCACCGGTGCGGGAGCTCGAAACCAAGTTGCCGCCATTTACTCCCCCTGCTCCTGGTAGCTGTAAACCATCACCTTCGCCGACCGGCTCAGCAGATCCCGCTGCGTCACAATTGGCGTAAACCCCGGCTCGTCCCAGAAGACCTTCGTCAGCATCGCGGCCGGAGGCGTTGCCGTGTAATTGAGCTTGGGCGTGAAGAAAGGTTGCACCATCACCACCAACTCCTCATCCATCTCACTCAAAGCCCGGCCGCGGTCCAGCCCGCCAAAGCTCTGCGTCCCGCAGGTCTGATAGAGAATTTCGCACTCCTCGGCCGTCATCGCGGACCCAAGATCCATATCCACGCCCAGTCCTAGCCAGCGCAGGACAAACACATCATTGGGAAGCTGGCTGAAGGTAGCTTCCGCTTCCTCTACCAGAATTCCCGGCCGCACCGTTCCGCGCAGCAGAATCGTCCGCTCCGGATTGATCGTCGCCAACCGCGTGCGCAGCGCCATATAAAACGAGTCTTTCGCATTTTGCATAAGAAGATCGGGATCAGGAGTCAGGGATCAGGGGTTGGTAAATCGCTCCTTGATCCCTCTCTCTTGCTTTCCCATTCACCTTTCCGGGTCAATAGTCGTTGACAAACGGCAGCCATCAGACAGGAAACTCAGCTACAGCCATTGATT
>JBEKUB010000048.1:0-45192 GCA_049515455.1 Occallatibacter sp.
CGTTCTCAAGGTCAAGCAGGTTGACCTGATTCTCTCGGACATCAATATGCCTTCGATGGATGGACTGGAGTTTCTGCGCCAGATCCGGGCACAGAACCTGGCTCCCGGCGTTCCGGTTGTAATGATCACCACCGAGTCCAGCGAGGAACATGTTAAGCAGGCTATCCAGGCCGGGGCGCAGGGATACATCCGAAAACCGTTTACGGCCGAGCAGGTGAAGGAACGGGTATTGCCGCTTTTGAGTGCGGCTTAGCCGGGAGGCGGACGTGCGCTGTTGAATAGTGTGCGGGCGGCCGCAATCGCGTGCAAGCGTGAAGGCGGCAATGACGAAATGGAGCGTACGATGGCGGTCTCGTTGCGTGAATCCGTGCAGCTGGTCTCCGATCCGGGGAACCTGGATGCGAGCGTGGAAGAGGTCTTTCAAACGATGTTGGGGGTCAGTTGCCGGCGCGACTCCTCGCCAATGCCTCACGAGGCCGAGTCGGTAACTGCGGTGGTCGGCTTTGGCGGGTTGCTCAGCGGAGCCTGCGTCTTCCGTTCGGGCAGTATTGCGGCCCGGAAGATCGCCGCTCACATGACAGGCATGGAGTTTGAAGAGGTTGACGATACCGTCAAGGATGCGATCGGTGAAATCTGCAACATGCTCGCCGGGAGCTGGAAGGGCAAGGTCCCAGACCTGGCCGCCAACTGCGGTCTCTCGGTTCCGGCCGTCATCACCGGCCGGGATTACAAGCTCCACGTCCAGGCCCCAGAGTTCCAGTTGAACCACACCTACTGCTTCGAAGACATGAGCTTCGCAGTAACCGTAGTCTGCGACGGCCTGCAGTAATACAGGGACTAAGGGACTAGGGACGTAGGGACTTGGAACGTAGAGACTAGTCCCTTATTACATTTCCTGGTTTTCATTTTCAGTCCCTTGGTCCCTAGCCCCTGCACTTCAATTCTGATCTTGCTCTAATCCCTTTTTCCGCATTCCGGCCCTCCACCTGCATCCTCTCTCTTCCTACAGGAGATCGAAGCGATGGATAGCGGATATTATGCGGCGATGACCGGACTAGTGGCGCGCACCCAGGCGCTGGATATCGCGGCCACAAATCTGGCCAATGCCGGAACACCAGGCTACCGGGCCGAACAGGAGTACTTCCGCTCGGTGCTCATGGGTCCCGATGCTGGCGACTCGCAACTGGGACGCACGGTCAACAACTTCGGGCTGCTGGGCGGCGACCGTTTGAATTTGGGCCAGGGCGCCATTCAACAGACCGGGAATCCCCTCGATCTGGCCATTGAAGGCGAGGGATTTTTTCAAGTGCAAACCCCCAACGGCCCGCGTTACACCCGCGATGGCGGCTTTCACCGCAACCCCGCTGGGATACTGGTTACTGCATCGGGTGACGCAGTGCTGTCCACCACCGGCCAGCAGATTCCCGTTCCACCCGGCGAGGTTACGGTCGGCTCCGATGGCTCGCTCTCGGTTGCGGGCGGCCTGGTGGCCGCTGTGGGAGTCTACACTTTTCCACCCGGCACGCAATTGACTCCCGAAGGTGCCGATCGCTATACCTCGCCGAAGGGCGTTGCGCCGGTACCCGAGAAGAACTCTGCGATCCACCAGGGCGCCATCGAAAACGCCAACCAGGGTGTAATCCCCGGCACGATGAACCTGATCCTGGTGCAGCGTGAAGCGGAGATGATGCAGAAAGCGCTCACCGTCTTCCACACCGAGTTCAACAAGATCGCGAGCGAAGATCTGCCGAGAGTGTGAAGGACAGTGAGCAGTGAATCGTGCGCAGTCGACAGTTACCAATGCTCGCGGAGTACCAAGGATGATCTTCAGCAAGCCGGGTTTTAAAAACTGTCCACTGTCCACTGTTGACTGTCCACTGAACGACTGAAAGGAGTCCCAATGATTCGAGCCTTGTACACCGCAGCAAGCGGCATGAGCGCGCAGCAGTTGAATCTGGATACTATCGCCAATAACCTGGCCAACTCCTCCACCACCGGCTTTCGACAGTTGCGCCTGGAGTTCCAGGATATGGTCTACCAAAACCTGGTCACGCCGGGCGCTGCGCAGAGCCAGTCCACGAAACCTGGTCACGCCGGGCGCTGCGCAGAGCCAGTCCACGGTCTCGGCCGGGCTGCAGATCGGGCTGGGCACCAAATCGGCGGCAACCGAAGTCATCATGACCCAGGGCTCACTGAACCAGACCTCAAACCCTCTGGACGTTGCCATCGAGGGCGCCGGTTTCTTTCAGGTGCAGCGTCCGGACGGAACCATCGCCTATACCCGTGCTGGGCAATTTCAACTCAATAACCAGGGAACCCTGGTGACCACCGACGGCGATCCCATCATCCCCACCATCACCATTCCCCCCAACGCGACAGCCGTCACGGTCACTCAGTACGGCGTGGTCAACGCGACTCTTCCCGGACAGCAGAACCCGTCGCAGCTAGGCCAGTTGCAACTTGCCACCTTCCCCAACCCCGGGGGCCTGGAAAGCATGGGCTCGAATCTTTTGGAGGCCACGCTCAACTCCGGCAACCCGGTCATCGGTAACCCCGGAGGAAGCGAAGGTCTGGGCACCCTGCAGCAGGGGTATCTGGAGAACTCGAATGTGGACGTAGTCACCATGTTTGTGCAGATGGTCCTCGCCCAGCGAGCCTACGAATCGAACTCCAAGGTAGTCAAGGCGGCCGACGATATGTACTCGCAAGTCAATAATATGACCCACTAAAGTTGAAGATTTTCATGAGAAAAAGGTACGCGAACGGAATGATTACGGGGCTGAAAATTCGAGCGGGCGTCGCGCTGATGGCTGTGGCCGCTGTTCTGTCAGTCCGGAGCCAGGCAGGAGGTGCGCCGTATCCGAACCGTCAGATTCTCATCTCCTCGGAATTCGAGCCTTTTCAGGGCGAGATCATTCGCGAGATCGACGATCCCCATACAGGCGGGCGATGGCTGCTGATGCCCGACCCCGTCCATCCGGCCGGACCGGGCCGCTTGGTGCTGGCGGGCGAAGTGCACCTGGCCATTCCCCGGCCGGGCGCTCTGGCCGTTGAACAGCCGCGCCGCGTCATCCGCGCCGGAGATCGGTTGATCGTCGAGGAAAATTCGGCAGTAGTCGAAGCACGCCTGGAGGCAGTCGCGCTGGGACCGGCGGTGATTGGATCGACTCTCGATGTGCGCTTGGAGATTGGCGGCAAAGTGGTGCGCGCCGTGGCCTTGGCGCCGGGCCGGGCAGTATTTCTGGCGGAGGTGCGGCCATGAAAAAGGAATTGATCTTCTGCCTGGTACTGGCGCTACTTGCGCAGCCGCCGCTCGGTGCATCCTCAAAGCAGAAGAAGTCGGCAATGTCAGGTAAGCCCACCCCTCCTGAGACGGCTCTGCGCTCCTATATCGAACGAGTGCGGGCGCAACAGGCCGCTGAGGTTTTGACGGCGGGCTCCATCTGGTCTTCAGAGGGCCGCCTGGTAAGGCTGGGCACCGATGCGAAGGCCGTCCGGCTCCACGATGTGGTTTCCATCGCGGTCACCGAAAGCCTGGCCGCAACCACCGCGGGCCAGGTGCAAAACTCCCGTACATCGAGCGCCAGCTCCGCGATAACTGCGCTCTTCGGCAAGCTCAAGAGTTCGAACAATGCCCAGAACCTGCTCGGCATGAGCGCCTCTTCAGGGCTAACCGCGCAGGGACAAAGCACCAGCAACTCAAGCCTCTCGACCACGTTCGGCGGGGAAGTAGTGGACGTCTTGCCGAATGGAATGCTGGTGGTGCAGGCAACGCGGCAATTGATCTTTTCGCAGCAGACGCAGCTCATTAAACTCCGCGGCCTCGTGCGCCCCGAAGACGTAAGCGCGCAGAACACGGTGCTTTCAACCGCCATGACCGATCTTGAACTCGAAGTTACAGGCAAGGGCATCGTCAACGACTCCACCTACCGGCAGAACCCAGTGGTGCGCTTTCTGGAGAGGATGCTGGTGTTTTAGAAACAGGGGTTAGTGAACAGGGAATGGAACGCCGAGGTCAAGCGCGGTGCTAGGAGCCGGTTTCGCCGACAACTGATATGCGATGCGAGAGATGTGCGCTATGAGCAATGCGAGAATCAGCCGGAATCAAGACGTAGTGATGAAACTTCCAGCCACCCGCGCATCCTTTTGGTGGTGGGTAGCTCTTGCGGTGGCCCTTGCAGTGGCTGCCGCGCTCACTCACGCCGAAACTGCGCAAAAGCTGGCGCGCATCAAGGACGTGGCCAGTATCGAAGGGATTCGCGATAACCAGCTGGTGGGTTACGGGCTGGTGGTGGGGTTGCGCGGCACCGGGGACAGTTCGCAGACCGTCTTCCCGGCGCAGACGCTGGTATCGGCACTGGAGCGAATGGGCATCACCGTTCCCCAAACCGGCGCCAATAGCGCAAGCAATATGCAGATCAAAAATATGGCCGCAGTCTTTGTGGTGGCCACGCTGCCGCCGTTCAGCCGGCCCGGCTACAAGATGGATATCACCGTTTCCTCGGCGGGCGATGCGCGTTCGCTCGAAGGAGGCATCCTGCTGATGACCCCGCTCTATGGCCCGGACGGGCAGATCTACGCACAGGCGCAAGGTGCTCTGGTGCTGGGCGGCTATATGGCCACTTCGGCTGGCAACACCAAGCAGTTGAATCACCCCACCACGGCGCGCATTCCCGGCGGAGCACTCGTGGAGCGGCCAGTACCTTTCGAACTGAAGCAACTGCGCGTCGTCAGCGTGCTTCTCAACGACGCCGATTTCCACACCGCCGAACGCATGGCCGCAGCCATTAACGTCGCCCTCGGTGCTCCCCGCGCTCAGGCCCTTGACAGCCGCCGCGTAGAGATTGTTCCTACTCCAAACGAGGACCTGGCGGCTCTCCTCGATAGGGTGGAAGCCATTGAAGTGGAAGTCTATCCCCGCGCTCGCGTCGTAGTGAACGAGCGCACCGGCACCGTCGTCATCGGGGGTACGGTCCGCCTTCAGCCGGTCTCTATTCTCCACGGAGGTCTGAGCGTAAATGTGATCTCGGAGACCAAGGTCTCGCAGCCCAACGCCTATGCCTCGGGCACGACCGAAGTGGTCCAGCAGACCACCGTGCAGGCCCAGGATAAGCCGGTAAACCGCATTGATCTTAAAGAAGGCGCAACGGTGGAAGATCTGGTCCAGGAATTGCAACGGACAGGGGCGGGCGCGCGGGATGTAATCTCGATCCTGCAAGCCATGAAGGAGGCCGGCGCTCTGGAGGCCGACCTGGACGTTCTGTGATGGGGATGCACGGATGATCTCTCAATTGAAATCGGCGGCGACAACGGCTTCGGGAAGTGAAGGCCAGGCCCTGCCGCAGCCAAGGCTAGTGCGGGCAGCGCACGAGTTTGAGGCGCAAATGATGAAGGAGATCATGAAGCCAATGACCAGCGCCAGCAATTCGCTTACCGGCGATGAGGATGATTCAGATTCCAGCTCGGGCTCCGGCGGAGCGCTCGGCCAGTTTGCCTCCGAGGCTCTTGCGCGAGCGTTGAGTGATCACGGAGGATTGGGAATTCCGATGCGGGCACGCTCGAGGATCAGCGCCAGCAGGACATGAGCCAGCTTTCGCAGTTGGTCGGAATCAATAAGATTACGACTGAGAATAGCGGGCTTGAGATCACCACCACCTCCGGCCAGTTGCTGGTTTCCAATGACACCAGCGTGCAGATGACCAACGGCACGGTCAATGGGGTCACCAACTTTTTCCTGGGCGGGGTCAACATCACCTCGCAATTGGCTTTTGGCGGCGGCGAGTTGGGCGGGTACCTGACGGCGCGCGATGAGGATATTCCCAGTGCGCTCAGCTCGCTTGACCAGCTTGCCTACAGCATCTCCACCCAGGTGAATGCGCAGAACAACGCGGGAACAGATCTGGATGGAGTCAGCGGCACCAAGGACGCTCCACTCAATATCTTTAATGAGCCCACGGCAGTCTCTGGTAGCGCGGCCAACATGAGCGTGGTGATGACCGATCCCAACCACATCGCCGCCGCCGGATTGAACGATGGAACGGGCGACAGCTCGAATGCCATCGCCATGGCCGGCCTGTCCGAGCAGCAGATTTTGAACGGCCAGACGCCGACAGACTACTATTCGAACTTTGTCTCCACGCTTGGCGCGACGGTCTCCAGCGTGCAAACCGAGAATACGGCGCAAAACGCTTCGGTCACGCAGTTGCAAACCCAGAATGACGCGCTCTCCAGCGTCAATCTGGACGACGAAGCGTCGTCGATGACCACCCTGGAGCGGAGCTACCAGGCAGCCTCGCAGGTCCTCACCATGCTTAACACCATTATGGCCGCGGCATTGAATCTGGGAGATCAGACGACGGTTTCGTAATGAATCTGAGGCGCGGCCGGGCAAGGGGGGCAAGAACCCTTCATGGGAGCGGAGGAATCGAATGCGCGTTGATCCGAATTACGTCACCAATCTGGTGAGTTCGCTAGATCAGAGCCAGGCCACTGAGCAGCAGTTGACGTCCGAGCTCTCGAGCGGCGTGAGCATCACCTCCCTGAGCCAGAATCCAGTGGCCTCGGGAGAGAACGTACTGCTGCTCAACCAGATTCAGCAGGATGATTCGTTCACGCAAAGCTCCAGCCTGGTCACGAGCCAGCTGCAAGTGGCCGATTCAACCCTGGGCTCCGTGGTTACGCAGCTTACCCAGGCCATTTCTTTAGCCACCAGCGCCAATAACGGCACCATGAATGTAAGCGATGTAAAGTCCATCGGAAATCAACTTTCCGGCATTCTCGACGAGGTGCAATCGCTTGCCAACACCAACTACCAAGGCCAGTACATCTTTGCCGGCGGACAAACCTCCACGACTCCCTTCACTACCTCATCCGGCGCCACCACCTACGACGGTGACGAAGACACCAACTACCTGGAGACGCCCAATGGTCAGAAGATCCAGTTGAATGTTCCCGGCGACCAGATCTTTCTGAGCAGCGGAACAAACAGCGTATTCGGCGCTCTCAACAGTCTCATCGCCGACTACTCCACCGGAACGGTTGACGCCAGCCAGGCCATAAGCGATACGGAATCTTTGGGCACGGCCTTAAGCTTCGTCTCTCAACAGCGTGTGACTATCGATAACTCCATTAGCCAGCTCGGTTCCGCCTCCGATGCGATGACGAACGAACAGACCCAGCTGATCGCCGCGCAGACCAACCTGATGCAGGCCGATGTGGCCCAGGTCTCCACGCAGCTTTCGCTCTCTGAGACCCAACAGACGGCGCTCGAGGATGTGATCGCGCAGTTGAATTCCACTTCGAACGACCTATTCAGCAAGCTCCCTCAGTAACGCCTGGTCGCCGCGCAGCCGTTTATACTTGAGACAAAGGGGAACTCATGTTCGCTCCTCTCCGCTTCCTCTGGAATGCAACCCGCGGCAACAGGCTTCATCCCTGGCGCAGTGAGTATCTCCGCTGGCGCGTTGAGACCTACTCCGGCATGCACGCCGAGACGATGACCACAAAAGATATTCTGAGTTTTGTATGGGCCTCGCGCTGGGAGCTGCTCGCGTATCTCTTCTGGATCGGCCGTATGGACCGCGAAGTGCGCAAGCGGGCCTAATTCCGCGACAGCCCGCATCCATGCGGCGCCTGCAGTCCGTTTGAAAAAGTGATGAGGAGCGAATGGCGGAGAATCCGGAACTGACTCGACGGGAATTTGGCAGGGCTGCTCTGGCCCTGGGTGCATCCGCGATGCTGCCCGGCTGGATGCGAGCTCAGGAGTTGGACGCGCAGCCGCCCTCAGTCAGCTTTTCCGGACCGAACTCGCTGCGCTTTCATGCGGCTGCCCGCGGATTGCTCTACGGCGCCGCAGTCAATCCCGCCCTTCTTGACGTGGACGGAGTTGCAGCCGGTGGCACCAACGATATCTACGCGCTGCTGGTCAAAGAGCAGGCCGGGATAGTGGTCCCCGAGAACGCTATGAAGTGGGAGGGATTGCGCCCCGCCCCCAGCATCTTCGACTTCACGCAGGCGGATAGGTTCATGCGCTCTGCCGCGCTTGCCGGCCAGAAGGTTCGCGGCCACAACCTTTGCTGGCACGAAGCGCTGCCTTCATGGTTCAAGTCCACGGTGAACCAGGCCAATGCCCGCACCCATCTTACTCAGCACATCCGCACCGTCGCCGGTCATTACCGAGGCCAAATCCACAGTTGGGACGTGGTTAATGAGGCTATCGACCCCGAAGATGGCCGCCCAGATGGCCTGCGTAAAACACCCTGGTTGGAGCTGATCGGCCCGGATTACCTTGACCTCGCCTTCCACACCGCCGCCGAAGCCGATCCCCACGCCAGGCTCACCTATAACGACTACGGAATCGAGCTCGATTCGCCGGATCAAACCCGGAAGAGAGAAGCGGTCCTCGAGTTATTGCAAGGCTTCAAGTCGCGCGGCGTTCCCATACATGCCGTAGGTGTGCAGAGCCACATTCAGGCCGACGGCCCACAACCCGGAGTGGGCCTCAAGAGCTTTATTCGCGAAGCCGGCAAGATGCACCTTGAAGTTTACGTGACGGAAATGGACGTGAATACCCACAGCCTGACAGGTGGGCCCGAAGCACAGGACGCCGCCGTAGCCGAGGTTTACCGCGATTATCTGACCTTGGTGTTGGCCGAGCCAAATGTTCCCATCGTGCTCACCTGGGGCATCACCGACGCGAATAGTTGGTTGAATGAGATGAACGAGCCCTGGGCTAAGCGCAAGGACGGAGCGAAGCAGCGGCCTCTGCCCTTCGATGAAAATCTCAAGCCCGCGCCGGCCTTCTTTGCCCTGCGCGCGGCCTTCGATTCAGCCCCACCGCGGCGCAAACGCCGTGGTTGACGCCAAGGAACAATCGAGATTTGACACGTTAGAGCATCCGATTCGGATGGAAGCAGGTCCAACAGAAGAGCACGCAGCGCTCCGGCCGAATAGCAGACCGCTGAACGCCGATCCCCTATCATCGTCTCTGGAGCCTTTTCTTCCATGAGTTTTGGATTATCCCTCTCAAATCGCTTTTTATTCTTCATTTTCCTCGCCGCAACCCTCGCGCCCGCAGCCGGCGCGCAGCAGTTGCCTCCCATCGAACCTGCTCAGCCGCTGCCCGCTCCGCCTCATCCAGACTCCACGCCTCTGCGCATAACCGCCAATGAAGTACTGGTGCCCACGCTGGTGGAGAAGCGCGGCGGCGGAATCGTCTACGGCCTCAAACCGCAGGATTTTGTCGTCGAAGATAACGGCGTGCCGCAGAAGATTCGAGTGCAGGAGGAGATGGATACCGCGCCGGTTGCTCTCGTCGTAGCCGTTGAGATGGGCGGAATGAGCGTGCTTGAATTCGACAAGCTGGCAAAGCTCGGCCCGCTGCTCGATCTCTTCCTGGCCGACGGCCGGAGCCAGGCGACGCTGGTAGGCTTCGACTCCAAACCCCATCTTATTCGCGACTTCACCCACTCCGGCGATGAGATCAACCAGGCCCTCAAGCACCTCCAGCCCGGCGACGGCGGCGACGCGATTCTCGATTCGGTCAGCTATGCAGTCGACCTGCTTGAAACCCAACCTAAGGAGTACCGCCGCGTTCTGCTTCTCATCAGCGAGGAGCGCGATCACAGCAGCAAGCACACTAGGCCGGAGCAGTTGGCCCGCAAGATCGGCCGGTCCGACGTGCTGGTGATGAGCATTGCATTCTCCCCTTCGCGCGCCGAGCTGATTCACGATACGAAAGACTCCGGCGACGAACGCACCATGAACATGGTTTCGGCGCTCATGATGATCGTGAAGGGAATGAAGAAGAATGTGGCCAGGGAAGTGGCCCAGATGAGCGGCGGCGAATACGAGACCTTCACCGGCGGCAAGCGCTTCGAGCAGCGCGTGGTGGATGCAGCCAAGTACACCCGCAACCGTTATCTCATCACCTTCAGCCCCACTGACCCCACCCCCGGCCTGCACACCATCCGGGTTCGCCTAGCCCAAGACTACGGAGCCCGCATCGTTGCCCGAGCCAATTATTGGCGTGAGCAGGAACAGTAAGGTCTGTGTGTACCAGACTGGCTCCGCTCGGCCCACAAATGGCGCCGAACCGCGCGTTCATGGTAATCTCACATTAGACACTTAAAGAGTGGACCTGAGAAAACAAGAGGAGTAACAAACGCCGTGCTGGCGACCGCTAAGAAAACTACCCTGATTGAACGCTTCCGCACTCACGATTCAGACACCGGTTCTCCGGAAGTCCAGATCGCGATTCTGAGTGCGCGGATTGGCGAACTGACCGAGCATTTCCAGACGCACAAGAAAGACCATGCCTCGCGGCGTGGACTTTTGATGCTGGTCAGCAAGCGCCGCCGCCTGCTGGATTACTTGAAAACGCATGATTCCGATCGCTACCGCGACGTAATCGGCAAACTCGGAATCCGCAAGTAACCGGAAAGCCCACTTTGAACTGGAAGCGCCCAGACCGAGTATTGGTCACGGCCCCCGTTCCACCCAGAACCTGGGGCCTTGGTGTACCTGGCGAATCGTATCCGCTGCCAGGGGCTGCGCACAGCTATCGGCTGCGTGCGGTCCAGGCATCCGAACGAACAAGCAGGCCGGGAGAATCCGCTCCCCCGTGCACATCCCACTCTTTTGCGCGCAGCCTGATTCTATCGCCGGTATTTCCGCACCCTTCTGCGCATTCCTCCCACAAGATTTTCCAAGCGAACAAAATGAAACGAGGACAATATGTCTACCAAGCATGAAGTAGCCGTCGAGCTTGCCGGCGGAAAGCGGCTGGTCTTTGAGACCGGACGCATGGCTAAGCAAGCCTCTGGCGCCGCACTGGTCACCACCGGCGAAACCGTCGTTTTGGCCACTGCTGTCGCCTCTCCCGACCCCAGGGAAGGCATTGATTTTTTCCCCCTCACAGTCGATTACCGTGAGTACACTTATGCCGGCGGCCGCATCCCCGGAGGCTTCATCAAGCGTGAAGGCCGGCCCAGCGAAAAAGAAGTCCTGACATGCCGCCAGATTGACCGTCCCATCCGTCCGCTCTTTCCTGACGGCTTCCGCAATGAGACTCAAGTGATTGCCCTGGTCTTCTCCGCGGACAAAGAGAACGATCCCGACGTGGTAGGCATCAATGCCGCTGCGTGCGCGTTGGCACTCTCTGACATTCCCTTCAGCGCCACCGTCGGCGCCGTGCGCGTGGGCCGCGTCGATGGCGAGTTCGTCATCAACCCTACCTATGATGAACGCGCCAACACCACCGTCAACATTATGGTCGTCGGACACAAAGACGGCATTGTGATGATTGAGTCTGGCGCCAAGGAAGAGACTGAAGAAGTCATCCTGGCCGCCATCGAGTTTGCTCACGTTGAGATCAAGAAGATCGTCGCCGCGATCGACGAGTTGGTTGCCATGGCCGGGAAGCCCAAGCGGGCCTTCACCGCTCCGGAGTTCGATGAGGCTTACTACGCTGAGATGAAAACCAAAGTCGGCGACCGCCTCAAGGATGCCCAAGACACCAAGATCCACGGCAAGACGGAAAGCTACGCGCTAATCAAGCAGATCAAAGAAGAGTTGGCTGCCGAACTGCCCGCCGACGATCCCGCAGGCAAGAAGAAGCTGGCTCACTACTATGAGCACCTG
This sequence comes from Occallatibacter sp., assembly GCA_049515455.1. Classification (GTDB taxonomy): domain Bacteria; phylum Acidobacteriota; class Terriglobia; order Terriglobales; family Acidobacteriaceae; genus Telmatobacter. The sequence goes on from JBEKUB010000048.1 coordinate 11,641, forward strand.
ATTGAGCGGACCTTCCGCGAACAGGTGACAAAAGAGCGCGTCCGTCCCGACCGTCGCGCCTTTGATGAGATTCGTCAAATCACTATCGAGACCAGCGTCCTGCCCCGCACCCACGGTTCGGCGCTCTTCACCCGCGGCGAAACGCAGGCTTTGGTTACGGCCACGCTGGGCACAGCTGACGATGGACAGCGTTTGGAGAGCTACGAAGGCGAGAAGAAAAAGAATTTCATGCTGCACTACAACTTCCCGCCCTTCAGCGTTGGTGAAACTGGCCGCATGACCGGCACAGGGCGTCGTGAGATCGGCCACGGAGCATTGGCAGAGCGCGCCATCGCGGCGGTTTTGCCCACGGCCGAAGAGTCGCCTTACAGCATGCGGGTCGTCTCCGACATTCTCGAGTCCAACGGCTCTTCGTCGATGGCCTCGGTCTGCGGAGCAAGTCTCGCACTTTTTGACGCCGGCATCGCTCTCAAGGGTTCAGTGGCCGGAGTGGCCATGGGGCTGGTCAAGGAAGGTGACGACTACGCCATCCTTAGCGACATTGCAGGCGCTGAAGATCATTACGGCGATATGGACTTCAAGGTGGCCGGAACCCGAAAGGGCATTACCGCGCTGCAGATGGACATAAAAATCGGCGGCCTGACCCGCGAGATTCTTCAACAGGCCATGGAACAGGCTCGCCGCGGCCGCCTCTTCCTGCTCGACAAGATGGACGCCGCGCTCGACGGACCGCGCACTGAGCGCTCCGCCTACGCGCCCCGCATTGAAACCGTGATGATTCCGACCGATAAGATTCGCGATCTGATCGGAAAAGGCGGAGCAACGATCCGCGGAATCATTGAGCAGACCGGCGCCAAGATCGATGTGGACGATACCGGAAGGGTCAGCGTCGCCTCCTGCGATGCCGACGGCCTGAAGAAGGCCCTCGAAATCATCGGCAATATTACCGCCGTGCCGGAGATCGGTAAGGTTTACCTGGGCAAAGTGGTGCGACTGGCAGAGTTCGGCGCATTTGTCGAGCTTTTCCCCGGCACCGACGGCCTCCTGCACATCTCCGAGATCGCTGAACACCGTGTGAAGGAAGTCAAGGACGAGCTGCGCGAAGGCGATCAGGTGATGGTCAAGGTTCTGGCTATCGAAGGAAATCGCATCAAGCTCAGCCGTAAAGCACTCATCAAAGAACAGAAGGCAAAGCTGGTGCCCGCAGCGCCGGTAGAGACCGACGAAGGGGAGACCGCCTCATACGCGCCTCCAGCCGCTCCCGTGGCGCATGTCGCTCCAGGCCCAAGGGGCATCCCGCCTCCACGTAATGAGTTTGACGAGCGTCAGCCGAAATCCAACCAAAGCACCATCCTCATTGAGGGCGGGGATGATTTCGACGACGAGCCCGGCGCGGAGTTCGACGAAGAGAGCGAGCCGAACTTCAACCGCGTTGACGGTGCGCCGGCTCCGGTCGCCCAGGCAGTAGGCGGAGGCCGTCCACCCGCCAACAACAATCGCCGTCGGCGCCGCCGCAGACCCAGTGGACCCGGCGGTGGCCGCGGACCGGGAGGCGGTCAGGGTTGATCGCCGGTACGATTCCAGTGACAGAAATGCCCGGACTCAAAGTCCGGGCATTTCTGTCCGCGCAGGTTATAACCCTTTGCCTTAAGTTCAAGCGTTGGAATCTAAACGGTTACCTGAGGGGGCACTTCCAGCACATGCTTTGAGTCATACATGCGCATATCTGCCGCAATGCACAGGGTCTCAACGTCAAGTGCATCTTCAGGAAAGACTGCGATACCCACGCTGGCCCCGATTCTCACTTTGTATTCTCCCAATTGCAGGGGTTCATCTAAAAGTTTCAGCAGAGAACGGCGCACCAGTTCGGCGGCGCTGCGGTCGGTGGGCTCCGCTAGAATCACTGAAAATTCGTCGCCGCCTGTTCGGGCCACCGTATCCGAGCGCCGTACCCGTCCGGTGAGCAGCGCGGCGACTTGTTTCAGCGCCAGGTCACCTACGTGGTGCCCCAGGGAATCATTCACTTGCTTGAAGTAGTCCAGGTCGATCATCAACAGGGCTACCTGTGTTTTATTGCGGCGCGCGCGCTCCAGCGCAGTGGTCAGCCGGTCCTGGTAGAGCCTGCGATTGGCCAGTCCGGTCAAATCGTCGTGCAGCGCCAATGTCTTGTTGTACTCAATTTGGTCTTCAAGCAGCAGCAGGATCATGCCCACAGCCACTACGTAATAGCCCAGCTTGGGCAGATTCCAAACCTCGCTTTCAATGTGAACTGCGGGCCACAATGCAGTCATCAGCGGCACCACTACAAACACCAGCGCCCAAGCCAGAAATCCGGCCACTGTGATGAATGAGCCGGCCGTGGCGCGCCGGTAAGAGTACCAGAAATGAATGCAGCAGCCGAAATAAACGGTGAACAGCAACGCGTTTAACGCCAGTGCAGTTCCATTCCCAGGCTGATTCTGGATGACAAGCAGGAAGATCGAAAGCGGGCAATACTGCAGAACATTTACCCAGCGAAGCGAAGGCTCGAAGTCGCGCATCGCCGTGAGTGCGACGGCAAGTGGCAGCAGGCCAAAGAGAGATGCGGCCACGTCAAGAGCCCACTCCGGCGCGGAGCCTGCAACAAGAAGTGGAATATAAATCGCAATTGAGCCAAGCAGCGCCGCCAGCATCCACCGGCTCGAATTCTTCTGGCGGTCGGGAACTGAGGCCCACATAAAGAGCGTCCCGCCCCAGGCAAGTGAGACCAGGCCCACAACCTCCGCCATAATTCCCCAACCCCCGGGTTCTTTCGTGAACAGATATGCGGTGAAGTGCAGCACAATCATCACCCAGCCGCTCAGCCAGATCCTCGATATATGGGTGTGACTGCGCCGCGAGATGGACGCGAAGGCACATGCTAATAGCATCACGGCAGCAAGGTCAGGAAGTTCAGTCCAATTCAAGGGCCACACCTCAATTTAGAAGGCTGTTCGTTTAATAAAACTACAATTTGGCAGCTATGTCTTTAGCTCTTTTGTAGCATCTTTGAGACTAATAGGTAAACCTGCGAAATCCCTGGCAATCGTGGCGCACCGTTGATTGATTGCATTCCCGCTGTGAATATTTTTGTGCCCCCTTTCCATATCTCCACTAGACTCAAATCGATGGCGGCCAGCCTATATATCGTCGTAGAGGGTGAGGATCCTGGTTTTGACATTTTTGTAAACGGCCATGCCCTGGCTCGTAACGAAGATGCTCTGGAGCGCCTGGCCGACCGTCTGCGTGTAGCCCCGCTGCTCGAATTCTTCTCCGCCGACGAAAATTCGATGGCTTTGCTGCTGGAGCAGGGAGAGGAGGACTCCGATTGGTCCCTGCCCCTGCCGCAGCCTCAATGGTACGATCCCTCGGACGGCCTGGTCACGGTTCGCGCCTTGATCGATTTTCTTGGCCTTACCCCTGCATTCCTGGGCTCCGAAACGCAGCCGATTCTAGTCGACCTGTGCGATTATGAGTGGGTTTTGCGCAAAACTGCGCAGCGCGGGCTGCGCTGGCATGTGGCCGTTAGTTGGAGCTAGTTCAGCCCGCAATTACCTCATCCTCTTTGGATGCAAACACGTTTCCCATGCGCCGAATCTGCGCGCCCACACCGCGCAGCTTCTCCTCGATCCGCTCGTAGCCGCGATCCATATGATAAACGCGGTCCAGAATGGATTCCCCATCGGCAACCAGCGCAGCCAGCACCAGTGATGCCGAAGCCCGCAGGTCGGAGCACATGACGGCTGCCGCTGAAAGCCTTGCCGGCCCGCGCACCGTGGCCGTGCTTCCGTCTACCTTGATATTGGCGCCCATTCTTACCAACTCCTGCACGTGCATGAAGCGGTTCTCGAAAATGTTCTCTGTCACCGCGCTCACTCCGACAGCTTGTGTAGCCAGCGCCATGTACTGCGCCTGCATATCGGTCGGGAAGCCGGGAAACTCCTCTGTGGAGATATCGGCAGCGTGCAACGGCCCGTCGGCTCGTACGCGTACTGTATCCGGACCCAGCACTTCTACGCGCACCCCGGCCTCCTTTAGTTTGGCAATCACCGCACCCAGATGAGCCGCGTTACAGTTTGAAACAATCAGATCGCCGCCTGTAATGGCCCCGGCAATTAGAAACGTCCCCGCCTCAATGCGATCGGGATTGATGCGATGCCGCGCCCCGTGCAGCTTCTCCACGCCTTTTACCCGAATCGTCGATGTTCCGGCTCCAGAGATCTTCGCGCCCATCGCGCTCAGCAATTCGGCCAGGTCCGTCACTTCAGGCTCGCGCGCGCAGTTTTCCATCAGCGTCTCGCCGTCGGCCAGCACGGCGGCCATCAGCAGGTCTTCCGTGCCGGTTACGGTAATTCTGTCGAAGACCAGGTGTGCGCCCTTCAATTTGCCTGCTCGAGCTTCCAGGTACCCGTGCTCCTGGGCAATAATTGCGCCCATTTTTTCCAGGCCTCGGATGTGTAGATCAATCGGTCTTCCGCCAATGGCGCATCCGCCCGGCATGGCAACGCGCGCCATTCCTGTGCGAGCCACCAGCGGCCCCAGCACCAGCGAACTGGCCCGCATGGTCTTTACGATCTCGTACTTGGCCTCCGGGTCAGAGAGTGTGCGGCAACTGATGGTAGTGCGATGCTGCGCGCGCCCGTAGCCCAGTTCAACCTCGGCGCCCATCGACGCCAGCAGCCGCCGTTGGGTCTCAATGTCCTGCACCTGTGGTATGTTTTCGAGAATTACCTCTTCTTCGGTAAGAATCGCCGCGGCCATGCAAGGAAGCGCCGAGTTCTTGGCCCCGGAAATGCGAACCGTTCCTACCAACGGATTGCCGCCGCGAATCACAAACTTATCCATATCGAGCCCGGGTAACTCCTAGACATCTAGTGTAAATCGGCATTTCGGCGCGCAACCTGGCTTCTCGTGATCATGGTCACATACACGTTAGGGCCCCCGATATGACGCTGACTTCAATTACATTCGCATTCAAACCGGGCATTCTGAACCGACCACGTACGTATGGAGGAAAGGCAATGTCAGAAAACCTGAACGGCCGAAGGAACTTCTTAAAAACCGCCTTAGTCTCTGCCGGAGCCGTAGTTGGATCTCTCGCTGCCAGAACCGTAGCGCACGCGCAGCTCACCCACGATCCCATGGTGCGCGAAATGTGGAATCGGGTCCGCAAATCTTCTATTTCATCTCACGACGAAGAATCGGCGACTCTTTGCAATAAAGCAGCCTGCAACCCCGGCTGCGATAGCGGTTGCTCAGGGGGATGCCAGGCCTCCTGCAAACCCGGCAACAAATAGGGCTGCCGGAGACCGTGCCGAACGCATGGCAGGCAAGCTGGGAGAATTGAGCAGAGATGAGCCGCAATGAGGCGCGAAGCAGATCGCCGTTTACGCGGAATTCATTTCCACGCCTGTTGGCTCCCTGGCTCTTGCGCGACGACCATGACAATCTGCTTTTGTATAAATGCACTTATAGTGAGCTCAAGTATCGTGTTCTATCCCCCGTCCAGGCCATGATTCTCCCGTTCTTTTCCGGCGAAAGGTCCTATGGGAATATTCGAGCCATTTGGCTGCATCTGACCAAACCTTCCGATAAAGCCGCAAGTCTGACCGAGCTCGATAATTTGGTCTGGAATCTGACGGAGCCGGACGAGATAATCGGCCTGTTTGACCCGCCCAGCGATTCATTCAAAAACAAGAAGAAAATTCCGCTGCCGGACTTCAGCAATTACCGCTGGCCGACGGAACGAATCAGCGTTCCCGTCTCCGTTCTGGTTGCACTTACTAACCGCTGCGTGGCGGACTGCCGTTATTGCTACGCAGAAAGAAAGCTGGGCGAGGAACTGAGCTGCGCCGAGTGGATTGCGATTTTTGACGAGCTGGCCAGTCAGTACATTCGCATTGTGGATCTGGCCGGTGCCGATCCGTTCATGCGGCCTGATCTTTTTGATCTGCTGCGCGCAATGGTCGATCGGGATTTCACCTTCTCGGTCTCCACCAAAAGCCACATCTCGCCCGCCAGGGCGCGAGACCTGGCGGAGTTAGGAATCGGCCTGCCGGGTGCAACCGACCGAGGCGTTCAGGTGAGCATCGACAGCGTGAACAACCAGCTTGCCTCCTGGCTCACCGGCGTTAACAACTATCTTGACCGAGCCAAGTCCACGACCGCCAACTTGATCGCAGCCGGAATCAATCCGCGCATCAAGTGCGTCCTCACGCCGTATAACTGGAAGGAAGCAAGCCAAATCGTCGAGTTATTTTCCTCGTTGGGTGTGCGCCGCTTCCAATTCGTTCAATATGGACGCAGCATTTATCGCCACACCGACGATCTCTTCCTGAGCGGGGAACAGAAGCTCCGGCTCAGCGAGTCCATGCCGCTGCTTGTATCCAGGTATGCCGATTCCGAAATCGTCTTTCAGGATGAAACCGGAGAAGTCAAATCAGCTGATCAACTTCAGACCGCGTGGCAGCAGCGCGCCATCTGCACCGGCGGAAGAGCTGCTCTCTATGTGCACCCCAACGGCGATGTTTCCCTCTGCGAACAACTCCCCCATACCCCAGAGCATATCGTCGGAAATCTCTTGCGGCAAAGCCTGCAGGAGATTTGGAACGGCGTCGCGGTGGACAGTTTCATTCATCCGGACCGAAGCAAATTCGAGGGGACGGTCTGCCGTGACTGCTCCGAGTTCGATCAATGCCACTGCGGCTGCGGCTACTGTTACAGAGACTCCCTGTCGGCATTCGGCAGCGTTTACGACGCCCCTCCCACCTGTCCGCGGCAAGAGAAAATTCCTTTGCGACTAGTCTAGGAGATTCTTACAGCGCCACCGCATTATCTTCGATAGCTAGCCGCACGTTGCCATCGGATTTGGCCAGCCGCCGCACGGCCTCCGGCTTATCGACTTTGGCCTTGAGCATCACCATAGCCACCGGTACGCTGCGTCCGGCACTCTTGATCGTATGCACCGCGGTGTGCCGGTCGATTTTGCACGCGCACATCAGGATGCGGATCCCACGCTCCACCAGCTTCGAGTTCTGCATGTGCACGTTGACCATCAGGTTTTCATACACGTAGCCCAGCCGCGTCATCGCGCCGGTAGTAATCATGTTCAAAATCATCTTCTGGGCGGTACCGGCCTTCATGCGCGTAGAGCCTGAGATCACCTCTGGTCCGACCTCGGTAACGATGGCAATATCGGCAGCGGCGGAGAGAGGAGCATCCTGGTTGCAACTAACGGCCGCTGTATGCGCTCCGCGAGCTCGTGCATAGGCCACCGCGGCCACCACGTAAGGAGTGCGGCCGGAAGCCGAGATCCCCACGACTATGTCCTTGCGCGTGGGCCGTCGGCGGGCCATATCCTGCTGCCCCAGTTCTTCTGAGTCCTCGTTGACCTCAACCGCGGAGGCCAGAGCCTTCGGTCCACCGGCCATGATGTACTGCACCTGCCCCGGAGCCGTCGAGTAGGTGGGCGGGCACTCGGATGCATCCAGCGCGGCAATGCGTCCGCTCGATCCAGCGCCAACGTAAATCAGCCGTCCGCCTTCGCGCAGGCTGCGAGCAACCTGATCGATCACCTGCGCGATCTCGGGAAGCGCCTTCTTCACCGCCGCCGCAACCTTGGCATCCTCATGATTGATGATGCGTGCGATCTCGAGCGCGGATTTGGTATCAAAGCCCTGCGAGGCCTCGTTTTGGCTTTCAGTCATCAGCAGTTGAAGCAGGATGGCTTGGTCTTTCCTGATTTCGACTAGTGGAGCGCCAGCCGGCTCCTGAATGGTCGAGCTAGGTAGCATTGCGTGAGTCCCCAAGTTTTTATTGTATCTGGAAATCAGTCAACTAAGAAAAAAATCTCGCGCTGCAAGGCTCCGATGCTATGGGCTTAAGAGGATGGGCACGAATCTCAGCCTCTACGTTTAATTCCATCAATCCACAGGGATTAAGCCTCTGATGAACGGCTTCGCATAAATTGTTCAGATGCCGATGAATTAACTCTTTCGTGGGAGATGCACAAAGGAAGAAATCATGAAAGCGCCTCTCGAACGGCGTCGTGAAAAACGGGCCGGACTTCGCGAATCAATTGGCTCTTTCGGTCGGGCCACGTGCGGTTAGTGAGCAGCGCAACGGCAATCGTCGCTTCCCGGTCAATCCAAAGCGAACAGCCGCTGTAGCCCAGATGCCCGATCGAGTGCGGTGAAAGGTAATGTCCTGAGGAGGAATTCTCTGAAGGCGTATCCCAGCCCAGGGCAAATGAACTGTCCTCCGGTCCCTGCCGCTCCGAAAACATCTCAACGGTAGCCGCATCAAAAAATCTGCGCGTTTCCGCTTCAATTCCCGCTCGGCGCCTGTCATCCAGCAGTTCGTCTGCCAGGCTCAGCAAGTCAGGCACATTGGAGAAGAGCCCCGCATGGCCGCTGGTCCCCCTCAGCACCCACGCATTTTCGTCCTGCACCTCGCCCTGAATCCGCCGCTTGCGCAGCGCAGTATCCTCTTCGGTAGGCGGAATCGATGGCCGAGCAGCAGGCAGTGGGCAGAACCCAGTGGCATTCATCCCCAGCGGCGCAAAGATCTCGCGACGAGTCCATGTCGCAAGCGACTCGCGCATGCAAACCTCAAGTGCCTTGCCCAGCAGAATAAATCCCGGATCGGAGTACTCTGCGCGCATCCCCGGCTCAGCCTCCAAAGGCAGTTCCAGGCAGGCGCGCATCAGTTCCGCCGGCGTAGTTGAGGCACGAAAGAACTCCACGTAGCCCGGCAGTCCGGAATTGTGCGCCAGTAGGTGCCTGAGCTTTACGTGACGAGCCTGGTCACCTCCAGCCCTGCCCACCACAAACCCCGGCAGCAGCTCGCCCAAGGGAGTATCCACGTCAAGCGAGCCTCGCTGAACCAGCAGCATCGCCGCGGCTGTCGTAGCCGCCACTTTTGTCAGGCTGGCCACATCGAAGACGGTCTCCGCGTTCATCTCGGGCGCACCTTCGTCGTAGGTAAATCGTCCCAGCGCATCCTGAAGCACAACCTCGCCTCCAGCCAGCACACCAAAAGCGCATCCGGGAAAAGCGCGACCATCAATTGCATCGTTTAGCACGTTGTAAACTGCGGCAAACCGTTCGCGAGAATCGTCCGTGAATTTGGTTGTTAACTTCATTGCTGTCTTCAATCGTAACGCGAATCCGCTTCAACCGCATACCTTGCACTGAAATGGAGGCACCGTTTGCAGTACTCTATAGGAGATGAAAGCAGTTTTTCGGCCCGGCTCACATCTCGAGCCACCTGCAGACCAGATCGGCAACCCGGAAGCGGACCCCATCCCGCAGAGTCTCGGCCCTGCGTCCCGCAAGGCTGCGGGCATGGGCCTTTGGATGCGCGATCTGCTGGTTTCCGCCGCGGCCTCCGTCCTGATCATCACCTTCCTCTATCAGCCCGTCCGCGTAGAAGGCACCAGCATGTTGCCTCGTCTTGAGGACAGCGATCGCCTCTTCATCAACAAATTCGTCTATCACTTCACCGCCATCGAGCGTGGAGACGTGGTCGTCTTCCACTATCCCCGCGACCCGGAGAAGAGCTATATCAAGCGTGTTATCGCCCTTCCCGGCGATCGTCTGCGCATCGATCACGGCCAGGTCTGGCTTAACGGCAAGCCAATGAGCGAGCATTACGTCCCTGAGGAGTACCGCGACAATCGCTCCATGGCGGAGACCGTCATACCCGAGGACAGCTACTTCATGATGGGCGACCACCGCTCCATCTCCTCTGACAGCCGTGAGTTTGGCCCCGTCGACCGCTCCCTCATCTACGGCAAAGCAGCCTTCGTCTATTGGCCGGCCCGGGACGCAGGCGTGGTGCGGTAGGGAAGTGAAATTACCTCCCTGAATTCTACGAACGCAGTCCATTCAAAGTCTGTTTGAATCGAGTGAGTCGATCTTCCGCTCCGACTCTGGTCCGCCGCCCCAAAATTATCATGCACCGCATGGGCGCACCTTACATCGAACGGATGTCAACCACGAGTCGTGTGAATCCCGACTATCCGCCCAAAGGAGATTCTTGTTATGTTTACGCCCAAAGGAAAGTTCAGTTGGTACGAACTGATGACCAGCGATACCGATGCCGCCGGCAAGTTTTACTCAAACGTTGTTGGCTGGACGACCCAGGAGATGCCCGCTACGGACGGCCACCCATACACCGTCTTCAACCTCGGTAACGTTGGAATGGCCGGCATGTTGAACATCCCGGGACACACCGCCTGGGTGGGCTACATCGCGGTCGATGATGTCGATGCTCACATCGAGAAGATTGTCGAAGCCGGCGGCAAACTATGGAAGCCCGCGACGGATGTTCCCGGAATGCTTCGTTTCGCCGTCTTGTCTGACCCGCAGGGTGCGGCTGTTGTGGTATTCACGCCCAATCCAGCCATGCCTTCGCCGAAACGCCCCGCGCCACCAACTCCCGGCACCATCGGCTGGCACGAGCTATACACAACCGACCTCGACAGCGGATTCAATTTCTATAACAAGCTCTTTGGATGGACCAAGGTCAGCGATATGGACATGGGGCCGATGGGCGTCTATCGCATCTTCGATCAAGGCGACCACAAAGAAATGGGCGACGGCGGCATGATGATCAAAGCGCCGCACATCCCCGTTTCATGCTGGAACTTCTACTTTGACGTCGACTCAATCAAAGCAGCCGTCAAGCGCGTTGAAACCGGGGGAGGAAAGGTCTTGAACGGTCCGATGCAGGTGCCCGGCGGGGGCTGGATCATCAACGGCCAGGACCCTCAGGGAGCCATGTTCTCTCTCGTAAGCAACAAGGAATAAACCACAATTACTGTTTCCATTTTTCCGTGGCTGTCCAAGGGATTAGAAGCCGCAGCACGTTCATCTCCCGTGACGCCGCCAGCTACAATGAAATATCTCTGCTTCTTTTCTGCAGGGCTTTCTTCGGCAGGAATGAAGTATTGTGCGTGAATCCAATGTCCGTTGCGCAGCCATCCCAGGTCTCGTCTCCACTTAGCGGCGCCGTTCTGGTGCTCATCCAATTCGACGTGTGCGAAGAACTGCGTCTGGATATTCTTTAGCAAACCATCAGTGCCCGCACCGTCCAGTTGCCGAGCATGAAGCATTCTGTGCCAGCATACGTCCGCTACCAGAGACCGCCGGTTGTCGAGCCTCTTCAAGCTCTGACTCTTGAGAACGGCGAACGTCTTGAAGGAGAGATCAAGTACTACGATTATGGCGTCGTCAGCGTCGTCTACCAGCTGCCTTTTTCGGGCGATTGGGAAAGTCTGGTGAAGCTGGCCAGCCGCTGGGTGTGGGATGTGGATTTCGCTTCGCATGTCGAACCCATCGTGAGACAGAAGCTGCAGCGTGCCGAAGCATCTATGGTGAAGCCCTATGCGCGTTGGCTCAGCGAGGACTATTTCATCTTTCATGTGCGTGAAGTGGCCGGAGCGCCCACTGCGGAAGAGCTGATTCGCGATAACATGCTTCAGATTGCCCAGATCGTTCGCGGCGACCGGCTTCGCCTTTCAGCCGGCGAATGTACTGAGGTACTTAATTCGCGAGTCTCCTACTACACAACCGATGTAGCAGTCATTGGTTGGAATGCCGCGTTCCTTTACGACAGCGCAGCCGGGGCCGAAACCGCCATCCAACTCCTCGAGTACGCCAACTCTCAGCTTCTTGAATTCCGTAACTACGACGAACTCTTGTCCTCGATTCTGGATGGTGTCTATGCCTCGCTGGAGCAAAAAAGGGGAACGTTTTCGCGCTGGCGACTGGCACGATCCGCAACGAACCTGCACACGGTACTGCTCGACGTGGGGGAACTGACAGAGCGTGCCGATAACGCGATCAAGTTCCTCAGCGATATGTTCGCCGCCCGGCTCTATAAGCTGGCCGCTTCAAGAGTTGGCGTCCCCGATTACAAGAACCTGGTAGAGCGAAAACTCAAGACCGCCGACGACCTGTACAACTTCATGGTTGAGCAGTTCAACCAGAGTCGCGCTTTTTTCCTTGAAGTGACGGTTGTTTTGATCCTTTTGATTGAGCTTTTTTACTTCTTCAGAGGCCGGCCCATGTGAGAGATCGAAGGAACTCAGTCTGTTCAAGCCGTTCCGCTTGGCTCAGATGAGCGCGTCTTGGCTGAATCTTGCTTGGGTTCCCCGGCTTCACGGAATTAGAAGGACTCGCGGTCCTTGCGTCCCTTCCAATGAGCATCATCATGTTTGGGACGATCCACAGGATACGGCGCAAAGACTGATATAGTTAAACAGGCAATTTGTACCGGAGTTGTCACAGCTGGCGCTACGCTACACCTCTGCAATTCTTCAGCAAGACGGCCTAAGAGAAAGCCGAGTTGCTGATAGTAAAGAGGATAGCCACGCTCTGTGTGAATCCATTCAATCCACTCTTCGGAGAGGCAATGCAGGCAATCTTAGCGCTCGAAGACGGGCGCATCTTCCGTGGCCACGGCTATGGGCACTCTGGTGAATGCCAGGGCGAGGTCGTTTTTAATACTTCCCTTACCGGTTATCAGGAAATCGCCACCGATCCCTCCTATGCCGGGCAGATCGTCGTTCTCACCAATCCCCAGATCGGCAACTATGGCACCAACCAGGCAGACAACGAGTCGGCCAAGCCCTATATTGAGGGCCTGATCGTCCGCGAGTTCTCCGCCATCAGCTCCAACTGGCGCTCCGAGCAGGTTACGGACGAGTATATGGAGCGCTACGCCGTCCCTGTTCTGGCCGAAATCGATACCCGCGCTCTGGTTCGCCACCTGCGCACCTTCGGCGTCATGCGCGGCGTAATTTCGACCTGCGAGACCGATCCCGAAATCCTCGTTCAAAAGGCCAAGAGAATTCGCAAGATGGACGGAACGGACTTGGCGCGCGTGGTTTCCACTAAGGAGGCGTACAGGTTCGATAGCGCCGACCAGCTCAACCAAGCCGGTGAGCCACTGCTGCCGTCTAGCTTTCTGCCCGACGAAGACCGCTCGGGGCAGATTCTTCATGTGGCAGCTTATGATTTTGGCATCAAGCACAACATTCTACGTATGTTAACGCGCGAGGGTTGTCGTGTGACGGTCGTCCCGGCCGAGACAACCGCAGAAGACGTAATGGCCCTGAAGCCTGATGGCGTCTTCCTCTCGAACGGCCCCGGCGACCCCGAGCCAGTTGACTATGCGGTTACGGCCATTCGCAACATGATGGGCCGTGTCCCCATCTTCGGGATCTGCCTCGGCCACCAACTCACCGGCCTGGCTCTCGGCGGCAAAACCTACAAGCTCAAGTTCGGCCATCACGGCGGCAACCACCCGGTTCGCAACAACTCGACCGGCAAAGTTGAGATCACAGCCCACAACCACAACTTCGCCGTCGACCCCGACTCTATCAACGCCAACGAAGTGGAATTGACTCACGTAGACCTGAACGATCAGACCCTCGAAGGCCTGCGCCACAAAACGCTTCCGCTGTTCAGCGTCCAATACCACCCTGAAGCCGCCCCCGGCCCCCACGACTCCCACTACTTGTTCCATGACTTTCGCCGCATGATGGAGGAATGGAAGGGATGATGAAATCGGCAACAACGCAGATTTTTGCAGTTGCAGCGGGGCCCCGGCTCCGCTGTTTTTTGGGTACGATGTTGTTCGTCTTGGCGGGATGGTTGCTTCTTTCCTCACAGGTTCAAGCGCAGTTAACACCTGAAGGACCGCTTCATGTTGCACATATTCACGGTGTCGTCGTAAACAGCCACGGAAAGCCTGTCGTCGGTGCGACGGTTACGCTTGCGCGCGGTGAAGGAGAAAAGGTCTTACACGAAACCACAACGGATAATTCGGGAAGATTTCGTTTCGATCATGTATCCGGGCAATACCTGCTGCATGTGAACCGCACGGAAAATGCCGGCGCTTCCCGAGAGGTTATTATCGAAGAACTCCTGCCCATCCTGATGCTCAAAAACACAATTTATGTGATCGTCGGGCCTGGTGCCTGCACGGACGATTGTTCCTCGGTCTTCGCAACCAAGAGCGAGTTCGATCGCGCCCTCAAACGAAATAACGGACCACACTACTAGGAAGTCGCAAGAATATGCCACGCAGAAATGACATACAAAAGATCCTGGTAATCGGCTCAGGTCCGATTGTGATCGGCCAATCGGCGGAGTTTGACTACTCTGGGACGCAGGCACTCTGGGACGCAGGCCTGCAAAGCTCTCAAGCAGGAGGGCTATGAAGTAGTGTTGGTGAACTCCAACCCCGCCACCATCATGACCGATCCCGATCTCGCCGACCGCACCTATATCGAGCCGCTCACCCGTGAATACGTCGAAGAGATCATCCGCATTGAGGCGGAGATGCTCGCCGCGCAACCCGGTTCAGGCAAATTCGCCCTGCTTCCCACCGTCGGCGGCCAGACCGCCCTCAATCTCGCCGTCGATCTGGCCGATGCCGGCATCCTCGATCGTTATAACGTCGAGCTGATCGGCGCCAAGCTTGAGGCCATCAAGAAGGCCGAAGACCGTCTGCTCTTTAAAGACGCAATGCTCCGCATCGGCCTCGAAGTTTCGAAATCGGCCCTGGTCAACAATCTCCGCGACGGCCTCGACTTTGCCGGCAAGCTCGGTTTCCCGGTTCTCATCCGCCCCAGCTTCACTCTCGGCGGCACCGGTGGCGGCATCGCCTACAACCGCGAGGAGTTGATGGAAATTCTGGCTCGCGGCCTCGACCTTTCCCCGGTGCATGAGTGCCTGATTGAAGAAAGCGTCCTCGGCTGGAAGGAATTCGAGCTCGAGGTGATGCGCGACCTCGCCGACAACGTCATCATCATCTGTTCGATAGAAAACTTCGACCCCATGGGTGTACACACCGGCGACTCCATCACCGTCGCTCCGGCTCAAACCCTCACCGATCGCGAGTACCAGAAAATGCGCGACGCCGCCATCGCCATCATGCGCGAGATTGGCGTAGAAACTGGCGGGTCCAACGTGCAATTCGCCATCAACCCCGTTGACGGCCGCATGACAGTCATCGAGATGAACCCGCGCGTCTCCCGCTCTTCCGCGCTAGCCTCCAAGGCCACCGGCTTCCCCATCGCCAAAATCGCCGCCAAGCTGGCCGTCGGCTACACGCTCGACGAAATTCCCAACGACATCACGCGCAAAACCCCAGCCTGCTTTGAGCCCACCATCGACTATGTGGTAGTCAAGATTCCCAAATGGCAGTTTGAAAAGTTTCCCGGCTCTGAAGAAACACTTGGCCCGCAGATGAAGTCGGTAGGCGAAGTCATGGCCATAGGCCGCACATTCAAAGAAGCGCTGATGAAGGCCTGGCGCGCACTTGAAACCGGCAAGAAAACCGGCGCAGAAATCCTCGACCCGCGCCGCTTGACCCAGCGCCTGGTCACGCCCCAGCCTGAGCGGCTGGGTTACATCCGCTTCGCCTTTGAGCGCGGCATGAGCGTGCGCGAAGTGGCTCGCCTTACGGCCATCGACCCATGGTTCCTCTACCAGCTCCGCGAAATCACGCTCGAGCAAGCGGCCATCGCGCAAACCACTCCCAATGATATAAGCGAGGAGCAGCTAAGGCGCTTGAAGCGACTCGGCCTCAGCGACGAGCGCATCGCGATGGAGTGGAAGCTTGAAGGCCACGCCGGAATCCAGCAGGTGAGGGAACTGCGCGAAGCCAAGGGAATCAAGCCAGTCTTCAAGCTGGTGGATACCTGCGCAGCCGAGTTCGAATCCATGACGCCCTACCTCTACTCGACCTACGACGAAGAGAACGAGGCGCCTCCCACCAAGACCCACAAGATCATCATTCTCGGTTCCGGACCCAACCGCATCGGGCAGGGAATCGAGTTCGACTATTGCTGCTGCCACGCCTCCTTCGCGCTCAAGGATGACGGTTTTGAAACCATCATGGTCAACTGCAACCCTGAGACCGTCTCTACCGACTACGACACTAGCGACCGCCTCTACTTTGAACCGTTGGTGCTTGAAGACGTGCTCGCCGTCTACAATCACGAGGCTCAGTCAGGCGCAGAGATCGGCATGATCGTCCAATTCGGCGGCCAGACCCCCTTGAACCTGGCCCAGCGTCTGCGCACCGCGGGCGTACCCATCATCGGAACCTCGCCCGAGTCCATCGACCTGGCCGAAGACCGCAAACGCTTCGGCAAACTGCTCGACGAACTGAAGATTCCGCAGCCCGCGGGCGGCACAGCCACCAGCGTGGAAGAAGCTTTGGCCGTCGGTGAGCGCATCGGCTACCCGGTCCTGGTCCGCCCCAGCTATGTACTCGGTGGACGCGCCATGGTCATCGCCTACGACTCCGACTCCGTCGCGCGTTATATGCGCCAGGCAGTCGAATACTCCCAGGAACGGCCCGTCCTCGTCGATCATTTCCTCGAAAACGCCATCGAGGTCGACGTCGACGCCCTCTGCGACTCTGAAGACGTGATCATCGCCGGCATCATGCAGCATATTGAGGAAGCCGGCATCCATTCCGGCGACTCCTCCTGCGTGCTGCCCGCCGTCAGCATCCGCAAGGAAACCCTCAATGTTCTCCGCACTTATACCCGCGAGCTTGCCCTCGCACTTAAGGTCGTCGGCCTGGTCAATCTGCAATTCGCTATCCAGCGCGACGCTAAGGGAGAGGACCATGTCTACGTAATCGAGGTGAACCCGCGCGCCTCGCGCACTGTCCCCTACGTCTCCAAGGCCACCGGCATTCCGCTGGCAAAGATAGCCGCGCGCCTCATGACCGGCCGCAAGCTGCGCGACCTGCTCCCTGCACAACTCGCCTCAGGCGAAGACCTGCCCACAGGTTCACATTATTACGTCAAATCACCTGTCTTCCCTTGGAACAAGTTTGCCGGCGTCGATACGGTTCTGGGTCCGGAAATGAAGTCCACCGGCGAAGTGATGGGCGTGGCGGCCAGCTTTGGCGAGGCCTTTGCCAAAGCGCAGCTCTCAGCAGGCCAGGTTTTGCCCACCGGCGGAACGGTCTTCTTTAGCGTTAACGATCACGACAAGCCCGCCGCCGTCGAGCTGGGCCGCCGCTACATTCACCTGGGCTTTCGAATCGTGGCCACTGAAGGCACAGCCAATGTGCTTGAGGCCGCCGGCCTCACCGTTGAGCGGGTTTTCAAAGTCGAGGAAGGCCGCCCCAACGTCGTGGATCTCATCAAGGGCGACCGCATCCAAATGATCGTGAATACACCGCGCGGACAGGACGCAATCTTCGACGAGAAGGCCATTCGCAGGGCAGCGGTCCTGGCACGCATCCCCACCATCACCACCATCGCAGCCGCGCAGGCCGCCGCTGACGGAATCGCAGCCGTGCAACAGCATCACACCACGGTCTACGCCCTGCAGCATCTTCATGCCGCCAACGGCGTTTGAGCTTCTATTCGGTCGGTGGCTGTCTGCGAAGCGCCAACCGCGCTCCGATCGCGTACCCGATCAGCGCCGCAGCAGGCCATGTTCCCAGGAAGGGTCCATCGTTATCGATCAGTCCGCTCGGTCCGGGCCAACTGAAAAACGTCCGCGTCAGTTTTTCTGTAGCATCGCATTGGAAACACTGGCTGGGTGCGGTGGGCATATCAAGGACCCATAAGCTGACAATCAGAATCCAGATCAATCCGATCAGCCAAACCAGCGGAGCCATCTCGTCCTGCCGCAGGTGCGTCACCCCGTAGCCCACGACCAACGGCACAAGGATCGACAAAAGAAGGATCATGACCTGCGGGATTCCTTGTGGATTCAGCGCATACCCAACCATCATGAGCGCAAGCCAAGAACCCAGACCCAGGGCAATGTGCATCAAGAAGACGAGTGCCTGCCCGGGCAGCGTTGACGGAATCCTTCCGTCTTCATCCGTTTGCATCAACGACTCCATTCGTGCCGCTCCTCAACTGGATTCGTATTTCCGGCTATTGTTCTTTAACATACGCCTCGGCGCGCAAGAGAACAATTCCAAAGAGTAGATTGGCCAGCTTCAATCGCCACATCTGGTTCTACAATGAATTCATGCTGATTGAGGGCGTCTTTGCCGCGGTGCCTACGCCGTTTTACTCCGATGAACGCGTCTATTACCGTAAACTTGAAGCCAATATGGCCCACTACTCGCGCAGCCTGCTGGCGGGAATGCTGCTTCTGGGGTCCACAGGCGAGGCGGTCATGCTGGACGATACTGAGTCCCGCGAAGTTCTGCGCGTAGCCTCCGAAGCCACAGCCCCTGAAAAAGTGCTCATCGCCGGCGTTGGCAAGCAAAGCGTAAAGGGAACTCTCGAACTCGCTGAAGCGGCGGCTCGGTTCAACTACGATGCGGTCCTCGTCCGCACCCCCACTTACTACGCGGGCAGAATGTCCCCTGCTGCTGTGCTCCATTATTTCCGCAGCATAGCCGATCGCTCGCCGTTGCCCGTCCTGCTTTATAACATTCCCGTCTGCGTCCCTTACGATATTCCGGTTGAAATTGTTGCCGAACTGGCCCAGCACCCAAACATCATCGGCATCAAGGATTCCAGCGGCAGCATTGAGCGAATCCGCGCGACCATCGCCTCCACGCAAACCGTCCCGCGCCGCTCGGCCACGGTCACCCGGATCTTTGAGGCGGTAACGGCGCGAATGCTGGCGCCCAAAACTGAAGCGAACGGCTTATTCGTCTCGTCAGGCGACCTCAAGAGCGGTGCTGCCGTCGCAACCGCGGCGCCTATGGCGCCCATCAAGACGCGAACCAAAGAAGTCGGCTTCCAGGTGCTCACAGGCTCCGCTGCAATTCTGCTCGATTCACTTGCATCCGGCGCCGTGGGGGCCATCCTGGGCCTTGCCTGCTTCGCCCCACAGGCCTGCCAGGAAGTTTATTTAGCGTGGAGGGATCACGACCTGAAACTCGCGGGAGAGAAGCAGCAGCGCATAGCCGCTCCGGGTCGCCGCATCGTTGGACAATTGGGCATCAGCGGCCTAAAGTACGCCTGCGACTTCAACGGCTACTACGGAGGCCGGCCGCGCTCCCCGCTGCTCCCGCTCACGGCGGTTGAGAAAACTGAAGTTGAAGGCCTGCTGTCCGGAATCCGCAACTAACCTCATATGGAAAGCCGGGAAGGGAAGCGCCGTGCTCCTCCGCAATCGCGTGCCTTTTGCTGAGATAGTTACTACTATGCTGGATTTCAAATCCCTGTCATTGGACCGGTCATCCTGGCGTTGGAAACGGACCAACCTCCGTGGAAGAGGGTGCAGTTTCCTGACTGATCGCACCTGTAGTGAACGCTTGAGAGCGAATCGGCCCAGGGAATCCCGCTGCTCTCATCCATCGCCTTAGCCACAGTGAAAGTTTTTCCCTCTCGTGTTTCAATCATCCCCGCCAACGCGTCGTAGTCGGCGACGGTAACGTCCCCTTCGATCATAAAAGACGCTGGCTGAGCAGCAACCAAAACTACAGTCTTAGCGGTCTCGCTCGTTTGAGGTTGATCGGCGATTTGAGGCATCTTGTTGAATTTACTCGTCCTATGCCTCAAAGAGCGCCTGAACATGGCGGAGAGGTGCAATCTGGCGGATGCCTTGTGGGTCGCGTGGTGCGTGGGCACTGCGGGGGATACCTCAGTGGGTAACGAGATTGATTCATTCGCCGCTGACTTGTAAACGGCAACTGTCAGCAATGAAGCGGATGCCGTGCTTTCCTGTTTGACTGCCTGGCTCGCGAGCGGAAAGTCCTTGCCGGCAACTGTGGTCTCAGGGGCAATCACGTCGGCTGCTCCGGTACTGGATATTTCGGAATTGAACAGCGTCGATAGGTTTAACCCAGATCCGGAGTAGACCGCGATTGCGATCCCGCACACACAGCCCAACAATGCCGCCATCACGTAGGCAACGGTGAAGTCCGGTTTCTCGACGCTCAGTTGTCTAAATGTGGGATAACGCTTGATCTCACTGTCACTGCGTAGGGCTGTTTCGAAAGGCAAGGTTGCAGATGTCATCGGGGAAACTCCTATTCGCTTTTTCGGAATTTTCTAGTCGCCGGGGCCCGTTTCGAACTCACTGAGGACATTCAAACAACCACAGACCGAACTCACAATCCTACAATCGGGTCATGATTAAGTCACATTCGTGCACACCAAAGTAATGTTCCTGGAGCCGCCTGACGCAGACGAAGATTGAGACCACGAACCGGCGCTTCCAGCTCAACAAGAAAGGGCGACTTGTACCTGCATCAGTGGTTTAGAAATTGAACGCAGCTTCCTGCGGCTCCCCCGCATATTTCGGTGGTCCGTGCGACCTAGTGAGCAAAGTTCCAAAGCCGATTCTGGGAAGGGCGCTGGGATGAATGTGATCGTTGATGCTGTTGTAGGGAGTGGCATATTTCCCGAAGCAAATTCGTACGGCTTACGCTTACCAAGGACTGCCTCCCGTGGCCGACTCTTGAGGACGTGCGGCAGAGTTTCGCTCGAGACTAATCGATTGCATTCCCGCATGATAGGCATTTGAAAATCAGATGGGTTAGGCGAACAACAATCATGGCCATTCTGTGCCGCATTCAGGCAAATGAAGACAATCCGATCATAGGCGGTACGTCTGATAACGTATATTCTGTATAGTTAAACTCTGGAGTTGTATTGCTTCCGCTCTTTTCCCAGCTTGTCTAAAAAAATACCCTCCCCTGGTGCTCATCCTGAAGACGGTCTACATCTTATAGCGCCCTAGGTCTTCGTCGTTCAGTCCCTCTAACCAGCCGCGCAATTGCTCGGCAGTGGGGCCTTCGGGCGGTCCGGTGGTATTCAGTCTGGCCGTCTGCATCACCTGCTCTGAAACATAAATCGGGCAATCCGCACGCAAAGCCAATGCCACAGCATCGGAAGGCCTGGCGTCAATTGAGATCGACTCGTCACCCTGCCGCAGCCAAAGAACAGCAAAAAACGTGTCGTCTTTAAGTGTTGTAATTACTACACGTTCCAGCTGAGAGTTCAAGTGATGGATTAGGTTCCTGGTCAAATCATGGGTCATCGGTCTTGGAGCGGCCATCTTCTCAATCTCGATGGCAATTGCGTTAGCCTCAAAGATTCCCACCCAGATCGGCATCACCGTCTCCGAAGCTACGTCCTTGAGCACGACGATGGGCATATTGGTTGCCGGGTCCATCATCAACCCCCGAATCCGAACCTCAATATCCATAGAAACCCTCTTCCGCTTACCGCCGCTGCGTCCATTTCTATCTTAGACGCTTTCGCCCACCAGACTGTTCGGATGTGCCGCAGTGATTTTCACCTGGACATAGCTGCCGGGCGCCGGTGCGATAGGCTGCGAACAGGCGAAATTGACCGGTTTATTCTGGCTGCTGCGTCCTGTTACCTGCCCTCTGGCCGTATTCTGTCCGTCAACCATCACTTCCATTACTTGCCCTATGTGCTTGGAATAATTGACTCTCTGGATCTCGCGCTGCCGGTCAAGCATCACTTGAAGCCGTTGAGCTTTCTCCGTCTCCGGGATGGAATCGATCATCACCAGCGCCGGCGTATTGGGCCGCGCCGAGTATTTGAAACCGAAGACGCAATCATACTCAACCCTTGCCAGCAGGTCCATCGTTTGGATAAAGTCCTCCGGCGTCTCCCCTGGGAATCCGACGATTATGTCTGTCGAAATGGAGATGGGACGATGTGCCGCCTTGATCCAGGCAATCCTCTCCAAGTACCACTCCGGTGTATATTCCCGCGCCATTTGCTTGAGTACCCGCTCAGAACCGGACTGCACCGGCAGATGTACGTGATCGCACAGGGTTGAAACCGAATCGATTGCATCGACAATGTCGCGGGTAAAGTCGCGCGGATGGCTCGTCATGAACCGCACACGGCGAATTCCGCACACCTGACCCACCGCCGCCAGCAATTCAGCGAAGCTCTGCTTCCCTTCCGGATCCCGGTAGCTGTTCACATTCTGACCCAGCAGCTGAATCTCGGTATAGCCCAAGTCGGCAATCCGTCGCGCCTCCTTGAGGACCGAGGTCGATGTTCGGCTTCGCTCCTTGCCTCTCGTATACGGCACCACGCAGTAGGCGCAGAACTTATCGCAGCCTTCAACGATGGTGATATAGCTCCGGTAGGGGTTCTGTCGGGCGGTAAACTCGGTTTCGAAGGTCTCGTCCGTCTGCCGGTCGTCCAGTCCGGTAATTCGGTTCTCGCCCGCCTCCAGCCGGCTGAGCATCTCCGGCAGCTTGCGGTAAGAGGCCGACCCCGAGATCAGCGAAACGTACGGCGCCCGCTCAAAGATCTTTTCGCCTTCCTGCTGCGCCACGCACCCCAGCACGCCGAAGCGCTTACCTGCCTTGACCAGTTTCTTGTGGTCGTTCAGGCGGTTAAAGACCTTTTGCTCTGCTTTGTCGCGGATGGAACAGGTGTTGTATAGGATCAGCCCGGCATCGACTTCTGACTCCACCTGCCGATATCCCTCACGCAGCAGTGTGCCAATCACCTTTTCGGAGTCATGGGCATTCATCTGGCAGCCGAAGGTCTCTAAATAGAAGGTTTTTTCGGTTGCCATGGTAACCTCAAGTATACCCCGACCGGCGAAAATTGGCCGATCTTCTCCGGTCGGACTGCCCTTCGAGCGTTTACCGCTTGATCCAGATCTCCACCCGCCGGTTCTTCGCTTTCCCGTCTTCTGAATCGTTGGCCGCCACCCCCAGGTCAGACCCATACCCTCGAACGACCGCCGGCGTCAGATCCCGAAGAGCGAATTCGTCGGCAATCGCCTTGGCGCGAGCCAGGGAGAGCTCGCGGTTCATCCCCGGACTGCCGCTGGGATCTGAAAATCCGAAGAGCATAACCTTGTCTCCTGTTATCCTCAGGTCGGCAATCAAGGAAACAACCCGGTCAAGATCGGCAAGGGCCTTGTTGTCCAAGACGGTTTGTCCTGACTCAAACCGGAAATCGAGTGAAAGTCGGTTGGCTTCATGAGTCAGCCGCTTGTATTCTTCCGGGGCCTCACCCGGTGCGACCTGCGCAACCTGCGTCACATTCTGCGCAGCGAAACCTTCAGAGCCGACCACGTCCTGTCCTCGCCTGGAGAGCGCGAACTCAACGAAGGAGCGAATGTACTTGTTCTTCGGATTTTCGGGCGTGTAAAGATAAAGCCGCCGCGACAGAAGATAATCTTCAGTGGCCACGCTGAGTCGCGTAGGCAGCAGAGAGACGGTTCCCTTCTCTGAAACAGCAATAGGCTTGGAGCTGAGGATATAGGGAAGGCCGATAAAGCCGATTCCATTCGAATCGCTGGCCACCGCCTCAGAGAGTTCCTTGCTGTCTTCGAACCTTTGCACAGCCTTAGCCAGCGGCTCGCCCCCCAGTACCAGGCTTTTAAAGGTGTCGTAGGTCCCCGAATCGTCGTTCCTGGCGAAGAGATTGATCTTCCCTCGGTAAGCACCTACCTGCGACCAATCGGTGATCTGACCGGTAAAGATGCGCATGATCTGCTCTCTGTCCAGTTGGTCGATGGGGTTGGATACGTTGACGATGACCGCGATGCCGTCGAGTCCCAAGATGTGCTCGCTTGCGACCGAGTTCATATTGCCCAGCGTCGAGAGCTTGTCTGCTTCGTCGTTCTTGATCCTCCGCGAAGCCATTCCAATGTCGCACTTGCCGCCTGCCATTAAAGTGAATGCGGTCGCCGAGCCGTGCGCGGCAATCGTGATGTAGGATAGCGAATTGTCGTTCGGCAGGACGCCCTGAACGATCTTCTCTTGCGCATTGGTTCCGGGCAGAGTGCGAACGTCGGTCGCGCCCAGATTTTTTAGGAATTCCTCAGCCAGCGAAGGCCCAAGCGCATCTCCGATGGTATTCGAGCCCGCAAGCCGCAAAATCGTCTTCCGTGCGCTGGTGGTTGAAGCGGAGACTGCGTCGTGCCTCTTTACCCAAACGAGTGTTCCTACCAGTGTGGCAATCAGCAGCAGTGCCGCCGTGATCACGATTCCGACGGTCCTGGGTTCCGGGTGCGTTCTGGGAATGCGGATTTCGCTGCGTTCGTGGGATTTGTCCTCAGTCAGCTCGTTTCCGCACTTTGGACAAACAAAACCGCTTCCATTTGCAACCGTGACCGCCTGCAACCAATCGGCTACCTGGCAATTCCTGAAATTGGTGCATCTACCCCGTCGAGTACTCAATTTATGCCACCCGTCTTGCCACACGGTGTGCGTGTGCGGATTTTGGGCTCACCTTTCGATACCCGCGGCACTTCTTGCTACCGGAAAAGTGGCTCTGACTCTACCTAAAGTCGCACAATAGCCCTGGCATCGAGTTATCTCCGGTGACCTGAATCGTACCTATACCGCAAAGCAAACCCTCGCCATACCTGGAATGTAATCAGAATAGGTTACGTTAGTGTTGCGAATCGATGGCACATTCGTGGGATATTCGTAGCCTTACGGGTCAGGCGCGGTAGGTCGATTTCAGCGCAATCCGGTATGCAGGTAGGCTAGCAGCGCAGCCATCTGTTCCTCATTGAAGCGGCCGGCAAAGGCGGGCATCATTCCCTTTCCTGCCAGCACATTCTGACGCACAGCCGCATCCGTGGCCGGAGCGCCGCTGGGCAACGTCCTGTGGTTAAAGATTCCGTGCAGATCCGGCGGGACCTTCTTGAGCTCCATGTCGTTGTCCCGGTGGCAATGGGCGCAGCGACCCTCGTAAAGCTGCTTGCCTTCCGCTTCTTGCAGGTTGAGCGACGGCGCCGAATTGCAGCCGGCCTGCGCGATGGACAGACTTGCCGTAATTCCGGCAATCACTCTTACCCAGCCACCTCTTCGCCGGACCATTCGAGCCCCAATCTATATTTATGCCTTCTCGGCAAACTTTCCGCTCACGTAATCCCAGTTGAGCACCTGGAAGAACGCCTTCACATAATCGGCGCGCCGGTTCTGATACTTCAGATAGTAGGCGTGCTCCCACACGTCCACACCAATCACCGGTTTGTGGCCCATGGCAAGCGTGCTGTCCTGGTTGGGAGTGGATTCAATTGCGACTGTCCCATCCGGCAGCTTTACCAGCCAAGCCCATCCGCTGCCGAAGACCTTCATTGCAGCCGCCGTGAGTTGCTCCTGGAATCCCGAAATCGAGCCGAACTTTTGGTCGATGGCCTTGGCCAGCTCTCCCTTGGGCGCCGTTCCACCCTTCCCCAGCGTAGGCCACCAGAAGGAGTGGTTAGCGTGGCCCCCGCCATTATTGCGAACAGCGGTGCGAACAGCTTCAGGCACTGCATCCAAATTCGCAACCATTTCCCAGACAGTCTTCCCCGCCAGCTCAGGATGCCCGGCCACGGCAGCGTTGAGATTGTTCACGTAGGCCTGGTGGTGTTTGTCGTGATGCAGATGCATCGTCTCAGCGTCGAAGCTCGGCTCGAGAGCGTCGTAGGCATAGGGCAGCGGCGGCAATGTAAACGGTCCGGTGGGAGCAGGTGGCGGAGCTGCCGCCGCAACCTGGCCAATTCCCTCGGCATGCAGAGTTTGAGCCAGAAGCAGCGCGCTCGCCGCGCCACCAAGATTTTTGAGTGCAGTTCGACGGTCCATCATTTCTTGAAAAACCCTCCACCTGTTTCGATGCACTCCGCCCAAAAAAGTCTTCACTTCATTGGGTATGAATCATTTAGCCGCGGCGAAGCGCGCCAATTTCGATATGCTGAACGTATGCCGCTTCCTTCTCTGGCCCAAATTAATCAAGCCCAAGCGGTGGTCTATCGCCATATGCCGCCCACACCGCAGTACAGTTGGCCTCTGATAAACGACCGCCTTTCGGCTGAAGCCTGGATCAAGCACGAAAACCAAACTCCAGTAGGCGCCTTCAAGTTGCGCGGTGCGCTGGTTTATATGGACTGGCTCAAGCAAACCGAACCGGCCCTCAAGGGCGTGGTGGCTGCCACTCGCGGCAATCATGGCCAGGGCGTTGGCATGGCCGCGCGCCTGTTCGGTTTGCAGGCCGTGATCGTCGTTCCCCACGGCAACAGCAAGGAGAAGAATCGCGCCATGCTGGCCCAGGGCGTGGAGTTGGTCGAGCACGGCCACGATTTTCAGGAATCGCTGGAGTTTGCCGCCACTCTTGCCTCCGATCGAGGTTTCACCATGGTCGAATCCTTCCACGAGCGGCTGGTGATGGGCGCGGCAACCTATGCCTTGGAGCTCTTCGAAAAAGCACCGCCCCTCGATACGATCTATGTGCCCATCGGCCTGGGCTCTTCTATCTGCGGGGTCTCAGCCGTTCGCAACGCACTGGGATTGAAGACCGAAATAGTCGGCGTGGTGTCTGCCGGCTCCCCTTCCTACTCGCTCAGCTTCAAAGAGCACCGCATTATCGAGGCTCCGTCGCGGACAGCGATCGCCGACGGTCTCTCCTGCCGCACTCCGAATCCTCAGGCAATGGAGATCATCTGGACCAACGTCGCCCGCATCGTCGAGGTCACCGACGCCGAGATCGCCGAGGCCATGCGAACCTACTACCAGGACACACATAACCTGGCCGAGGGTGCCGGAGCCGCCCCGCTGGCCGCCGCCCTCAAGGAGAAAGACAGTCTCCAAGGCAAACGCATCGGCATCGTCCTCTCCGGAGGTAACGTGGACCTTGAAATATATATGGCTGCGCTTGCCTGAGAGCCGTGGTTTCCACTGCCAAACTCCGGCGGGTCGGAAAAATCACCGCGATTGCACTCGCAATACAAGGCGATGGAGATGGTATGCGTGCAACTGAAACGCCTGATAGAGTGGCTCCTTGCCATAGCGCACGTCAGGCGTAAAAGCGTAGCTCCAGCTCTCATTATCCAGAATCAACGGAATCTCGGTGCCGGGCGGCGTTGCAGGAGACAAGCGAATCACGCTGGTCAGTTCCATTGCGCCGGTCCATTCTAGCCCTTTTTGCTCTTCGAGACGGTCAATCTCGCTAATCCAGGGAGATTCGGAATAGATACGCGCGCGATGCCAGTTCCCTTTGTCGAATGGATCCAGGCCCTGCTCCAACTGTACCCAGATGGTAGCCTCCTCGCCGGGCTCCAGAACGCCGTTTCCGTTCCCTTTACCCTCGGTAACGTTGCGCGACACCGTGCCCCCGCCGCCTTGGTTCCCTTTCTGGCGGAAGACGGGTAACGTAGCGCCACGTCCGTCCAGAATCTCGTAAGCAAGCGGCGCCGGGATGGCGTCCGGTGTGACCAGCACGTTCAGATTTTTAGTTAAGATCTCCCCTCGATCGACGGCCAGCTTTAGTTCCAGCCGCGTGGGAGCAAAGTACCCGGACCCCGCCGTAAACCGAAGCCGGAAACTCGACGAAAGATCCACCACCTGGCCAGGCTCCAGAACAGGCGCCGTAGCTGAGCCGGATAGAATGCTGACCGTCGGGTATTGCGAAGAGAGCGTTACGTTCAAGCCGGAGATCGGTTCGGAGCGCGGATTGTAGATTCGCAGCGGAAGGCTGACTTCGCGCCCGGATTCCACTCTCATTTCATCGCCTGCTGAAAGCGGCAGCAAAACCGGCGCCGCGCTTTTGACACCGAGCCCCTCCACGCTTAGCTGATGCCCGTCTCCGTTCACGCTGAATCGCAGTCTGCCGTCCCGGGTCGCCGTGAGCTGGCGGACGTCACGGGTGCCGCTCAAAAGATCGTAATCGGCCAGCGTGTACGTAAGACCAGGGGCATAAAGAGGCGGAGTGTCAATCGTGATGCGGGCCTCCGCGATACTGGGACCGTCGACCGCCCAGCGGTGCGTCTGTACCCGCATGCCGTCTTTGCCAACATCTTCCAGGTACGTCAGGCCCTCCCCTGGCATTTCCGCGTTGACCTGATAGCCCCAAACATCAAATCTCTTATACGGGCTGGCGTAACGAAAGCGCCCGGGCGGCTCGTCCAGCATCCGGTTCGCGAAGGCCTGCCAGTGAAAATCGAAGGTTTCGGCAATCGATGTCGCCCAGTGCTTGTGATACTCATCCTGGCGGTATTCGAAATCCACCTCATCGGCGCGCGCATACGCGTCTCGCGTCTCTTCGGTGTACTGGCTGATGAAATCTCCGCTGGCCCTCACCAGGCGGATCATCGTATGCGCGTGCTGTGCGACGTGATCTTTGGGCCGCCATAGAATGCGCTGGCCTTTTTCGCCGACATAGAACTCCGGGCCGGGGTTGAACGCCGAGGCACTTCCAATCCAGTCGGGATACCGGGCGCTAAGGTACAGGCTCATGTAGCCGCCCATGCTCAGTCCCGCCGTAGCGCGATGGCGGCGATCCGTCAATGTCCGGTACGAATGGTCAATCAGGTTGACCAGCTCTAAGAAATAGGGTCCAAAATCGTGATCGCCCCCTTCTTTCCGAAGGTCCCAGGGATCGCCGCCATAGAAACCCGTGTACTCGGAGGCGATGTACCCATCCACGCAAACGATAATCACAGGGTGAGCGGCCGCGTAGGCCACCATCTTGGGAACGGTGTCCTTGCCTTGGTCGTAATCCTCCACCGTGTAGCGGTCCGAGTGGCCGTGGAAGTAGTAGATTACGGGATAGCGTTCGTTCCCGCTGCTCCGGTAGGTTGGAGGCAGAATAATCCGGTAGTGGCGCGTCTCGTGGAAGACTTTCGAATCATAGGTGCGATCGATGTAAGACTGGCAGCTTAGTATCTGCGCACCGCAGAGCAAAACGCCCAGAAAAGCGACAAACCGGAATAGGCGCGATTCTATCCGCATAGAGGGAGAACCAGTTTCATCGGAGGTGTTAGAAAGCAAGCTTTACCGCCTGTCAATTGGTACCCAGATCCAGGGTGGAAGTGGAGCAGAGGATTGCGGTCTTGGCGCGCCCCCGGGTGGTGTCGTGGATCGCGCAACATGTTTCCGTGCCAGCAAATAAGCATGCTTCACTTCTTCTGGCATCGTTGCTATCTGTGCTTCGACATCATCGGATATTGCCTTGACAATATCAGGGTGTTCTTTTGCCACGTCATAGCTTTCGCTAGGGTCGAATGCCAGATTATACAATTCAGGGCGCGGCAGCCAATAGCTTGAATGTCCGCTGGTGGAGTCGTTAATGTACATCTCGCCGTCAATTTGCGCTAACCGCAACTTCCAATCCCCTTTGCGGGCACAGTGAATGTCCGCGTTGTTTGAGCTGAGAGGAGTGAAGTATAAAACCGACTTGCGCGGAAAATCATCCTGCTCCTTGCGCAGAATCCCAGTTATATCAATTCCATCCAGCGGATTTGGAGATGCTTCCAGGTCGCAGAGCGCCGCAAGAGTTGGCAGAATATCCAGGTTAGTCGCCCAGGCATTCTGGACATACCCTGCCTGAACCCCCGCCGGCCAGTGCGCGAGCAGAGGCACGCGAACGCCGCCTTCAAAGGCGGTGCCTTTTCTCCCCCGCAATCCGCCTGGATTTCCCTGGTACCAGGGACCATGATCGCTGGTAAACAAAAGCAGCGTATCTTCCAGAATGCCGCTGCTCTCCAGGCAGTGGACGATTTCACCTACGCTCCAATCAATCTCCTGCACGGCGTCGCCATAATCTCCCATTCCCGACGCACCTTGAAATCGGGCAGAAGCTCGCGCCGGATCGTGTGGATAGGAGAAGGCAAGATAGAGAAAGAAGGGCTGGCGCGCGTTTTCTCCCAGAAAACGCAGAGCATCCTCCGTATAACGTGGAGTCAGTAGATCCCGGTCTGTGTCTGCCTCAAGAATCGCGGCATCGCGAATCATGGGCAACGGCTGCATATCGTCACTATAGGGAACGCCATAGAAGGAATCGAATCCGCGTTTTGTAGGCAGGTATTCAGGAGCATCGCCAAGATGCCATTTTCCAATGGCGTGTGTTTTGTATCCACGGTTCTGAAAGAGATTTGCCAGCGTAATTTCCTGAAGAGACATTCCTGTCTTGGCGTTCGGAAAGAAGGCCCCAACGGTATGGCTCCGCTGTGCATAACGCCCGGTAAGCAGTGCTGCCCGTGATGCGGAACAGAGGGGATGGGCCGCATTGAAGTGCGTAAAGCGCATACCTTCCGATGCAAGCTTGTCGAGGTGCGGGGTCTTCAACTTCGACCCATAACAACCCAAATCCCCGTAGCCGAGGTCGTCGCAGATGATTAAAACAACATTCTTAGGGCGCCGTGTCAGTTCTGGCTTTACGCGATTCTTCTCCAACGCAATGCTGTATTTTCCTGCGGCCATCGCCTCCCTGTGGAGTCCAGGAACGATCGCTGAAGCGGCTATGGATTTGATGAATTCTCTTCTATCGTTATTCATTGCGTTTTTCGCTTTTTCGCCGAATGCGCCCGCACGGCACAGTGGTACGGATTATACAATCACTTCGTCGCCGCGCTCCATCTCCGGTATTCTATGCGCTACGCAAAGCAATGACGAAAACCACTGATAACCTCACCCCCATGGCCCACGTCCCCGGCAACCGCTGCTTCGGCTGCGGCCCGGCAAACACCAGCGGTCTGAAGCTCGAATTCCTTCTCGCCGAGGACAGATCGGTCGTCTGCCTTGTGACGGTTCCGGATGCATTCGAAGGCCACCCCGGCTATCTGCACGGCGGCATCATCGCCACATTGCTCGACGAAATCATGAGCAAGTCCGTCCGCGCACTGGGTTTTACTTCCATGACCCGCCACATCGAGGTCGACTACCGCCGCCCTGTTCCCTCCTGCGCGCCCATTCGCCTGGAGGGCCGCGTAGTCCGCAGCGAGGGCCGCAAACACTGGACCGAAGCAAAGATTATTGACGCTGAAGGGTCCGCACTGGCTCGGGGCAAGGGACTCTTTATCGACGTAACTGTCCGGTAACCGACAGCCTCTTCCTGCAAACCCGACCAGCCACGACGTCGGTAACCTGCGATTCATTTTCTAAGTTCGACTGCCACCACCTGCCCATCGACTGTCTTGTCGGAGCTCTCAGTAAATTGCACCCGCGCATTCCTTCCTTCAATGCCTTTGCAGGGATTCAACGCGCCCTCCAGCATGAATCCCAACGTTGAATACTCAAGCTTGTAATAGTTGTTGCTGTAAAGGGAAACCGTCTTCTTTGCGCTTTCCACTTTGAACTCAATCACGGCGGGGTAGCTGCACTGCACTCCTCGAATCACACCCAGAGCCTCATGTCTGAGGCCGTCGGCCGGTTCAGTCGGATGCTTTGGAACCACATCCACCATACCTGTGGTTACCACCGTTTCCTTCTCGCGCAGCGCATCCATCTGTGTCTTTGAGTCGGCGGCAAACTGCGCACGCGCGGTTTTCACCTCCTGAATCTGCGCCATCATCCGGTGCCCCATCGCGCCATCCCCGGGATCGGTGGTGCTTTTTAGCAGGGTTTGCAGCAACGCCTCCGCATCGTCGAATTGCTCTCTGGTCATTAAAAACGAAGCCAATTGTTCATAGGCCGGCGCAAAACGAGGGTTTAGCCGGACCGCGGTACGCAAACTGGATTCAATATCTTTGCTCTGTTCTGAACTCATCTGGCCTATCGATAACGTGGCGAAATTGAAGTAAACAAAATAGTTCTGCGAACCCTGCTTGATTGCCTCCGCATACCATTCCCGCGCTGCGTCCATATTCCTGTCTTGAAATTCGAGATACCCCATGGTCTCGCGCGCCTGCAGGTTTTCCGGGTCAGCTTTGAGCACCGCATCCAAAAGTTCGCGCGCATCTTTGACGCGGCCAACACCTGTCAAAACATCCGCGCGAACCGCGTCCGATTCGGCTTGCTTCAGGGTCCTGACTTTATACGTCGACTCATCGATCGCGGCCGCGGCGCTCGATAATGTAAATTGCATATAATTACTCTGCTGAATGTAATCTTGCAGGGTTTTTTGAAGCTGTCTTAAATTCCCAAATACTTTCTCCGCGGCGGTCAGCGGATCCTCCCCCTTACTGAGCAACGTCATATAGTCGCCCACTTTGTTCGTGCCCTTTTGCTTGTCCGTCACATAAAGATAGTGGGTCAGCGCCCACACTTCAGCATAGAAAATTGATCCCTTGTCTTCTTCGTGGTAATACGGCGACTTGTCATCCACCTTGAACAGTACTTCCAGAGGAATGAGATTCTGTTGCCTCAGATAGAGAATGTTATTTACGCTGGCCTCTCCAACTACCACGTCCTTGTCGCGAATCTCCGTATTCTGAAAAAATTCCGCCAATCCCTCATTGAGCCAGACCGGCATCCATTGGCTGAAATCCTTGAATTGCAGATGAGTATATTCGTGAAAAACAGGTTCATACGGGTGTTCAAACTCAGCATCCAGGCGCAGCAGAATGTAATTCTTGTCAACTCTATTCATGAAGAGCCCGCTGATATTCATTTGGCCCTTGGCCAGGAAGGTCTCCGGCTTAATCGTCTGAAAGACCTTTCTATTCTTGGCTGCCACCACCACAATGGGCTGGACCGGATCTACATTCACCTTGGGGAATATAGTTTGAAACATCCAGCGCATCCGTTCAAACTGATCGAGAATGTGACGACCCTGTTTCTCGTTCACGTCTGTAATGACCGTAAAATGCGGGCTGCGCACCTCAATCCATTGATCTGTCGAAGCATAGGCATATCCGCACAATGCGGCCAGTAAAATTGCGAGACTAGCAAGTTTAGTGAACATAATTTGGGGATAAGTCTAACAGAGAATCAGCCCTGTCACTCGTGCGTGATTTGATTGCCGCCCCAAAAGATGCCCCACCCGCAGCGCATGGGCCACGCAGAAAAGTGGGGCATTCTGTATTTCTCCGTCTAGCCTGAAACTTCAGGCTTAGTGAACCATATTGATCGTGTCCTGGGTAACAGTGTCAAAGGTGGTAATCGACTTCGCGTTGGCTTCAAAGGCACGCTGGGCGATGATCAGGTCAGAGAACTCGGCCGAGATGTTCACGTTGGATTCCTCCAGTGACGAGTCTTCAATTGTGCCCAATCCGTCGGTTCCCGATACGCCGATCAATGCTGTTCCGCTGGCCTGTGTGGTTGCATAGTTCCCGTTTCCCTGCAATGAAAGCCCCTGCATGTTGGTCACATTGGCCAGCGCGAGTTGACCGACGGCCTGCGACTGACCGTTTGAATAGGTAGCCGTAACAGTGCCGTCCGAGCCGATCGTGAATCCCTGGTAAACGCCCGCGGCGTAACCATTGGCGGGAGCCGCCGAAAGCCCTGAGGCCGAATCCTCCTGGCTGATGGTGGATGCGCCGTTCGCGCCCAGAATATTCCACGTCATGTTAAGATTTGCCGCCCCGTCCGACAATCCGCTGAATGTGATGCCAGTGATATCTGCTGCCGGGCTTACCAGGTTGCCGCTGGAGTTAAAGGTCAATGAACCGCTGGCGTTGTCTGAAGCCAGCGCATCCTGTACTACCTTGCCGGAGGTCGATACGTTGGCGCCGACAATGGAGAGCCCGCCGCCGGCCATAAACGTTGTCGTGTTCGCTGTTGTATCCACGCTCGAAGACGATGTCAGGTTAGCGGTCCACGTTGCCGGAACCGCCATTTGCGCCTCCGCGGCGATGGCCATGGTTGTCGCAGTCGGCGTAGACGCCGGCACCGTCATAGTCGTTGCCGCAGCATTCGAAGTTG
>JBEKUB010000049.1:0-50146 GCA_049515455.1 Occallatibacter sp.
CCCGTAAGCGTAGTGGGCGTCCCGCCGGCATAAGTGCCTGCGACCCACGAACCGGTACCAGCGGTTCCCGTGGTGATTGTCAGGCCCGTGGAGCCTATCGTGGCATACACGCCCAGCGTGCCGGATTGCGCGTTGATGGCGTCGGCCAGGCTCCCCAGTGTGGTGCCGCCGCCGTCGCTATTCGCGTTGCCGGTGTAGTGGGTGCCCGTCGCAGAGTTGATGTCCGTTCCGTCGCCAATCACGAAGGTCTGAGTTTGGAGATCGTTGGAAATGGTGTTCTGGATGGTGATGCTGGTGCCCTCAGTCAACTGGTCCGTTGCTAACTCACCGCCGGCGGTTGTCCCGACGATAATTGACGAGGCGCTGGAGGGACTGTATATGTTGCCGTTAACGCTGGTGCCCGCGGTCTGCACTGCGACATTGCTCCCCATGCTGCCCGATCCAAAGATGGCAGCCTGCGTGGTTGCGGCACCAGTACTGACGCTCAAGGCGCTGCCGGTAGGACCTGAATCGGACAATGCGAGGCTCTGTGTTCCGTCTCCGTTAGTGATCACGCTCGCGGAAACGTCGAGACTAGCGTAGCCGCCGATGGCGCCGGCCAGAGTAGTGAGTGTGTTGTTGGATGAATTAATTAGGAACTCGTGGGAATTTGCGCCTTGAGTGACGGTGACGGTGGCTCCCAAAGCCAGCGTCGCGTTCGCGGCCAGACCGCTAAGATCAAGTGTGCCGCTGGTGCTGGCCGAGTTCGGGTCCACGCCCGCCGAAACCAGGCCGCCCGTGATCTCAATGCCGGTCTCTGTTCCGCCGCCCTCTATTCCGGCTTGCGACTGGGTTGCGAATGTCGCGGTCAGTCCAAGCCCTGAGTCGTTAATCGCGTTGATCAATCCCCCCACGGTGTTGGCGAATCCGGAAGCGCCGCCGACGGAAATCGATGTCGTCGCCGTGCTTTCCGATCCTCCCGTGCCCTTCACCAGGTAGGTGACGCTCATCGTGTTGTTACCGCTCAAGCCCCCGTCCAGCGCGTCGCTCGCCTGTGCGTTCGCGGTGCCGCTCGACATGTTCACAAAAACGCTGTTCGAGCCGCTGCTGTAAGCCATCTTGCCGCCCGTGTCGCCCAGGCTCGATTCCGATAGTGTGCGAATGTTCAGATCGTCCACTGAAGAACCGGCCATGGAAGAGTCGCCCGTGTAGATCGCGACCTCCTGCCCGTTGAACACCTGCTCCTGGTTGTACGTGGTCGTCTGTCCAATGTTGTTAATTTCCGACAGAATCGATTGGTACTCCTGGTTGGCCGCACCCTCCTGAGTGGAATTCAGCGTGCCGTTCGAGGCTTCGGTTGCAAGCGTAATGGCGCGGTCAAGCAAACTCGTCACTTGCGAAAGCGCGCCGTCGGCCACCTGAAGCAGGCCGGCGCCCTCAGTGGCGTTGGTCTCCGACTGCGTCAGTGCCGTCTGATTGGCCTCCAGACCATTCACCAGCGAAAGCCCTGCGGCGTCGTCCGCTCCGGAGTTGATCTTTGACCCCGACGACAACTGCTCCAGAACCGTCTGCAAGCTGCTGTTCGTGTTGTTCAGGTTATTCTCTGCGTAGATCGCCGAAAGATTGTTCAAAACTCCGAGGGCCATAAAATTAACTCCATTTCAGGATGCATTTCATCACGCCAGCCCGCGGTACATCTCTTCATCCCGCTGGGGCCCCGCATCTTCCGGATAGGCGTTCCTGCATCCACACCCTTCATCGGTCCTCTTGAAAATAACTTTAGTCATATATTTTTTGAGCCCCACCCGCACCCTCTGTCGCGCTCCGATTCAAGCTGTCTCAAATTCACTCATCTACTGTCCCAATATGCCGCAATCACTGCCCCAATGCGCTCCACCAATTTGTCCCGATTCGAGCCAGGCATTCCACGTCGCCGTCTTCTCGCAACAAAAAAAGAGGCGGCAGGGGAATCGTTCCCTTGCCGCCCTTGGTCATCAGCAGCCGTAAACTGCCCGGCCTGAAAAACCCGCAATCGATCCTATTTACTGCCCGGCTTCCATCCCAGGCGCCGCTGGAATATCCGCCCCCGGATCTTCGTCAATCATGCTCTGCGGTCCCGCACCCTGAGGTGGCCCGCCCTGCGGAGCCGCCTCTGGTGGACCCGGCTGTGCAGGAGGCATCGGCCGGTGACCCTGACCGTCCCGCCCCCAGCCGCCACGTCCCTCGCCGTGATGTTCCTGCCCGCCGTGGTCGCGGAATTCCTCTACCTGCTTCCATTGCTCCGGCGTCAATTTGCTGCGAAGCGCCAGCAGGTAGCGCGCATTCGCCTTCTCCAGCTCCGCTCGCGCCTGCGCCACCTTATCGATCTGTGCCAGTATCTTGCTCTCATTCGGCTGTTCGTTGCGAATCAGCGGCTCCAACTCCAGTTCCGCCTTCGCCAGCGTTGCCCGCAGATCAATCAGCGTCTCCCGATGTTGAAACAGAATCTCGTCAAACGACTTCCGCTGCTCGTCGCTCAGCTTCAAACGCTCCACGACCTTCGGATTGTTCCACCACCGTCCATGAATTCCCTGCCCATCGAACGCCTTCTCAAAGGGCGGCCGATGTTCCCCAAATCCTTGCCCACCTCCCGGTCCTTCCCCCGGGCCCTGTGCCAGAGCCGATCCCGCGATCAAGAGTCCCGCAATCGTCAAACCCAACCGTACTGCAATGCCAACTTTCATCCTCTTCTCCTTGTGTCTGCGCTCATTGGCGCGTTTGAAGTTTTTCGTGCCTTGCCATTACCGAGTTTCGTCTTCGGCCATCAGTTGAGCCAGAGGCTCCATGGCGCTCGGAACCACCCGTGAAACATCGCTGTCCACCTTGGCCAGTAGATCCTCTTCATCCTCGCGAGCCTGCAACTCACGCGTCGCCCGCTGTTGCTCGGCCACTCTTGCTGCCGCCGCAGTCCTCAACTCTTTTTCGTGGCGCTCATAGAACCCTCCCGAAACGCCACCGGCCATCAGAACTCCCGCCAGCGCCCAGCCCATCGCCGGCCGCCAGCTCCGCTGCCGCTGAATCTTTACCGCCGGCCGCATCCGGCTCAACTCTGCCGCGCTCCAGGCATGAACGCTCAACCGAAAATTCTTCAGCGCCTGCTCCAGCATCAGTTCTTCGTCGCTCGAGTGAAGCTCCGAACCCATCTCGGCGCCTTCCGCCCGTTCACCCTGCTCGTTTCCGAAATCTTCTCTTAAATTCATCGTCTTCCCCCCAGTTCCGCCCTGACCTTCCCCAGCGCCCGCGATAGGTGCGCCTTCACCGTGCCCTCACTCAGCCCGGTTGCGAGCGCAATCTCGCTCAACTCCTGCTCCTCCACATACCGTAGTAGAAAAACCGTGCGTTGCCGCTCACTCAGTTCTTTCACCGCCAGCCACACGTGCTTCACCTGCTCCTTGGCCAGCAATTGCTGCTCCGCTGAACTCTCGCCGCTAGCCAGCCACTCGCTGGCCTCGTCCGCATCCACCGCATTGGTCAGCGTATGCCGCCAGAACTGCATCCTCCGGTTCCGCCAGTGATCCTTTTGCAGGTTGATTGCGATCCGCATCAGCCAGGTCATCGCGGTCGAATCCCCGCGGAAGCTCCCCCAGTTCCGATGCGCCTTCAGAAAACAGTCCTGCGTCAGCGTCTCCGCCAGGTCCACGTCGCGCGTCGACGCCAGCAGAAACCGGAATATCCGCGGCCTCAGCAGCACCACGACCCGCGAAAACTCTTCCGCGGCAGTCTCCATTTCTCGCCCGGCAATCTCCATCGTCGTTGCCCTGGTCATCGCTTCCAACGCTGTGCAGGCTGCCATCACTTAGGTAGACGCTTGCTCAGAGCGTAAGTTTACAGCCCCAGCCGCCAAATCTTACCTGCATAAAATCATGGGTGTCGGCAAGGAGGGCAGTCCCACCCATCCTTGCCGCACCCGTCCTCCACACATCTGCCGCAAACGGATACTCCTCCCTTACCCGTATTCCGGGCCCTCATACAAAAAACGCACTGTCCAGCTCCGGCATCTCTGCCAAAGCTGAACAGTGCGATTCAAGCTATCCGAATACTAAATTCTGTTCCCTGTTTGCCCCGCTGCTAGAAAGCCACGTAGGTGTAGTCGGTATATTGCCACGCTCCGTTGATCAGCCAATAGAGCCGCGCATAAACCGTCGCTCCGTTGGATGGCAGCCCGCTTACAGTCTCCGTAGTTGCCGTCACATCCCCCGAGTTGTACAGGTTGCTTGAACCCACCCCCGTCGTGCCCACCCAGAACTCAAAGTGGGTTGCCGTGTTGCCCGGATTCCACGTGAAGGCCACGCTCGACCCCGTTAGTGGAGTCAAAGTGTTCGGAGCGGGTGTGGTTAGCATCGCCGGCGATGGCGAACCCGACGCCACGTAGGTGTAGTCGGCATACTGCCACCCTCCGTCGATCAGCCAATAGAGCCGCGCATGCAGCGTTTCTCCGTTGCTCGGCAGACCCGATACGGTCTCAGTAGTCGCTGTAACATTCCCTGAGCTGTACAGGTTGCTCGAACCCAGACTCGTGCCAAGGTAGAATTCAAAGTGGCTAGACACATTGCCGGGCGTCCACGAGAAAGTCACGCTGGTACCTGTCAGTGCGGTTGAGGTATCCGGCGTGGGAGAGGTGAGCGCTGGCTGTATCGGTGAGCCCGATGCCGTGAATATGTAATTGACTCTCACCCAGGATCCGTTAAGTAACGAGCAGAGCTGTACATACACAACGCCGCCGTTGGTGGGCAAATTGTTCACGGTCACGGAAGTGCCCGTCAGGCTCCCCGAACTGTAAATGTCAGACGAATTCGGCTTGCTGCTCGAACCCGCATAAAGTGTTCCTATGTCGAGTCCGAAGGTCGTGGCGAAGTTTCCGGGAGTCCACGTGAATGTCACGCTCGAACCCGTTAATGGTGAGGACGTGATGAGTGCCGCCGGAATAGGCGTACCCGTTGCCATGTAGGTGTAGTCGGTATAATTCCACTTTCCGCTGATAAGGTAGTAGAGCCGCGCATTCACCGTTTGCCCGTTGCTTGGCAGGTCGCTCACGGTTTCGGTAGTGGCCGTCACATTCCCCGAGTTGTAAAGGTTGCTCGAACCAACTCCCGTCGTGCCCACCCAGAGTTCAAAGTGCGTCGCGGTGCCGGGAGCCCACGTGAAGGGCACGCTGGCGCCAGGCAGTTTGGTGCCCGGAGTGGGACTGGTGATGTATGCCGGGTTCAGAATGGTGTAGGTCGCCGATGCTACCTCGCTATTCCCACCGCCGGATTCAATAGCAATCGCTTCCACCTTCGAAGTCGTGGAAATCGTAATCGGACCCGAGTAGGCTGCAGAGCTGGACGTCGGCGTCGTATCGTCAGTCGTGTAGTAGATCGTTGCGTCCGAGGATGGAGAGTTGATGGTTACCGCCACGGACGAGAAGTAGACTCCGGCCGCCGGACTGAAAGTCGGCACGGCCGTTGAGATCTCGATTCCTCCAATCGATGCGTTATCGGTTACCGTGACGAATTGGATGACGATTTGGCCAGAGGAATTTGCAACCGCGGCGAACTGCTCGACGATCGCGATGTTCTCGCCGCCCGCGGCGGCAAACTGATCGAAGTCCGTCAACACTTGCTTGCCGTTGATTAAAACGTTTTCTATGCGTTTTCCCGCGGCCTTCCAATATATCTCGGCAAAATGCAGGCGCACCGTGTAGATGGTTCCGGCCGTCAAACCCGGAAGGGTGTAGGTGAAGTTGCCGTAGCGCTGCGATTGGTAGACCGCTTCGGGCGCCGGGTCGATCACATTGGCGGTGTTGATCGTCGCCGAGGTCGAATATGTCTTGCTGCCCGAAGAATACTCGTCGGCAAGGTAAGTGCCCTCGTCCGCTCCACCACTATTGATGTCCAATATGTCACTGCCGCCGCCATTGCTGATGTTGTACGCCGCCGAACCGACTGCGCTGTTGGCGTAGCCGCTAGCCGTAGCGATGGCCTCCAGCGTCTCCGTGGCGGAGACCGTGATGGGCGAACTATAAGCGCTCGAACTGGTCGTCGGCGTGGTGCCGTTGATCGTGTAGTAGATGCTCGCATCGGGGGTCGAGTCAGAGATGGTCACCGTCTGCGCCGAGGTGTACGTCTTCGCCGCCAGACTGAAGGTCGGCGTGGCCGCTGCTGGTGTTTCGATCTCGATTCCTTCAATCGATGCGTTATCGATTACCGTCACGAATTGGATGACGATCTGGCCAGAGGAATTTACAACCGCGCTGAACTGCTCGACGATCGCGATGTTCTCGCCGCCCGCGGCGGCAAACTGATCGAAGTCTGTCAACACCTGCGTGCCGTTGATGAGAACATTTTCTTCGCGTTCTCCGGGGCCGTGCCAATAGATCTCGGCAAAATGCAGACGCACCGTGCAGTTAGCTCCGGGCGTGAGACCGGGAAGGGTGTACGTGAAGTTGCCGTAACGCTGGTGCTGATAGACGGCCATCGGCGCCGGGTTGGTCACGTTTGAAGTATTGATCGTCGCCGCGGTCGAATATGTCTTGCCGCCCGAGTAATCCTCGTCGGCAGCGTAACTGCCAATAGCCGCTGAACTGCCAGTCGCGATGTCCAATAAGTCACTTTGGGCCCAAGCCACCTTGCCGCTCGCACAGAACGCGAGGAAGAAGAAAAAGCTGAAAATGTTCACCGCACTCGAGTGAAGGCGAAACTTCATCCTTGAAGAGAAGAATTTACGTATTTCCATGACGCGACTCCTTTGGGTCCCGGCGTGTTAGGGATGCTGTTGAATTCCGGCGCGCTAAGATCGGCCTGATCGACCGTGTCGAATGCAATGGAGAACCAGTGCAGCAAGCTACTGAGTTAGTAGTTCAGATTGCGAGTAACGAGAAAAGTAGTTTCGTCTGGACGTCGGAGTTATGACTCCGCACGAGAACGGGGAAAATGCTTTAACTGTCTGGCCCCGTAGACCTAGAGAGAGATGCCACCGGCCTCTTCGATTGCATTCTTTATGCAACGACTTAGCATAACCTAGAATCTCCGCAAACTGGCAATATTTTTCTTAATCCCGTTGCTACGAATGTGTAACTGCACGCGAACTTACGGGTTACATTTGGAAAGTGTATCTTATGTCACTGATATTAAATAACTTCCACGCGAACTTCCTCTATCCAGATTCAAGCCGGACCCTTTCCCTTCGCCAGGCTTTCCAAGCCGCCGAGGCAACAAATAAAAAATTACACCTTCCATCCCGGCTCCGCGCCGAATCATCTAAATCAACATTCCTCATAGAATACCCGCCGGGGGTATTGACAATACCCACCGGGGGTATGGTACAAAGGTCTTGCAGAGATTTTTATCCCTGCTGGAGTAAAAACACAACCTATGAGCATTGAATCCGCACAAGAACCTCCGAGTAGCTGGGGTTCGTTCCTGTGCCGTGATGAGCGCTCAGGAAACTGCCTCTAGACTGCGCAGAGACGGTTCCCTCACCGCTCTTCACTGTATGCAACTTGTGAATTGAGCGCGTGAGGCGGTTTTTAGCAAGACCACTCACACCTCCCGAACCCATAGTCCTTCGCTGCACACGGCCCGGATTACGCCTTTGCGCTTCCGGTCGCCGAACCCACGCGTGGACTAGACGAGGGGGAACCATGAAGAACCAACTCTACCTGATCGCAAAGACCGTTCGTCTGACCTGCACCTGGGCGCCTACAGGCGATGCAAAGATGCCGCTGCGCCGCGTATGGACAACTGCCAAACCTCCGGCGGTTTCCACTGCGGCATCAAAGAATGAATCCGTGAGTGTCCACCGGTGCGCATGACAAAACCCCAACTCGAGGGTGTTGCAATCCCTAGAGAGGGCGCCGCTGTTGCGGGCGTGCAAG
Source organism: Occallatibacter sp. (assembly GCA_049515455.1). Lineage (GTDB taxonomy): Bacteria > Acidobacteriota > Terriglobia > Terriglobales > Acidobacteriaceae > Telmatobacter. The sequence continues at coordinate 7,874 of JBEKUB010000049.1, forward strand.
TCCGCCGCTCCTGGCAGAAGCACGTGCTCACCTTCCTCATGGTCTTCGGCCCCGGACTCATCGTCATGGAAGCCGACAACGATGCGGGAGCTGTGTCCACCTATATGCAGGCGGGCGGACAGTACGGCCTCCATCTCTTGTGGACCCTGATCGTGCTGCTGCCCATCTGCTACTTTGTGCAGGAGATGGTGGCCCGCCTGGGCATCGCCACAGGCAAGGGGCACGCGGCAATGATCTATGAGCGCTTCGGCAAATGGTGGGGACGCTTCTCCTTGTTCGATTTGCTCTTGGTCAACTTTCTCACCCTCATCACTGAATTTGCAGCCATCTCCCTGGCGCTCAGCGCGCTGGGAGTCAACCCCTATATCTCGGTTCCGGTAGCGGCGCTGGGGCTGACGCTGTTGGTTGTTACCGGTAGCTATCTGCGTTGGGAGCGCATCGTCATCGCGCTTTGCCTGCTGGACCTGACCTGGTTCGCGCTCGCCTATGCGGTGCATCCCAATTGGCCGGCCGTTGTCAGTTCCACCGTAGCCCCAACAAGGCCGGCGGGCGGCATCACCAGTAGCCTCGTCTTTCTTGTCATCGCCGTTGTTGGCACAACCATCGCTCCCTGGCAGCTCTTTTTTCAACAGAGCTGCGTGGCCGAGAAGCGCCTGCGTTTTGCCGACCTCGGATGGGCGCGGCTCGATACGCTCATCGGCGCAATCTTCACTGTCCTGGTCGCCGGCGCCATGATGCTGGTGGGCAACTATGGCTATGAGCACGGAATAACATTTCAAGACCCAGCTCAGTTAGCTCTGGCAATCGCCCCCATAGCCGGTCACTTTGTCCGCAACGGCGTCTTGCTCCTCATGGTCAATGCCGCCGTGCTGGGCACCACCGCCATCTCTCTCGCCAGCGCATGGGCTTATGGCGAGGTAAAGGGATGGGAACACTCGCTCCACAAGAAACTGTGGGAGGCTCCAGGCTTCTACGCCACCTACATTGCCTGCGTCGCCGCCGCCGCAGCCATCGTGCTCATTCCCCATGTGCCCTTGCAGTTGGTCATCATCAGCGTCCAGGTCTTTGCGGGACTGATCCTTCCCTCGGCCATCATCTTCCTGCAATTGCTGCTCAACGACCGCGATCTGCTCGGTGAGCGCTGGGTCAACAAGCCGTGGAACAACGTCATCAACTGGACCATCATCGTGATCCTATTCGCCCTGTCGCTGCTGCTCGCCGCCCAGGTCATGCTACCTAATCTCTTTAACTGAAAACGTGAGGTGATTTATGGCAACCATGCAGAATTCATTCGCTCCCGAATATTTCCTTGTGATCCATCCGCTCAACGATGCGCCTGAAGAGAAGTGCTCCAGCGAAGGCCTCGGCCATATCGCAATGACCCCCGCGGTCCGCATCTCGCTCACGGTGTTGCGCGGCTACCTGATCTTGATGACGCTGATGCTTGGCTATCACGTTCTCGATCTGGCCGGAATCATGGGTCAACATTTGAGGTAGCAGCCGCAAATCAACCGTACGTTAACATTGCGCGCAACCCTCGCCAACTACGATACTCAGGAGTCAAGGCATGCAAAGGCTGATGGAAAATTCACTTCAAATATGCGCGCACCAGGTCGATCAGGTCCTCGGCCAGCTCCGGAGCAATCTGCTCCTTGGCCCCGTCCACAAGGTGGAACCGGATGTGATCCTCCAGAATCTCCCCCATCAGCCCGTTCACCCCGCCGCGCACCGCGGCCAGCAGCATCAGTTGATCGCCGCAATCTTCGTCCACTCCCAGCGCTTTCTCCACCGCGTCCAATTGGCCGCGCATTTTGCGCACGCGCTGCAGCAATTTCAGTCTTTCCCTGTCGTGTTGAGACATCGCTTCTCTCCTCTTGACAATACCCATCCCCGGTATAGTATCAACCCGGTGGGGGTATAGTTGCGCCTTCATTCTATGCCTGTTTTCCTGCGCTTCGCATACAAACAGAGAGGTCTTTCCATGTTTCGGTTCTTCGGCCCACGCTTTTTCGGCCTCCGCCCTGCTCGCGCGCTCAGCCGCCTGGCCCTCACTCTTGCCCTGGCTGCCAGCGTTGCAGCCGCGCAGGCGCCCGAAGCGAAGCCCGATGCGAAACCCGACGCGAGCGCTGACCCGGCACACCCCGACGCCGACGCCTCCAGCGATCAATCGCAGATTTGGAACTGGCACATGCAGAACACTATCACCGGTGAGGGATATCCATCTTTTTCAGCCAAATACTCTGGTCCCAATAGCCTGCCCACCGCCGGCCAGGCCCGCGAGACAGTCTCCCTGGACTTCTTCGCCGGACGCCGTTTGTGGCGCGGCGCCGAATTCCACCTCGACATGTTGACTTGGCAGGGCTTCGGCCTGGACGATACCCTCGGCGTCGAGGCCTTTCCCGACGCGGAAGCTTACAAGATAGGTGTTCGCTATCCCCACGAGGACGTCGCGCGTTTCTTCATTCGCCAGACCATCGGCTTTGGCGGCGAGAAAGAAGCCGTGCCTTCCGATCAACTCACGCTCGCCTCGGATCAGAAGGCTTCGCGGCTTACGTTCACTGTCGGCCGGTACAGCTCGAAGGACATCTTCGACAACAACGCCTTTGCCAATGACCCGCGCACACAGTTCATGAATTGGGCTCTCGTCGCCAACGCCACTTGGGATTACCCAGCCGACAGCCTTGGCTACACAACCGGCATATCTATCGAATTGCAGAAACCGAAGTGGGCGCTGCGCTACGGATTCTTCCAGCTGCCAAGTCAACGGAATAGCTTTACCGCCGAAGCCCAGTTCCTAACGTGGCCAGTTGTGAGCTCCGCGGGCGATGGCAGGTTCTTCCACGCCTGGGGAATGGTAACTGAAGGCGAGCGCCGATACAGCATCGGCGGCCATCCGGGAACCCTCCGCCCCTTGGCATATCTCAACCAGGGCGAATTCGGCAGCTATAAGGCCGCTCTCTCGGTCCCGGGAGCCGATATCTCCAAGACACACGCCAACCGGCGTTCGTTTGGCTTTGGCCTGAACGCGGAACAGGAGATATCGAAGAACATCGGCGTGTTTTCTCGCCTGGGATGGAACAACGGCCAGAACGAAGCATGGTTGTATACCGACATCGATCATTCCGGATCGCTCGGCGTAAGCGTAAAAGGAGATGCGTGGCGCCGCTCCGGCGACTCAGCAGGTCTGGCCGGCATAATCAGCGGCATTTCAAAGGTGAACCAGCAATACCTCATGGCCGGCGGCACGGGCATCCTCGACGGCGATGGCAACTTGAACTATGGCCGGGAATTTGCAATGGAAACATACTACGATCACACATTCCCCAGGAAGATTCACTGTGCCCTTGATTACCAGTTCGTCGTCAATCCGGCGTTCAACCGCGATCGCGGCCCCGTTTCGATCTTCGGCACGCGCTTCCATTGGGAGTTCTAGAGCATTTTGCCTTTAGGTGGCGCGATGGCTTGCGATAGCGTGATTCTCTGCTGGTTTCAACATTGCCGATCCCGGCAAGGATTGGTAGCAACAAGAATTGGTAGCGCCGGCCTCCTGGCCGGCTGTAGCGTGGACCTCACGGTCCACGCTCACACTATGCCTTCAGGAGAACTGCTCTAAATTACTTCCCCGCCCCAACCGCCTGCCCCTGTGCCTCAGGCAGCGAATAAATCACCTCGCCCGGCTTCGCATAGTGCAGCTTTTCCCGAGCTTCGTGCTCAATCGCGTCCGGATCGGACTTGAGTTTCTCAATCCGCACCCTCAGTTGCGCGTTCTCCTGCTCCAGATCCGTAATCTCTCTCTGCAACTGATGATCTTCCACGCGCTTCTGCTGCCACACTGACAGTCCATGCTTGCCGTTAATCACGTGCCACATCAGCAGTGCCGCCAGCCCCACAGCCACCACGGTCCCTGCCGGCCGCCACGCCCGCTGCGCAAAGTTCGGCCCCTGCCTGTGCATCGGGCCAGCCCCAACGCCATCCCAGGCCCCAGATACGCTCTTCACCGATTGCAACTTCCGCTCCGGCATTCAACCCCTATCCGCTTCTAGCTCAGCACAAACTTCTCCGCTGCCGCCCGCAGAGCTTCCATATCCTGTTCGCTGCGCGCTTCCGTATAGGCCCGCACCACCGGCTCGGTCCCGGAAAGTCGATAGCAAACCCACGAACCATCTTCCAAAATCAGCTTCAGCCCGTCAGTCCGCACGACCCGCACAACCCTGCGACCGCCCAGCTCAGTGGGATCGGCCTTCATCTTTTCAGTGAATGCCGCCTTCACCTCCGGGGTCAAGCGGAAGTTCTCCCGTACCGGATAGAAGGAACCAACCTTGCCAAACAATTCCTTCAGTTGTAATCCCAGGCTCTTGCCCCGCGTGGCCACCATCTCCGCCACCAGCAGTCCCGCAATCACCCCATCCTTCTCCGGAACGTGCCCGCGTATCGTCAGCCCCGCCGACTCCTCGCCCCCAATCGCAATCTTGTCTTCGTCGATCAGCGCGCCAATATACTTGAACCCCACCGGCGTCTCGTAAAGCGGAACCTTGTGAAAATCGGCCAGCGCATTGATCAAATTGGTAGTCGCCACGCTCTTCGCCACGCCGTTCCGCCACCCACGTGTCTCCACCAGGTAGTCGAATAGCAGAGCAATCACGTAATTCGGCTGAATAAACGTCCCGTCTCCATCCACCACGCCAAACCTGTCCGCATCCCCATCCGTCGCCACGCCAAGTTCCGCGCCCATCTCCCGCATCTTCACCCTGGCGTCGCCCAGCAACTCGTCGGAGGGCTCAGGCGCATGCCCGCCAAACAATACATCGCGATAATCATGAACCGTCTCCACAGCCACGCCCGCATCGCGCAGCAAATCGGAGAGGTACCCTCGTCCCGCGCCCCAGAACGGATCGTAGACCACCTTGATCCCCGACTTGGCAATCGCCTTCAGATCCACCAATTCGGCCAGCCGTTTCAAAAACGCCGGCTTCACGTCGACCTTCTCAAACTCGCCCGCAAACTCGCTGTGCACACCCCCATCGCCGCCTCTGGCCGCAATCGCCGCCTCGATCTTCCCCGTCACCTCCGGCAGCGCCGGTGCGCCATCAGGCGTAGAAAACTTGATCCCGTTATACTTCGGCGGATTGTGCGAAGCGGTAAAGTTGATCGCCCCCGAAGTCTTCAGCGTCCGCACTGCATAAGCGATCGCCGGCGTCGGAGCAGCCTCCGGAATCACAATCGGCGTCACCCCGGCCGCAGCCAGCTCCCGCGCCGCCTCAGCCACAAAGCTCTCACCCAAAAATCTCGGATCGCGCCCCACCAGCACCCGATGCGGCCCCGGTTGTGTCTTTACATAATCGGCAATCCCCTTCACCGCCAGCCGTATATTGGCCACCGTAAACTCGTCGGCCACTATCGCCCGCCACCCCGAGGTACCAAATTTGATCGCAGTCGTCATCTTGTTCTCCGTTGTTATTGTGCGAGCCAATCCACAATGACCATCTTATCGCCTCGTTTTAATCCCCTCGTTAAACGTCGGGATCTTTCACTTCCGCAATGGAAGCGGGGTCTTCAGAGACCGCGGAAAAGTTCGAGCGGGCGGTAGGTCCGGGATTTATCCCGGACATTATCCGCAATAGAATCGATACGGACTTTAGCACCTGAGGAAAAACTCAGTTCAGAGGGAGGCGGGGGTCTTAACCCCCGCATATAGTCAAAGAATCAAAGCGGGCTTTAGCCCCGGAGGAAATGCTTCTCAAACTGACCCAAGCCGTTCTCGTCAGTGCTTAGTCCACCCGTGCATCCCCGCCTCAAAGCTGCGCCGATCCACTCGCGGCAGCGCCCGCGCCACCTTGTCAGGAAAAAGCGGATAATGCCTCGCCTCAATCAGCAACTCCGGCACGCACCAAACGTCCTCCTCTGAAGTCATCCAGCGCTTGCCGTCCAGCCGCTTCAGGTTTACCGGAACCGAATACGACCGCAAAGTCCGTTCCCCGCGCAAATTGTAGTAGTGCTCAAAGTAGCTAAGCGCCAGTTCCCGCAGCGTCCGATAAACGGGCGCACGAAATCGCAGCCCCGCAAAATTCGACTTCGCAATGCTCCCCCACAACCCGCCTTCCTGATAAACAGCCACCACGTGATCATCGTCATGCACGGATTCCAGATCCATCACCAGCGGCGGCCGGCCGTTCACCCTCAAAGCTGCGGCAGCCAACAGCGCACCCTCCAGGCAATGTCCCTTGCGCTCCAGCAGCACCCGCTGTGGCGACCACGCCGTATCCCCATACTGATACTCCAGCCCGTCAACAAACTTCTGGATTCGCGCCGGCGTCTTCAGTCCGCGCAGCACGCGCAAATCCCCCGTAGAAAACCCAAAGCTCTCGCGCCTATCCCGCCCAACTCTCTCTTTCGACAATCCCCCGCCCTTCAAAATCCATACCCACAAATTTCATACAAAGTCTCCGGAATTATACAGAAGCAAGTTCTCATGCAGAAAAAGCCTCCCGAAGTTTTTGTTCCCGTTAAACTGACTTTGGAACGATCCTATGCCCGAAACCACCCCGTCAGCCCGTCTCGTCCTCACCACCACGGCCAACCCCAATGAAGCCGCCCGTCTGGGCCGCATTCTGGTCGAGGAGCGACTCGCAGCCTGCGCCACTTTCATGCCCGCCGTCCAGTCCATCTACCGCTGGCAGGGCCAGGTCGAATCGTCCTCTGAAACCCTCCTCCTGCTCAAAACCGGCCCCGATCAGCTTGCCGCCCTCGAAGCCCGCCTCCACCAGCTCCACAGCTACCAGACCCCCGAGTTCCTCGTCCTCGCCGTCGACGCCGCCAGTAAGCCCTATCTCGACTGGCTGCAATCCAACCTGCTCCAGCCCTAACCCTCAGCCCTGCCCCACGGAATCCACAAGCCCCCCAATCTGGTATTCTTGCCCTAGTCTGCATCCATGCGCTGGTTAATCATTGTTCTTCTCGTATCCCTCTTAGCGCTGCTGATTGCAGCCGCGAGCGTAGCGTGTCACATCCTGATCCAGCGCGCCAGGCTCCGCTGCAACTCGCAAAAGGAAGCTGGAAAAGTCCTCGATCCCGTCGACGAAGCCGACCCGGATCTAGAACCCTGAACGCCCCCTGTACGAAGACCTGATCCCCGGAGGAAATCGGTGAGCAAAGAAATCTCCGTGCCGTTGGCCCCATCAGCCGTCCCAGCCGCAACCCTCAGACGCATCGAGCAGCCGGCACATTTACTTCCCTGAAAGGATAATTACCCACCGTGAGCACCAACCAAGCTGAAGTCCCCGGCCTCATCGACATCTCCATCGCCCACAGTCCCGACTCCGATGACGCCTTCATGTTCTACGGCCTGGCCACCAACAAGGTCCGCGTCCCCGGCTATCGCTTCAACCACACCCTCTGCGACATCGAAACCCTCAACCAGCGCGCCCGCGACGAAGCCTTCTACGACGTCACCGCCATCAGCTTCCACGCCTACCCCTATCTCCAGAACAACTACACGCTCATGGGTTGCGGTGGCAGCGTCGGCGAGGGCTACGGCCCCATGATCGTCTCCACCAAGCCGCTCACCACTGAGGATCTGGGCCGCATTAAAATCGCCATCCCCGGCACCCTCACCACCGCCTATCTCGCGCTGAAAATCTTCAACCCCGCCCTCTCCACCGTCACAGTCCCCTTCGATCAGATCATCCCTGAAATTCTCGCCGGCAACTTCGATGCCGGCCTCATCATCCACGAGGGCCAGCTCAGCTTCGAATCCGCCGGCCTCAAGAAGGTCATCGATCTCGGCGCCTGGTGGCGCGAAACTACCGGCCTTGTCCTCCCTCTCGGCGGCAATGCCATCCGCCGCTCTCTCGGCCCCGATTCCCTGCGCATCGTAACCAAGGCCGTCCGCGACAGCATCCAGCATGCCCTCGATCACCGCGAAGAAGCCCTCGAATACGCCATGCAGTTTGCCCGCGACCTCGACTCCGACCTCGCCGACCGTTTCGTCGGCATGTACGTAAACGAGCGCACCCTCGACTACGGCCCCGACGGCCGCCAGGCCATCAGCAAGCTACTCGACCTTGGTCACGAACGCGGCATCATCCCCATCGCCCCAAAAGTAGATTTCGTCGACTAGCGCAGTTTCAAAAATCCAAGCCGAATACCCCCACCCCAGTCCGGGTGCCCCACCCTCGCGGGGCTCTTGTTTTTCCCGCTAGGGTGGGATACCACAACACCAATTGTGTCGGGTTTCGAAAACCCCATCCATTCCGCATAAACTATCCCCATGCCCGCGCGCCGCGTCCTGACCCTCAGCCACGTAACCTTTGAAGACCTGGGAACCTTCGAATCACCCCTCCGCACTCGAGGCTTAGAGATCGAAAGCCTCAACGCCTCCCAAACCACCTTCCCCCTCCCGCAAGCCGACTCCTGCGACCTCCTCATCGTTCTCGGCGGCCCCATCGGCGTCTACGACCACGTAGAGTACCCCTTCCTGAAAGAAGAAATCGCCCTCATCTCCCGTCGCATCGAAGCTCAAAAACCCATTCTCGGCATCTGCCTGGGCGCGCAACTCATGGCCGCGGCCCTCGGGTCTCGCGTCTACCCCGGCAAGCGCGGCGCGGAGATCGGCTGGTCCCCGCTCCAGCCCGCCTCCAACTCCAATCCGCCCGCCTGGTTCGCTCCTCTGCTCGCCCCCGGCATATCCGTCTTTCACTGGCATGGCGACACCTTCGATCTCCCCCACGGCACACTCCACCTCGCGAAAACCGAACTTTACGACCAACAAGCCTTCACGCTCGGAAACAACGCGCTAGCCCTCCAATTCCATCCCGAAGTCACCGCCGAAGGCCTCGAAAGCTGGTATGTAGGCCACGCCTGCGAGCTCCACCACGCAAACATCTCCCCCATCAACCTCCGCTCCGCAGCCATCCAGCACTCCGCCGCACTAGAAAAAGCCTCCGTAGCATTTTTCAACCAATGGCTCGACGCTATTTTGTAACTCGTAAAATTTTGAATGGCAGAAAACCGCCTCCAACGATACCCCCGCCAACCCGCTAACTTGCTATTCCCACGTAAGCGGGGGCCAACTTGCCAAATCGTTCCAACACTCAGCCTCATATCACTTAGACTTTTCTTAAAGACACACCACCCATTACCTAAGGCACACACTTCCCGCCCCAAAGTCATTCGAACCCTCAAAAAATCTGCTCTCGCTTCCTAAATAATTTCTAACCTCCGCCGATCAATCCACTACAGAGGTTTTCCCACCATGACCGCCCCCCCGCCAACCTACTTGCTCGCTTCTCCCGACCCCGCTCTCTTGGCCGCCATCGAGCCCGTCCTCTTGGCCGCCGGAGCCCACGCAGAAATCGTCTTCACCGCTGAAGCCGCTCTCGCCGCCATTACCGCGCCTCATCCTCCCGCCATGGCGCTGCTTGACGTCACCCTCCCCGGCATCCCCCTCAGCCGGCTTCTCGCCAGCGCCCGCGCATCCACCAGCGGCAGTGCCCTCCCCATCATCCTCATCGCCGGCACCATCACCCAGGAATGCACCGACCGCCTCTGCGAGGGTGTAATTGACGACCTAATCCCCCGCTCCGCCGAACCCGCTTACTGGCGTCTCCGCATCGATCATGTCCAGCTCGCCCGCCGCCGATCCCTCGAACTCGACTCTCTTCGCGAATCCATCGTCCTCAACGCGCAAACCGACCGCCTCACCGGTATCTACAACCGCGAGACCATCCTTGCCACCCTCTTCCGCGAAACCGACCGAGTACAGCGCACCAAAGCCTCTCTCTGCATGGTTCTCTTCGATATTGACAACTTCGGCCATTGGAACTCGCGACTCGGCTCCGATGCATGCGACGAACTCCTCTGCAAAGTAGTCAGCCGCACATCGCGTCTTCTCCGCAGCTACGATCTCTTCGGCCGCCCCGGCAAAGACGAGTTCCTCATAGCCCTCCCCGGTTGCAGCCCCGTCAGCGCCATCATGCTAGCCGAGCGCCTCCGTCACGACGTCTTCAGCTCTCCCTTCCGCGTATCCGACCAGTCCATCCGTCTCTCCGCCTGTTTCGGCATCGCTTCCAGCCGCGGCCGTTCCCCGGTAGTAGTCCTCCGCGAAGCCGAGCAAGCTTTGCTCGATGCCAAAGTAGAAGGCCCCGAATCCATCCACTGCTACGACGGCTCCCTCCAACCCACCCCCGCCCCCGTAGCCTTCTTCTCCCCCACCACCGGCGACGAACTCCTCGCCTGGTAGCAGAAAAACAAGCGACCGTCCCAACTCATAAATGGGTGCCCCAGGTCCCGATTTTGAGACCTGGGACACCTCAACACTCCAAAGATCTGTCTTCCTGAGCGGAGCGCAGCGGAGTCGAAGGACCTGCGGTTGCTTTTCATCCATGCTGTACTGATAAATAAAAGCTCTGGCTCCTCCCGGAGGGAAGATATTGGAATAGCCCCGGCCGGCGTCCCCACGGCCAAGCGGGTACCCTCTGGGTGATCCGTGGGTGGGAGGAGTGAAACCCTGGGTGACCGTAACTCCGAAGAACACCCACCCAGGCGGGGCGGTGCGAAGACCTGCAAGCCCTCAATGCAGCCGAGGAGTGCCGTGCAGATTAGAGTGGGCTTTATGTCAGGCTACGGAATAAATAACAAATGTGTGAGCAATATTGACTATCCTTTCGCCTGGCGTACTTTCATACTCGTTGCTGAATAATAGCTCGAATGATCTGACCGGGCACTCCCAGCAGCGATTGCTGCGACCCGACAGTCGGGTTCTGATTGCACGCGGAGATTTTCAAGTTTCAAGTTTTCCCTAGATGTTGAATCGATCGCCGGGCTCGGGGTCGGTTGATCAAGATCAAAATTTGTGTTCAGAAGCTTGGGTATTGTCAGCGAGAACAAAACAATCTAAGGCCACAAATCGCGGCGATCAGTCCTGCCGCTTTTGCGGGCGGGGGGGTATCTATGACGTTCATCGTGTACTTGCAGTCTGTCTGAGGTCATGGAAAATCTCACCAGCGCGGAGCGGGGAGCGGAAGACCTCTTCAAAGACGGAAATTCAGATTCAGCTGTCGATGACACTCACACAGAAAAGGAGATTCACGATGCGTTCTAATCTGGTTTTTGAGGCGATTCAATACGTTCCGAATCGCTACCAGTTGTGTCAATTGGCGAGCAAGGCCATGCGGAAAATGCATCGGCCGCATGCCCGTATTCCCGACACTACCAATTACGTGCTAAGCAGTCTTAACTCATTCCACCTTGGCTCGGGGTCCGCCGTTCAGGCTTGCAACGTGAAATCTACAAAAAAACGGCTCGCTGCCTGATACTGTTCTTTCCTTCGTAATAGACTCTTCCGGCGAAATTCTCCCCTTATTCGGTCCAGTCATCAAGGCTGACTTTGAACTGCCTGCACGCTCATCATCGTCTGCGTAATCTGCGCCTCAGCCTGGTTCGCCTGCGCCTGCAACCTCAGCAACTGCGCGCCAAGCTCGGTCGTGTCGACGCTGTTATCGGTCGCCGCTGTCTGCTGCGCAACAGTAGAGGCCGGCACGGCGGGCACGCCGTCCTTGCCCTGCTGGCCATAGAGCACGTGCAATCCATCGTCCATTTGCGCCTGAAAATTATTCTCCATCTCCCGAAGTATCGCGCTCGACAGTATCACTTGAACGCCAAGCGGGCAATCTGATTTCAGGCTTGCCACCACCTCAAGTGAGCCCTGCAGCGGGAATGATGCGGAGCTGTCGACCAGACTGCTCACCACGGCAGTGTTGGGCCCGTGATTCTGCGGAATGCTCTTCAGGCGAATCACATCTCCAGGCGAAAGATTGCACTGCTGAAATCCAAAAGCGACCGCGGGATTGGGATTCTCATCTAACCGCGCATTGATCGGCGAACTCACCACAAAAACATGTCCCACTTGCATGAACTGGTCTGGATCATCCGGCACTGGAGCTTGCACGTAGGTGGCGCTCGCATCTGTGCCGCTCTCAGCCGTCAATTGTTGATGCACCTCGCTCGCGATCTCCTGCTTCACCTCCGACGAGATTGCCGTCGAAAACTGGGCGCCCACCGTCTCATCGTCCGCCTGTTGCCCGCTATCGCCCCTGCCTGCATTCGCAGTGTTATTCGCAGCTGCACCACCGCCGTCCGGCTGCATATCGTAGCCGTCCGCCAGAGTCTGCCCCAGAATGTAGTCGGTCAGCCAGTAGCTGCCGTCGGAATAACTTGTCCACGGATAAAAATAGGAACCAAAATAGATGTACCAGCGCCTGGTGGTCCAGTTCCATTTATAGTTGATAGGCGATGCCCATCCTTGATTTACCCATCTGTAGAATCCTGGCGGATAACTATAGCGTGGAAGGTACCGCTTATACACAACCCTGAATCTCATAGCTCCGTTGGTCGTCGTTCCGTGCGCCACTGCCGCGGTGGAAGGCATCTTCGATGAACCCAAGTAGTTGCGCTGCCAGGTTTTGTTGCCGGAGACATAAGTACGCTGGACCAGCACCTGTCCATCCTGATCGAAAACCCTCTCCAGGTAACCGCTCTGCCGCCCGGTACTCACCAGCGTGCTCTGGTCCTGAAGATGAGCAACGATAACGCGCTCGCCATGCGCCCCATGACGAATATCGTTCCCATCAAGCCCACCCGTATGCAGCGAAGTAATTCTCCCTTCGCGGCCAAAGGTGGCACTGGTACTTGGAGGGCCGATGGCCATTGGCGTATGGGGCGCATGAATCGTGCCAGAGGGGCCATCTCCCCGATTTGGCGCCGGTCCAGGAATCCTGCTCTGGAAGCGAGCCAGGGTGCCGTCGGCGCGCAGTGAGAACGAGCGTCCGTCGCCGGTGCTCACGGTAACGCCGTGGCTACTATTGAAAACTCTCCCCTCGGGAATCGGCATGTTGTTTACGCCGCTCAGCCTCGAGCGTTGAACATTCACCCGGTGCAAAACAGCTTGAGCCTCCGCTGAATCCTGATCCATTGGCCGGCTCACCAGACTGGAACTCGTCGAAGCGGAAACGTACCCATCCCCGGTGCTGCGCACCCCGCGAGGTCCATGGCTTATGCCGCTCGAGACACCATCGCCTCTCCAGGGCATAGCAGTAGTGCGAGGGTCATCGCTCGTGCCGCTGGAAGACCCGTTGCGTCCCGGCGGTCCGGGCGAATTGCCGTTTCGAACATTACTCCTGGTCGTGTTGCCTTCTCCACTCGCAGTCGCCGCGCCGGAACCCATGGTTTCACGAGGAGTCTCCTCATCCGGCTGTTCGAGCTCCCGGTCGGCACTTTGCTTCGGCTCGACGGTGGATTCCCGTGAGGTTGCGGGATGAGTCTCGGGCGCCGTTTCGTGCGCTGGAGAAGCCGTCTCGGCAGCTTTGTGCGTAGGACCCGCGCTGGTATGGGTAGCAACAGGTCTTCTCTCGTGCTCCGGCTTGCTGCTCTGCGCCCGCACCATCCAGCAGGTCAACGACGACGAAAGAAGGAAAAAAACAAGAAAAAACCGCGGATGCTTTGTCAAAAGCCCAGGCATAAAGTACCACCATCCAGGTCTGGCAGGTCCAGAAGATTGCGTGGCGATGATTGTTGAGGTCTTGCTGAATTATAGACGCAGCGATTGAGCGCTCGCGATCCCGAAAGACTTACTCCTCCTCCTTTAGAGCTTTTCGCCTATAGACATAAAGTGATTCTCTGGCAACCTGAAGATCACCGGTCCTCGCCAGAAAAGATAGCGCCGGAGAAAATAGGTAGCGCCGGCCTCCTGGCCGGCTGTAGCGTGGACCTCCCGGTCCACGCTCACTCTGCGCCTTCGGCAGGACTACTTTAGCAATTTACCCGAACGGCAAATCCACTCTCAGAACGTGTACCTGAAGCTCACCTGAATCTGCCGCGGCGGCTTATTGCCGTAGAAGTTCGCGGAAGTAATGGCGCCATAGTTTAACGTCGGACAAAGCTGGCCGTCGGACGGTCCGCAGGCAGTCGTGTCCAACTGATGGTTCGGCACGTCGAAGTTAGGATGGTTCAGCAAGTTGAAGACATCCCCTCTGAACTGCACCTGCTGCCTTTCAGGGCGAAGGTGGAAGTTCTTTGACAGCCCTAAATCCAAGTCCGTGAAGCCCGGCCCGATCAGTGCATTGCGTCCCTCGGTCCCGAAATCAGGCCCAAAAGGTTCCTCGGCGGGTTCGGCGAAGGCGCACTCGTTAAACCAGTTCTCCACCGTCCTGATCTGCGTTGGCGCCTGGCAGGTTGGATTCGCCGCAACAGGTCCGGCCTTGTTTGGATCGCCGATCTCGTCCGGGCGCTCCGGGTTGCCGAAGGCTGCGGCGGATGCGGCGGGCGCGCCCGGAAGAACTACGGTAAAAGGCGAGCCCGTCTGCACTGAAAAAATGCCTCCCAGTTGCCAGTCGTCCAGCAGTTCTTTGCTCCAGGCGTAGCCCTGGGCATGCAGACGACTGAATGGAAGGTCGTAGACAGAACTCACTGAGAGACGCTGCGTTGCGTTAAAGTCTGAGGGGCCGCGATTGCTGTGGAGATTCTGCGAGTCCTGCGGTAGCCCCGAGCCTACACTTCCGCCGAAGATGGAGGAGATATCGTCAATGGATCTGGACCAGGTATACGCAGCCAGGAAGGCCAGACCGTGACTCAACCGTTTCTCTGAGCGGAGCTGCAAGGAGTGATAGGTGCTGGCAGCCTCCGATTCAATATAAAGCACGGAGGAAAACTGACCGTACGGAGGGCCGGTGAAGGGATTTGTCTGGTTCTGATCGATCACGTTCGACAGGTGCGTGCCCTTCGATCCCACATAAGCCACATCGACCATCCAGTTGGCAGCCACCTCGTATTGCAGGTCGGCGTTCCACTGTTGCATATATCCGTCGCGGAAATGGGGATCGATCATGTTGCCCTGCTCCACGCCGGATTCTTGACCGGTTTGGCTGAGGATGTCCGATACGTTGCATAGGAAGCCGGGACATGTCGGAGCCTGGAAATAGGCGGCCAGTGTATAGAAGGGTGGGTTGATGCGGGGAAGAATGTTGACCTGTGAGATGGCCACATCGTAGAAGATGCCGTAAGCGGAGCGCACCACCCACCTCTCCGACTTCATGGGCCGCCAGGCGATTCCAACCCGAGGCGCAAAATCCCTGCGGGTGGGATAGTAAGTCGCACGAGGAATTCCATTGGTCCCCGCCACGGTGAACTCAGGCGAGAGAGCGCAGGGTTCGGGACAGGGAATCAGGTCGGGAACGCTGAACTCATTGTGCGCTTCCACCGCCGGGCTGTTGTATTCGTAGCGCAGACCCACGTTGAGCAAAAAGCGCGGGATAACGTGCACATCATCCTGAATGTAAGCGTTGAAGCCATGACCATGCAGATCGTTCAACGTGCTGCCGCTAACCGCCAAAGCGTAATCGGGAACCGCGGCCAGCACCTGCGCTAATGAAAGGTTGTGCTTGTGCCGTCGCTGAGGGCTCCGGCCGCTGTCTCGCCCAGGAAGAACCAATCTCCACGGGCCAGAAAGTCCAGGTAGTCCCCGATCTGTAGGCGGCGGAAGCCACCCCCCATCTTGAACTGGTTCTCGCCCACCGTCCATGCAACGTTATCGGAGATTTGATAAGTGTTGTCGCGGCGCTCCTGTGGGTAGTTGATCGGCTCGCCAATGCCGTCGAAGGAGATCACATTGATGTTGGGAGCGCCCAGGTCTACCGGGTTGGTCAGGATATCGGGAAAACCAAGTTGCGTTTCGATGTTCTGGCCATGACTCTGCTGCAGTACCGTCGAGCGCATGCGCGTGTAGCCCAGTCGGAACTCATTCACTACGCTGGACCGAATCACGCGGGTCCAGTCGATTCCGGTGCTCTGGCCCAGATTCATCGTATAGCTCCCATAACCGGGTAGCGAGGTGAATGCGTTGACCAGATCGTAAGGAGAGAAGCGGTTATCCTGTGTCAGCGAATAGTGAATTGACAGCCTGTCGTTCTTGTTCGCCTGCTCGTCCACCTTGGCCGTAACATAATTCACTGACTCGTCGATGACCGGGGCGGCAAGGAAGGTATTGGAGTTGGTCAGATCCGAACCGACGTTGGCGGCCGGGTAAAGAGCCTCTACATTCGAACCCGTCCCGCAGGACGGATTGAACGGGCACCCGAAAAGCAACTCCGCCAACTCCGTAGCCGATGTCCATTGGTTCACAGAAGGAACGGTAGCTTCTCTGGTCTGCGCCTGGCGCAACCGCAGTTGCTCATCGGAGATAAAGAAGAATGTCTTGTCCCTGAGAATGGGCCCACCCAAGGTTCCTCCGAACTGGTTGCGATCGAGGCGCGGAATCGGTCCGCATGTGCCCGGCTCAGAAGTTGCGGTGCAGTCGGGAAAATCGAAGTAGTTCTTGGCGTCCATCGTCCGGTTGCGGACGAACTCGAAGACCCCGCCGTGAAAGTTGTTTGTGCCGCTTTTCAGCACGATATTGATCTGGGCGCCGCTTGCCCCCCCGAACTCGGCCGAGTAATCACCCGACTGCACCTTGAATTCCTCGATCGCGTCGATCGAAGGAAGAGCGGCATACTGGTTGAGGTAGGTATCGTTGTTCTCTACTCCATCCAGCAGAAAGTTGTTAGCCTGTTCGCGAGCGCCGTTCACGTTGATGGCCCCGCCTTCGGTCGAGTTCTCAGAGCCTTGCGCCGCCAATTCACTCCCCGGCGCCAGCAAAGTAAACGACAGAAAATTGCGTTGGTTCAGCGGAAGATTCTCCACCAGCCGGTTGTTCACCACCTGTCCCAGCGTAGACGTGTCGGTTTGCACAATAGGGGGCGTATCGGTGACCGTTACTTCTTCGGTCGCGGCGCCTACAACCATGGCAAAATCCACGCGCACCGTCTGGTCCACATTCAGGTTCACGCCGTGGATTACGCTGCGGCGAAATCCCGCGCTCTCAACAGAGACGCGGTAGAGCCCCGGCGGTAGCAGTGCGACAGTGTAGTCGCCGTCGCCGTTGCTATTTGCCTCGCGGCGCGCGTTGGTATCCTCGTTCTGCACAATAATTCGTGCCTTCGAGAGAACGGCGCCCTTGGGATCGCTGATGGTGCCAGTGATGGTTCCGGTCGGACCGCTTGCTAAGAGTGGGAGCGTACAGGCAAACACAAACACAAAGGCAAAGTGAGACCAGCGTGTGGTCATTAAGTCCTCCAGGCGGTTCATCTTTTCGATTAGGGGCGACTGGTTGACGAGTTAACCCATCAGATTCGACGGGAGTTCCTAATAATTGTCAAACATCGTAACATTAATTTCTTTCATATGTGCAGAATCTTGCATGGTTTCCGGTACTATGGACCGCATAAGTTAAGCAAATCGTGGTCTAAGCGGAATTCCCATTTTGGATGAGATCCCCCGAGTTCATTCATTTGCCAGCGAAATGGTCAGTTTTTGTCGCCAGGGTGGCATGCCTCAGTACCCCATTGCAACGAACGAAGTCATGCGGTCAGTACCTCCATCCCCAAAAACTCCTCAAATACAAAATTCGAAAGCAACCTTCCTTGAGCAGTCAGTCGAACCGTCTTCCCATCGGAACTCAACAGCCCGTCCACCTTGAGCCGCCCCACCACCTCCATCGCCCGCCCCACGGCAACCCTGCCAAATTCACGCTCCACCGCGGCCACATCCACTCCCGCATTCATCCGCAGCCCCAGAAACCACGCCTCCTCGTGCTGCCGTTCCAGCGAGAGCCAACTGCTCTCCACCGCTCCCTTCCCCGCAAGATAACTACTCAGATCATCGGTAGTCGTCGACCGCATCAACGAGCGATCCGCTCCTTGCAATGCAGATGAAGCATCCAACCCCAGCCCCAGGTAAGGCCTCCGCTGCCAATACCTCAAATTGTGCCGCGATTCAAACCCCGTCCTGCTGAAATTCGAAATCTCATACTGCCCCAACCCCGCCTGTCCCAGCCTCTCGATCGCTATCGCATACATTTCTGCAATCGCATCGTCCTCAGGAACCATTCCGGCGAAGTACCGCGCCCCGCCGCCCAAAACCTCGCGCCCCAGCCGGGAATCCTCGTCCACCTCCAGCATGTAAACACTGGCGTGAGCAACGACCGACTCCACCAGCGTCGCCAGCGACTCCTCCCACGACGTGAACGTCTGCCCCGCCAGCCCCGCGATCAGGTCCACATTCAGGTTCGTGATTCCCGCCCCGCGCAGCCGCCGCATATCCTCCTCGACTGTCGCCCGGTTATGCAGCCGCCCGCTCACCGCCGCCTCTCGGTCGATAAACGACTGTACCCCCAGGCTCACGCGATTCACACCCGCGGCCACCATCGCCGCGAGCGTCTCTTCCACAATCTGTCCCGGCGCGCATTCCACGGTAATCTCCGCGTCCGGCTCAAAATCAAACTCAGCCCGCATCTCCCCGAACAACCGCCCCAACAACTCCGGCGCAAGCAAACTTGGCGTTCCCCCGCCCAGGTAAACCGTATCCACGAGTCGCGGCAGCTCCACGCCCATCCGCCCCGCCCAATCCCCAGTCCCCCTCAGATCCTCGATAACCCGTTCCACATAGCGCCCATGTTCACTCGCCGGGTAGACCCCCGAAGCAAAGTTGCAGTAAGTACACTTCGATCGGCAAAACGGAATCGAAATATAAATACCCAACGCGTCGCTGTGAAAACCAGCCATAACAAAGATTCTTTCACCTGCCACCGCAAAATACTCGCCTATCGAACCAAACACCCATTCCCTAGTCCCTAGTCCCTGACCCTGATCTCTGATCCCTGACCCCTGTTATGCAATCATTAAACCAAGGAGATTCCCCGCTTGAAAGTATGGCCAATCCTGGGTATCGGCTTGATGCAGACCCTCCTGTTACTGGCCCACTGGTTCATCTTTCATACCTTGGTAGTTTTTTACGGCGATCTCACTCTGTCTCAAACTCTGGCGCTCGGTGCCACACTCTTCCTGCTGGCCTTCAGCTTCATCGCCGCCGCCCTCCTCGGCTATTCCTCTTCCAGCTTGCCGGTCCGTCTCATCTACACGTTCGCCGCCATCTGGCTCGGCTTCCTCAACTACTTCTTCTTCGCCGCCTGCTTCTGCTGGCTGGTCGATCTGGCACTACTGTTTTCCCCGCTCGCCCCGTCCCTGCCGCAATACCGCCCCCTTATCGCCGGTATCTTCTTTTCTCTGGCAATTCTCACCGGCATTTACGGTCTGCTTAATGCCCGCTGGGTCCGCATTCGCCGCGTGACCGTTCAGCTGCCCAACCTTCCCCCCTCCTGGTGCGGCCGCACGGCCCTCCTGATCAGCGACCTGCACCTGGGCAACATCAACGGCCCCGGTTTCTGCCGTCGCATAGTAGCCCTCGCTGCTCGACTCCAACCCGATATTGTCTTCCTTCCCGGCGATCTTTTCGACGGCGTCCATGCCGACCCCTCCCGCCTCATCGCTCCCTTCAAAGATCTCTCTCCTCCCTACGGCACCTTCTTCACTGCCGGCAATCACGAGGAGTACGGTGGTGAAACGAACTTCACCCATGCGCTCATCCAAGCCGGTATCCGCGTCCTGATCAACGAAAAGATAAACGTCGACGGCCTCCAGATCCTCGGCATTCCCTACGCCGACTCCCACTCCCCCATCCATCTTCGCGCCAATCTTGAGGCCCTCTTCCCTGACCCCGCCCTGGCCAGCATCCTGCTCAACCACGCTCCCCATCGCCTGCCTATCGTCGAGCAGGCCGGCATCAGCCTCCAGCTCTCCGGCCACACTCACGGCGGCCAACTTATCCCCTTCACCTGGTTCACCCGCAGCGCCTTCGGAAAGTTTACCTACGGGTTGCATCGCTTCGGCTCTCTCCAGGTCTACACCTCCAGCGGCGCCGGAACCTGGGGCCCTCCCATGCGCGTCGGCACCCACCCCGAAATCGTCCTGCTCCAGTTCGAGTAGTAAAGTGGAGAAGGTAATCCTTGGCACGGATCTTCGCTGGCCCGATTACCCGATAAAGTAGTACCCAAAAGGAGTCCACGTGCGCACGTTCCGAAATTTCAGCTTTCTCTTTCCATCTCTAATCTGTCTGGCCATCCTCGGCCAGAGCACCCGCACCCACGCCCAGTCCGCCGCAAACAGTGCTTTGCCGCCCCCGCCCCACGCCAAGGAGATCCATCTCAAACACGTCCTGGTCATCGCTCAAACCAAAGGCTGGGAGCACGACTCCATCCCCGCGTGCATGGTTGCCGTTTACAACATGGGCAAAGAGAGCGGCCTGTGGGATACCACCCTGCGAACTGATACCAAGCTACTCACCAAAAAAGAACTCAAAGCCAACGCCAAAAATCTCGCCTACTTTGACCTGCTCGTCTTCTGCAGCACCACCGGCGAACTGGACCTCGACGACGGCCAGAAGCAGGACATGCTCTCCTTCGTCCACGACGACGGCAAGGGCTTTGTCGGAATTCACGCCGCGCTCGATACGAACTACACCTGGCCCGAATACGGCGAGATGATCGGCGGCTGGTTCAACGACCATCCCTTTGGAACCTTCAACGCGCCCATCATCAATGAAGACCCGTCGTTCCCCGCCGTCCGCCACTTCCCCGCCGCCTTCGTCAAATACGACGAAATTTATCAGGCCAAATCCTGGTCCCGCGACAAAGTCAACGTGCTCCTCTCGCTCGATCCATCCAAGCTCGACTACAACAATCACCGCATCCACCGCGACGATCACGACTTTGCAGTCGCATGGAGCAAGCTCTACGGCAATGGCCGCGTCTTTTACTCCACGCTCGGCCACACTGAAGAGTCCTGGGACGATCCCGACATCAAAACAATGTACTTCGAAGCCATCAAGTGGGCCCTCCGCATGACCGAAGGAAGCACAACCCCACACCCGCGCCCGGCTGCTCCCGCTCTAACCCGTTGACCCACTGGCCGTTCAAGATTAATTCTGGGTGCCCCAGGTCTCGCTTTTGAGACCTGGGAGAGCTAGAGGCTAGAAGTTAGGGTCTCTTGAACTTACCGCTCGCATAAAATTACCCTCCTGGGCAACCAATTCCCACCCGCGGGAAGTTGGCGCCCAGTTTTCAGAGGCAATCGGAGATTGAAGGTCCCGATTACCGAAATCTGTTAACTTCAAAATTGAGCATGAACATCTTGCACCGAGAATTACGAAGGAGATTTCTTCCCCCCGGCGCCTTTGCGCTTTGCACCCTGGCCCTGGCCGTCAGTCCGTTCGCAGCGCAACAGCCAGCTGCTTCGCCGCAAGCAACAACCGCACTCCAGCAAACTCCATCACAACCGCCTCCCCCCATTCCGCAGCAACCCGGCATCAGCGAACAAGTCCACACCGGCACCACCAGCGGTCTCGACATCGATGCCCGCCTCCAGAACCTGCTCGTCGATCACCAGTACCTGCGCATCCAGTCCCAACTCGACCAGTTGCCGCCCCACCAGGCCCAGCTCTACCGCGGCATTCTGGCCAATCGCTCCAACGACCTCAAGCAATCTATCCAACTACTAGAACCACTCGTCGATCAGGTCGCAGCCAGCGGTGATAAAGCCAAAGAAAAACTCGTCCGCAAATCCCTCGCCGAGGACTACCTCCGCGAGGGCGATTGGTCCAAAGCCGCCAAAGCCTATCAGGCACTTGACCTCCGGCTCCAGGGCCATCTCACCGCCGACGAGCAGGATGAGATCGAGATGCCGCGCAAACTCTCCCTTCTCGCTGCGGCCGATCTCTCCCGTCCCGCAATGACCGTCGATCCCGCTGACCCCTTCGTGCTCCAGGCCGCCCGCAACCCGCTCGGCCTCACCGATATTCCCGTCTACGTCGATGCCCGCCCGCACAGTTGGATGCTCGACCCCACCTCGCCCTTCAATCTCATCTCCCGCTCGCTCGCCAAAGAAGCTGGCCTCAAAGTCTCCGAACTCTCCACCACCATCCGCTCCCTCACCGGCCGTCCCATCGAAATGTACGTCACCATCATTCCCCGCTTCACCATTGGCGGACTCATCACCTTCCGCAACATGACTGCCTTCGTCTATAACGACGCCGACTATTCCTTTCCTCAACTCCGCTACCAGGTCCAGGGAGTCCTCGGCTACCCGGCGCTCTCAGCCCTCGGCAGCCTCACCATCACCAACGAGGATATGATCGAGGTCCGCCCCGCCAAACAGCCGCAACCGGCAACCAAATCTCTCGAAGCTCAGAAAATCGTTAAGGAAGATCTTCCCGCACCCGGCGGGTCCTTCTATCTCGATGGCGAGAGGATCATTGTTGCTCTGGGCAATCCGGCGCCCACCGATCCACCAACCAGCGATAAACCTTCGCAGAAGACCATAGACGAGCGCATGTTTGTGATTGATGCGGGCGGCCAGCAGACCTACCTCACCTCACGCTACTACGACGAGCACGCCGCCGAATTTGCCGGTCAGAAGATGCAGTTATTCACCCTCCCCGGCCTTCAGTCCGCCACTCCCCAACCCGCCTTCGTAGCCGAAACCATCCCGCTAACCGTAGGTCCCGCAACCGTCCCCATCCACTTCATCCAGGTCCTCACCCAGCCGCTAGGTTCCGTCGCTCTCGACGATGTATACGGCGTCCTCGGCATCGATGCCCTCGACCAGCTGCAAGCCTACACATTCGACTACCGAACCATGCGCTTCAGCGTAAAGCCGGAATAGTTATGAGAGGCTGTTTCATAACCTGGCCTTGAAAGGGCACGGCTTCAGCCGTGCCGCTGGCAACCGGCAAAAACGCTGGCTTTAGCCTCTGAGGGAATGCCCGCGGCTCATCTAACCGGTTATGAAACAGCTTCTAGTTATCGGTAATCCGTTGCCAGTTGTCAGCTATAAGTTACAGGTAACTAATATGAGTAATTAACTTTTAGCCATCAATTGATAAAACTATACTCCGTTAATCATCCGGCAACTTGCCAACGCGCCAACGCCGCGTGAGCGGCGCTAACTCGCCGCTTTCTTCTTTTTCCCATCGCGCTCTTTCTCAACCCGCATCTGCCCCGCCTGCCCGAACCAAAACATCGTCAGCCCGAAGACCGCCATCACCAGCCCCCACCATAAATTCACATTGATCCCCAAACTCTTCGCGTAGAGCGCCACATTGCCGTCGGACTTCAATCCAAACGCAGTAAGAATCGCCCCAACCAGCGCAAACATCAACCCAATCGGAATCCGCAAATCCAAATCCATTTTCTTCACTCCTCAATAAAAGAAAATATTCAGCGCAATCACCGCCAGTAGGATCGCCGCCGCCAACGCCTCCGGCCGTTTCCACCACACCAGCTTCGCGCTCTCCGGCTTCGGCGTCAGCGAGTGAACCAGCCCCACCAGTTCCGCATCCGGTCGCGGCTTGGTGCAGTAACTCACTCCCACCGTCACAATAAAATTTACCCAGAAAGCAAAGATCGCTGTCCAGAAATTCTGCGCCATATCGCTCGGATAGTGATGCAGCACCGCGATCCATCCCCCGTGAATCCCGCTCCGCGCCTCAATGGGCAACGTCAGCCCGTGATGCAGCATCGCCGCCGCAGTCCCCGCAATCAGCCCACTGAAAGCCCCGTGCCCAGTAGCCCGCTTCCAAAACATGCCCAGCAGAAACGTCGCAAACAGCGGCGCATTCACAAAGCTGAAAACCAGTTGCAGCGTATCCATAATGTTGTTGAAGTTGATCGCCGCGTACGCCGTCCCAATCGACAGCAAAATCCCGCCCACCGTCGCGAATCGCCCCACCGTCATATAGTGCCGGTCGCTGCCTTTTTTGTAGATATAAGACTGGTAAAGATCGTAAGTAAACACCGCGTTGAACGCCGTAACATTGCCGGCCATCCCGCTCATAAAGCTGGCCACCAGCGCCGTCAATCCCAGTCCCAGAATCCCCGTCGGGAAAAAATGCAGCAGCATATTCGGAGTGGCCATATCGTAGTCCAGCAGCGGCTCGCCGCTGGCCGTCAGCATCGGCTTGCCGGTCACCGGATTCAGCTTCGCCGGAACCAGTCCCCGTCCCTGCTCCACCTGCGGTGGAACCACATTGATCTCATGGATGATGGCCCCGTTCTCAACCCGCGTAACAGTCGTCGAGTGCGGCGTCGGCAGCCCAATCGCCAGTATCCCCGGCACTACCACCAAAAACGGAAAAAGCATCTTCGGAATTGCCGCAATCAGCGGAACCCTCCGCGCCGATTCCATATTCTTTGAAGCCATCGCCGTCTGGATCACCAGGAAATCCGTGCACCAGTATCCGTACGCCAGCACAAATCCCAGCCCCATCCCGAGGCCAATGATCTCCACTCCCATGGGGTTAGTGCTCGCGTGCGCCACACCTTTCCACTCGTGCATATATGCCGCCGGCACCGCTGCCTTCAGCCCGCTCCATCCGCCCACGTTTCTCAGTCCCAGCAGCACCAGCGGCAAGAACCCGGCGATGATAAGAAAAAACTGCAGCACCTCGTTATAAATCGCACTGGCCAGTCCGCCCATAAAAATGTAAGCCAGCACAATCGCCGCCGACAGCACGATGGAAAAAGTGAAAATCCCCTCTGGCGCCCATCCCTGCGCGCGAAACAGTCCGTCAAACACATGCAGCGTCTGCATCAGCCGCGCCATTGCGTACATCGAAATCCCGGAACTGAACACCGTCATAACCGCAAACGTGCAGGCATTCAGTGCGCGCGTCTTCTCGTCGAAGCGCAACCGCAAAAACTCGGGCACCGACCGCGCCTTCGACCCGTAGTAAAACGGCATCATGAAAATGCCCACAAAAATCATCGCCGTGATGGCGCCGATGCCGTAAAACTGCGCCGTCTCCAGCCCGTACTTGGCGCCCGAGGCACCCATGCCGATCACTTCCTGCGCCCCCAGGTTCGCGCTTAAAAACGCGAGCCCGCAGATCCACGCCGGCAGCGCCCGCCCAGCCTGCAAAAAATCCTTGCTCGTCTTCATCTTCGGCTTCAGCGCAAACCCAATGCCCACCACAAACCCGAAGTAAAGCAGCATGATCAGCCAGTCAACGGCGGTAAGTTTAGCCACAAATGGCTCCTTGCAAAATTAGCTGGGTGCCCCAGGTCCCTCGCTGTTGGGGACCTGGGAAACCACGAAATTAGACGGTCATGGTGCTAGCTTGCTGAAATAAGTTCCGGCGCTCTTCACATTTTCCCGCCGCCACTTTTCATCTTCGCTTGAACAAGTGCGAGATTCATTCTTACACCTTGATTCGCCGGGTCAATTCTAGCCGCTTCGCTGAACTGCTCATACGCCTTCTCGTAATCCCCCATCTGAGCCAGCGCGACGCCAAGGCCATTATGCGCATTCGCGTTCCCGGGATCGTAACGCACCGCCTGCGTAAGTTCCGCTACCGCTTCAGAAAGCTGATGCGACTCCATGTAAATCTTCGCCAATTGAGTATGCGGCATTGCCTGTTCGGGATAGAGCGCCAGTGAAAGCCGGAACTCCTTGATTGCTTCCGGAGTCAACCCCTGCTTGATATAAATCATTCCCAGATAGTTATGCGCCTCGCCGTTCTCCGGATCGAGAGCAAGAATCCTGCGGTACTCCTGAATCGCCTCGTCAAGTTTGTTCTGCACCATAAGAGAGTCGGCAAGATAACTCCTCGCTCTAACAAGGTCCGGTTGCGCGGCGATAGCCTTTCTGCCATACATCTCCGCGTCCCGCGGCTTGCCCGCCATGATCGACCAAAGCGCATTGTCCGCCAAAACATTCGGGCTGTCTGGTGCTCCGCGCAACGCCTTTTCCAGCCGTTCACCCGCAAGCGGCATGTTATCCATATCGTGCGTTTGAATCATGGTCTGCATCATCGAAAAAGCTGAGAACGACAGTATCAGCGAAGCCGAGGGCTTATAATACAGTGCTCGTTCCAGATACGGTTGAGCCTCGGCATATTTCCCCAGCCTTACATACGCCGCGCCCAAACTGGAATTCGGCAATGCCCCGCGCTGATCGATCGCGAGCGCATGCGTGAAAAGCGTCACCGTATCCTTCCACACTTTAACCTGTGCATTCGTCTTCACCGCGCAAGCCGCGATCACGACAACCGCAAGCACTTGAGCCGCAATCTTCAGCTTCGGCGAGTGAGCCACCGCATCCCCGATCAACCACACAACGACAATAAAAAGACCAACCAGCGGAACATAAGTATAGCGTTCAGCCATGGACTGCTCGCCGACCTGCACGATGCCAATAACCGGCGCCAGCGTTCCCAGAAACCACAGCCAGCCGACGAGGCAATAAGGCTTATCCTTGCGAAAATGCCAGCAAACGGCAGTTACCGCGATAAGTCCCGCAAACGCCAATCCCGCCGCGACATAACTGATGTGGTTAAAGTCGTAGTAATAATAGACGGTAAGCGGATCGGGCCAGAACGTAATCCGCACATAACTCCAGCAACTGATTGCCGCGTTCAGGATTCTATCCGGCAGTGGCAGAAGTTGAAGCTGTGAAACCGCGCCGCCGGCCCGTTGCGCCATAAAGGTAATTACGCTCGAAACTCCCGCCATAACAAACAGCGGCCACTTTTCCAAACATAATTTCCAAAACGAAGAGACCCAATGCCCACAAGTTTCTTCACTGAATGTAATCCTGCGCAAAGGCCATATATCCAGCAACAGCAGAGTGAACGGAAGCGTAACAATCATCGGCTTCGATAGCAGGCCGCAGCCAAAGGCAATCGCCACGCACGCCAACCTCTTCCACGACGGCCTGCGCGCGTACCACACATACCCGAGCAATGCCGCAAACCAGAAAAATGCGCACAACACGTCCTTGCGCTCCGCAATCCATGCAACCGATTCCACGTGTGCTGGATGCAGCGCAAACAGAAACGCGACCATCGCCGACCGCGCCAGGTACCCCGTCAAATACAAAAGAAAAAGAAAAAGTAGAATCGCATTGGCAGCATGCAGGCACAAGTTGGTCACGTGATAGCCGGCAGGATTCCTCCCATAAAGACTCCAGTCGATCATGTGCGAAATCCATGTAAGCGGGTGCCAGTTCCCGGCATAGTAACTGGTAAACGCCCACCCGATGCTCTCGATCGTCAGCCCCTGCTGCACATTCCGGTTTTCCAAAATATAGTAGTCATCGTCAACGCGGAGGAAATCGTTGCCCCTCACTCCGCGATATGCAACCACGGTCACCACAGCAAGCAAGACGCACACAGCGGCAATTTGCCACGGCTTAGCGCTGACCTGGCCGATGGAAACGCCCTTCTCTCCCCTGTCGCCGGTCGGGCGTTTGTCTCTTGATTTCCGCTGTCGCGATTTACTCGTCATGATTGCCAACCTTCGATCATTCTAACCAGAATCTTTATTGCCCTCTCAGCTGCCAAGAGCACACAAATCACACGAAAGCCCTCCGGCGCACACCGGAGGGCCCTCGAACCACCGCAGCAAATCCTCTTCTACGCCGCCGTCCTGCGCGAAGGCTTGTAGCCCGCGAGGCCATAGTAGGCGATGAAGAGGTAGCAGACGATGGGCAGCAAAAACGCATATTGAATTCCAACTTTATCGGCCGCTCCGCCGATCACGTATTGCATATCGTGCGTAGCCGCATAGTGCTTGCCGATCACTTCCGATAACCATCCGAACAGTGGTGGAATCACCGCTCCGCCCACGTTGCCAATAGTGATAACGCCCGAACCCTCGCTGGTCAGCGGTCCCAACTCGGCAATGCCCAATGTAAATATGGTCGGATACATCACCGAGTTAGCCACCCCGCACAGCACCAGGCTCCAGATGGCTACCTGCCCGGAGGTGAACATGGCAACAACCATCAGCGCCACGCCAAATAATCCCAGCCCCACCAGCATCTTTTGCGCCTTGATCACGCTCATCAGCGCGCTGCCGATGAATCGCCCAGCCATGATGCCCAGGTAGTAAAGCGTAACCAGCAGTCCCGCCGTCTCCAGACTGCTGATGCCCTGTTCCTGGAAGAACCGTATCCCGATCGCCGCCAGCGCAATCTCCACGCCCACATAAAAGAAGATGCCCACCATCCCTAGCACGGTATGCGAGTAAGTCCAGATGCTGCGGCCCAGCACCTGATCGCCGTCCACTCCAGGATGAAATTCGCGCGTCATCGAGATCGCCGGAAGCTTCAGCAGCATCACTGCAAATCCCAGCAGCAGCAGCGAAACGGCAATCGCGATATAGGGTCCTGCCAGCATATGCGCCTGCCCTGCGGCATCGGGCACCTTGAAGGTATCGGACAGGATAAAGTGCGCCGCAACCCACGGCGCAACCGCGGAGCCCAGCGAGTTGAAAGCCTGCGCCAGGTTCAACCGAGCCGGTGCGCTCGACTCAGGCCCCAGAATCGAAATATAAGGATTCGCCGATGTCTGCAACGCGCAAACGCCCGTCGCCAGCACAAAAATGGCCGCCAGCGTCATCGGAAAGCTCACCAGGTTGGCCGCGGGAACAAACAGCAGCGCGCCTGCAACCATGATGAAAAGCGAAATCACCATGGTCCGCTTGTAGCCCACCTTCTCAATCAGCTTGGCGCTGGGAACCGAAAACACCAGGTAAGCAAAGAACCATGCCGAAGTGGCCAGCATGCCGTAGAAGTGATTCAGCTGGAAGATGTCTTCGAGCTTGTGAACCAGCTGATTGTTCAGGCTGGTAAGAAATCCGAAGATGCCGAACAGAGCAGTGACCGTAATAAACGGTCCAATATAGCTGGGCGAGCTAGCCGCCGGTGATGTCGATCGTGTAGCCATGAGATGTTTTCCCTGCTTCCTTAAATAAAATCATCTTCTCTTCGCCGTTCGCAAATCGCTGTCGTCCCCAACCCAAACCCGAGCCAAACAAACAGAAACCCGAAAACCGCGCAAAAAAGCACCGCAACAACTCTACTGCATCAGGGCCAATCCAAGTCCAGCACCAGCCAAAGTTTCGGCAAATCTAAACCGCCCCTCAGAAATTGGGTGCCCCTGGTCCCGATTTTGGGACCTGGGATAGCACAATATTCAACCTGCATGCTTTTCTACTCCCTAGTCCCTATTCCCTAGTCCCTAATTCCTGCCTTCCTTCCCAACATATAAACTGGATAAGCATGATTCCCACGCTCACTTGGACCCCTGAAGGCGTCCGTTTCATCGATCAAACCAAGCTCCCCCTCGAGGAGAACTACGTCCTCGCCACTACCTACCAACAGGTAGCCGATGTAATCGTCACCATGGTCGTCCGAGGCGCTCCAGCCATCGGAGTCTCCGCAGCTTACGGCATCGCCCTCGGAGCCCAACGCACCAGCGCCCTCACGCCCGGTGAATTCGCCCCCGAGTTCGATCGCATCTGCGCCTGCCTTGCCGCAACTCGCCCCACAGCCGTTAATCTCTTCTGGGCCATCGATCGCATGAAGCGCCTCTTCGCAACCCTGCTCGAAGCCTGCCGAACCATGGGCGCATTTGGCGCAGCCCTGCTCCCCGATGAAGGCTCTGTCCTAACCCACTGCAACGCCGGAGCCCTTGCCACCTGCGGCTACGGGACCGCCCTCGGCGTCATCCGCTCCGCCGTCGAGCAGGGCAAGCGCATATCCGTCTTCGCCGATGAAACCCGGCCATTCCTGCAAGGTGCGCGCCTCACCGCATGGGAGCTGATGGCCGACCACATTCCCACCACCGTAATCTGCGACAACATGGCCGCCAGCCTCATGCACGCCGGCCGCATCCAGGCCGTCGTTGTCGGCGCGGACCGCATCGCCGCCAACGGCGACACCGCCAACAAAATCGGCACATACAACGTCGCCATCCTCGCCCGCGAGCACGGCATCCCCTTCTATGTAGCCGCTCCCTGGTCCACCATCGACCTCGCCACCCCCACCGGCGACTCCATCCCCATCGAGGAGCGCCCCGCCGTCGAAGTCACACATCACGGCGGCAAGCAGCTAACCCCCAACGGCGTCGGCATCGCCAACCCAGCCTTCGATGTAACCCCGGCCAAATACGTAACCGCCATCATCACCGAGCGCGGCGTCCTCCGCGCCCCCTACGCCGAATCCCTTCGCGCAACAGAGCTGGCGCACCAGTAGGCCAAACTGTCTAGAGTTATGATGTGGTGCTTCGCCCCTCCATCTTTCGCCTGCGCTCGAGATCCCTTCTCCGCGGCGTTCTGCTCTCCCTATTCGCCTTCGCAGCCAGCCTTCGTCTTGAAGGCTTTCCCGGCGCCACCTTGCATGCCTCTCCCTGGCAACTCCTCGTCGTCCCCTTCGTCTGCTGGGGAATGCTCGAAACTGCCCGCTGCCTCGGCCGAAAATGGAACCTTTATTATGCCGGCGTTCTCATCCTCCTCTACGCCGAGCTCATGATCCTTGCTATGACGCTTTTTTTCTGCCTCTATCGCCTCTGAAAATTCACGCTCATCCACTCCCCGCCTTCCGTCAGTCAACGCCATCCGTGTACGATGGTTCAAACCGCGTTCATGTTCCCCATGATCGTCCGCGGCACTTTAGCCCGTTGAGCAATTGGAGGAAAATATGTTGAAAGGCTTTCGAGACTTCGTTCTGCGTGGAAACGTTGTTGATCTGGCCGTAGCCGTCATTATCGGCGCAGCCTTCAACGCCATCATCACGGCCCTGGTAGGGGACGTGCTCAACCCCCTCATCGCCGCCACCATTGGCAAGCCCGACTTCAGCAACGTCATCATCAACGTCGGCAACGGCCACATCAAGGTCGGCAGTTTCCTCAATGCTGTCATTGCGTTTTTCATTGTGGCCATTGTGGTCTATTTCGCCATCGTTCTGCCCTTGAACGCGCTCCAGGCCCGGCTCAAGAAGCCCGCGCCCGATGCGCCGTCCACCCTCAAAACTTGCCCCGAATGCCTGAGCGAGATTCCATTGGCCGCCAAGCGCTGCGCCCACTGCACCCAGCCAGTCGAATGAGTTTCCATCAATCAGCCACTCGCCGACTCGCTGACTTGCTAGCTCGCTAAAAATTAAACCAGCTGAAAGAGAGCCCCTCGAATGTCCGTCCGCACCCCGCTGTCCTCCCTGCTTCTCCTCGCTCTCACACCCAGCCTTCTTTCAGCCCAATCAGGACCCTCCGTCTTCGGCTATGCCGACTTCAGCACCCAGTCCCGCATCGAACAAAAATTCCTCGCCGTCCCCGATGCCAAACTAGCCGGCCAGCATCTGAAAATTCTCACCGCAGAACCCCACCTCGCCGCGACTCCTGAAGACCGCAAAACCGCCGATTACGTCGCGCAAAAGTTCCGTGCCGCAGGCCTCGAAACTGAAATCGTTCCCTACCGCGTCCTCATCAACTACCCCAAAACCGTCCGCGTCGAAGCCTGGGACCCCAGCGGAAAACTGCTCATGACCGGCCCCACCCCCGAGCACGTTGCCGGCGACCCATACCAGGACGATCCCCGTGTAGTGATGCCCTTCAACGGTTCCTCAGGCTCCGGCGACGTCACCGCTGAAGTGGTCTACGCCAACTACGGCCGCATCGAAGACTTCGACCATCTCGATGCCCAGCACATTGACCTCCACGGCAAAATCGTCCTCTGCCGCTACGGCTCCAACTTCCGCGGCATCAAGGTCGATATCGCTGAGCAGCGCGGAGCCGCCGGCGTACTCATCTACTCCGATCCCCAGGACGATGGCTACTTCAAAGGCGACGCCTACCCCTTCGGCCCATGGCGTCCCGAAACAGGCGTTCAGCGCGGCTCGGTCCATTTCATCTCCAAATACCCCGGCGACCCCGAAACCCCCGGCATAGCCTCCACGCTCGATCTCCCTGACTCCGCTCGCACCTCACCCTACGGCAATCAGCCTCACATCATCTCCATCCCTCTCAGCTACCACGATGCCGCACCAATCCTTCAGGCCCTCACCGGCCCCGGCGTCCCCCAGGCCTGGCAGGGAGCTCTACCCTTCCGCTATCACATCGGACAAGCCTCAGGCCCCGGCGCAGTGAAAGTTCATCTCGTCTCTGTCCAGGATTATCAACGCCGCATCATCTGGGACGTGATCGGAAAAGTGAAAGGGACTCAATACCCCGACGAATGGGTCATCGCTGGCAATCACCGTGATGCCTGGGTCTACGGCGCAGTCGATCCTTCCAGCGGCACCGCCGCCATGCTCGAATCCGTCCACGGCATCGGCGTGCTGCTCCGCCAGGGCTGGCGTCCCCGCCGCACTATCGTCTTCTGCAGTTGGGATGCGGAGGAACAAGGCCTCATGGGTTCCACTGAGTGGGTCGAGCAGCACGCCAATACCCTCAACCGAGCCGTAGCCTACTTCAACATGGACGTAGCCGTTGCCGGCCCCGATTTCACCGCCTCTGCCGTTCCCTCTCTCAAGCAGTTCCTCCGCGAGCTCAGCCGCTCCGTTCCCAGCGCTCTTGCCGCATCCCTACCCGGCGAAACCGTACCGAATGAAACTGTTTATGACCAGTGGAAATTGAACCGCGGCGACCTCGACAAGCGCCACGCCCCCAACTCCCCAACCGCCTCTGAAGACGTCCACGTCGGCGACCTCGGTTCCGGATCCGACTACACGCCCTTCTTCCAGCACGCCGGCGTGCCCTCCACCGATATCGGCTCCGATGGACCCTATGGCGTTTACCACTCCGCCTTCGATAACTTCGCCTGGTTCACCCAGAACGCTGATCCCCACTTCCTTTATCTCCAGCAGATGGCCCGCGTCTTCGGCCTTGAAGTTCTCCGCATGGCCGATGCCGACGTGCTCCCCTATGACTACGTTACCTACGCCCACGCCATCGCCTCCCATCTTGAAGCCGCCAAAAAGAAAGCCTCTGAAGCCGGCCTCGGCTCGCTCGACTTTGCCCCCGCCCAGGCCGCCGCCTCCCGCTTCGCCGCCGCAGCTCAAAAAGCGCATGCCCTTCAACTCACTCCCTCCGGCGATCTGACCAAACTAAATTTAGCCCTCCGCCAAACAGAAACCGCCCTGCTCTCTGATGCCGGTCTGCCCAATCGCCCTTGGTATCGTCACACCATTTACGCTCCCGGCGAGTTCACCGGCTACGCCGCCGTAGTCATTCCCGGCGTCAACGAGGCAATTGATGCCAAAAACCCCCAGCGCGCCGCCCAACAATTGACCGTCCTGACCCAGGCCCTCGGCCGCGCCGCCCAAACCCTCGACCTTGTGCCCTGATCCGAGCCGGTTTCCTCTTTTGCGATGCCGGATAAAATATTCTTTTGAAAAACCTTCTCTGCCGTTCTATCAATGCGCCATGATCCCCAAATCCCGGCACTCCCCGGCCGAGCTTGGTCTGAAGGAGTGTGCGCATGTTCAATTTCCTCGTCGGTTTGGCAGCAGTAGCCATGATCCTCGGCCCGGCAATCCTGATCGCAATCCAGAATGCCCGCTCCCGCGAACACGACCTCTAGACAACTGGCCCAGGCAAGATAAGGTAGCGCTGGCCCCCTGGCCGGCTGTAGCGCGGACCTCCCGGTCCACGCTCACTCCAGCGGGCAGTAGAAATCCACTAACTCATCACTCCTTCACACGGTACAAAAGTAACCAAATCCATTACACAGCACGCCAAAGCTCCCATCCATCTTTGATTGCATAGATATCCCCAACTTTTCTGGCCAAAATCTCCCCCCAACAAACCGAAAGATTTCTCTTGATTTGTTTCCGGAAGAGAGTTACAGTCGTAACCAATCTTGGATTACCAATGGGTGGTAATCAAGTTACTGGGCGCAAATCCAAAGTAGGAGACCGCGATGCACAATCTATTAATCGCCCTCGCGTTTATTGCCATGGTGGCCTGCCCTGCGATTGTTGCAGCCATGCCGCCGCATAGAACCGATGACGAAGGCTGAAGCTTTGGCAGGCAGCGTGGACCCCGCGGCCTACCATTCCAACGGCGGCTGACCATTCGGCACCCTAATCCTCCATGCCAGGTGGCCAGCCGCACAGGATATGCTTGGGCCTCTCGTCTTGCTGCACTGCCTTCGCAACCAGATATGGATTGTGCTGTTCCTTTAGCAAACTCAAATCTGCAAGAGCGGAGGTTCCAAATGATTGGATTCCTGATCGGCTTCGCCTTCGTCACCATGGTCCTGTTTCCGGCCATCTTGGCCACCATTCACCGCTCCAGGTCCCTCAACAACGACGATTAACTTTGAGTGCAGGCCAATTGGTGCAGGGTGAAGGGTACCGGGTGAAGGGTACGGGCTTTAGCCCGTACAACAAAAATGCCATTCAATGAGCCGGGCTTTAGCAACCGAGGGAATGCTTGCGGGAGTCGAAGAACTTAATCAGGGCTTCCTCAGGCAATGTCTGAAGAGAAGGTGTCTTCTTGGGGGTTGCAAAACCAATCCCCGCGACAACCGCGCCCAAGGGTACGGTCTTTATTGAGGACCGCATAAGAAATGTCCGCAAGAAACGCGCTGGAGGCGCAGTGTTTGTTAGCCCCGCGCTTTAGCGTGGGGAACTGGGATCCCACAAGTTCGTTGCGGAGTCCCGTAGGGACGGCGCCAGCCCATTATTTATCCGCGAACCGGCCGCCCCCGTCGGATTCGCCGTTTCAAACTATCCCCTCACCCAGTGCCTCGCCAGTTGACCCAGTCCCTTTCCCCCCGTATCGTTATAGATTGATATGAAAATTTCCCCCAACTCCCTGCGCATCGGTATTGCGGCTGCCATTATCGTCGGCACCATCGGCTGGCTGGCCTTCACCGGCGCCCAGAACAACAAGAGCTATTACGTCACCATCGCCGAGCTAGGCGGCATGGGCGACAAGGCCTACCACAGCCAGCTCCGCGTAGAAGGCTTCGTCAAGCCCGGCTCCATTGAGCACAACGGCCCTCACGTCGAATTCACTCTCAATGAATTCGAAAGCCATAACCCCAAAGCCTCTTCCGGCCGCACCCTCAAAGTCAGCTACAAGGGGTCCGAGCCGCCCCCCGATACCTTTAAAGACGACGCCCAGGCCCTCGCCGAAGGCTCCTACGGTCGCGACGGCGTCTTCCACGCCAATGTCCTCCAGGCCAAATGCGCCAGCAAATACGCACCTGCCCAACCCAACCAGCCCCAGTCCGCTCCCAAGCCCGCCGCTCCTTCTAAAACCGCCGCAGCCGCTCCTAACGCCGCCAACCCGGCCTCCTAAGCATGATCGACTCAGCCGCCGTCAGCACTTCGCTCTGCGCCCGCATCGACGGCGTCTCCAAACTATTCGACTCCTTCGCCGCCCTGCGCCAGGTCTCGGCAGATCTTGAACCCGGCCGCTGTTACGTTCTCATCGGAGAAAACGGCGCGGGCAAATCCACCCTCCTCCGCATCCTCGCTGGCCTGCTCCGTCCCAGCTTCGGCACCGTCAAAGTCTTCTCACCCAGCGAACCCAACGGAACCGAACCTCACGAAGTCCGCTCCCGCATCGGCTACATGAGCCACGCCCCCATGCTCTACGATGAGCTAACCGCCCAGGAAAATCTCAGCTACTTCCGCAGCCTCTACCCCGGCCGCCCCTGCCTAACCCCGACAGAAGCCCTGAGCCAGGTCGGCCTCGACCCCGATCTTCCCCGCCTCCTCGGCCAATACTCCCAAGGCATGCGTCAGCGCACCTCGCTCGCCCGCGTCCTGCTCCCCGTCCCCGAGCTTCTCCTGCTCGACGAGCCATTCTCCAACATGGACGTAGAATCCGCCCGTCAAATGGTTGAACTCCTAGCCGGCTTCCGCCACACCAGCCGCACCATCGTCCTCACCACCCACCAGCGCGATACAGCCGCTCCCATCGCCGATTACGTGCTAACCCTCCGCGCCGGCAAGCTAATCTCGTGCGATCAAGGGAGCCCTACGCGATGAAGACCAACGGCGCACGCTTCCTTGAATCCCTCGGCATCCCCTTCGAACTCCGCGAATACGAAGTCGATCCAGACGATCTCAGCGCCCTCACCGTAGCCAAAAAAATCGGCATGCCTCCCGAGCAAGTCTTCAAGACTCTGCTAGTCACCGGTGGCCCCAACATCTACCGTTTCGCCGTAATCCCCGGCGACGCCGAACTCGATTTCAAGAAACTGGCCCGCGCCGCCAACCTGCGCAAAGCCGAAATGGCCCCGCTAAAAGACGTCCAGCCTCTCACCGGATACATTCGTGGCGGCGTCACTCTCTTCGGCGCAAGAAAACCATATCCTGTCTACATCGACGAAACCGTAATCCTCTTCGACCAGATCAGCGTCTCCGCCGGAGCCCGCGGCACCCAATTAATCCTCACTCCCGCCGACTACCTCCACGCCGCCCAGGCCCTGGAAGTAGAAGTCCAAACCGCCGACCTCACAAAATCCACCTCACAATCGGGTGGCCCAGGTCCCGATTCTGGGACCTGGGAAACCACAAAGCCAGAGGACCAACCCAAATGACCAGCCCCCTCTGGACCCACCTAATCAAAGACCTCCGCATAGAGTGGCGTTCCCGCGAAGCCGTCAACTCCATGCTTTTCTTCGCCCTGCTCGTCGTAGTCCTCTTCTCCATTGCCTTCGACCCCCGCGGCGCATTCTCCCGCGAAATCGCCGGCGGAGTCCTCTGTGTAGCCACAATGTTCGCCTCCGTCAGCGCCCTCAACCAGGCCTGGGCCCGCGAAATCCGCCATCAGGTCCTCGACGCACAGCGCATGGCTCCCACCCCCGGCGCAGAACTCTTCCTCGCCAAGGTCCTCGCCAACTTCCTCTTCGTCTCCATCGTCCAGTTGCTCCTGGCCCCCGTTTTTCTCGTCTTCTATAACCTTCACGTCGAAGGCAATGCCTGGCTTCTCGCCGTCGTGCTCCCCCTGGGAACATGGGCATTGGTAGCCAACGGAACCTTCTTCGCCGCGCTCTCCATCCGCAGCCGTAACCGCGAACTCCTGCTCCCGCTCATACTCTTCCCCATCTTCATCCCCGCCCTGCTCGCCATGGTCCTCGCTACCACCTCCATCCTTACCGGCGAAAGCGACCCCTCCCTCTGGATCAAAATGCTCCTCGGCTACGACATCATCTTCACCACCGTAAGCCTGCTCCTCTTCGACACAGTCTTCCACGCGGAGTGATCCCCACGCGCCGCTCTTGCGGTCAAATGGATGAGTCAATGCCCTACGAATCCAAAATTGAAGGTGATTTTGAGCCAGGTTGCACAGACGCAGAATAATCCGGGTCTTCTACGCAGAATAATCTGAGTCTTGTGTCAGGGCACGACTTCAGTCGTGCCGATATAACACCAACAATAAATGCGGGCTTTAGCCCCTGAGGGCCTATTTACCACTCAAGAACCAGCACTTCGGCCGGCGCAAAGATAAGCGGCTGCAATCCCAACCGGTCGTAAGGAACCTCGATCTTCATCTGCGTGACCTTTTTCGCCATCGATGCAATGCGCGGATAAGATTCGAGCAAAACAATTGTCATCTCACCCTCTCCACGTTTCCAGAGCGGTGAGTGCGGATGCACCGGCCGGCACTTCGAGAATGCCACGCCTGAAAGTTGTGATCACTTGTCTGCCGGGGCCGCCTTCTTGTGCTCCGCGAAGATATGTGCTTGATGACAGTTCACACACGTCCTGCCCGCCATGAATGGATCAGACTTCAGTTGTGCTACCTGATCGGCGTGACAGCCGGCG
This sequence comes from Occallatibacter sp., assembly GCA_049515455.1. Taxonomy (GTDB): domain Bacteria; phylum Acidobacteriota; class Terriglobia; order Terriglobales; family Acidobacteriaceae; genus Telmatobacter. The sequence goes on from JBEKUB010000049.1 coordinate 45,409, forward strand.
CATGTGCCTAATGCCGGTGTGCCCGCGAAGTCCTTTGCTGTTGTCTCGCCATGGCACACGGTGCATTCGACACCGTTGGCGGCATGCGGACTGGCTTTCCATTGGTCATAGATCGCCTTGTGACAGGTGGAACAGGTATCCCCGGCTGGAATCAACCGATGGTATATATGCTTGGCTTGATCCAGCTGAGCCATGGCAGGTTGGACGGCAGCAGCCAAAACGAGAAGAACGAAAAGAGCGGAACTGAACAAACGCGCGCGGAAACTATTCACAATCGGATCTCCTGAGTAGATGTCGAAGTATCGGTCCGCCAATGGCTGCCGATCTGTGATCCCGATCACGTCTCACCGGTTTGCGATCTGCGCACTGGCTGCGAGGCCTTTTGCCCAAGAAATGTCCACAAACCCCGCTTGATTCCGCTCATCGTCGCTGCGGGCGTGCAGATTCATGCGCTATGGTGCGCCCTTTCGCTACCGCCTCGGCGATACTTCCTAACGTGATATGGCTCACGTCACTTCCGCATGGGCGGTCATACAACCGGAGCGGACGGATTACGGGAATCGGGGCCCGCAAATTGCCGTGTGCCCTGTCATTCGGAGCGAAGCGTAGTGGAGTCGAAGAACCTGCGTTTCGGCTTTTTTTGTGATGGGTGGGAGCGCACGACTCTCAACCCTCCGCGCGCCCTACCATCATCATCAATCCCCACGTATCACCATTGCTCCTGTGGGGAGCATGTGAAAATAGCCCCGGATGAAACCCGGGGAAAGGCGAACACCCACAACCCCCCGCCGTCCCGTAGGGACGGCATGACCCATCCCCAAATATCTCGGATCGTCATCAGTTAGCCGGGTGGCCCCGATCCCTCTGCCCTTTCCAAACTAAAACGAGGGTGCCCCCGGTCCCTCGCCTTTGGGGACCGGGGATGTCCATCTGGGCTTGCGATTCAGCATGCGCCGGGTGTCCCGGGTCCCGATTCTGGGACCCGGGATTCTTACGGAGGGAGCGGGGTACCCACAACGTTGGTCGAGGCTCCTGAAACCGAACGCATCGTATCAATGGAGCCTTCAGGCCCCATCGTCACCGTTGTCGGGACGGGGGCACCGGGTTTATGTCGATTACAATTACGCGGATTGTGCCGCTTGCCACCTTGACCACGCTGGGGATCGGCGTTTTCTCGGACTGATTGCGGGCATCGAAGACCACGAGCCATCCGCTCTTCCGGTTCTCAATGAGCATGTAGTTTCCGAGTTGAGCCGGGCCTGTAAATTTGTCTCGCTGAATTTTGAGCTCCACCAGGTGTGGAATCGTGCTAAGCATCACGACAATATCTACGAATCCAGTGCCGGATGCGAGCTCGCGAAACAAGGATCCGCTACCATTCGTGAGCACTCCCAGGATGAACGCTGTGAGGATCGATTGCGCGATTTTTTCGGGCCTGAGCCGAAGCTTCCCGGCTGCCCGGGACTTCCAGAAAGGGTCAACAATGCGCGCGCGGGTGGCTCGTTGGAACCCGCGAAGTATGGCCCCAATTGACCGCCTGGGCATTTTTCTTAGCGCTGCTCGTTCAGACTGCGCTTCGGGCCGCGCGAATAGGCCCATCAGTTCCGCCGTTTTCCCTTTGAACCTGCTGTTCAAGGCGGCGAGGATTTGGCGTTCCACGTCGCCACGATTCAATCCCCGGTTATTTCTGAACAGAGAAGTCCGGAGTCGGCGGAGCATGTTCAGAAAGTCTTTGTCCCGTCCGATTTTGCGACGGCTTGCGTAGAGGTTCGCAACCCGGACCGCGTACTGATCACCGTCGGAAAGGCCTCGCCTTTGAAGGTAATCCTCCAAGAATCGTTGGATTGAAAAGATCATTTCTTGCTTCTTGCTTTACTTTTGGCTGCGCTGGCTTCTCGCCCATCCGGCGCTAGCCCGTATTCGCGTCGGAGATAGGCGCTGATTCGTAGGGTGCGGTCAATCGCTTTCCTTCCCCAAATGTCGCGCCGGCCTGTTGCGTCCGCAATCTCGAGCATCCCCTCTTCAAAGAGTACCTTTAGCTCACGTGACACGTTTGGTCGCTTCATCTTCAGATGCTTGGCGATCTCGTCCACCCCCCTAGTCCCGTCGGCCGCAAGATAGACCTGGGCGCGCCGCGTGCCAGTCTTAAATATCTCCTTGACCGTATTAGAGTGCTTTGCGTCATCGGCGCGGAGAGCGAAGGCCTGTGTTTGGTCAATTGAGTCGACTCTGTGCTCGATTCGGCTTAGGCGGCTCAGTATCTGCTGATCGCGGTCAATGTCGGTTGGAGAAGTCTTCGCCAAGGCTAGGCCTCCCTTTTCTTCGGGCGTTTTGCGTGTGCCTCGCCCTTTTGCGCGGCGCGAAGCTTAGACACTTCGGGGGCCACTGTGGTGCCTGGAAGGCTAAGGAGACGAGCTATTTCGGAGGCCTCAAGACCGAACCCGGCGAGGAGATGAATCATTTGTGTTTTGTTGCGATCCTCTTTGAGGGAATCAATCTTAAGCCGCACAAGTAGGTCAACTGAATCCGCAAGCTGCTGGATTGGCTCTTTTTGTTTGATTTCTCTAGACACTCTCCACTTCCTTTCATCAATTGGCCGTCTTTGCGGCGCCTCCGGCGCCGAAGCCGCGCTTGGTCGGCCGGATTAGTTTCGCTACCCCGTTAACCTCGCCGATTGAGCAACCGACAACTTCGCGTATCTGGGCTTGCCCCACTCCCGCTAGCGCGAGTTGGGCGATAAGTAGCTTCTTGAGGAGTTCTGCGATCTTCTCCCCAGGGTCTGCATGTTCGGGCCTCTTTGCCATCTATTGCTCCCCCTTCGTGCGGCCGGGTGCCCGTTTGCTGGCGCTCTCGGTCGCCTTGTTCCGCAATCGCTGGAGCGTCACCGCGACCGTGTTCCCCGTGGTGTCGAGCACGTCCGCAATTTCCTTCGCGGTGAGATCAGTGGTTGACAGGAGCTTTACGAGCTCCATCTGAGTCATTTGGTTTTTTAACTGCGCCGCGAGCAAGCGGTTCGTCGTCTTCGCCTGCTTCAACAGGTCATCCATGGTCGCTGACATAGCCTTCGCCATAAGAGCTTTAGGCCTCCTTCTTGCCTGCGCGCTGGATTGCCTTCTTCACTGCGTCCGTATTCTTGCCAAGGAACTCCGCAATTTCTTTCGCTGGCAGCCCGGCGCGGGCCATGAGGATTTCCGGCTTTACCGGATCTTCATCCTTGCAAATCGCCTGAATCTGAATCGCGACCAGCGCCTTTGTGTACATCACAAGATCCGATATGTTGCCCTCGTCCATAGGTGTCCCTCATTTTTATTTTCTCGCACCTTCGCCAAATTGTCAAGGGATGAATTAGCGCAGTACAAGCACGGCAGACCATATTCTAAAAATAACTCATTCTTATACAACAATATACATTACATTAAACTTATTTGATAACGAAACGATATTTGTTTGTGGACGCAGCGTAAGAGAAAAGCCTGAATTGCGCTCTGTAAATGTGAAGCTGTGTTGAGCCGAATTTTTGATAGCGCAGTTCCGAAGATCTCAACTCTGAGGCCTCCCAGGAGAGGCAGTTTCTGTTAAGTTATTTTATTTATGATACTTACATTGATATATTTGGCGACGAGCAGGAACTCCACAGACCGAGGCTCCGCGATTCTCGATTGCGCATATCGGTCAATTGACTCGTGGAATCGCACAACTATGTCTCTCGGCGATGTGAATGTATGTCTCATTAATTAGGCACAGAGCATATTACTTATTAGCAGTAATCCGTAACTATTCTAATCATTGATGATATTTAACAAGCATGTTGTGCAATGGATAACCATATTTGGACAAATCGAGATATTTGCATGGATTTTTCTCTGTCAATGTGAAGCTTTGTTGAGCTGAATTTATGGTGGTGCAGTTCCGAATACATCATTCCTGGTGGTGGGGAGACAGGCCTACCCGGAAACCGACCTATTCCCAATTGAAGACACACTCTCCCCCTCCGCAGCAAAATGCGCGCTCGTTTTGCAGAAAATTACCCTCCCTTGGCGCACAATCATTCCATGGCATCCTTCCGAACACATACAGCCGAACCGAATTTCCGCGCCGCAGGAGCCGAAAGCCAAGAGCTGGAAGCTCCGACATACGCCCCTAACCCCTTTGCTCCCAGGAATTTGGAATCTAACTCACTTAAAACAAAGGAGTTACAGTAGAACCATCGCTCTATCCCCCTGAAAACAGGGAATTTCCCGCAAAGATACCGGGGGGGGTAGGGGCAGGGGCTTACTGACCACTAACCACTGACTACTGTTTTACCGATTCTGACCCACCCGGGCCTTCACTGACCACTGACCACTGACAACTGTTTTAGTACACTAAAACATGCCATGAAGAAAGCAGCCATCGGCCTTTACGCAGCCATCACCACCGCCCTAATGATCTGGGGCTTCTACCAGGCCATTTACGTCGCCCCTGAAGAGCAGACCATGCACGAGGTCCAGCGCATCTTCTACTACCACGTCCCCTCGGCCATGGTCGCATTCCTCTTCTTCGCCATCTCCCTGGCCGGCTCCATCGGATTCCTCGCCTTCCGCCGCAACCGTCCCAACTACGCGCAAATATCTGATGCCTGGGCCCTCGCCGGAGCCGAAGTTGGCGTAGTCTTCTGTACTGTCGTCCTCATCACCGGACCCATTTGGGGCCGCCGCGCCTGGGGCATCTGGTGGACATGGGATGCACGCCTCACCAC
>JBEKUB010000050.1:0-23272 GCA_049515455.1 Occallatibacter sp.
CGCAAACGGGATGGCAAACCCCAGGGCGGCGTAACCGAAAGCGGCCCAGCGGCTTTGGCTGTTGTAGATTCCTTTGATTACCAGGTAGAGGCATACCAGTTCGACGATGATGAGGAGAGTGGTCACGCAGAATCGTATCACGGGGAAGGGGAAACGGATACTACTGCCTGAGGGCGGAGTACCCTATTTGGGTTTCGGGAACCCGGTGATCCTCGCTTGGTCTATTGTTCGTTCGCTTTCAAGATCGCGTCGGCCCAATCCTCAGAGGTCTTTTGCACCCATTTCACGGTTTCCTGATCTTTGTACGCGGCATAGACATAGGCAAAGAGCATCCGATTCTTTACTCGAAGCAAGATGAGACCTGTAACCATCTTGGTGGTACCGCCTTTCTTAGAGACCGGCATAATCATGCCGAGGCCGTAAGCATTTGGTTTAGAGAAAAAGCGGCCGAGCATAACGGGCTTATCCAGAGTGATCTTGGTGTCATCCGGGCTGAGCGCCTTGACTTTGCGATTGATCTCCTCTTCACTCTCTTTCACAGTTGAATTCACGACTGTGCCTGTCTGTTGGGCAATGCTGTTGGTTGCGTCGTTAAAGTTCTTCTCGCTAAGATCCATGAACTCAGCACGGCGCAGCACCTCGACTAATGAGTATCTGGAAAGTGGCGTGTCGCCACCATTTTTAAAATGTTGAAATTCCTCTGGGAGTATGAATGCGGCCAGCAAACGGTTTACATCGGGGGCAAATACTTCCGCGAGGACACGGTTGTCATTGCCTAATTCGACCAGATCGTTTTCTGGTGGTGGAATCGCGATTGACACACCTCCGGCTCTGTAGGAGGGAGTTACAGCGGCCGCCGGGGTCACAGATCCCTGATTCTGAGAAGTCAAAGCGGAGGAAGCAAGCAACAAAACAAAACTGACGGCGACGAGGCGATAGATTGGAGAGTGGATAAGACGATGAAAGAAAGAGAACATGATTTTTGGGTTTCTCCTGATTGCCAAGAAGTCTAGCAGAGCTTCATAAGCGAGGGAAAACACGAACGCAGACCTTGCGGTCCGCGTTCGTGTTCTTGATTGGATTTTATGGCTTTATTTGTCCGGGCTGAAGCCCGGACCTACCGCCAGAGTTAGGCCTTGGCCAGCACGCCGCCGGTCAGGCGCTCGGTCAGGAGTTCGTGGGCGTGGGACAGGAACTCTTCCAGTGGGAGCATGCCGGATTCTACTTCGGCTAGCAGGGCTTTCTGGGCGGCGTATTCCTTGTTTACTATTCCTGCTTTCGATTGCAGCAGGCGCCAGGCTTTGCGGCGTTCTACGCAGAACATTACTAACTGGCGGCTCAGGGCGCGGTACTCGGTTTTGCCGTTCTCTTCGATGGTGATGTAGACGCCGAAGTCGGGGATGAAGGCGCGGTGCGCGGGATCGAGATAGCGGCGGTAGACTACGTCCTGCTGCGTGATCCGCACAAGCATGTTGTCCAAAGGAATAAGCGCGGAAGCGCCTTCGGGCTTGACCTTTTTCAGGTGGTTGCGGAAGCGAGCTTCAGTCGTGCACCAGTGGGCTACGGTGTAGCGCTGAGTTTCGCCGGTTACCTTGTTTTTGGTTTCGTACCAATCGAGATCAATGGATGGGTTGCCTTTGAGGTCGAGGGCTTCCTGATAGGTTTCGCCCTTGCGGGGGTCGAAGACGAATTCGGGTGCGCCACGGCTGTCGCGGACGCGCTGGGCCTGGAAGAGAGCCATGTCGTCGGCTACGCCGTGCTCGGGCTGGCAAGTGGTGAAGGCCTGGATGAACGAGGTGCCGCGATATTCGAGGCCGTCGAGGATGGCGCGGTAGAGCTTGGGGGCGTTGGCCATGGAAACCTGGCCGATGAAGGGCGAACCGTGGCCGGCAAGGAAGGTTTCGGCCACGGTCTTCTTCTCAGTGTTTTTGCCCTGGGTGGCTGCGCCGAAGGTGTTCATATCGCCTCCGCCTAGCATGGGCGTCGAATCACTGTTCTGGCCGCCGGTGTTTGAATACACCTGCGTATCGAGCATGAGGACCTTGATGTTGGGACGGTTTTGCAGGATCACCTTGGACATATTCTGGTAGCCGATGTCGCCCATGCCGCCATCGCCGCCTACGACCCATACCTTGGGCAGCTCGATAATTTCCTGGTCGGTCATGAGGGCGTCAGTGAAGTGGGAGAGGTTGTAGTATTCCTGGTCGTCGATGACGTCAGAGCTTCCGCCCGAGGATGAGAATCCGTCGGCTGAGGCGCCGGCTTCGCGGGTGAGGAGGATGTCGGCGAGGCGCTCGGGGATGACGGAGCGGCGAGCGTGGTCAACGATGAAGCTCTCGCCCATGAGCCAGCCTACGGTGACGCCGTCCTGGAAGAGGGAGTTCATCCACGGGTAGGGGTGGGGGTTGTTGGGCGCAGTGGAACCGTAGACGGTGTTGCAGCCGGTGTGGGCGGCCATGGCCATGACGGACATGCCGTTGGCGAGGCGGCCGTCGACGGCCTGGAGATTTTTGTGGTTGAAGGCTTCAGTGAGTAGCACGGCGGCGAGGGCCTCAACCAATTGCGCGTCGGTGAGGAGGCCGTTGGCCGCTTCATAGGCGGCGATGCGGGCTTGCGTATCGGGGATGTCTTCGCCGCCGAGGCCGAGGACGAGATGCGCGATGGCCTGACGCAGCAGCGCGTATTCAGTGGGGCTGGCGGCCTGGAGTTTGGCAAGGCGCGCAGCGCCGTTGGATTCAAGGTCAGAGGCCTTGGAAACGAACCGGTCGCTCTTGGCGTGGTAGACGGGGCGCATGTAGGCCTCGGTTACCGCGGCGATGGAGCGGAGGACGGACTTTTCTCCGCAGCCTGCGCAGGCGCCATCGCCAGCTACGAGTGCGTCGTAGTTGGTGCGGACCATCAACATATTTCTCAAGGTTGCGGTCTTCGAGTCAGACGGGTTGGCGGCGTTGAAGAGGCCGAGATACTTTTGCGAGGTGTCAGGGAGCAGGTCGAGGAAGTGGGTGCCGCTTTCGTGCTCGGCGTTGACTTCCTCGGTCTCCGCAACCATGCGGAGGGCGTTGTGATCACCGCAGGCCGTGACGCAGGCGGCGCAGCCCTTGCATAGGTCGCTTACAAAAATGGAAAAGATGCCGCCGGAGCCGGGAGATTTGCGCTCGGGTGAGGAGAAGATGGCATTCACCTTCTGGTAGGCCATGGGGACTTTGGCGATGACGTCAAAAAACTGGTTCTTCGCGGACATCGAAAGTTCTTCTACTGCCGTGACAACGTCGTGCAGGATGGTGGGCAGCGGCGTTCCGGTCTTCATTTCGGCGACCATGCGCTCGCGGGTGCGCTTTTCGATCTCCGGCAGGGCGCGCATGAGCTTGGTGCGGTCTTCCGGGTCAGAGATGTAGTAGGAGACGGCGGTCGAGAGCAGGGTGCTGAGATCCTGCGAGCAGTTGGGCAGGGCGGTGTCGGGGCAAACGGAGATGCACTCCATGCACTGGGTGCAGTTCTCGGGGATGTAAAGCGGGGTTTCGCGGCGGGCCACATATTTGGAGGCTGTGTCTCCGGTGGCGGCGGCGATAACGCCCATGGCACTGAGCGGCGATGCGGGCTGGTCGTAACCGCAATTCGAGCGGAACTCGGCGTCGAAGTTGGCGACGCGGCTGATGGGAGTGCGGGCGGCCTGGCCTGCTGGGATGGGCGTGGTGCGGCAGCCGGTGCTGCATCCGCCGGCGGTGGCCAGCTCGAGGATGGGGAGCAGCGCCTGACCGCGGAGAGTGGAGTGGTCGGCAGCCGTGAGTGCGCCGATTTTGATTTCCTTCACCTGGTCGTAGCCCTGCATCATGACTTCCATATTGGAAGCGACAACGGCGTCGCCTAGCTTGCCGAATTTCTTTACGTATTGCTTGTGGACGACTTCGCGGTATTGCTCCTGGGTGATGCCGAACTCCTGAAGCAGGTTGCTGACGGCAAAGAAGCCGCCGAGGAAGGCGTTGCCCTGCATTCGGAGTTGCAGATCGCCGCGGTCGGTGGCTTTTTTGGCGATGGCGAAGCCGGGGAGGGTGAAGACGCGAATGTTTTTATCGATGATCTGCTTGCGTGCCCAGAGAGGCAACTGCTCCCAGGCAGTTTCTGGGTCCTGATCGGATTCCCAGAGGAGCGAGCCGCCTTCTGCCATACCGTCGAGTGGGTTGGAGTGGGTGAAGGCTTTGGGGTCGCAGCAGAGAACTACGGTGACGTGGCGCAGATCGCAGTTCACGCGGATGCGATCTTTGGCGGCGACCATGAAGTAACTGGTGGGCGCGCCTTTCTTCTCAGAGCCGTACTTTGGGTTGGCGCTGACGTGAATGACTTCCTTCGGTTGCCCGAGTTCGTCTTTGAGGCCGTCGCGCTCGTAGATGAGATCGTTGAGGTCGCCTAAGATTGCGCCGAGATTTTTGCCGGTCGTGATGGCGCCCCATCCGCCGATGGAGTGGAAGCGGACTGCAACTGCTCCCTCGGGAAGCAAGGAGGGGGTTTCGTCGCCGATGACCGCGTAGGGGTGATCGATGCCGAGTACGAAGAAGCTGACTCCGTCAGAGGCGCGCTTGCCGTCCTGGCGGGCACGGTTGGCGGTGGCGAATTCATACGCGCCGATGATGTGCTCGGGGCGGAAGTCGCGGGAGCCGAGGCCGTAGCTGCCACCGTAGATCTTGGGAACTTCAGCGAGAGAGATGGCGGGCAGGCCGGCGGTGGATTGAACGGCCTTGGAGAGAGCGGTGCGAATATCACGGCCCAGCGGATTGTCGCCGGCCAGGGCTTCGTCAGTGCGCTCGAGGATGATGACGTTCTTCTTGCCCTTGAGCACGTTGATGATGGCGGCTTCAGGGAAGGGGCGAATGACGTTGACGTGAATGGAGCCGACGTTGACGCCGCGGGTCTGGCGCAGGTAATCGACGGCGGCCTCGACGTTTTCAGCAGCGGAGCCGAGGGAGACGAAGACAGTATCAGCGTCGGTAGTTTTGTATTCGGAGATGAGGCCGTAGTTGCGGCCGGTAAGCTCGGCAAAGTCTTTGTAGGCGGCTTCTAGAAATTCAAGAATCGGCTCGGCGAAGTTGTTGCGGCGGGCTACTACGCCGTTCATGTAGTGTTCCTGGTTTTGCACGGGACCGAGGAGGATGGGATTGGTGAGGTCCATCATCTTGGGGACGCGGCGGCGCGTGGGTCCGAAGAGAACGCGCTGCGCCTCCGTGGGGCAGTCGATGATGTCGTCGGGAGCGCCGAGGTATTCGCGGATCAGGTCGGATTCATGTTTATAAAAAGTGCGTTCCAGGTGCGAAGTAAGGAAGCCGTCCATGATGTTCATGCCGGGCGTGAGGGAGAGCTCGGTGACTCGGCGGAGAATGAGCGCCTGGTCGGCGGCCTGCTGCGCGTCTTTGCCGAAGAGCATGATCCAGCCGGTATCGAGAGCGCCGTAAATATCGTCGTGGCCGCAGTGAACGTTGAGGGCGTGCTTGGTAAGGGCGCGTGCGCCCACTTCAAGCACCATGGTCGAAGCCTTGCCGGGCGCGTGATAGTACTGTTCGACGCCGTAGACAACGCCTTGGCCGGAGGTGAAGTTGACCACGCGCTTTCCGCAGACGGAGTGGGCGATGGCGCCACCCTGGGCCGCGTGCTCGCCTTCCGTCTCAATGGCAATCGTGTTCTTGCCGAAGACGTTCAGGTGGCCCTCAGCATAGGCTTGCTGGAAGAGCTCGCCGCCCTCAGTGGAGGGGGTTATGGGATAAAAAACGCCGGCGTCGGCGATGCGCGTCTCGGTGTGATAGGAGACGAGCTGGTTTCCGTTCGCGGTGACCCGGATTCCTGGATAGCGAGCAGCAACCGTCATGAACTCCTCTTTCTCAGGCCCTGATTTCAAGCCGATGGCTTTGCCGTACTGCGCATGCGCGGGATTCGAAGGAACGTGCTCCCTCGAAACGTTAAAGCGCGCCCGGCCTCATTGATCTACCGGACAGCGGAGTGGAGCTATCCGGACGAGATTGCCTCTTAATGTTGAATAGACGTGACAGGGGCGGAAAAAATCCAAGGGGGGACTGTTCCCGCAACAATAGCCATAGTTAAGTGTGCGCCCGTTCAGGGAGACGGTGTACCGTATTGTGGAATACGGGTTCATGGTTTCTCAATTCCATCATCCTCGCAATTCCATAAATTGTTTATTAGGAGTTCGATGCGATCTTTGCCAGGGGCGGAATATTTCTTTTTGCGGCATTCCCAGAATTGGGCTGGGTTTCGTCGGGCTTCAGCCGACCTGGTGACCGGCGCTCGCCGAGGCTACCGTTCTCGTTGCCGATTACGGCTCCGGGGTGGAACGTTGGAGGGGCTCCAACTGCCTGTCATAGCGACCGGTGAGGGCGTTCCAGCGGATGCGGGCGATCTCCTGGAGCATGGTGATTCCGTCTTTCAAGTAGCTCATGCGGGAGCGCTCGTCATGAGCCCAGCTGACCGGAACCTCGACCACACGGAAGCCACGCTTGAGGGCGATGAACAGAATTTCCGGATCGAAGCCCCAGCGCTCGATGGTCTGGAGCTGGAAAACGGTTTGCGCGGCGGCTCGGGTGAAAGCCTTGAAGCCGCACTGGGTATCGGCAAAGTGCAGCCCCATGACTGCGCGGGTGACGGCGTTGAAGCAGCGGCCGAAGAACTGCCGGTACAGGGGCTGGCGGTGGGTTTGGCGGCTTCTATCCAGCCATCTGGAACCGATGGCGATATCGGCGCCGCCGGCGATGGCGGCAAAAAGCAGCGGCGCTTCTTCGATGGGGGCCGAAAGGTCAGAGTCAGTGAACATGACCACTTCACCCTGCGCCTGAAGTATGCCATTGCGCACGCTGTAGCCTTTGCCGCGGTTGCCGGGATTCTCGATCAGCCGGACTTCGGGAGCGTGGGCGGCAAAGTTGCGAACGACCTCAGCTGTCCGGTCGCGCGATCCATCGTTGACCACGATGACCTCAGCCAGCCAGCCCTGGCGGCGGGTGAAGTCGACGACCGACTGAAGGGTCGCAGGAATGCGAGCGCTTTCGTTGTAAGCCGGAATTACGATGCTGTACTGCGTATTCTGTGCCACGCCGGCAATTTACTCCCTCAAGTAGGCGCCTGAAAGCTATCTCAACAGCAAGGTTTTCAAGCAATGACTCACGCAATGATACCGCACCGGGAGGGGTGGGCCGGGTCAGCTCCCGGGAGCCGGGGGTCCCCCAACTTGCCTAAGCTAAAAGGCTTATTTCCCGCCGGGCACATTTTTTCGCGATTTCGAAGGTAAAATACGGTTATGCTGTGAGGGGAGGCGAAACGGATATGACAAAGGCAGACCTGGTGGAAAAAGTGACCGCCCTGGGGGACCTGACCCGCCGCGACGGCGAGGTTATAGTTGAGACCATTTTGGGTTGCGTAATCTTCGCGCTGCAAAAAGGCGAGAAGATTGAGATTCGCGGTTTCGGATCCTTTCGCATCCGCCAGCGCAATTCCCGCATCGGACGGAACCCCAAGACGGGCGAGCGCGTGGAGGTTCCTGCCAAGCGAGTTCCCTACTTCAAGCCTTCCAAGGAGCTACGCGACCTGGTGAACCCGGACGAGGCTGCCAGCGCCTCCTGAGCGGGCGTTTTATTCCAATAGATTCTTTAAAGCTGCGCTGGAATTCAGGGACTATTGGTTCCTGCATCGATGATGGTCCTGCGCCGTCCCTGCTTGGCGAGACAAAATTATCTGGATACTATCGTTTCTTCCCTGCGAAAAGCGGCTTGATGCCGATAATACTGAGCATGCGCCCCGCGTGGCCCTGAGATGCGCGATGGGAGAAGAAGAGTTCCGGCTGGCAGTTGGTGCAGCCGCCAACGATTTTGATTGAGCGCGGCTTGAGGCCGGCGGCGAGCAACTGGCGGCGGTTGGCCTCAATCAAATTGAGGTGCAGGTTGGGGCCGATGGGGGAGTGGCCGGGGGCGCGCTGGGTGAGAAAGAGCATGGGGTATTTATTACGCACGGGGTCAGAATCGTAGACCTCGCAGAAGAGTTCGAGCGCGTAGGCGAACTGGGATTCGAAGCCAGAGAGCACTTCTTCGCCAACGGCATAACAGCAAGGGCCGATGCCGGGGCCGATGGCGGCGATTAAATCTTCAGGGATTGAGCCGAACTCGAGGCGCATGCGGCCTATGCCGGATTCGACGATGCGCTTTACCGTTCCACGCCAGCCGGCATGGAAGGCTGCAACGGCGCGGCGCTTGCGGTCGGCTACAAGAACGGGGATGCAGTCGGCGGTTTGGATGCCGAGGAGCAGGCCAGGGTCGTCGGTCATCAGGCCGTCGCCTTTGATCGGAGCTTTAATCAAGACTGATTCGGCGGACTTTAGTTCGAATTCCTCAGGGGCTAAAGCCCCTCGTTTTTTGCGACCCATTTCGGCACGACTAAAGTCATGCCCTGATACAAAGCGGCTTTTCGAATCAATCTCCGCTTCTTCACCGGCTGCATCTCCGGCGAGATGAAGGAAATTCGAATGAATCTGGCGCAGGGTTACGATGGGAGTGTTCGGGTCTTTAGTGATTGCCTCGGCCAGTAGCCGGCGGTTGCGGATCACAGTTTGCCGATCGTCGGTTTCGGTAAAGCCGAGATTTAGCTCGCCGGGCGAGTTTTCTGCGCTGTAGGCGCGGCTGAGTCCGCCGCGGCGGGTGCTGAAGCCGTGCCAGAGCCAGCTGAGTTTTTCCCATTCTGGGACTGGCAGCCACTCGACGCCATTGGGAGCGACGCTGGGAGATCGAGCTTGCTGGCGCAACTCCTCGGGTGCAGCGCGTTCGAAACGCATGCGCCGGGTTACTCCGGCAGCTTTTCCACGAAGATTGCGGGCCAGACCAGTAGCCTTAAAAAGCTCGTCGATGACCTGGACCGCGCGATCGGGATGAGGGCTCGGGGTGGTGGAAGACGGCATGTGATGTCAATTTTAACCGGGTCAGGATTCTGTTCAGCCGTTGAAGATCAATTCTGCGGGGCAAATAAGTTGGGCCTGCCTTCCGGCAGGCCCTTTTGAGAGGCATTTGTTTGGAGGGAGTCCAGGGGGGAATTTGAGAGAAGAGATCCGTGTTGGACCTTCAAAAAGGAGTGGATACCTTTCTTGGAGGGATGTTTGTTTCGGGGAAGCCTCTGCTTGTTATTGTTATAGATGCAAGTGTACCCAAAAAGTTGCATCATTGCGGAAATTAATTGCTCTGTCCGCCGCCGGCTGTTACCGGCCGGGCACCCTACGTATTCAAAAAGCCAATAATCAACTTGCATATATCATGCAGAATTGGCACTCTTTAGAGTGTGAAGCTGTTATATTTCATCGTCATGGGCGGCATCCTGATTCTAGGGATGGTCTATATCTATCTGCATCGTCAGGAGCTGGGACTTACCGGCCTGCCCGGATTCGGGGTCAGCGAGGATACCAGCGCCGACCAGAATGCCCCCGTCCGCATGAACTGGCAGAAGGTGGACCGGAGCCAGAACGGCTTCAAGGTGGAGATGCCGGCTGAGGTCCAGGAGCTTCAGGTTCCGGCTTATAACGAACTTGGCGGGACGGAACCGGTGGAGATGATTCTGTGCAATCCCAACGCGGATACAAGTTTTTCCGTCGCCTGGGAGGATAATCCGCCGGTGGCGCGCATCAACGGCCACGCGCCCGACAGAACCATGGATATGGCGAGAGACGATGCGCTGGCACGTACCCAGACAATTCTCATTGAGGAATACCGGACCAACATGGACGGCTTTCCGGCGCGGGATTTTGTGGGACGCAATGTGGGCGGCGGTATCATCAACTCGCGGATGATCTTCGCCGGCCAGCGCCTCTACCTGCTCAGCGCGGCCTTTCCTTCGTCCAAGGCCCGACGGGCTAAAGACGTGACGCGATTCTTCAACTCGTTCTCATTCGACAGGAGTGTCGGTAGTTCCGAGGCACAGCCCAGGAACGATTAGACCGGCGCCTGAATCGTTAAAACAATTTAGGAAATGCGTCCTCAGTCTCGACTTCAACGCATGGTGGGTGCCGGATTTTCGAGCGGCGTCGTCACCTTTACCGTCTCTGGTGCAGCGCTTACGCCGTTGGGTCCTACCGCATAGATCGTGTACTCTGCCGACTCGCCGGGTTTGGGCGCAGGCTCAGTGAAGGTCGCCGTCGTCAGTCCGAAGGCGACCATTTTCGATTGCGGTTCCTGGGTGCTGATTCGCCGGACACGATAAATGGTGGCGCCCGGCACCGAGCTCCAGGTGAGAATCACTTTTCCGTTTTGCAATTCAGCTTTGGCTTCAGACGGCGAGGCTAGGTTTGCCGCAGCCGGGTCGGGCAGCAGGCCGTAGACACAGAACTGGCCGGTGCCCACATTCTCAGTGCCAAAGCTCGGCAGATAGACTTTGCCGTTGGCGACGGTGGGCGGGGCCATTTTGGAGTACTCTGCGCAATCGTCGCGTGCCGGGATCTCGAGCGAGTTCCAGAGTTCGCGGCGTATGTCGTTGGCATCGAAGGCGTGAAGGATGCCGGGCCGCGATTCATCCCATGAGTCGCCGGTGGCATGGATCGCCGCCCAAAGAATTCCATCGCGGTCACCGTTGGCGGAGAGTGATAGCATTGCGCCGGGATGGCCTTCGTTGGGCGTTTCGCGCGAGATCGCGGGCGTTTCGATCAGCTTCTCGCCCTGGAATTTGTACACCTTGGTTTTGTCGCGCTGTCCCCATACATAGAGCATTGGACCTTGTTCGGCACTGTCCAAATAGACCAGGCTGTGCAAGTGGGAGGCCGTCGCCTGAAAGTGCTGTACTGCGTGCTCATCGCCGAGGTGCCCGAAGTGTCGCGTATCGAGCAGGTACAGTACGCCCTCTTTGCCGCCGCCGAGCACGATGTGCGTTCCCGGGATGAGAGTGGCGCCGGAGGCGTTCAGATCGGTATCGGTGCTGTCCAGTTTGAAGTGGTTTGTAGGCGTGAACCAATCGAGCAACTTCAGGTCGGGCGTAAACTTGAGAAAGCTTTCGCTGAAGTTCTTCACGCCGTCCCAGCTTCCATTGCCGGTTACGACGTAGACGTTGCCCTCGGCGTCTATCGCCGGCGCCTGGCCGGACTGCCAGATGCTGGCCTCGGTTCCCGTTGGCGAAGTGTTGAAGACCGCTTTCTGCTCGAGCGTCTGCGCATCATAGGCCATCAGAAAGCCGTGGTAGGGTTGGAAGTCGCAATGCGACGAGTAGCCCACGTAGACCATGCCGTTGGCCAGCGCCAGCGCCGGGCGCTGGTTTTGCATCAGCGGGTTGAAGTCGGCGGCTTTGATGGTCGCGGGACTCTCCGGCAGGTCGGCCCCGGTGGCGAGATCGAGCTCGTGCAATCGCTGCATGAAGCTATTTCCGACTTGAGTTAACGCGACGACATAGAGCACGCTTTTCGCCTTGTCGATGACTGGCGTGCCGATGATGCCCATTTGACCATTGATGTCAGTGCATCCGAAGTTCGCGCTGTGCAGGTTGGCAGGTGTGCCGAAGTTCACATGCCACAGCGGCGCCGAAGCCTCGGCATCATTGGCGTCGAAGGCATAGACGCTGTTGTTTACGGTGGTGACAAAGACGACGTCGTGCGTTCCTCCGCTTACGGAGAGGCGGGTTACCACAAGCGGCTGCGAATAAACCTGGTCGTCGACCACGCGCTTGAACAACATGCCGAAGTGGGCCTTGTTCACATTCGCCGGCGTCAGTACGGTTTCGCGCAGGTTCGCGCCCGTTCGCGCATTGTCGCTGTGCTGCGTAAGCACATCGACCTGAGCCATGGCGCGATTGCCGGGCAACGACAAAACCCACACGGCAAAGAGTAGACAAAAGACGCATTGCTGGAAACGATGACCGGCCATTTCATCCATCCATTTTGATTTGATTGACAAACTATGAAACAGATATCTCCGGGCGGTTGGCGAGGTTTCAACCTGATGGTCACACTTGCATGACGATTTTTCTGATGAGAGCACTCGGATTCAACATCTATAATATAAGTGCTTTTTGATCAGAAGACGCCTACTCAAGGAGAACTCTTAATGTCCGAACCGACGATTGCTCAAAAAGGTCCTTATCCCATTGAAGTGGAAGCCGGCAAGAGCTACTACTGGTGTGCGTGCGGTTTGAGCGCCAATCAGCCTTTCTGTGACGGTAGCCACAAAGCCACCGACCTCACTCCTGTGAAGTTCGAAGCTACTGAGTCCAAAACCGTCTATCTTTGCGGCTGCAAGCACACAGCCAACCCCGTTTTCTGCGACGGCACGCACGGCAGGCTTTAGGCAGCGTCTGACGAATAGCGCCAGCGATTGCTAGGCGGAGGAACGTTTCCCACTGGCGCTGAAGGTTCCCGTATAAATAAAACCCTTGCGCCGTCCCTACAGGACTCCGTAACGAAGTTGTGGAATCCCTTTCCCCACGCTGAAGCGCGGGGCTAACCAACACTGCGCCCACGACGCGTTTGCGCCGGCATTGCCTGCTTTTTGAAAGATAATCCAAACGATATTTATTAAGAGAATTCGCTTTGATTGAGATCCGCGTGAAACGAGGGGATCGTTCCACGCGGATATAGGCTGCATGAATGTGCGACCTTACTTCTTCGGCTCCGGCTCTTCATCCTGGGTTACTTCGTGGCCTTCGCCGGGGAAGGGCCAGTTGTGGTCGAGGAGATTTTCCTTTTCGCGCTGCTCCTTGGGAACGTTGTTGATGGTGAGGTTCTCAAAGTAATGCACGCCGGTCTTTCCGGCGGTGGCAATGTCGATATCGCCGTCTCCATCAAGATCTTCAGCGATAATCTGCGTTCCCACGCCTGCGGTGCCGTTTACTGAGATTGGATAGCGCGTGAATTCGCCGGTCTTGCGGTTGATCTTGTAGTAGTAAACCACCAGCGGATCGTAGGAGCCTGCGTCGTGTCCGTTGTGGCCACGATAGCGCTTGCCGGTGATCAGCTCGGGCTGGCCGTCGCCGTCAATGTCGGCCATCAGGAGCGCGTGGGACTGCGAGAAGGATTCGTCGATGGTATGTCTTACCCACTGACGGTTGCCCAAGGTGTCTTCGGTCTGCTCAAGCCAGTAAAGGCCGTAGCTGTGGCCCTGGCCGTAGATGATGTCCATCTTGCCGTTGTTGAGTACGTCGTAGCCGATGATCGGGAAGCCGGTATCGCCGAGGTGGAAGTCAGGGTGCCACTCCCACTTGTCGTTGTCGGCATCGATCTGCTTGAACCAGCCGGTGGTGGTGATGATGTCGGGCTTGCCGTCGCCGTCAATGTCTGCGACGCCAACGCCATGCCCATCCTCTGCGCGCCCGCCTACGTGATGCATTTTGGGGGTGGGGCCGGAGAAGTCGATCCAGAGGATGCCGGAGTGGTTGTAATGGGACAGGATCAGATCCGGCTTGCCATCGCCGTTGATGTCGGCCATCGTGCCGCCCTCGGTGTCGTAGCTGTCGGTGATGAAGTGACGCTTCCACTCCGCGCCCACCTTCTTCGGGTTCTCATACCAAAACACGCCGTTGGTCTGCCAGGCTGCGGTCACCACGTCAGGCGCGCCGTCGTGGTTCACGTCTACGGTCCACTCGCCGCAGTCGGCGACATATTCGTTGACGACGCCTACTTCGCGATACTGGTGGCGCTTCCACTCGCCGCCGTTGGGGCCGGGATTCTCATACCAGTAAGCGCCGCTCAAAATGTCTTTGCGACCGTTGCCGGTCATATCGAGAGTGGTAATGCCCTCGGCGTGGTCAGTGCCCAGGCGATGCGCTGTGAAAACGGCTTGCGGAACGCCGCCCGGGCCGGGACCGCGGGTTTGGATGCGGTCGGCGCCGCCGATGAGTTGGGCTAAGGCCGGAACAGAAAATGCAAAAAGAACGAGTGTTGCGGGTAAAGTGATTTTCATAGTGACTCTCTCCATTTCAATTGAAGCTTTGTTCCGCAGCCTATTTCAGCGGGAACAGTTTTATGTTGCGAAAGTAGACCTCAGCGCCTTCTGACTGGACAAGAATTCTGCCGCTGGAGGGAAAGGCGTCAGTTCCCTCGTTGGCTAGCTTGCCGTTTACGTATTGCCAGACGTGGCCGTCGCGGTTCACCAACTCGACAACGTTCCATTTGCCGTGCGGTTTCTCGAGCTCGTTGATGGGGTCGCGAAACCCAGTTACATTCTTGTACGGGCCTTTGTTGAAACGGTCGATCTTCAGGGAACTGCCGGCCGGGCCAGTTACTCGGACGCCGTCCTTGCCGGTGAGTGCCGCGCCGTCAGTCATCCAGAAGTCGCCGGTGCAGCCTTCGTTGATTTGAAATTCGACAGAACGCGGCCAAACCTTGTTCGGGCCCTGAATATTGTAGAGGATGCCGCTGTCGCGCGCCTGGCCTTCGCGCACGCCAAAGGTGCCCTCGCCCCACTTGAATTCGGCGCGCAGGTAGTAGTTTTTGTACTCCTGCCTGGTGATGATGTAGCCCATCTCCCGGCCGGAGATATGGATAACGCGGTTCTCCACCTTGAAGACCTGGTTGGGGTCGGAATTGAGCCCGGTGCTGGGTAGAAATGTATCGAACTGGCTCAGATCCTTGCCGCCAAAGAGAACGACCGCGCGGCCGTGTTTTGGAATTTCAGGAGCCTGTGCATAGGCGAAGGCCGCTGCTGCCAGCAACAATACGGCAGCCGTACCGCTCGTTTTAATGAATCTCATTGGACAAATATCCTATGCCAGCCATTTTCGTCTTCGGCGGCATACGTTTGCAACTGCTCTTACTTGGGACGGGCGTGTTTTTCGACCATATTGGTAATCATGCCGACGGTCAGGAAGCGGGTCAGGAGGGCCGTTAGCTGCCAGATGAATTTTGGAATGATGGTGCGCTGGCCGTGAGCCAGGGCAGCGATTCCGCGGCTGGCCACTTCTTCGGCCGTCTGCCTGGTGCCGGGCATGATTTTGCTGCTGTTTGCCACTTGGGAGAATTCGCTTGCGGTGGGGCCGGGGCAGAGAGCTGTTACGTTGATGCCGAAGCGGGCTACTTCCGCCGCAAGTCCCTGGGCAAAGAAGCGGTCGAAAACTTTGGTGGCCGCATAGGTATTCAGGTAGGGTAGCGGCTGGTAGCTGGCCGTGGAGGATACGATCAGCACCCATCCACGGTGGCGCTCCACCATCTGCGGCAGAAATAGCCGCGTGAGCCGCACTACTGCTTCGCAATTTACCCGCACCTGGCTCAGTTCCTGTTCGATGGGGCTGTTGTAGAACTCACCGAACTGGCCCAGGCCAGCGTTGTTGATGAGAATATCTACGGTGAGTCCGGCCCCTTCGGTGGCGTCGTAAATCTGCTGCGGTGCGGAGGGATCGTTCAGATCCGCGACTACGCTTCGGACTTCAGTCCCTTTGGCTGCTAGTTCGGCGGCCAGGGAATCGAGCCGTTCTTTGCGTCGCGCGGTAAGCATCAGTTTGGCGCCGTGCATCGCAAGTTCCCGCGCCAATGCCACGCCGATGCCGGCGCTGGCCCCGGTGACCAGCGCCCATTTGCCACTGAAATCCTTAGTGCTTGCCATAGCGGAACCATCATAGCGGATGTGGCGGAGGAGCGGACTCGATTATTATCTTGGTAATTGCCGTGGAGTAAGTCAAATGTTTTAGAAAGATGAGACGTCCAAAGCCAATCTTTTCAGTCGTGATCAAACGGAGGATTGCCAAATGAGCTTAAATCGCAGATTGTTTCTCAAATCGACCCTAGGCGTTGCAGGAGCGGCAATGCATCCGTCCCACGGCATAGCAAATGCTCTTCTCGGTTCACAGGAGCCGGCAGTGCTTTCGGACCATACCTATGACTTCATCGTTTATGGCTCGACGCCCAGCGGCATCATGGCGGCGATTGCAGCTTCCCGTAAGGGGCTGAAAGTCGCGATGCTCGACAAAGCACCGCACGTGGGCGGGATGATGACTGGCGGCCTAAACTATACCGACATTGGGGATACATCGACGATTGGCGGCCTGCCGCTGGAATTTTTTAAGAGAGTGTCAAACTACTATATGCTCTGGGCGGTATGGGGTTTTGAGCCGCATGTTGCCGAGCTGATCTTTAACGAGATGCTCAAAGAGACGAAGATCGCCGTCCGCATGGACGCCCGGCTGCGGGAGAAGGATGGCGTCGTTCGGAGGGGCAATCGGATCACCCAGATCGTGATGGAGAACGGCGAGCGATTCTCTGCGCGGCTCTTCGCCGACTGCACATACGACGGGGATCTGATGAACTTTGCCGGTGTGGCCAACACATGGGGCAGGGAAGCGGCCGCGGAATACGGGGAAACGCTGGCCGGAGTACAGCCGACCCTGCGCCCTGATCTTCAATTCCTGACCAAAGTTTCGCCTTACGATTCGAACGGGAAATTGTTGCCCGGAATATCGTCACAGCCAAAAGGGCGACTTGGCGAAGGAGACAAGAAGGTGCCGGCTTATAACTATCGCTTCTGCCTTTCAAGCGATAAGAACAACCAGATCCCCTACCCAAAACCCGACGGCTACGATGCATATCAATATGAATTGCTGGCCAGATACCTTCCGGCGCTCGAAAACAAGTTAGGTCGCGAACTCTGGATTAGCGATATGTTTCTGGCTCAGCCATTGCAAAACAACAAAGCAGACTTCAACAATATGGGTGGTTTCTCAAGCGACTATATTGGCGCGAGCTGGGATTATCCCACCGCATCCTACGCGCGGCGCGACGAGATCATTCGCGAGTTGCGCAATTACGATGCAGGGCTGCTCTATTTCGTGACGAACGATCCGCGAGTCCCTCCATCGCTGCAGCGGGAGATGAACAGGTGGGGGATGGCAAAAGACGAATTTGCAGATACAGATCACTGGCCATGGAGGATCTATGTTCGCGAAGCAAGGCGCATGATCGGCGAACATGTTTTCACCCAGCACGACGCACAGGAGAATTCGACCAAAGCAGATTCCATCGGCGTAGGCTCCTACCAGCTCGACTCACATAACGTGCAACGTGTGGTTACGATCGACGGCGGGGTGGAGAACGAAGGAGATATGTATATCGAGGCGGATCCGTACGAATTGCCCTACCGCAGTATTCTGCCGAAACGAACGGACGCGACAAATCTGCTGGTTCCGGTTTGCTTGTCGGCTACCCATGCGGCTTACGGCACCATCCGTCAGGAACCCGCCTATATGATTCTGGGCCAGGCCACCGGCACGGCGGCGGCAATTGCCGTGCATGAGAATCTGGATGTGCAGGATGTTCAGGTTGCCAAATTGCAGGCACGCCTGTTGGCGGACAAGGCGATTCTGCACTGGAAGAAGGCAGCATTCAATCGAAACTAGCCATGGTGGAAATAACCGCACTTTACATTACCGAGAAGATTCAAAAGGCAAGCTAGGATTTTGCGGACGCCTGCTCACCTTCAAACTCCTCATTCAACCAATCGCTGAACGCTGAAAATTGTTCGTCGCGGCCAAGGAAGTCGCGGACCATCTGGCGTCCGGGCTTCGATCCGCCCTGCTCCAGCACGGTTTTGCGATAGCGAGCGCCGGCGTCGCAGCCGAGCAGGTCTTTGGGATCGAACTGGGCAAAGAAATCCAAAGCAATCACTTTGTCGAATGCGTAGGTGTAGTAGTTGGACGAGTAGCCGGTGAGATGGCCGAAGCTCGCGTACATTCGGTTGCCTTCAAACCAGGTCCATGGTTGAAGGGATTCGTATAGGCGCTTGGTGATGCCGTCGAGGTCGAGGCCGGCGGGGTCCTGGTCGTGGAGATCGAGCGAAAGCGTAGTGTAGTAGAGCTGTGAGCGCATCCAGTCGGCCCTGCCAAAGGCGCTCGCGCCTTTCATCTTTTGGATGATTTCCGAGGGGAGGGTAGCGCCGGTCTGGTAGTGCTTCGCGAAGGCCTGGAGCAGCTTCTCGTCGCGGAAGAACTCTTCCAGCATCTGTGATGGGACCTCAACAAAATCGCCTTCGGTGGCAAAGCCTGAGATTCCCGCCCACTCAGTCTGGCCGCCAAGAATGGCGTGCATCAGGTGGCCGAACTCGTGGAAGAAGGTGATCACGTCGCTGTATTGCAAGAGACCGGGATCGTTTTCATCACTGGCGGGGAAGTTGCAGATGAGCGCGGCCTCAGGGATGGCGCGTCCGCGGACGCCAGTGACCACCGGAGAGGCGGAGAACCATTTGTCCTTGCCCTCGCGGGGATGCATATCGAGATAAAATCGGCCAACGGCCCGGCCGCCGTCTAATACGTCGAAAACCGAAACATTTGGGTGCCAACCGGGGGCTGCGGAGGAGCGGAACTCGATCTTGAAGAGCCGCTCGGCCGTCTGCAGAACGCCGGCCTCGACCTGCGAGTAGGGAAAATAGGGGCGCACGAAGTTGGAGTCGAAATCGAAGGCCGAGCGGCGAAACTGCTCGTACCACCATGCGCGGCTGGTGATATCGATCTCGGGCAGGTCCGGCTGGCGCTTACGGGCGAATTCGAGAACCAGCTCGTGCTCACGACGAGCGCCCTCCAGACTGGCCAGGTTCAATTTGGCAAGAAACGTGCGCACATTGGCAGCTGAACCCATCATCTGGTCGGCGGTGGCCAGATCGGCCCAACTGCGAAAGCCGAGAACCGTGGCAATCTCCTGACGGGTTGCCAGCAAGTCAAGAAGAATCTGCTTGTTCGTTGGATAAGCACGGGTATTGTAGGCCAGGAACATGCGCTCCCGCAGCGCTCGGTTTGCCGCGAAGGTCATCACCGGCTGCATATCGGGCGGGTCGGTGGTCAGGGTCACGCGGCCCTCGGCTTCTGCCGGATGCCGGGCGAGGTAGTCGTCGGGCAGTCCTTCCAGTTCGTCCGTCGAGGTCTCAATGGTCTTCGCGCCCTCCTGAATGTTGCGGCTGAAATCCAGCGAGAGGCTGGAGGCCTTTTCGTGGAGCTTCTGCAGGTGGTCGCGCGTGGCCTGATCTTTGTCCACACCGGCGAGGCGGTAGCTGAGCAGGGTGCGCTCAACAAAATGTTTCGTGGCTGAGCTGGCGCCGTCCAACTTGATGGCGGCCAGGGCCTCGTAGACAGCGCGGTTCAGGCTCAGAGCGCTGCCAGCCATAGCCACTCGTTGGGCCTCAATCTGCGCCTGATCGCGGACGGATTTGCCGGCAGCCACGGAGTTAAGGATGCCGGCTTGCGCACCTGCCAGGCTCAACTGTTCAAGGGCCTGGTCGTAGAGCCGCAATGAATTTTCAGGGGTGCGATCGCCTTCCACCGCCAGAAGGGCGGCCAGGGACGCCTCGTGCGCCTCAAGACGGGCGCTTACCCAAGCTGCCAGGGCTTCGGCGGAAGCGGCGCCGCCCGCCTCCCAGGCGTGAAAGTTAGCATTTGTGGCATCAGCGGCAGGGTTTTCAGCGGGCATAAGCGGCAAAATTCCTCTAAAGTTCTAGGTTGCCACAGCAGGCTGGGGTTACGCTCGTAATTGCGTGCAACTAAATCTCTTGTTGCATCCTGACCGGAACCCTTTTAAGATGCGTCAATTGATTGATATGACTCTGTTGACATCCAGCGCGAAATCTTCTGCTCCCGGATCGGCTCCCGTTCCGCCGGGTCCGCGGCTGAATGTGGAGAAATTGTGCGTTTCCATCCCGGCCGATTCGCCCGCCGAATTGATCCAGAGAGCTGAGGCGGCACTGGCCGACTCCAGGTTTCTGGAATTCCGGCTGGATTCGCTGCCCAAGCCGGTGGCGGCGCTCTCCAAAGTGAAGGAGTTCCTTGAAGGCCGGCGGGATGTGTCGGCCATTGCCACCTGCCGTCGCAAGAAGTTTGGTGGCAGCTTCAAGGGTTCGCTCAAGGCTGAATTGGAGGTCCTGACCGCGGCGGCTGAGGCCGGCTGCCAGATTATTGATCTTGAGATCGAGTCAGCGGAAGAAGCCTCGAAGAAAGTTTTAGAGGGTTTTCGGGCTGGCCTGGAGGTGGTGGGCGCTGCGCTGCTTATCAGTTCTCACGACTTTACGCGCACCAAAAAACTGGAGGGCCTGGAGCAGGAGGCCGAGCGGGTTGAGGCCTTTGAGCCGGATTTTGTCAAAGTGGTCTCCACCGCCCGTTCGCTGACCGATAACCTGGCCGTCCTGAAGATGATCGAGAGCCAGTCTCTCTCGTCGCACGTGGTGGGCATCGCAATGGGCGAGGAGGGACTTGTGAGCCGCGTATTGGGTCCCAGGGCCGGAGCGGCGTTCACCTTTGCCGCATTCGCCGAGGGTGAGGAGACGGCGCCTGGGCAGGTGGCTGCCCGCACCCTGCGCGACCTCTACCGCGTGGAACAAATCGACTATGCGACCCGGATCTTCGGCGTGGCCGGCAACCCTATCGCCCACTCGCTTTCGCCGTTGATGCACTCGACCGCCTTCCACCGCGAGAACGTAAACGCCGTGATGCTGCCGCTGAAGGTTCGCGTGCTCGCCGACCTGCTAACCCTGGTGCGCGAGCTGCCGTTGGGCGGAGTGGCCGTGACCATGCCGCTGAAGGAAGAGGTTCTGCCCCACTTGGCCAACATGGATCCACTGACCGCCAAAATCGGCGCCTGCAATACGCTTCGGATGGGCGTGGACGGCAAGCTTTACGGCTTCAATACCGATGTGGCCGGGGTGATCAGGCCACTGGAAAAGCGGCTCAAGCTGCAGGACGCGCGCATCGCAGTGCTGGGAGCGGGCGGTGCGGCGAGGGCTGCGGTCTTCGCGTTGGTCAGCCAGGGCGCGGAGGTCTTTATCGTCAACCGTACCCATGAGAAAGCAGTGAAGCTAGCCCGACAAGCAAAGGCCAAAGCGCTGAAGCATGAGCTGTTCGCAAAGGGCCGGTTTGATGTGCTGATCAATACCACGCCCTGTGGAATGACGGGCATCAAGCAAGCTTTGCCGATCGCCGAGAACGAGCTGAACGCGGGGCTGGTCTTCGATATGGTTTATAACCCTCTGGAAACACCGCTGCTGAAACTGGCCAAGGAGCGCGGGATTCCGGTTATTTCGGGCCTGGAGATGTTTGTGCAACAGGGCGCGAGGCAATTCGAAATCTGGACCGGCAAGCCGGCTCCTGAGGCGGAGATGCAGCGCGTGGTGGAGTTGGAGTTGAGACGGCGGGGCTGAGACAGACCTAGATACTCATATTCGAAATTGTCAAAATCGAAATCTCGGGCAACTGGCCTGGAGTGCCTACTTCCGCTTCTTTCTTACCGGCTTGGCGGGCTTGGACTTGGATTTGGAATTTGGCTCTGCCGAGTGGGTGATGGGGATCGGCGCCAGATCGGGGCCTATGCGCTTGACGCTCGTGTCGACCATTTCGTAGGTGATGGTGCGCGGAGAGGCAGGGCGGGCCATGCCGGTTGCGGGGTCGACGGTGACACTGTTGCTGTCTGCGATCTGGAAGCTGAAGACGGGCACCTGGCCCTTCGGACCGGACTGGATGGACGCCAGAAGCGGCAGATAACCCTGGATGGGATGCAGACGGAAGGCCGTCTCGTAGCGATGGTGCTTCAGGCTCCAGGTGAAGACGCGCACCTGGTCGAAGTCGAAGGGCAGGCCGGATTTGGGCGGGCCCATCGCGGTTACATACTGTGGGACTTCATGATCGGGCGCGCTGGAGTCCGGATCGAAAACCTTGTTCAGCACATAGGCGCCTATGTAGCGCTGGCCCTCGGCATAGGTACCAATCTCGTCCGGCACGTCTATATCCATGCGGCTTGAGAGCAGCCATCCAGTGTGGCCATCGGAGTTGCGCACCAGCCACCAGTCTTCCATGACCGGAGGCTGAACGGGCAGCGGGACACTGGGCGCGGCGGTTGCTGGCGTGGCTGCCGACGGAGATTGCCTGGGGGCGGGCGGGTTACCCTTTTGCTCCTTCGCAGGGGATGCGCTCTTCGACGCCGGAACTGTCATCTGGCCGGGTTTTGACGCCGTGGGCCTGGGAAGCGGGGCGAAGCCGGGCGCTGGCGTCTTGGGGATCGAGGCGCGGGCCAGAAGCTGGACCTTGGCGTTCGCGGCCAGCAGGTAAAAATGCTGCGTCTCCCGGCCGGGCAGGACGTGGAGATAAATGTCGTCGCGCACGGATGCGGTGGCGACTACCGGATCCTTCTGGTGCTGGTCGGTTAATTGGACAAAAGCGTCGTAACTTTTCTGGTCGAGAACCGCCCGCTCCTCGATCCAGCCGATCTCGTTCTTCTGTGTCTTCACCTTGAGGAAGCGCCGGCCATGCTCGAGCACTTCGAGAGGCTGGCCGTTCACTACCTCGGCCACGCGATTGGAAACGGCGGCAACCCGGTCATGGAGATAGATTTGCCTCGCGGAAACGTAAACCGTCTCCTTCTGGCGGGGATGGAAGCGCTCGCACCCTGAGCCCAGCGCGAGAACTAACAGGTAAAGCAAGAGGGTGAGCCATGGCGCAGGGGCGCCGCGGCGTCTGAAAGATGGAGCGAATGGGAGTGGAGATCGCGTGAACACAGCCTGTGGCGTTCTTCATGAGAATAGCAGAATAGGGGTTAGGGGTTAGGGATCAGGGGTTAGGGATGTG
Source organism: Occallatibacter sp. (assembly GCA_049515455.1). Taxonomy (GTDB): domain Bacteria; phylum Acidobacteriota; class Terriglobia; order Terriglobales; family Acidobacteriaceae; genus Telmatobacter. The sequence goes on from JBEKUB010000050.1 coordinate 22,528, forward strand.
ACGGTCCGTACCCCTTCGAGGGGGGCACTCCCCCCCCGGTATATTTGCGGGAAATTCCTTATTTTCAGGGAGATAGAGCGGCAGTAACATACTTGACTGAATATGACCGTTTGCTCCAAACTCGAAGATGCCGTGACAGGGCAAGCGGTCGTTCCGATGGGTCGAGAATCCTCCCACGCATCACCTAAGATTAAAGAGGCGTTGCGTGGGAGGATTTTTGTGTATCTCGCATACCTAGACGACTCAGACACTCGCGAAAAGGCGGAGGAATGGCAAGTAATCAGCGCAGTTCTGATCCCTGCTGATTCCTATACCGTGTTGGAGTTTATGTCCGCGTTTACTGTCGAGGATTTGATGCCGGAAGAACGCCGTGATGCGTTTGAAGAATTTCACGCCAGCCAGTTGTACGGCGGATATCCACCCTTTGAAGGAATCGACCAACATATACGCCTTGATGCAATTCGTTCTCTTTTAGGCGGTCTAAGCCTTCATGGTTTCAAGGTTGCCTACGGAGCAGTCAATCTCAAGAGTTTGCACAAAGGTGATTTTGGGTCAGCTAATCCCCAGGATGTCGCATTTCGCCGATGCGTTCTAGGTGCCGGGGAATGGATTTTCGATCAAGTGTTGGCAGAAATGCAACAAGGTAAAAATGGGGAGCAGCACACAGCCTTATTCATCATGGATGAGTGCGACCAGAAGAGCAGAGCAACTCTCCAGAAATCATTCCGCTCATTGAGGCCACGCT
>JBEKUB010000051.1:0-23339 GCA_049515455.1 Occallatibacter sp.
TTTCCAGCGGCAATGATAAGTTGGTCATTCGGGGCGTTGGAACCGGTCTGGGCTGCGGCCAGGTGACTCAACGACAAAATAATGGCTAAAGAAAAAATGCTTGCCACTACTTTCTTCATCGCGTTCTCCTTGGGTTAGGTAGCTAATCCGACTTTGAAAATCAGTGTGCGCCATGCTCCCGCAGCAGCTTCGCCGTGCTATCGCGCTGAACGCTTTCCGCCACGGCCAACGCCGTTTGACCATTATTGTTTTTGGCGTCCATGTTCGCGCCCTTATCAAGAAGCAGTTTCACTACATCGTCAAGGCCCATCATCGCCGCTAAGGTCAACGGCGTATCCCCATTGCTGTCCTTTGCCTCGATGTTGGCCCCCTTCGCCAACAGCAACTTCACTACCTCGATGTGACCCATCATTGACGCACGGATCAGCGCCGTGCCACCACTGACCTCCTGCCTGGCCTCAATATTGGCACCTTTGTCCAGCAACTGCTGCACCGCTACTACATCGCCCTCTTGGGCGGCTGCGATCAGCTGGTCGTCCAGTCTGCCCGAAGCGGCCTGGCCTGCGGCCAGATGACTCAACGACAAAACAATGGCTAAAGAAAAAATGCTTACCAGAACTTTCTTCATCGCTTTCTCCTTGGGAAAGGACTTAGACCCATTTCTTACTGAACCCTTCGAAGGCACAGGAGTGGTGGGCAATATGCAGTGATTTTCTGCCGATCACAATAGCCCCACAGAGACGAAAAAGCAAATGCACTATCCTGTGTGCGAGAAGGGTGCAGAATAGGGCATTTGTTGGAATTTGGAGTTTTGTAAAGGAGAAGATCGGCGAGGCAGGATACCTCAGCTGGCCGCGATCTTGAACTGCTCCGCCTCTTCGTCCACTACGCCGGAGCCCTCGCCGAGGCCGCCGAAGCGGCGCTCGCGGAGCTGGAAGTCGGCGATGGCTTCGAGCAGATGGATGCCGCGGAAATCGGGCCAGAGGCGCTCGGTGACGAAGATCTCTGTGTAGGCGACCTGCCACAGAAGGAAGTTGGAGATGCGCATCTCGCCCGAGGAGCGGATGAGCAGGTCGGGGTCAGGCATGTGCGCGGTGTAGAGATGGCGGTGAATGTCTTCCTCGGTGATTCGGTCGACGCTGAGGTGGTTTTTCCTCATCTCGGCGGTGAGCGAGCGGAAAGCGTCTACCAACTCTGAGCGGCCGCCGTAGTTGAGGGCCAGAGTGAGAGTGGTGCCGGTGTTGCCGGCAGTGGCTTCCTCAGCCCAGCGCATCTTGTCCTGGACGTCGGGAGGCAGTTCGTGAATGCGCCCGATGTATTTCAAACGAATGTTGTTGTCGAGCATTCGCCTGAGGTTGGCTTCAAGGTAGGTCTTGAGCAGGCGCATGAGGAAACTGACTTCAGCCTTGGGGCGGCGCAGGTTGTTCTCCAGCGAAAAAGCGTAGAGCGTGAGCCAGGGAAGGCCGATGCGGGCGGCGGTTTCAGTGACCAGTTGTACGGTGTCCGCGCCCTTCTGGTGACCCAGGAAGCGCTTGAGCGAGCGCTGGCCGGCCCAGCGGCCGTTGCCGTCCATGATGATGGCTACGTGCTGGGGCAGGCGCTCGGGCTTGAGCTTCGCATAGACGGCGCGCTCCTCGGCTGTCAGCTCATCGATGCGTGGTGTGAGGGTCGGATACAAGAAACTTGCCTCTTTGGTGCGTTTGATGCGTTCAGGCCGATGGCCCTCGGGAACCCAGTAAAAGATGCAGGAGGATCAGCGCCGGATTAAAAAATGAAGCTATCGGACCACATCAGACTCCAGCCCGACGGGTAAATTTCCTTCAGACGAAGGGAATGTACAGCATCCTCGACCCTAGCATAAGCGCCTAAGGGCCGCAAAGGATAGTCCTGCCCTCGGTAGTGGTGCAATTTGAATCCTCTTACTTTACTTTCGTGATGGAGGCATGGAAACTTGCCTCGCTGAAAGCCATGCCGCCACAGTCAAACATAATGTAATCAGGATCGAGAAAGCGATGGGCAGGATAAAGAGGTATTTCCAGCTCACAACCGTGATGGCGGCAAAGCAAATGGCAAACGCCCATGCAGTACCGCGCATGTGCGCCAATATCACTGCCGGAAGGCCTCCAAGTTGCCATGCCAATATCGCCGCGAATAGATAAAACACACCGACAGAAAATCCAGCCGCCAGAAAGAGATCCCAGTAGGTGCGGTTGAAGCCCTGAACGTCAAAGTGAATTGACCGCATTAAGCCGAGAAGGGCGTCAACTCCCCATTGGGGATCAGACTGGCGAAAGCCGAGCGTGTGTCCGACCGCGAAAAGCAGCAGGAGAAGAGCGGCGATTCGATAAAAAATGGATGCTTTCATTCTTGCCTCCAGAGGTTCGAGTTAGCCGCGTTCAGGCGATAATGATCCGCGGCTCATGAAGAACCGGAAAATTCACAGATCTTGCTATGAAGCAGACGGCGTGTGCCGCTTCATGCAGTTCGTGCGCCTTTGCTGTGTCTGAGCCGGGAGCTACCGTGACCTGGGGGTGCAGGGTTACGCGCTCAAAAGACCCCGCACCGTCTTCGGTCTCTTTCATCACGCCTTCCGCATGATCTTCGTATGCAAGCACCACAATGCCGGCCACGGCACAGAGATGGAGGTATGCAAGCTGATGGCAAGCGGATAAAGCCGCCAGCAGCAGTTCCTCAGGATTCCAGCGCGAAGGGTCGCCGCGAAAGGCGGGATCGGAGGAGCCCTGAATCGGCTGCTGTCCGGATTCTCCTCGAATTTCGTGCTGCCGCCCGTAGCTTCGATAGCTGCTTGTGCCGGTTCCGGTGTTACCGGTCCACTGGACGGTGAGGGCGTAATTGTGCGTTTTTGTCACACGTTCCTCCCGTTGGAATGCTGTCTGGGCTGGGAATGCCTCGAATCTGGGCGCAGGGAGACGAAGATTCGGCCGGGAACGAGATTTCCAGGCCGAAACGAAGCTACTAAGCGGAGCGCCTGCGTCCCGTGGCCGCATCCCGTACCGCACCATAGATCAGCGTCCGCTGGAGCGAGTCAAGCTGGGGCAACACGGCGGCAATCTCTGCCAGGAACGGGTCGGCGAGGATGGCGGCTACCTCCTCGTCGCGCCGGCTACGGGAGTCGCGGATGAGCTGGCAGATGTTCACTTCCAGCGCCGCGGCCAGCCGCTCGAGCGAACCTAGAGTGGGAATCGCCTTACTGTTTTCAATCTTCGAAATATAGGTACGAGGCACCTGCATGCGTCCAGCCAGTTGACGCTGGCTGAGATGACGCGCGCGGCGAACCTCGCGCACCTGTACGGCAACCTGCAAACCGGCTTCGGCTGAAGCCTGTACGGGCGAGCTGGTCACCAGTTGCGGCGCCAACTGTACAGGCTCCTCAATATCGAGGGGCTTGTGGCATCTCAGGCATTTTGAACTGCTGGGTCTGTATTGGACTAGCCTGCAGAAGTTGCAGCGCACTACCTCGCGTGTCTCCACGCTGACGAGTGTTGTTGCCATAGGCCTTGTGCGGAGCGCCAGAGCCGGCCCTCCGCGGCGCGTTTGAGCACCGCAATACTCGTTACTTTCGTAGAAGGGAACCATAATTGTCAAGTAGAAACTTAGGGTCTAACCTAAGAAGGACCTATCATACTCTGAAAAACCTGAAAAAACACGAACCAAGTGAAGCAACACTGGAGATAAAAAATATGAACAGCGAAAACGGAGCGGCTTACGGACGCGAACAAGCCTGGCAACTCCTCACTGAATGGACCCAGAGCGAGAACTTGCGCAAGCATGCGCTGGCGGTGGAGGCCTGCGTGACTGCCTGCGGCGAGGCGGAGGCTGACCGGCGGGGTCTCAAAGGAGATGATCGTGCCGCATTCATTGGGCTCTACTCCACCACGGCCCTATTGCACGACTTTGACTATGAGCGCCATCCCACGGCCGAAGAGCACCCTTTTGTGGGAGTTCGCGAGCTGGAGCGGCTGGGCTGGCCTGCGGAGATGCGCACGGCAATATTGGGTCATGCGCAGTATTCCGGTGTTGCCCGCGAGACACACCTGGCCAAAGCACTGTTCGCATGCGATGAACTGGCAGGCTTTTTGACGGCCTGTGCGCTGGTAAAACCGACCAAGGCTATCGCCGATGTAGAGGTAGCGAGCGTGCGCAAAAAAATGAAAGACAAGGCTTTTGCGAGAGGCGTGAACCGCACGGACGTGATCCAGGGAGCGGCTGAGCTGGGCGTGGATCTGGATGCGCACATTGCGTTCTGCATTGAGGCAATGAAAAAGCGGGCAGGCGAGCTGGGGCTGTGAAGTGCGGATTTTACGCTCCTGGATGGCAGTGCGGTGCTGCAATGGGAAACGCGGCGAACCACGGGCTAAAGAAGGTGACACTGATCACCTACCATCCGGAAGATATCTGCGATAGGATGGGCAGTCAGGCACGGTATTGAGCCGCGGCCGTTCGCGCAAGGAGACCTCCATGGCCCGCTTCAAGCACATCCTCACCGAATCCGGCAGCGGAGTTATGACCATCACCCTGAACCGGCCGGAGAAGCGCAACGCGCTTAATCCGCTCCTGATCGAGGAGCTTACCGAGGCCCTGCGCGAGGCGGAAACTTGCGATTGCGGCATTGTGATCCTGACTGGCGCGGGTTCGGCTTTCTGCGCAGGCCTGGATATGGAGTACCTGGAGACCATGAGTGCCAGCAACGCGCAGGAGCACCGCCGCGACTCAGAGAACATGGCCCTGGTCCTGCGCACACTCTACGATTTTCCCAAGCCGATTATTTCGGCGGTCAACGGACCGGCCATCGCCGGGGGCATGGCCCTGGCTACCATCCCCGACTTTACACTCGCGTCTCCGGAGGCAAAGTTTGGCTACACCGAGGTGCGCGTGGGATTTATTCCGGCCATTGTGGCTTCGTTTCTGATCCGCCAAGTGGGCGAATTGCGCACCCGCGAATTGTTGCTTTCCGGCAGAATTCTGAAGGCGCAGGAGGCGCAACAACTGGGGCTGGTGACCCAGATTGTAGAACACGACGACCTGATGCCCTCCGCCAGGGCGCTGGCGCAGACGCTGCTGCAGAACAGTCCCCAGGCTATGCAGGCGGTGAAACGGCTGCTGGCCAAGCACTCTCGCCGGCGGCTGGACGAAGAGATCGAGGATGCGATCGAAGCTAACTCGCAACAGCGATCCACCGAGGACTTCAAGGAAGGCGTGAAGGCATTCTTCGAGCACCGCCGTGCCGAATGGCCCAGCATGAAAGCAAAGGTATAATCAGGCCGGGCGGAAGGCCGCTCATCAACCCGGCATTCTCAAAAGAGACGGTAACCAACGCCAACGTGGAAGCCGTTGGGCGTGAACGATTGTGTTGCGTAGCCGGGAATGTTGGGCCAGTTCAGCCATAGCTGGTATTCGTATTCTCCGCGCACACTCCATTTGCGGGCGATGCTGTAACTGGCGCCTGCACCGGGCGCGAGCGCAAAGTATCTTCCGGCGGGAATCCCAAACGGATATTGAATTCTTCCTAAGCCCGCAAGGCCCTGAGCATAGGGCTGGAGCTTGCCGAATCTCCTGGTCAGGTATCGCACGCCGCCCAGATAATTATCTTCTGAGTCGCCGTAGTAGCTGTTGAAGCGCAGAAAGCGCGCCTCCGCGACGATACCGATATGCGGCGACAAACGATAGTCGGCAAACCCGCCGATTCCCCAAAGCCTCAGATTGCTTCCATAGGGATAGTCTGCATGGATATTGGAATATTCCCCACCTACCCAGAGCGCATGTGGACCTGTGGCGGACGGAACAACCTGGGCCTGCACCGAGCCGGCCAGCAGACCTGCAGCTAACACCACCATCCAGATGATGTGCGGCAACCCTGGAGAACGTTTAGAAACTTGCATTTGCGTGCCTCGTAATCAATGATAAAGCTCGAGTTAGAAAAGCGAGTTGACATTCAGAGTGACATTCACTGAATGAGTCAGCGTTTGCACACCGTTGGTAGCGATTCCGGTGACGGTAATGGTCTGTGCGCCTACCGGTGTGGCGTCCGCCAGCGGACCGGGTGAGCTGCATCCCGTAATTGCGGCTCCGGCAGCCAGTATCGCGATAATTACAAAAAGCAATGGCCAGCCTTTGCGATAGCGTCGCAAGCGTCTGGGGATGATGAGCGGAAAAAGCCCGGCTAACGCCGCGGCGCGAAATTTAACGGATGAGATAGAAGCTGCTGCGGCCGCAGCGGGTGGGGTGGTTTGCACCATCAGCGTCGAACTCCAGGGGCCGCCGTTGACAATAGTTGGCGAGAAGGTGCAGGTGGAATTTGCCGGTAACTGGGTGCAACTGAGCGTAACCGGCACAGCGAAGCCTGTGCCGGGAGCGATGGTTACGGTATAGTCTGCAGCCAAGCCCGTGTAAACATTTTGCGAACCCGGCGAGGCGGAGATGCTGAAATCAGCGGGGTTAATGACTTCGACGACAATATTCGAAGTGCTGGAGCTAAAATCTGCCGTGGAAACGTAGACCGCGGTGATGTTATGCGAGCCAACGCTCAGAACCATCGTGGAATAGGTGGCCACGCTGGATTTGAGGGGTTCCGTTGCCAGCAAGATTGTGCCGTCATAGAAGGAGACGCTCCCCGTAGGCGCAAACATAGAACTGCCGGCCGTGGCTGTGAAGATCACGGTATTTCCCCAATAAGCAGGGTTCGGAGATGCAGTAAGAGCCGTTGTCGTTGGAGCGGGATCGACGGTTACCTCAATAGGCGGATATGAGGCCGAGCCCTGGTATTTCGGTGATCCGTCATAGACCGCTATGATTGAGTAGCTGCCGCCGTCAGGTGTCAGCGTTAACGTCGCCACTCCACCATCATTCAAGTCAGCACTGCCCAACAAAGTTTTACCGCTGAGGAATGAAACCGTCCCTGATATTGTTCCGCCGATTGCGGCCTTCACCGTTGCGGTGAGGGTCAGCGGCTGGCCATAATTTAATTCGACTGCCGATGCCGTGAGCGTCGTCGTTGTCGTTGCCGCATTCGCTTCCGAACCCACGACCCGAACACGCTGATTGGCCGAGTCCGCGAAATACAGGTTTCCCGCTGCATCCAACGACAGTCCATATGGTCCGTATATTCCGGCGTTAAGGGCCGGCCCTCCGTCCCCGGTAAAGCAGGCAGCAAAATCGTTGTCGGGCGTGCAGAGGCCATTGCCGGCATAAGGTTCAATGATGCCCGTTACGACGTCCACTCGCCAAACTCGATCACCTGAGTCATCCGAAATATAAATATTCCCGGGAGCATCCACCGCTAATCCAACGGGAAGGAGGAATCCCGTACTAGTGGCTGCAACGCCACTTCCAGTTAAGCCTTGAGAACCATTACCGGCGACAGTGGTAATGATGCCGGTTGTAGCATCGACCTTCCGTACACGGGGATAATCAACTTCTTCGATATACAGGTTTCCGGCACCATCCAGCGCAACTTGAAATGGCCCCCCAAGTTCCGCACTGGTGGCTGGCCCACCATCTCCAGATGTGCCATGAATGCCATTGCCGGCGACCGTGGTGACGATGCCGGTGGCGGCGTCGACCTTGCGAACTACATTAAATTCGCTGATCAAGTAGCTGAAGTCGCCGTTAACCTCATAAACCTCATTAACTTCGGTGATATAAAGGTCGCCGGAAGCATCTATTGCGAGGCCGCCTGGGGCAGGGATGCCGGCCGCTGTTGCCAGGCGCCCATCTCCACTGGTTTCCTGAGACCCGTTGCCGGCGTATGTGGTAATGACTCCGGTCGCCGCATCCACTTTACGTACACGATTGTTCCCCTGGTCCGAGATATAGATGTTTCCGGCAGCATCCGCTACAACAGTAGCATCCCAGTAGATTCCTTCCGTAAGGTCAAGTTCAGCATCTATCGCTGGCCCGCCATCTCCGCTATAGCCCTTGATACCATCGCCTGCGAAAGTGGTGATGATGCCGGTGGTGGCATCCACCTTTCGAATCCGATTATTTTGGGAATCAGCGATATAGAGATTCCCTGCGCCATTCAGCGTCTCACTCAGGGGCCAATTGAGTTCGGCAAAGATCGCCGGTTTCCCATCTCCGCTGAAGCCACCAAATCCAAGGCCAGCGCCATACCCATCGCCCGCAACCGTGTAGATAAAACCGCTCGTGTAGGGACCCAGTTGGGCGGACGCCGGTAAGGCAGACAGAAGCAGCATCAAGGCGGAGACTTGCAGCACGTTTTTCACTGGGTTCCCCTCCAATTTCAAAAAGGAGACAGATTAAACATTGCCTGGTCGCTGCGCATATTTTACTCCGCTTAAGCGTCTGTCAAGTTAGTTCACCGCGGGTCAGATTCAGAGCGGGTGGCTAACTCATGTGAATGTTTTCAAAAAGCATCGATGTGTCTCGCAAAGGTCGATAAAGCTCGAGTTAGAAGAGTGATTTGACGTTCAATGTCACATTTGCCGTATGAGTCAGCGTTTGTGATCCGTTGGTCGCAGTTCCGGTTATGGTAATGGTTTGTGTGCCCACGGGAGTCGCGCCGGTTAGTTGGCCCGGCGAACCGCATGCAGTGACAGACATTGCGGCGGCAAGGAGCGCGAAGATCAAAGGGAGCATCGGCCAGCCTTTGCGGTTGCGTCGCAAGCCGGTGGGAATGATGAGCAGAATAAGTCCGGCCAGCAAGGGGATTCGAGCTTTGGTGAATAAGGCTGAAGCAGATGATGCCGGTCTGGGTGCGTTGGTCTGCACAACCAGCGTCGAGCTACCGCTGCCTCCAGCGACGGAAGCGGGAGAAAAGCTGCACGTAGTATTTGCCGGTAGCAGCGTGCAACTGAGAGTGACCGGCAGATTGAAGTCAGCGTTGGGCATGACGGTTACCGTGTAGGTTGCCGATTGCCCCGTATAGACGGTGGGTGAATTGGTTGAGCCGGAGATGCTGAAATCCAGATTGAGCGGCACCGCGATCGAAGTGGAGGAGGTGAAATTGGTATCGCCGGGATACATGGCCGTGATGCTGTCAATGCCCAGCGGCAATATTGTAGTCAGTGTGGCGACGCCGTTTGTAACCGTTCCTTGTCCCAGGCTGACGCCGTTGTTATAGAACGTGATCATGCCGCTGGCGCTGTGGTTCTGCGCCTGAGAGGGAGTGAGCGTGGCGGTCAAAAGAAACTGTTCTCCAGCGCCCGAAAGATTCGCGGTCAGGGAAAGTGATGTGGTGATCGGCTCTGCTATGAGCGGTGTGGTGGCGGAGACGCTGCCGGCGTAGCTGCTGTCGCCTTGATAGCTGGCGTCTACCCAGTGCGTTCCTGTTCCCACGGGCGAGATGCCGCTCACGGTGGCAGTAGCGGTGGCCGATCCGGTCAAGTGGGCGAGCTCAACGAATAGCTCTGGGGGGCCGGGAAAACTGGTATCCGAGGTGGGGAAAAGGCCATAAGCTCCTAAAGCCAAATCCGACATGCCGTCGCCGTTGAAGTCGCCTGCTGTAAGGGTAAGCGCCAACGGACCACTCGCGGGGGTCACGGTTACTGGAGGTGAAAAGGTTCCATCGCCGTTGCCCAACTGAACCACGGCGCCAGGGAAAGTGATATCGGCCAGATCTGCAATGCCGTCGCCGTTGAAGTCACCGATGACCATGTCGCCGCCATCGTTAATCGTTCCTGGATTTGCCTCCGGCGTAAATGTTCCGTCCCCGTTGCCCAGCAGAATGGTGCCAAAAGTCTCTTCTGCCAGGTCAAGAATGCCATCCTGGTTGAAATCGCCCACTAGCACATTTGCCGTGTTAGGGTCCCCGATCTGGGACACGATGGGAGTTGATTGGAATGTCCCATCGCCTTTGCCCGTGAATACGTCAAGTTCCTTAGTGTTGATATTCATCAGGGCAAGGTCGAGGATGCCGTCTCTGTTAAAGTCTCCTATGGCAGGCGGGGCGGGATTACCCTGGAGATTCGCATATATTTGCTGGCTTGGCGTAGGCAATGGCGATTGGAATGTTCCATCCCCATTGCCAAGCAGAGTGGTGATATAAACCCAAACGTGGGCTTCATCAACGGGCTTAATATCTTCGGCGGTGTAGATCGTCAAAACCAGGTCCAGGTTGCCGTCCCGGTTGAAGTCACCTGTAACAATCGATTCAGTGCCAGTTGGAACGGGTATAGGCGGCAATGTTTTGAAGGTGCCATCTCCGTTGCCCAACAGCACAAGGACTGAGTCGTTCGCAAGGAGGACAGCGAGGTCCTCCTTGCCGTCGTTGTTGAAATCTCCTGTCACGACATCGAAGAACTCGAGACCCTCACTGAGCGGAACTGCAGCTGGCGCGGCGGTAAATGTTCCGTTACCGTTGCCCAATAGTATGTCCAGTTCCTGAACCCAGGCGTTGTATACGGAGTCACGAACAGAGTAATATTGCCACCGAACAGCCAAGTCCAGCTTCCCATCTCCGTTGAAATCTCCTATGTAAGCTTGCGCAAAGTCGTCATCGTTGACTCCCGGAGGAAACCCAGACAGCGAATAAGAAGGCCCAAATAAGGTATATGAGTTGTTAAAACTTAGCGCGGACTCGCCGCTCCCGAGATTCAGATTCGTCGTTGCCAGTGCGTAATTCGCGTTGGTTGTGTCCAGAAACGACACCACGCCGCTGGGAGGGGTGGTATGGCTGCCTGTCACTGTCGCCGTCAGCGTGTAGTCGCCCGGGCCTCCGCTCTGTGCGATGGTGGTGGTCGTCGGATAACTACCGTTTACGGTGAGAGCTGCCGCGCTTGAAGAACTTTGAGCATCCCCGTTTGTTCCCAGGAAGACCGCGTTGTAGCTATGGACGCCGCCGCCGGGAACGAATTTGAGCACAGCCGTTCCTGCGCTGGTCAACTGCGCTGTACCAAGCAGATGAATGTCCGAGCATGCTTTCGCTGTTGCGTCGCAAAAGTTTACTTGTCCCGGACTCACCGCTGAGCCTCCGGCCTGGACCGTTGCTGTCAGTGTAATCACAGTTCCGGGCGCGACTACCTTCACCGCAACTCCGCCCGCAGTCACCGCCAATGTTGTTGTGGTTGCAGCACCTTGGGCGGAGGCCGCAGTTGCAGCTATCACCAGAATCATGGCCGAGATTATCATTGTGTGTTTCAATGAACACCTCTACGCTTTCAAAAGGAAGACAGATTGAAGAGCGTCCTGATGCTGTGCATATTCTACTCCGGCAATGCATTGGTCAAGTTAGATCTCTCGAAAACAGATTCAAAGTCAGTCAGTAACTTAAAGAAACTTATTGCGAATTGCAGTTACCCTTGTCTTAAAATCCAAGGTTCGGTTGGTTAGAACAAGGACTTGACATTCAATGTCACATTCGCTGAATGAGTTAGTGTTTGCGATCCGCTGGTAGCGATTCCGGTCACGGCTATGGTCTGGGGCCCCAGCGGTGTTGCGCCGGAAAGCTGGCCGGGAGTGCTGCATCCCGCAAGAGCCGTTGCGGCCGCCAGCGCGGCGAAGATCACGAGTAACAACGGCAAGCCTTTACGATAGCGCCGCAAACGCCGGGGGATGACGAGCAGAAATAAGCCGGCAAGCGCTGTAACTCGAAGTTTGGGGGATAAGACGGAAGAGGATGTAGCTGGGCTGGGTGCGGTGGTTTGCACCACCAGCGTCGAACTCCACGCACCGCCGCTAACGGTTGCAGGCGAGAAAGCGCAACTGGAATTTGCCGGTAACTGGGTGCAACTGAGAGCAACAGTCCAATTGAAGCCGATGCCAGGCGCGATTGTTACGGTATAGGATGCAGCTTCGCCCGTGTAAACAGTTTGCGAAGCTGGAGAGGCGGAGATGCTGAAGTCAATGGGGACGATTGATTCGACGACAAGATTCGAAGTGCTGCCATTGAATCCACCTTCGCCTGAGTAAACCGCAGCGATGTTATGCGACCCGATGCTCAAAGTGCTGGTGGCATAAGTTGCTGCCTCGGATACGAGCGCTTCAGTTGCGAGCAAAGTTGTGCCGTCATAAAAGGAAACAGTCCCTGTCAAGGCATTTACCGAGCCTGCAACCGTGGCTGTGAAGGTTACAGTTGATCCAAAAGCCGCGGGGTCAGCAGATGCGGTGAGAGTGGTTGTTGTTGCCGCACCAGAATAGACCGGCTTCTGGCCCACAATCCGGATGCGATTATTCGCATTGGCATCTGCGATGTAGAGATTATTTTTGGCATCCATCATTAAACCTGAAGGGCCTGATAGTTCAGCCAGGTTTGCCGGCCCTCCGTCTCCGCTAAAGCCCATGTTTCCATTGCCGGCATAGGTGGTAATGATGCCCGTTACCGCATCCACTCGCCGGACGCGTGAGCCGTCGGTAACTCGCCAGGTGTACACGCTTGAAACATAGAGATTCCCAGCAGCGTCTAGCGCCACTCCCGCGGGATCGGACAGTTCCGCATTGGTCGCCGGTCCTCCGTCTCCGCTGCAGCCTCCGTCAGGTCCTCCACCGCCATTTCCTGCGACGGTGGTGATGATGCCTGTCACGGCATCCACCCTCCGCACACGTTGGTTATCTGTATCTGCGATATAAAGGTTTCCTGATGTGTCAAACGCCAGGGCTAAGTTATTATTGCTAAGTAACGCACTGGTTGCCGGCCCTCCATCCCCGCTGAATCCGCTCCCATCTGCTACATTGCCCGCAATTCTGGAGATGATTCCTGTTGCGGCTTCCACTTTGCAAATGACACTACCTAGCACGAAATAAATATTTCCGGCATTATCCAGCGTGATCGCCCCCGGACTAAGAATTTCAACGTCTATCGCCAGGCCGCCTCCGCAAATAACCGGTCCGTTATATTGGATCCCATTGCCAACAATAGTAGAGATCGTGCCGGTGGCAGCGTCCACTTTCCGGATGGTGAAGGTTTCAGTGTCTGAAATATAAATATTTCCAGCAGCATCGACAGCTACACCGTATGGATTCATCAGTTGGGCATCGATTGCCGGCCCTCCATCTCCGGTATAGCCGGATGTCCCATTGCCTGCGACCGTGGTTATGGTGCCCGTGGATGCAAACACCTTCCGGATGCGGTGATTGGAGCTGTCAGCAAGATAAACATTGCCGGCAGTATCCATCGCCATTTGCACGGATCCATTCAGCTCCGCGCTGGTCGCCAGTTCCCCATCTCCGTTGTAGCCGAGGGCTCCATCGCCCGCGAAGGTGTAAATATCGGGGGAATTTGATGCGCTTGTAACAGTCACTGGAACAGCGGAGGAGCTTGATGCACCGTCCGTGGTGCTGCCGCCATAATTGGCAATGATGGAGTAACTGCCGATGGCGGGAGTGATTGCGAGGGTGGCCACGCCGCTACTATTCAGCAGTCCGCTCCCCAAGGAAATTTGGCCATTGAAGAAAGTTACGGTGCCTGTGGGAGTGTCGCCGCTTGCTGCGTTCACGGTCGCGGTCAAGGTGAGTATGTCGCCAAAGGGAAGGCTGATTGCGGATGCAGTGAGGGAAGTGGTGGTTGCAATGCCTGGCAACGTGATGGTATAGGCGGCTGTCGCTATGGGGCTGTTGGCATCGCCTGAAGCTGTTGCAATCGCTTCGATCGTCTCCGACGATGAGACAGTAACAGGAACACTGTACGCTGACGAATTCGTGTTCGGTGCTGTTCCGTTTGTGGTGAAGTAGATAACCGCGCCTGGTGTGGTATCGCTGATGGTTACTGTCTGCGCCGCAGTATAAGTTCCAGCCGGGGGACTGAAGGTTGGGGTGGCCGCGGCAGGCGGTGACGGCAGGGGCTGATAAGTCCAAAGGTCATTGAGATGGCCCCAATTGTTGTTTGCATCTTGGCCACCGCCCCCAAAGAGCCAGGAATTGCCGTTGCTGTCGGTCCAACTTATGGCGCCATAGCGGCCTCCGGGGATGTTTGTGGCGGCAGGCGTTCCCAATTTGCCGTAGACGCCGGGTGCGTTGACCGTGGTGCTGCTTCCGTCCATCCATGCCCATTCACCATAAGAGCCAAGCGATGGATTGAACTCCCACAGGTCGTTGAGAAGCCCACCATTGCCGTTGACGTCGACGCCGTTACCGCCAAAGAGCCAAAAGTTTCCACTGCTGTCATTCCATCCTGTGCCATCTCCCCGGCCTCCGGGGATGTTTCCGGCGGCAGGCGTTCCCGGTGTGCCATAGACTCCGGGCTGACCTTCCTGATAACCAGGGACAGTGCTACTTCCGCCCATCCAGGTCCATTCGCCATAAGATCCGAGCGATGGATTGAACTCCCACAGGTCGTTGAGGGAGCCAAATTCGCCGTTGGAATCATAGCCGAAGCCTCCAAAGAGCCAGAGGTGACCACTGCTGTCGGTCCAACTTACGGCGTTTTCGCGGTTTCCGGGGATGTTTCCGGCGGCAGGCGTTCCCAGTGTGCCGTAGACGCCAGGCAGGGCTCCAGAACTGCCGACCGTGCTGCTTCCGCCCATCCACGCCCATTCGCCATAAGTGCCAAGCGAAGGATTGAATTCCCACAGGTCGTTGAGATAGCCAGCATTGCCGTGGGCATCATCGCCGTTGCCTCCAAAGAGCCAGAGATGGCCGCTACTGTCGATCCAACTCGAAGCCCACTGACGGCCTCCGGGGATGTTTCCGGCGGCAGGCGTTCCTAATTTGCCGTAGACTCCGGGCTGGCCTTCCATATAGCCCGGGACAGTGCTACCTCCGCCCATCCAGATCCATTCGCCATGAGGGCCAAGGGATGGATTGTACACCCACAGGTCGTTGAGATTGCCAAAGACGCCGTCGGCGTCGAAACCGGTGCCCCCAAAGAGCCAGAAATGACCACTGCTGTCGGTCCAGCTTACAGCGCTGTTGCGGCCGCCGATCATGTTTCCGGCGGCAGGTGTTCCCAACTTGCCGTAGACTCCGGACTGGCCTCCAGTGCGGCTTCCACTCATCCATGCCCATTCGCCATAAGAGCCAAGCGATGGATTGAACTCCCACAGGTCGTTGAGAAAGCCACCATTGCCGTTGGCATCGAAGCCGTTACCCCCAAAGAGCCAGAGATGGCCGCTGTTGTCAGTCCAACTCGCAGGCCACTCACGGCCACCGGGGACGTTTCCGGCGGCGGGCGTTCCCAATGTGCCGTAGATTCCGGGCTGGCCTTCCTGATAAGCCGGGACCGTGCTGCTTCCGCTCATCCAGGTCCATTCGGCGAGGCTATACGAAGTGACTGTAATTAAGATTGCGGATGATGTGGACGCGGCAAAGTTCGCATCACCTGAATACACGGCAGTGATGCTGTCAGTTCCAAGCGGCAGAGAGGATGTATTCAGCGTGGCCACGCCGCTGCTGTTCAGGTTTCCACTGCCCAAGGATGTTGTTCCGTTGGAGAATGTTACTGTTCCGCTGGGAGTGCCGCTTGATGCGTTTACCGTCGCAGTCAGCGTCAGCGTCTGGCCAACGGTCAGGCTGGTTGCGGAAGCTGTAATGGAAGTGGTGGTTGCCATGCCGGCCACTGTCACGAGAACCGGAGGGGAAGATTGCGAAGGTGCATCAGTCGAGGAACCGCCGTAACTTGCAGTGATGGAGTAGTTTCCTGCGCCTGGCGTCAGTGTTAACACGGCCGAGCCACCGCTATTCAAGGGCGCGTATCCCAGCGAAACGATTCCGCTATAGAAGGTTACTGTCCCTGCCGGTATGCTGCCGCTGGCCGGAGTCACTGTGGCAGTTAATGTTAGTGACTGGCCGACATCCAAGGTTGGTGGTGCTGCGGTGAGCGTCGTTGTCGTCGCTGGAAGCGCGTTCGGGCGAACGATGCTGATGCGGTTATTGCCGGCTTCTGCAATGTATAAGTTTCCCGAAGCATCCAGTACCACGCCACTTGGATAATAAAGGCAGACGTCGACCGCAAGTTCTCCATCCCCGGGAGCGCCTGACCCTGTGCACACGCCGCTACCGCCGCCCGCACTCGTTAAGATGGTTTCCGTTTTCGCATCCACGCGTCTGACGGACGATGAATATTCATTTCCATAACCATAAAAGACATTTTGGTCAGAGATATAAAGATTTTCAGAGCTATCCAGAGCTACTCCATATGGGTAAAAGAACTCCGCACTGGTTGCCGGCCCCCCGTCTCCACTGTTCCCTGGGGTTCCGTCGCCAGCAACCGTGGTGATGATTCCCGTCGACGCATCTACCTTCCGGACGCGAAGATTTCCCCAATCGGCGATATAAAGGTCTCCGGCAGCATCGAATACTATTCCGCTCGGTTCGGTTAGCGTGGCGCTCGTCGCGGGACCTCCGTCCCCGCTAAAGCCCGAAGATCCCGTGCCGGCCACCGTTGTAATGATGCCCGTGACGGCGTCTACCTTTCGAATGCGATTATTGTAACAATCAGCAATATAAAGGTTATCTTTGGCATCTAGGGCCAGTCCCTCTGGAAATTGAAGGTAAGCACTAGTGGCTGGTCCCCCATCCCCAATACCTGGGAGTGGCGACCCGCCGCCCGCGACAGCGGTGACGATGCCAGTGGATGCAGCGACCTTGCGAACGAAAGAATTATTACCGTTACCATCAGCAGTAACAGAGAAATAGAAGTTTCCGGCAGCGTCCGATACAATTCCGGTGGGCCCATAAAGCTCCGCGCTGGTTGCTGGTCCTCCATCCCCGCTGTTGCCTGCGGTTCCATTTCCAGCCACCGTCGAAATAATGCCCGAAACGGCATCTACCTTGCGAATGCGGTTATTCGAGTTATCCGCGATATAGAGGTTTCCAGCGGCGTCTAACGTCACTCCAGACGGTTGTCCTAATTCGGCGCTGGTTGCCGGTCCGCCGTCCCCGCTAAATCCCTGGACTCCATTTCCCGCGTAGGTGTAGATATACCCGCTCGAAAGAGGACCGGTTTGGGCGGATGTAACTGAGCCAGCTAGTAACAGAATTAAGACGGAGGCTTGCGCCATGTATTTCAATGGATTTCCCTGCACTTTCAAGAAAATGACAGAATTGCCAGGCCCTGGACGTTGCGCACATTGTATCCCTCGGCATGGGCATACGAATGTGATCTTCGCGGGATTTCAATCCACGCGGGCAACTAACTCATTCAGTGCAGTTTGCTAACTCAGGCGAAAGGGTTGGTTGCTCTCAGCTCAGCGACAATCTCAGCCGCGGCTGCGCGAGCCTCCTCGGTTTGGCCGGGAGGGAAGCTGATGGCGCCCACGCGGGCGTGACCGCCTCCGCCGTAGCGCTCGCAGACTTGCGCAAGGTTCACCATTTTGGCCGGGTCGGCCTTGGTCCAGGGGTTCGATCCCACGGAAACCTTGGTGCGGAAGCTGGACTTTGAAAGTCCAATGGAGTAAGTGGCCTGGGGAAAGAGATAGTAAGGGATGAACTTGTTATACCCCTCTTGGGGCTGGTCAGTTATGTCAAAGAAGATTGTCCCTTTGCGCTCTTCCGCGCGGTTGCGGATCAGCTGCATCGCCTGGCGGTGACGCTCCAGCAACGGCGGCAGCAGTTCGGCCACAAAGGGCTGGGCGATCACTTCGGCGAGCGGCATCTCCGTGAGCATCGGGATCAGCCGCGGAAGAAAGGACGCATTCTGCGCGGCCTCAATAATCAGCGTCAGCTTCATGGCCGGCGCGGCCATCTCTACTGCCACTTCGGGACTCTCGTACTTGGCGCCGTCCACAATGTCGGCCCAATGGATCAGCTCCGCCACGGGAGCTGTGTCAAAGCCGAAACGCTCGGAGGTGACTGCGGCGATAAAGCTGGTGCAGGAGGTGAAATTGGGATCGCAGAATTTGCGATCGCCGCAGACTGGATCCTGCTTGCAGGCTAGATAATTCTGCTGGTCATGGGGCGTAAGAAAAGCGGACAGATGGTGGTCAAACCACCATGTAATCCGGGGGGAGGCGGAGTATTTGAAGTCGACGATCGCATTCTCGTCGCCGTTGAACTCGCTTTCGTCAAAGAGCGCACCGGCGCGGTGAAGGAGGCCGTGGTATTCATAGCTGGACCCTGGGGCGATGCATTCACGGTGAAAGCGCGTGAACAGCGAGGCTGAGCAGGCTCCGTCAAAACAATTGTCGTGATAAAAGACGCAAACCCGCAAAATGGTACTCCCTTTAGTATTCCAAAAGTTGAATCATCGGAACTGTTAAGCATCAAGGGAAAGGGTCGTTGTGTCAAGTCGTATGGGTACTAAAGGGGTTGACCTGCACTCCGGAACTTCACCTGCGGTCAAATCGTAGAATATCTTTCAGTCAGTAGAATTCAGAATGCAAGGTAGTTGTGTCCAGTTTTAGGAGGCCCTATGGAGACCGAGAAACCTATCTCACAGCTGGAACCGCCGCCCGATGAGGCGGTTCTTACACCCGAACCCCCGCGGTATCGCGGCCTGCGAGGGGCATTCATGGGCGATCAGGGCTTGCGAGCCGGCTGGTCGGTAGCGATCTTTATCTTGCTGAGCCTTCTCTTCTTGAGAACTTTGGCGCTTGTGGCCTCCGCTATCTTCGGAAATCATCACCTTGCCAGCACAGACAGTTTTTCGCCTTTCAGGGCGATCGTCGGGGAAGTAGTCCAGGCTCTGGCCTTCCTGTGCGCGGGCGCGCTGGTCGCTTTGATCGAGCGCCGCCGCGTTGTGGACTACAACCTGACGGGGCCCCGTCGATTTGTCCATTTCCTCAGCGGCCTCGTAGTGGGGTTTGCGTCGGTTTCAGCGTTGGTGGGAGCTTTGGCATGGGGCGGGTGGATCCATTTCGGCCCAGTTACCCTCTCCGGAGCGCAGATTTTCACTTATGCCGCGCTGTGGGCTGTCGCCTTTCTTATGACGGGCCTCGGCGAGGAAGGCAGCTTTCGCTGCTTCCTGCAATTCACCATTACCCGCGGGGTCAACTTCTGGTGGGCACTGGGCACTGTCGGCATCATCTGTTTGGATTTGTTACTGATGGGCAAAGGCAACGGTATCTGGGGGGTCTATGTCGCTGCATTGCTGGGGCTGGCGCCCTGCCTGTGGCTGCACCTGAAAAAAGCGGAAGGCTCTAATTTTTGGCAGGCGGCGTGGGTCACTTCGACGCTTTTCGGATACGTCCATACGGGCAACGGAGGCGAGAACTGGATTGGCATCTTTGCCGCGGCGGCCATCGGCTTTGTCTTCTGCGTCAGCATCCGGCTAACTGGCTCGGCCTGGTGGGCGATCGGCTGCCACGCGGCATGGGACTGGTCGGAGAGCTACTTTTACGGTACGGCCGATAGCGGGGTCGTGGCGCAAGGACACTATCTGAGCACCAGCCCGGCCGGCAACGTGCTGTGGAGCGGCGGCGCGGACGGACCCGAGGGCAGCCTGCTGGTGCTGGGCATTCTGGTGTTGCTGCTGGCGGCGCTGATCGTCATCTATGGGCGCCGAAAGCCCGCCCCAGCCGTTCAAACCACGGAACTGGCCGCCGGATAATCTCATGCGATTGTGGCTGAACCATACCGGCGAAGTTTCTCTGCGCGAGCAGTTGATTACCCAGGTTGTTCTCTCCATCCTATGCAAGGAATTGCTCCCCGGCCAGCGGCTGCCCAGTACTCGCGATCTGGCGCGGCGCTTCGACATCCATGCCAACACGGCCAGCGCGGCATATCGCGAGCTTGAGCGCGAAGGCTGGGTCGAGTTTCGCCACGGTAGCGGCGTTTTTGTGCGCGCGAGGCGCCCTTCCGCGCCGCTCTCGCCGGCGCTGGCCGCCGAGTTTGCCGTCGATCAGTTGATTGGCGAACTGATGGCTAAGGTGCGCAAGATAGGCGCGCCGGAGCCGCTGCTGCGAGAGCGACTGCGCCGCTGGCTCATGCTCGCGCCACCCTCGCGCTGGTTGGTAATCGAGCCGGACGCGGAGTTGCGACGCATCGTGATCTACGAGATGGGGCAGGCGCTGGCGCTGCCGGTGGCCGGATGCACACCGGAAGATTGTGCCGAGTCCGGCTTGCTGGAGGGATCGATGCTGGTGACAGTACCCAGCAAAGCTGAGCTTGTGCGCAAGCTTCTGCCCGCGGGAACAGCGCTGACCGTGCTTGAGGTGCATCCGGTGTCGCTTGAGCTCCTGGTGCATTTACAGCGTTATCTGCCCGAGCACGCTGGAGAACTGGTGGGGATCGCCTCTCGCTGGAAGGAGTTTCAACGCATCGCACAAACGATGCTGGTTGCCGCCGGACTCTCGCCAGAGAGCCTGTTGGTGCGCGACGCAACCCAACCCGGCTGGAAGCGAGGGCTGGATGCAACTTCCGGCGTGGTCTGCGATGCGCGCACCGCGCAGGAGTTGCCGCCGGGGGTCTTCCCGCTGCGCTTCACGCTCCTCGATGAGCCGACACTGGATGGACTGCGCAAGCAGGAAGAGCAGCTTTCCCCTTCCGCATAGCGACTGTGACACTTGCGAAACTGCCACAATCGGTTCTACAGATGCGCGCAACCTCTCTACCATCGGTCCTTGTAACGCCAAGCGAGGAGATTCCGATGAACCGTCTGATGATTCAAGCTTTTCTCTTCATCAGCATTTGCCCACTGCTCATGGCGCAGCAGCCGGCGCAAAATGCCTCAACCGCTGCCGCACAACCCACGCAAGCCATCCAAATCACCGGCTCCCTGCAACTCACCCATGCAGCGCAAGAGCCGGTAGAAGAACATCTGCTCACCGCCGCCGATCTCGATCGCGAACAGATTCTCAAAAAGGCGCTTACCCTCTGCATCTTTTCGAATACAGACTTTCTCTCCCCCGCTACCCTCTCCAGGGCACTGTTGAACAACAAGGACTGGGGGAAGCTGGGCCTTTCGATCGTCGACAGTCCGCGCTACTTCAATCCGAGGGTCAGCAAGCCGCGTGCCGCCGAACTGCAACTCCAGATCGACAGGGTCGTCTTCACACATATCCACACCTACGTCCTCACGGAGAGGACGACGGGCGTCGTTCTCGCCTCGGGCAGAGTTCGAGCCATTGATGGAGTGGTTGCCTCCGGTCCCATGGCCGAACAGATCGTTCAGATTCTCTCCGCGGCCCGGCTCCCGGCGCGTGCGGCGGGTGCCGAAAGTGGGTTGTGAGCGCGGGCAGGCCTGTTGAAAGAGGAATCGCCATGATTCGCAAGATCGTACAATTCGTGATTTGCATTGGCCTTGCGCCACTGCTCGCAGCGCAGGAAGTGTGCCAGGCCGAAAACCAAGTCAGTAGAGCGACGCCTGCGGAAACGTTATTCGCATATAGAAGCTCGATGAACCGCAGGGATTCGTCCGA
Organism: Occallatibacter sp.; assembly: GCA_049515455.1. Taxonomy (GTDB): domain Bacteria; phylum Acidobacteriota; class Terriglobia; order Terriglobales; family Acidobacteriaceae; genus Telmatobacter. The sequence goes on from JBEKUB010000051.1 coordinate 21,207, forward strand.
TTCAATCTCCTTATTGTCGGCAGTTCCTTTCGGGAGGGCGGTCGAACTGACCCCAGTGGATCCCGCAGCGTGGGCGAACGCGACCGTCGGTTCGACTTTGACATTTCGGGTTATCAACGAAGTAGATGTGAGAGGAAGGGTGTTCAACAGGTCGTCGTATTATGCATATGCCTATGCTGGAACCTTGATCCAGGCGAAGGTGATCCGGGTTCGCGAGGGCAAGCTTCGAACCCAACATGGAATAGCTGAGCCCCGCGTGAAGGAGGTCATGATGGGAAAGTCTACAAAACTGGAATTGGAGAGCTCCCCAGGAGGCCGTGCCCGGTTCAGCGGAATTGCAAAGAACCTGGTCGTCAAGCCCCTGGAAGGTGTCCGCACGGTTGGCGAGGACGCCCTGCTGTTCCCCCTCCTCATGATCGCCTGCAGCACAGGGTGTGACCTTTAGAGCAGAACTGCTGCTGTTGGTTGCAGGAGTCGTCATTTATGGGCGAATGGGCGAGTCCACGACCCTTTTAGCGCAGGAGGCCTTATAGTCTTATATGGTCCCACTGGCTGCTAGCCGTCGAGACCGGAGTGCCAAAACCAATGCGCTCCATGCGTACTATGGATCTATGCACGAAAAATCGACTATGAAAAAGAGCATCCTCTTTACCGTTCTGTTATGCAGCTTGATTGGCGCTGTATTTGCCGCATCCCAATCTCAAACCGCACGGAAAAAACTCGACAAACCTACGGAGATCCAGAGCTATCCCTGCGCGAAGGGGTTTGCATGGTTCTATGCGGACGGGAGATTGAACCGCTGCACTATCTCGCGGCAAATCGACTTTGGCGAGGCGAAGATCCCCAGCGGGTCAATCATTGGGCTGCGGCCTGACGCCAAGCCCGATTTTGTGCAGCTGAGCGACGATACGCAAATCGCCGGAATCATCTGTCGCGGTGGGAGCTGGCAGGGGCCGGCGGGAGGGTCGACTACGGAGTTCTACCCGAGCGGCAAGCTCAAGCAGTGCTTCCTTGCGGGCAACCAGGAGGTGCAGGGAGTGCCGTGCATGAATGGGGGGCTAGTCGGCGACCGGCAGGGCCACGCGGCACAATTCAATGAGGGTGGAAAGCTCGAATCCTGCAAGCTGACGAAGGACTTTCGCGGATGGCGGCACGGGGAGCTTTTCCAACCGCAGTGAGCCGGCACACAGAATAATGGGCTGGATTTTCTGCCGTGCAAGACTTCTTTAATGAATCTGCATCGGTGGCAGAGGTATTCTGTTCATTGCCGATGCCAAATACTGACAGTGTGAATCAAACGCCCGCCCACGCTGCTTCTCTAGAGCGCGGCAGCCGCAAACGCCGCTGGCCGCGGATTCTGTTGTGGTCCGCCGGGGGACTTCTTGCGGTTCTGTTGCTGTCCGCGTGCGTGGGAGTTTTGTTGTTGCGCTCGGCGGCCAGGGCAGCGTTGCCGGTGCTGGACGGAGATCTACACGTTGCCGGGCTTTCGGCGCCTGTTCTGGTCCGGCGCGATGCTCACGGTGTGCCCCACATCGAGGCGGCTACTCAGGACGATCTTTTTGCGGCGCAGGGATGGGGAACTGGCGGAGATTCTCGGACCATCGCTGGTGCGGCACGATAAGATGCAGCGCAACCTGCAGTTCCGCCTGACGGCGCGGCGCATCTACTCCAACCTGGTAGCCGCCGACCGCGCTCGCCTGGACGATTATGCTCGCGGGGTCAATTTATTTATCACAACGCATCAGGACTCGCTTCCACCGGAGTTCAAATTGCTTTTTTATCGACCCCAGCCATGGAGCGGCGTGGATTCGGTTTCAATCGGGCTGATGATGGTGCAGATGCTGGATACGCATTGGTATGCGAAGCTGGCGCGGGAGCGGATCGCGGCCAAGCTGAACAATCCCAAGCTGGAGAACGATCTTTACCCGGTCGGCTCGTGGCGCGATCGTCCGCCCACCAGCGCGGTCATCGATTGGAGCCAGCCGCATCCCGCTCCGCCGGTAAAGAAAGACGCCGGCGACGAGGATGAGGATGACAGCTCTCAAGCCAGCGCCGCGCAGGATGCCGATGAAGGCTCACGCGCTTTGCTCGCCCTGCTCGGGCTGCCAACCTGCGAAGGCTGCGCGGCGGGCT
>JBEKUB010000052.1:0-22353 GCA_049515455.1 Occallatibacter sp.
CAGAGCCGCTTCACATAGCGCAGCACGTTGCGGCGGTGGAGCGCCGTCTCTGCCGATGTTGCGAACAAGAACGCTTCCGGCTTGCGGCTGAAGTCTGCAACGTAGCGGTGGATGGCCTTACGCAACTCGAAGCTGAATGGGACCACGCGCTGTTTGCTGCCCTTGCCGTCCAATGTGACAAGCAAATCGTCAAGGTTGATGTCAGAGACGCGCAACTTGAGGACTTCGCCAATCCGCGCCCCTGTGTCGAATAGGAAAAGCAGGATCAAATGGAGCCGCCGCTCAAGTCTGCCTTTCGGCTTCCACTCCACCAGCGAGCGGATTTGTTTGTCAGTGAAGGTTGGCAGGATGTTTTGCGGCTCTTTCAGTTGTGCGATTCTTGGATGCTTGCAAGCGGGACCACACTTTGCATCCGGCCCGGCGTTAGTCCAATGCACATATGCGTTGATGGCACGGATGGCTGAATTGCATCCCGTGGCTCGCAGTCCTTTTGCACGCATCTTGAGGACGGCTGTTTTGAGGTCGTCTTGTGTGGGCGCGTCAGTGTCCAGCCATTTGAAGCTGTGCTTGTACCATTCCAGCGTGGACGGTGAGACGTTTGAGAGGAATTGACGTTCGCGGATAAACTCAGAAAATCCCATGGTGTTGTCTCCGAAGCGAGTACCAAAATTCGGAAACATTTTTGGTAAGTTATTGACTCCATATATGGTTAGGCTCAGCCTGGTAGAGCACTCGCTTGGGGTGCGAGGGGTCGGCAGTTCAAATCTGCCCGTCCCGACCATTAGACTCCATTTTTTGTGGTTTCAAGCCTCCGTCGCTCATCTGCGGAGGCTTTTTATTTGGGCAATTGTGCTGTAATTGTGACACTCTCCAACTCCACAGGCAGTCGTATTCGCATGATGGGCCCTGGTTTTGCCGGTCGCGTTGCAAACCTTCGAGCATGTTTACCGGTCACGCGGCGATTCAGTTGGCGGAGTGTTCCTGCCTCGACTGGGCCAGCGATTCTTCGACTGCCTTTTCAAAGATGTCCGCGGGCTGAGCGCCGCTGATGAAAGTGCCGTTGACGAAAAAGGCGGGGGTGGAAATCACACCGGCGCGAGTTCCAAGCAATATGTCCTGATCGACTTGAGGCTTGAAGCGGGCGCTGCTCAGGCAGGCATCGAACTGCTTATCGTCCAATTTGAGCGTGCGTGCGTCCGCAAGCAGGGCTTCCTGAGTCTGCTTTTCGGGACTCGCAAACAGCAAATCATGGTACTCCCAGTATTTACCCTGCTCCGCGGCGCAACGGGAGGCTTCGGCCGCCAGGTGCGCCTGGGGATGCAATTCAATGAGTGGAAAATCCCGATATTCCAGCTTTACTTTTCCCGGATACTTTGCAAGCAGCCCTTCGACCGTGGCCTCAGCCTTGCGGCAGTAGGGACAACTGAAATCAGAGAACTCGACGACGGTAACTGGCGCTTTCGCGTCCCCGCGGAGCCGTACCGGATCGATGGGGAATTCGACTCTGGGCATGGTCATCAAGAGGACAAGTTCTCCATTGTTGATGGCCTGTTGCCAGAGGGAATGGATAAAAATCGACCGTAACCTTTGGACTTCAAGGGTCTTCATTTCCTGCCGGACCTTTACCGGGTCAAACGGCTGATTTGCCTGGCCTGGATGGGCCTGATGGTAGGCGTTCACTTGATCCTCGGTAGGATCTGTGGCTTTCGCGAGCACTTCCGACTTGAAGAGGTCGTCCACGCTGACACCTTGTCTCTTTGCCTCCGCCTCAACCAATTTTTGATCCAGGACTTCATGCAGCGCCCGGAGTTTGACTCCATACACCTGCTGCATCATTCTCTGCAGTTGGGACTGCTCGCCGGGCGGCAGCTGGCTCTCATCAATTGGTTGCCCGCCAAACGCCGCCAACGGCTCCGGTGTTTTCGATGGATTCTTATTTTGTGCAGCGACGAAAGGAGTGAGAAGAACGCAGGCAAGCGCCACCAGTAGTACACGGTGAAAATAGGCAGAGCACGAGCGGGGGCGGAAGGGTTGTTTCGCGCAGCCGACAAGCAGCGATTTTTCAAGGTCTAACAGGTGCATCTTCAGGGCACTCCAATGCAACCAGATCATACATCAGTGATTTGCTTTAAACGGGGTACAGGTCCCCCGACAGAAGGGAGGAGAGCTGTCCCAGGTCGCCAAGAGATTTGGGTCAACCGGCACAAGGCTTCGCGCTGGTGCACACAGCACACGCGCGAATGGAGGGGCACCCGCATTTATGAATTCGGGAAGAGCTGGGTCGCGATTTTCCGGCATAGATGGAAATTTGGAACCGATGCCGCAGACTCAATGAATGCAAATGCCCGAAGGCCTTTTGGGCTCTCAGGCATTTACGTTTGGGGGAAGGTGCGGAGGGTTATCCGCAAGGGCGTATGGCCCAAAGTCTTCCCTCGGAGTTGTCAAGCGCTTAAGGAATGGCTATGTAAGTCACAATGCCACTCGTCAGCAGATTGACGCTGGAATCGACGAGGTGCGGGTCGGTAGTCGAACGCGGGGCACTCATGAGGGCCTGCAGATCTATGACGCCGACGTAGGTTGGGACACCTGTGCCCCAATCGGCAACCACACCATAAGCCTTACCGTTGTTCGGGCTGGTGTAGGCGGTAATGGTGTGAGGATCGTACCCGGCAGAAAAGGCGTTGCCGTCAGGCGTGTTGGGCATGATAGCGCCTGCCCAATCGACGAAGTTGGGCGTTCCAGTGCCGGACGTCGCCGGCAGTTGGAAGGCGGCGAAAGAACTCCCGCCGAACTCACCCTCGGTGATGCCCAAGTGGGTAGTTCCGGCGGCAACCGAGATTCCGCATGTGCCGGCGGAGAACTCCAGGTCATAGGAGGGGAACAGGTTAACCGACTGCCCCGGAGCGGTCCAGGTTCCCGGGCTTCCTGCGGTGAACGTTGCCTGGGTGAGATCGGTGATGTAGAGGCCGTCCTGGTAATTGAATTCCTCGGTTGCCAGAGCGATTCCGGTGGTGCAATCTTCTGCCGCCGAATCGAATTCTCCGTACACCGCACTTGACAGGTTGTTTCCAAACTCAGAAAGGCTTCCGTCGGAGTTGATCTTGAAGAGGTCGTAGACGTCATCCTCGTCGGGCGACAGGATGAGGTTGCGGTTGGGATCGACCGAGATGTTTTCTGAAACTGTATACGCGGACGGGTAGGGTGTGGCGAAGGTGTTGGTGGCGAGGTTCAGAAGCTGAAGCCCGTCGCCAGACGTACCGCCGGAGAAACCACCGGAGATGACCGCCGTGTTGGTCAGTGCGTCAATAGCGACGCCGCAGTTATAGCAGTAGCCACCGGAGAACGCCGCCTCCTGATTTGAACTGCTGGTCAGCGTTTTTGTTATAGATGAGCCGCTGAGTTCAAATACGTTTGTGGTGTTATCCACACAGACGGTCTCTCCGGTAGACGCGTTCGACGAGCAGGAGTTAACGCGGTTGGCCGTAGAGATTGACGTGGCTGAGCCACCACCTTCGATGGGGACAACAGAAATGCCGCTAGTGCCATAATCCCACGCACCGTTCGGCACATAGGCGGTTACCTGTTTTCCGGTCAACACAGCGAGCGAGCTAGAGGGCAGGCAGGCTGCCAACGTGCTGGAGGTATGCGTGACCGTGATCTCCGAACAGTTTGAGCTCGCATAGGTTCCCGTGATCCAGATGTAATAGGTACCGGTGGCCAGGGCGGCGGGCACCAGGAATGTGACCCTGTCGCTGGAGCCAATGACTGTAACGACAGTATTCGCCGTCGTGGTTGCGGCTACCGAGCCATCGCAGGTCGCGCTGAAGGAGAGATTCACGTTAGAGGGAGTGATTTTTCCAGCGGGAAAACCGCTCCCTGTGAGCGTAACAATGGTGCTTCCGGAAGCACCGGAGTCCGGGTTGGTCCAGGTGTTGAGCTTTACCGATGCATTGGCAGAAACCGGGGCTGAAGCGATAAGGGCAATGAGCCCCAAAATCGAACCCATCCCAAACAGCTTGGAAGAAAGCACGCTGCGCACAACGGCAATAGACCGCCGACGCAGGCCGGCAAGCGCAAGCATCCCTGTGCCGAGCAGGTAAAGCGACTCAGGTTCCGGCGTCGCCCCGACTGTGCCAGTGGTGGCATAGATTACGGCCAAGTCGCCATCGGAGAGGCCGGCAGGGTCAGTGATCGTTGCTGAAAAGGTTGAGTTCACCGTGTCCGTACTCGAATCGAACAAAGTGAAGCTGGTAGTGCTGAAGTCACCGGTAAGTGTCGCAGAGATGGCTCCGGCTAGGCCGCTGGGCTGTCCAATTCCGGTCGACAAAGGGGCACCGGTCCAGGAGATTCCGTCGGCTGAGAGGGTGAAGTAAGAGGACCCGAAAATTTCATCGGGGCCGCTGGCAAATTTGACATCGAGGCTCAGATCGGAAAGAGAAACCGATGTCGTTACGGGGAAGGTTGAGTCGCCGGAGGAGTTCACTCCGGTTTCGTTGTTGATGTCAAACTGAGCGACGCCAGTACCTGTGACGTCGTAGCTGATATAGCCGACTGGAATCGCACTCGCAAAGGCTGCGGGGCCGACCAGAGCTGCTGCAAGACCTAGGGCTAGGGCGCTAAGCACCTTACCACGCATGGGGTACCTCCAGATAGGTGGATAGTTGGAAATTAGTTGCCGCGGTAGGAAGACTCACGGGGACCCACCGCTTGACTAAAGGGCAACTTCCCAGAGAAAGCTGCGGTAACAACTTAGCAATTCCATCTCCAATCCAAAGTGAACTAAATCACTAACTTTGGAGACTCGAAAGGAGAATTTCTGCAAGTTTTTGCGCAGCAAAAAGGGAATAGATTTACCTAGGCGGTCCCATTGTTGCCTGCCCTCCCTGGCGATTCCGAGGGATGACGGCGTTCTTGTGAGGTTTTTCGCAATTCGGTCTAGGACGGGAAGAGGGTGCCGGAAAATTCTGGGGGTGGGGCGAAGCGGGGACGGCGGCGCGGGGGGATGGGGACTGGCGAGGAGAGCAGGCCGGCGATTTCTCTTAGCTCAGTGCGGGCATTGCCGATGGTAGCGGCTGCGGCATTGAGGCGCTGGGCGGGGTCACTGCCGGGTAGCGGCAGGCGGGATTGGGAATCGTGAACGGGGGCGCGGTGCGGGGTTAGCTGCGGGGCCGGCTGCGGGCCGGGGCGGCGGTGGACTTGCTCAAGAACCTGACGGGCGCCGGAGATGGTGTATCCCTCAGCGTGGACCAGGCGCTTGATGGCAAGAACCAACTCTACGTCGCGGCGGCGATAAAGGCGCTGGCCGGTTCCGCTCTTGTTGGGTTTTAGCTGGGGAAATTGCGACTCCCAAAAGCGCAGGACGTAGGTCTCTAGCTCGCAGATGCGGGCGACATCTCCAATTTTGAAGTAAAGACGGTCGGGGATTGTCGGCGAGTCGAAGGCGCGTTTTTGGGCGAGTTGCGTGGGCATGGAGCCTTGTGAGGAGAGGGTTGCGAAAAGGGCATACACCCTCGCTCTAAGCGCAGTATAGGGCACATTTTGCATCAATGGTGAAGCAATTTAGGCGAAATGGGTTAGTGGTACCTGGTTAGGCAAGGGGTGGGCCGGAGAGGTTCCGGCCCGGGATTGGTTATGCGCTTTCAGGGCGGGTGATGGGGGTGCGAGCGGGCGATTTGGGTGGCGCGGCGCGGAGATATTGGGGCGGCCAACTGGCTGGTTCGCCGAGATCGGCGGCTGCGCGGAGGGGCCAGTAAGGGTGGTTGAGGAACTCGCGGCCGAGGAGGACGAGATCGGCATCGCCTTGCTCGATGATTGCGTTGGCCTGGGCGGAGGCGGTAATGAGGCCTACGGCGGCGGTGGGTATAGGGGCTTCGCGGCGGATTCTGGAGGCAAACTCGACGTGGTAACCGGGGCCGACGGGAACCTTGGCATTGGGGACGAGGCCGCCGGAGGAGACGTCGACCAGATCTACGCCCTGGTCGCGGAGGAGGCGGGCTAGTTGGACGGAGTCGTCGATATTCCAGCCACCTTGCCACCCCGGCGACGAAGACCTGTCGCCGGGGACCCTGGTTTCCACCCAGTCCGTGGCGGAGATGCGGACGAAGATGGGTAGGTGGGCGGGCCATGTGTTGCGGACGGTGCGAGCGACTTCAAGGACGAGGCGGGTGCGGTTTTGAAAGCTGCCGCCGAAGGCATCGGTGCGCTGGTTGGAGAGTGGGGAGAGGAACTGGTGGAGTAGGTAGCCGTGGGCGGCGTGGATCTCAACAAAGTCGAATCCAGCGGTGATGGCGCGGAGGGCTGCCTGACGAAAGGCTTCGACTACGGCGTCGATGCCGGGCTGATCGAGAGATTGAGGGACGGCGTAGGTGGGGGAAAAGGCGAGAGCGCTAGGTGCGACCGGCTGCCAGCCGCCTTCAGCGGGCAGGAAAAGACGGTCACCGATTTGAGGCGGAGCCATGCTCGCCTTTCGGCCGGCGTGGGCGAGTTGAATGCCTGCACGGGCACCTTGGGAGTGGAGAAAGGAGGCGATCCGCGCGAGCGCGGGAATGTGCGCGTCTTTCCAGATGCCTAGGTCGGCTGGAGAGATGCGTCCTTCGGGGACGACGGCGGAGGCTTCAAGGATGACCAGGCCGGCGCCTCCCTGCGCGCGGCTGCCCAGGTGGACCAGATGCCAGTCGGTGGCGAAGCCGTCTTGCGAAGAGTATTGACACATGGGCGAGACGCCGATGCGATTGGGGAAAACGAGAGAGCGCAAGTGAAAGGGAGAAAAAAGAGGGTGGGCCATAAGTGAATGGATGCTGATGAAGGGTCGCAGATGCAAAGCAGATGGATTGAGCAATCTCGCGATAGGGGTTATCGGTCAAGGCCTGGGGAGCAGGATTCGAGCATGGTGGTGACGAGGGCGATGGGAAGGCCTACTACGTTGAAATAATCGCCTTCAATGCGAGGAATCCAGCGGGCGGCGCGACCCTGAATGGCGTAGGCGCCTGCTTTGTCCATGGGCTCGCCGGTGGCGATGTAGGCTGCGATCTCTTGGTCAGAGAGGGTGAGGAATTTTACGGCGGTGGCTTCAGAGGCTACTTGCGTGCGCTCGGCGGTGACCAGGGCTACTCCGGTGATGACGCGATGGGTGCGGCCGGAGAGCAGGCGAAGCATGCGGGCGGCGTCGGCGGGGTTTTCAGGCTTGCCGAGAATTTGATTGTCGAGGGTAACCGTGGTATCTGCGCCAACCACCTGCGGTGGGGCGGGGCCTTTGGATGAGAATTCTGCGAAAACAGATTGGGCCTTTTCGCGAGCCAAACGGATTACGTAAGAGATGGGATCTTCGTTGGGGTGGGGGTCCTCGGGGATGTGGGCGGGATGGACCTCAAAGGTGAAGCCGGCCTGGGCGAGGAGCTCGCGTCGGCGGGGAGATGCGGAGGCCAGGATGAGCATAGATTGATTATGCCGTGGATGGGCGTTGGACGCTCCATCCAGCGAGCGGTTTCAGCCATTTCTGGCATGGTGTCAACTTATGCGAGAAAGCTGGAACCGGTTATGTTATTGAAAATGCGCGAGAAAGGTGGTTCGAGCGAGATTGCATGTAATTTAGGTGGTTTTGGATAAGCTTAGAACATTCAAAGAGAAATGATTCTATTACGGAGAGGGCATAGGGCCTTCCCGATCTTCTTCGGGTCATCACCGCGGGTTCGCGGGCGTAGAGAAGAAGACGAGGCTACAGCATTTTTTAAGAGCGCTAAAGGAGCGATTCCGGAATGGGTTGCTCCTTCTTCCTTTTTACGGACGCGAAACTCCGTGGAATGGTGGGCCGTGAATGGCGGAAAGATGGCTGCAAAGAAGCAGAGTAGGGAGAAGAAGAATGTGGACGAGGATGAGACACGGGAGCAAACGACGGCGGAGAAACACTCGTGTTCCGGATGCGATTTGGACTGTGCGATGTGCGAGGTGGACGGGGCGAAGACTCTGCGCCGGGCGGCGTGCAAGACCTTAAAGCAGCAAAGTGCATTGATTACGAGATCACTGGCGACAAAAGCGAAGAAAGGCGACGCAAATTGCACAAAACTCTTGCTCATGCTGACAGATTCGCAACCGGCGAAAGAAGGCGCCAAGAAGACGAAACATGGTGGGAAAACGGCACAGGCGCTGGCGGAAGAGCCGGAGTGGAGTGAAGAGGAAGTTGAAATGCTTATGAAACCGGGGACCGAGAGCCGGGAACCGGAAGATTGATGGAATTTGGCAAGCATCTTTGTGGGGCATGGCCGCGTCATGAAGAGGCTGGCAGGTAGCCCGGCAGGCAAGTGTCGCTTGCTGGGTGACCGAATTTGCCTTCAGACCGCAGAATGGAATCAAGCCACTCAACGGCGAGTGGCTTTTGCGGAGCAGTGAAATTGGAGAGCCGCAGCGGATTGGCTGGCAGGGCGGTTTGTCAGGAAAACGATTTGGGCAGCAGAGTGGCGGAGAGAGATTAGCTCAACGCACAATCGGACGAAAAGAAGGATGAGACACAGATGAAGCTCACAGGAATCGAATGGACGGGCGCCGGTGGTCGGACGGGACAGAATCTGAAATTGGGACTGGGACTGTGCTTGTGCCTGATTTGGATTGCGTTGGGAGTGGTTGCCAATGCACAGGCGGTGAGCACGACGACGGTTCAGGGAACGGTGTACCTAGCCAATGGGCAACCAGGCTCAGGAACCCTGTTTGTGAGCTGGCCGGCATTTAGTACGGCGAGCGGCCAGGCGGTGGCAGCCGATAGCACAACGGTGACAATCGCCGCAGATGGATTTGTGAGCGTGAATCTGGCGCCGAACCTAGGGGCGACTCCGGCGGGGCTTTTTTACACGGCCGTTTACTACATGAGCGACGGCTCGACAAGCACCGAGTACTGGGTTGTGCCGGCGGCGGCGCAAGCGGCTCTGGCCCAGGTGCAGGCGCAGGTGATGCCGGCGGCACAGGCTGTGCAGGCAGTGAACAAGGCTTATGTAGACCAGTTGATTGCGACGTTGACGGAGACCACGGTGACGGACTCGGGCGGGACGATGACCGGTCCACTTTATTTGAGCGGGGACCCGACACAGCCATTGCAGGCGGCGGACAAACATTACGTTGATGAGAGCTTTGCCCTGGCAGTTCCGCTCGCTGGGGGGAATATGACCGGGCCGCTGACGACGCCGTCGGTGAACGGAGTGCAGTCGCCGCAATCGGTGAGCTCGCAAACGACTCTTCAGGAAGCTGTGAGCGCGGCGGGAACGAATGGAGCGGTCGAGATTCCGCCTACCTATGCGGGGACGGATGATTTTACAAATCCGAATGGGATTTATGTCGCGGATTTGCGGCCGACGGTCGCGCAGCAATATGAGCGCAGTGTAAAGGAATTTGGCGCGGTGTGCGATGGGGCGACGGACGATACCAGTGCGCTGCAGGCGGCGATTAACTATGCCCAGGCGCATGGGGTTTCGTTGACGATTCCGGCGGGGACGTGCAAGACGCATACGCTTAGCTGGCATGGGGAATCGATCGGCGGACTGGGTAAGCAGGTTTCGGGACTGATGGGATTTCCTGGGCAGGATGTGCTGGCTTCGGTAACGGACAGCACAAATCTGTTGAGTTATACGCGCATCCACGATCTGACGATTTATGTGGATCAGAGCGTGGATGCGTCCTGCTCGGCAGCGGAGGGACGCGCGCCGGCGGGAAGCTGCACGCTGAGCAGGCCGATGGAGAACAATTCGATTTTTTCGCCAGGCGGAAGCGGGCTGAGCGGGACGGTGGGAACGGGCGCTGCGTGGTCAGTGGGCAATTGCGCGATAGCGATGCCTGCGGCGACGGGAGAGGGTGGAAACGGGCTGCAAGTCGCGGAGATTGAGAACCTGGAGATTGTTGCGACCGGCGTGGACCCGATGGCGGCGCAATATCCGGGGGCACACTCGACGCATACTTGCGGACTCTACCTAGCGCAGTGGCCGCTGTGGAGCGAGTTCCGGAATATTGATATTCGCGGCCTGAATACGGGCATTGCGATGCCAGCGTTGCCGGTGGCTACGCCGACGGGACTGACGGCGGACTCGAATCGCTGGCAGAACCTTACGATTCAGGCTACGCACGGATTTACTGCTGCGGCGGGATCGAACAACGTGCTGGATAACGTGGTGGAGAAGGCGGGGAATTCCGCGGCGACCGGCGAGCCCCCAACGGGGCTGGTGCTTGACCTGAGTGGAACCGAGCAGGGCTGGACAGTGCGCAATGGGGTGGTGCTGCCGTCGTGGAACGTGGTGCAGCCGGCACTGACGGTGACGGCCGCGGGTGGTGCTGTGACGGCTGTAAGCGTTGGCTCGGAGCACGGATTGGGATTCGATCCGTATGGGACGCAGGTCCCGATTGCGTTCAGCGGGAGCTGCACGGCGACGGCTACAGCGGGCGTAAATGCAAATGGGTCGATTGGGACGGTCAGTGTTACCTCAGGCGGGGTGGGTTGCTCGGGGACGACGACGGCGAGCGTGAACACGGCCGGAAATTGGGATACGGCTGCGGCGGTGAACCTGATCGGCGGACAGAATATGACGTTCTTTGCTGGGGACCTGCTGAAGGGCAACGGTGGTTACACCGTTTGGAATGCGGGAGGGTCACAGAGTTATGGAACGCAGTTAGACGGAGGCGGGGGAACATTGCCTGGCGGCGGGAGTTATGGGGCACTTGTTCTTAATAACAAGCTGGGTAGCGCTTACCAGGTGGATAAGTATCCCGGCGTGGACTTTGGAGCCAAGTTACAAGCTTGCCTGGGGACACTCAGCTCGAGTTATGGTGGAACTTGTGACGCGCGGAACTTTACCGGAACACAGTCGATGGGGTCGAATTTGACGATTTCGACAGCGAATGCGACTGTGCTGCTGCCTTGCGCCACGATTTCGACGGCTAACCAGATTATTGTTACCGCGGGAACGAGGAATGTAACGCTACGCGGCTGCGCACTGCGGGGAGCCAGCACAGCCAGCGGAAGCCAGGGTGGAACGGTCTTTCTGTATTCGGGAACGGCCGCGATGGTGCAGGTAGGCGACCCAACTTATGCCGCGGATACAACCGGATTTCACTTGGACGATGCGGTGATCAATACAACCGCTGCAAGCAGTGCAACCACGCAGGGACTCATTGCTTATCGCACGCAAGAGATGGATATGGAAGGGCTCTATTTCCTGGGTAACTCGAATCAGACGGGCATGACTCTGGACGGGACAGGGAATTATGCGGGTGGAAGTTTCTTTGGCGATCAGTTTGGGGGGTTCCAGACGGCGGTAAATGCGATTGGGCACCAGATTTCTAATTCAGCAACGACGGATTGGATGAATGCGAGCACATTTGTAAGGTTGCACATCGATTGCCCGACCAGCAACGGTAACCCAATCAGCGGCACTTATGGAATCAATCTGCAGCAGGGAGATGGAAATACATTTACCGGCGGCGACGTTGAGAATTGCTCGACGGCTCTGCACCTGGGGGCGAACGCGCAGAACAATACGATTGTTGGGCTGCGGAATGAGAACTCGACTAACCAGGTGGTTGCGGATGCAGGCAGTTCTTACAACGACTGGATGACCGGCGGGACAATGTTCACCGGTCAACTGACGGACAACGGGACGCGGAATAGTTTTCTGGATACCTTTCATCGTAGCTTCAACGGAATGAATGGAGATTGGTACGGAAGCCAGAAAGACGCTACGGTTACCAATCACTTCCGGCTCGGAATTGGCGCGGGGAACGAGCGCGGGATGCTGAACGAGATCCAGACAGATTATGGATATCGTTGGCTGGAGGGGTATTCAGATGCAACGGCTGGCGAGCAGTTTTATCAGATCCAGGATCTATTGAACGATGTGTACCGGCTATCGATCGGGCAGTATAACAACGGGCAGTCGAGTACTAACAACCAGACGGTGATCAATGCGGCCGGAACGGGCGCGGTGGTGCTAAACGGCTCGACTAACTCGGGGACTGGAGGCGTGATTATCGGATCGGGCGGCGCGACGGAGTCCACCGTCGCCACGATCAATAATGCAGGGAACGCGCAGTTCGCCGGGACTCTGCAAGTGGGCGGAACCTCAACGTTTATCAACACGGCAACCGTGAAGAACCAGCTGGATGCGGAGATCGACGACATCCTGTGGGCTGGATTGACGACCAGCCAGAAAGAATCCCTTATTTACAAGGACTGGAACGGCAATAGCCAGTGGTACATGGTGAAGGATCAGTACAATAACTGGGCGCTTAACTCGGCGACGGGCAACTTGGACAGCTTTAAGGCATACCAGAGCACCAACGGCGGTGACACTTACATCGATGCCTTAGACTCTTCGGGAGTGGTGCGCATCAACTATGAAACGGGATCGGGTACGGGTTTTAAAGTTTACGGAGGTAGTAGCAGCTCTTTGTATGCAAGCTTTACGGGAACAACGTCAATTATGTTTCCAGGGCTAGCGGCAAGCAGCGGTCACTACTGTCTGCAAATCGATAACTCGGGGTATGTGACCAATACCGGATCAGCCTGCGAAACAGGATCAGGGTCCGGCGGCAGCGGCACAGTCAACTCAGGAAATGCCGGACAGATCGCGTATTACACTGCCACCGGAACAGCGGTTGGAGGCATGAATGCAGTTCCAGTTACGGCGGGCGGCACAGGGGCTGCAACCGCAGCCGCAGCACTGGCGAATCTGGGTGGCGCGCCTTTGGCGAGTCCGACTTTTACCGGTTCGCCTACTGTTCCCGGGTATCTGACGACATCGAACGCAACCAGTACTTATGCAGGGCTGGCCGGCGCAGCCTTTACAGGCGCAATTTCAGCTCCAACGACCAACGGCCATCAGACTGTGGGGCCAGCTACGGGGACGGATGCGGCTATGATTCAGGCCGCAATCACGGCGGCGGGGCCAAACGGAACAATAGACCTCATGCCGGGACAAATGTACGTGGTCAATACAACGATAATCGACTCCAAAAACTATGTCGTTCTAAACTTCCATGGCGCAGGGATCAAATGCATGACCACTTCAGATTGTATTCAAGTAACTGGAACGGGGGATACAATCAACCAGCCCATACTCATCCCAGGAACAGCAAGTACGGGGTCAGCAATACAAGATGCCGGGTGGGCATTGACCATCAACGGCGGAGGCGTGGTACAACTCGCTGGAAATAGCCCTGGTAACGGTCAGTATTGGTATCACGTTATTCAGGTTGACGGCGATGAAGTCTTTGGCATGAGCAACTGGAATGGGCAAGCTAACGGCGCAGCGTTTGGCGGATCGCAATCTTCAGCCCAAGCAGTCACGCGATGCGACTCCACCTTCTGCGGATCAGCCCTTTATAATCCTCCCAATAATGCGGGTATTGCCACACTCAACAACGTCGCTCTGACAATGGGATGCTCTGGAAACTCTATTGATTGGGAGGGCGGCAACACGCTTTACCTGAACAATGTCACACTCCAAAGCTACAATCAATTTGGTATGTTAGTGCTTCACAATGGGGCTGGGGCAGGTACGGTGGTAGGAAATGGAGTGTACGTATCCCCGACTACATGCACAGGGATTATCGGCACAGTGGGAAATCCCATGCTAAATGGGGCGCAGGGCGGGACTGCAATTGTGGCTGGAGCAGGGGTAAACATAACTCTGAATAACTCTAACGCACCCGGAGCGGGAGGCAACGGCGTAACGGCGGTCACCTGCACCACTTCACCATGCACGGAAAACTTCGGCTACTATGTGGTTATTCACCAAGGAACCTCCTTTACATCTGTAACTAAACCGTTGTTTCTAGGAATAACTGGAGCGGCGGTCAATTCCTCATTTGCCGGAAGCAGCGTGACTGTAGTTGCGCCGACCAGCCCCAACTCAGGGGATACTTGCGATTTCCTGGCAGTCGATCAGACTTCAACTCAATCAGGGCCAATCTTCGGAAGCACGAATACCTACGCAATTACAGGGCAACAAGGTGTGGCTTGCGGCCCTGGCGCGGGGACGTATGTGACTTTCACTGATACGGGGGCGCGTAGTTCTTACGCGTGGCCTGCCGGACCGTCTAACGTGCCCAGCACCTATGGGGTTACGCTTGGGCTAAACGGATGGTTTGCAGTATCTATGATCTTAAATCGGACTAATACCGGCTATTCGACCTATACAGGTCCATGTCCAGTTGCAGGAGGAATCATAGTTCCATCGTACACTAGCTCATTTGGACAGCCTTATGTAACATGCACAAACAGCACACTGGATGGATTCTCTGGAAATAGCTACGGCAATACAGCGGGAGTTATAAACCGGCGTTCTGGGCTAAATGCTCAGACATTCGCGCCTTCCGCCATAATCACGCCGGCGTGGTATAAATACACCGCGCCAGGTCTGAAGGGATTGTACAACTTAGGACCAAACGATAGCGGTTGGGCGTGGCAAGGAGGGCCGACCTGCTTCTTCACATTCATCGACAGCAATCCTTGGAAGACAGAGGCATTGCCGGGAAACAGGCCAACATGGGATGCGGGGGATACTGCGGCATGTGTAGATCAGGCTACTGCTGGATTGGCATTCATGGACTCCACCTCGATCAGCCAATACATCAACCATGTGCCTGACAATGCGAACTACCTTGAGCGCCTGACTTCGACGGCCAAGACCTTTACGGTGCCGGTAGCCGCTCCTGGTTTTACGCTGAACGGGGGGACGGAATGGAGCAGCTCAAGCAGCGCCAATTCGCAGGTGGTGACGTGTCAACCGGGAGGAACCGGCACGCAGGTATGTGATGCATCCGGCGCGTGGATTTCTCCGGGGAGCGGCGGAACGGTGACCAGTATTGCCACAACCGGTCCGGTTACCGGTGGTCCAATCACCGCCATGGGAAGCATTGCCTGCCCGACGTGCCTGGTAGCCGCTGTGAATCCGGCACAGGGTTTGATGAGAGTTGCTGGCGGGACGCAAACGGCAACCGGCGCGGAGCTAAGCGGCGATGCGATCACCAACGGGTCCAACGCAGTCACAGTAAGGGGAATCAACGGGACCGCGCTCTCCGGGCTTGCCACCGGACTGCTTTACAACACAACCTCCACCGGAGTTCCGTCGATTGCAACATCGGCCCAGGTTCAAAGCGCGATTGGCGCCAGTGTTTACGATGCTTTCGGGGCCGCATCCGGTCTCCTGTCGGGAACGGAGACTGTAAGCGGAGCATGGACCTTTAACAATGGAACTTTGAAACTGGCCGGCTCAACGAGTGGAACCACGGTCATTGAAACTGCCGCAACCGGCGGAGGCATCGACGTACTTCCGGCAGCGGTAAATAGTCCGGCCAGAATTCCTCAGGTGATCTTTGCGGGAACCATTGCTCTGGCCACTAACACTATCCCTTCAGGCGCGTGTCAGACGGTAACCGCTGGATCCGTAAACAGCGTGGCGGCAACGAATGTAGCGACCACCGACATTATCGACTGGACGCCACAGGTGAGCTTACAGAGCGTTAGCGGATATCAGGCTTCAATTTCGGGAGGTTTAAGCATCGATACTTATCCGACAGCCAGCTACATCAATGTGAACGTCTGTAACTGGACGGGCGCAACCGTAACTCCCGGCGCTGTGTCGCTGAATGTGAGGGTCATACGATGAAGCAGATCATCACAATTTGCATGTCGTTTTTGGCGTGGGCACTGCCGGTGTATGCGATACCTATGCAGACGTATCCTGCGCCGGGGCCGGGCCGGAACGCTAACACGCCGAGAATCAGGAATAGCAATCTTACCACCGGCACCACTACACCGTTGGCTGTAAGCATGCCAAGCGGGGCGCAAGTGGGCGATCTAACGGTTTGTGTTGTAGCGGCAGAAAACACCATTACCACAACGCCTACAGGTTGGACCCTGGTGCATGCAGCCAGTCAGTCGTACTATAACCAGGCATTCGAGTATAAGACATTAACCTCTGCAGATATTAGTGGAGGGGCATCGTTCCCCACCACTATTACCGGTGGAGACATCATTGTTGTATGTATCGACTTCTCCAATGACGGAGCGGGCTATACAACGGGCAATTATGCGTCTACCGGAAATCCAACGAGTACGGCAACATCGATGACTGCGCCGACATTGGCTTCGGGCGGGTCACCACAGGCGGGAGACATTGTTATATGGGCAGCAGCGAATCGCGCTAATGGGACAAACAGTTTGAGCAGGGGGACTCTGCTGCAGGCCGGAACCGTGGGTTCGGCGGACTCTTTGGCAGTGTATTACGAAGTTCTGGCCCCAGGCTTCTCCACAACGGTTACCTACTACTACCCTGGCAACTACAATCCCGAGGGCAATTATTCCGGCTGGATGGACATCTCGAAGTAAGGGCAGCTGACGGGAAGCGTGAAACACCGCGGAAGAGTTATTCCAGCGGGGAGTAACAACGGGCGGGCACTTACGAAGTGCTTAGAACGTGTTTCATAATTGGTCCTGGGATTTCTGTTGCGATCCCTCATGGTCTTTCAGCACCTTCTCGGCACGACTGAAGCCCTGACTTGATACAAAGCTGGTTTATGAAACAAGTTCTTAAACCTACAGAGGGGAGCCGGTAGGCCGGCTTTTCACCTCCGGTTGCGCGTTATTCAGAGGTAATTCGGCAAGAGGCGCGGCGGAGATCCCCTTGACTCAGTGCTTGTCTTGGTAAGAGAATTCCGGGCGTGGATCATACATTGCTTAAGAGGCTTCTGGGAAGCGGGATTGTTGTTGCCATGCTGGCCCTGATCATCGCCGGATTGCAATTCTACGGGGTCATTAATATGGCGCTAGGAAGATCATGTTTTCTGGCTGTTTTGTCAATTGGCGTTGCAGGAATCGTGTTTTCAGAATGGGTTTGGAAACAGAATATCTGGCTGAAGATTGCAGTCGGATTTGTTGCTTCTCTCGTCTTAGGGATTGGCATCTTTTGGCTTGATACATGGGCAAAAACACATGGATCAGAACAATCGACCGCGGCGGCAATGCCAGCCAGTCCTCCTGCGTCAAGCCCCATACCATTTACTCCTCCCGCGACCATAACTCAATCCACGCCGGAAAATGTGCCTCCATCAAGTAACAAACATCCGAGGCTGGCACAAGGGACTCCAGACACAATATCTCCGAGACCGGAGCCTAGCCGTGGAACATCTGTTTCAGTCAATACGCCGGCCGCCCAACAGACTTGTATAGGAAGCAACTGCATCAATGGACCAAATTTCGGTAACCCAACAGTAAACAATTTTGCTCCTCCTCAACGCACATTAACTGATCCAGAAAAAGGGAAATTTGCTGCGCTTGTATCCGCTCTTCCGGCAGATATACGAATAGGAGTTCATTGTGTTGGAACGGATGAAGCGGCTCAATATGGATGGCAATTTTCCCAAGCAATACCGAAGGATCATTGGGCGTTTTATGAAAAGAGTGTAATACCACCTAGCACTCGAGAGGAGGGAGTTTATTTTTTGGTCAATAAGGGAGACAAAGATTTAGCCGAGAATCTCATCAGACAGCTTGTATCAGTGGGAATGGAAATGGACCCCATTCCGACCGTTGCGGCAAATATTCCGAAAGGAACCCTGTGGTTGCATATCGGCCAGATGGCAAAAAAATGAAAATGAGCTGTTTAGGTCTACCAAGAAGCAACAGCAGGCAAATCATTCTCTGCTTTCTTTAGGCCACAATGGAAACAGCGTCGAGTTCCGCGGGAAATCTGCTGACGATATTACGCACATAGCCGAAACGGGGGAATGGTGACAGACGCAGAGGAAGGATTCGCGGCCGCGCCGCGGGCGTTGGAGGTGTGCCTGGAGGGTCTGGACAGGAAGGGACTGGAGGGGTATGGGAGAATTTTTGACCAGCGTCCGGCCAGCCTTCGGGGACGGACAGTCGGGATGGCGCTGGGGGAGAAACTGCTGCGCGTGAGAACCCGCGCGGGAAGGCCTGCCCAGCTGCGGGCGAATGCGGTGCAAAAGGCATTTGAAATGCGGCGGGGCGAGCGGAATATTGTGCTGAAGGCTCGGCAGATGGGTTTGACGACCTGGGCTGCGGCGCGGTTTTTTTTGAGGACCATTACCCACCCGGGGACGCTGACGTTGCAGGTCGCGCATACGCAGGAGGCAGCGGAAGAGATCTTCCAGATCGTGCACCGGTTTGTGGATTGGCTTCCGGAGGAGTTACGGGGGGGACCGCTGACGACTTCGCGGACGAATGTGCGGCAGATTGTATTTCCGGAGATCGATGCCCAGTACCGTGTGGTTTCGGCGGGAGACAGGAACGCGGGTCGCGGTTTGACGGTTCAGAATCTGCACTGCTCGGAGCTGGCGCGCTGGCCGGGAGACGCGGCGGAGACGCTGGCTGGGTTGCGGGCTGCGATGGCGCCTGGGGCGGAGCTGATTCTGGAATCGACGCCGGACGGGGTGGGCGGATGTTTTTACGAGGAATGGCAGAAGGCCGATGAGACGGGGATGGTAAAGCATTTCTTTCCCTGGTGGAGCGAGCGGCTCTATCGGGCCACAGCGGTGGAAGAGGCCAGCCTGACGGATGAGGAACGGACGCTGATGGGCCGGCACCGCCTGGATCTGGAACAGATTGGCTACCGGCGTCAGATTCGGGCGAATTTTCGCGGGCTTGCTGCGCAGGAGTATGCCGAGGACGATGAGAGCTGTTTTCTGGCTAGTGGAGATTCGATCTTTGATCTGGCGTCGATTGAGGCCCGGCTCAAGGAGGCGCCGGAGCCGGTGGAACGGCGACGGAACGGGGAGTTGGAGGTATGGCTGCCGGCGCTCGCGGGCAAACGATACATAGTTGCTGTGGATCCGGCTGGAGGGGGTAGCGAGGGTGATTACTCAGCCGCGCAGGTGCTGGATCTGGAGACGGGTTTGCAGTGCGCGGAGTTTGCCGGGCATATGGGCGGATTGGAGCTGGCTTGGCTTGTAACGAAGCTTGCGGCTGAGTATAACCAGGCCTGGTTAGTGGTGGAGAGGAACAACCACGGCAGCGGGATTTTGGCGCTGGCGGAGTCGGTTTGCAAATATGCGCGGATCTATACGCAAGGTCGGCGGCAGGGAGGACAGCTGGGGTGGTTGACGACTTCCTTAAGCCGGCCAGCGGCACTGGGGCGGCTGGATGCGGCGCTAGTGGAGCAGTCGGAACGCTTCCAGAGCAAGCGTCTGCTGGGCGAGTGCAGAAGTTTTGTTCGTTTACCCGACGGCAGGAGTGGAGCGCGGGCGGGGACGCACGACGACCGGGTGATGGCCATGGCCATCGGACTGGCGGCGCGGGCGGAGATGCTGGAGAAGCACAGCTCTTAGCTTAGAATTCAAATTAAGAATCAGGAAAAGGCGGGGAACGGGATTGGCGGTTCTGGCGGTGCAACAGATCCGGCGGATGCGGGGCGGTGCGCAGGGCCAGCTGATGCTGGCTGCGGATGGCCACATTTACGTTGTGAAGTTCCAGAACAACCCGCAACACATGCGGGTTCTGGCTAACGAGTTTCTGGCTTCACGGATCGCAACTGCGGTGGGGCTGATGGTGCCTGAGGTTGAATTGGTGGAGGTTTCAAGCTGGCTGGTGGAGAATACGGCGGAGCTGGAAATCGACCTGGGAAGGACGCGGGTGCGATGCCAGGCAGGGCTGCAATTCGGGTCGCGGTTTGTGGGCGGATTGATGCCGGGGCAGGTTGTGGATTACCTGCCCGAGGAGCAAATGGCCGAGGTGAGGAACCTGGGTGAGTTTGCAGGAATCCTGGCCCTGGACAAGTGGACCGGGAACGCCAACGGGCGGCAGGCGGTATTTACTCGCAGGCAGCGGGAACGGCGATACCGGGCGGTCTTCATCGATTTTGGGTATTGCTTTCACGCCGGGGAATGGCGGTTTGAGGATGCGCCGCTGCGCGGGGTTTACTACCGCAACGATGTGTACCGGCAGATTACCGGGTGGGAGTCCTTTGAGCCATGGCTGACGCGACTGGAGAACCTGGAGGCAGATACGGTATGGGCGGCGGCCAACGAGATTCCGCCGGAGTGGTATGGCGGTGATTTGAGCGAGATGGAAGCGCTGGTGGAGAAGCTGATGGTGCGGAGAGGCCGGATCCGGGAGCTGATTGAGGGGTTCGGGGAGTCGGACAGGAAGCCGTTTCCGAAATGGGGAGGGACGGGAAAAAGTTGGGAAGAAGTGTGGAAGGATACGCGGTGGGAGACTAACATTGCGGGAAGGGTGAATTGAAAGGCGGCCTTTAGGGACTTAGGGACTAAGGGGCTAGGGACTAAGGATTGGAGATTAGGGACTAAGGGCTAAGGGCCAAGGTCTGAAAGCTAAAGGCTGAGAGCTTACAACGATGAACAGTGGAAGCCAGCGTCGGGCATGCGAGTTTCATCTGCTCCGGTATGTGCCGGATGCGGTGCGGAACGAGTATGTGCACATCGGGGTGATCCTGCGCGAGCAGGGCAGCCGCGATGCTGCCGAAGTGCGTTTTACCCGCGACTGGCGCCGGGTGCGCTGCCTCGATCCGGATGCGGACACCGTGCTGCTGGAGGGGATGGAGAGCGAGCTGCGCAGGCGCTTCCTTGCCGAGCCGGATGGCAACCTGATGCGCCTGCTGAATGAATCTCTTTCGCTGAGCGTGCAAATGACGGAGGCCAAGGCCTACCTGGCGGAGAGCCTTCCGGCGGGGATGGAAGAGCTGATGCGGCTCTATGTGGAACCGCCGCCGAGGGAACGGGTGCCGCGGCTTAGCGGACGCGCGGCGATTCAGGCAAGGATGCGGACGGAGTTCGAGCGGGCCGGGGTGTGGGAGCTGATGAGGAAGAGAATCGCAGCCGCGGAGTACACGCGGCCGGGGGATCCGCTGCGGATTGACGTGGGATACCGGCCGAATGGGTTGATACGCATGTTTCATGCCGTAAGCCTGGAGCCTGGCGTGGAGATGGCTAAAGTGCTGGCGTTTTCGTCGGCTGGATTGCACGCCGGCGTGGAGCGGGTGGAGAAGGCGCAGCTGGAGCTGACCGCGGTGATTGAGCCGGCGGCTAAGCTGGGAGCGACCGGCGAGGAGCCGGAACGGCTGGAGATGTACCGTTTTGGAGTGGAGACGATGGAAGAGCACCAGATCAGGGTGCTGACGACATCGGATCTTGGCCGGGTGGCGGAGACGGCGCGGCGGGAGCTGCGAGTGTGAAAGACAGGGGTCAGGGATCAGGGGTTAGGGATTAGTTTTTCGACTGTTGGTTTCTAACTGCGACGCCCTGAGTTCCTCAATCAAATTATCTTCAGATAGTTTGCAGATAATTAACTGTCTTTGCGGTAGGATCGAATTTGTTGAGAGATAGATGGAAGTTAGATGCTGTCAGTACATCACTGACTACTGATCGCAAATAACTGACAACTGACCACAGTAATCCAAGGCATGGCCCTTTCCGGGGCTGTGCCTTTTGTCTTTTGGGCTTCGAAAGAAGGAAGGTGCGCGTGAGGGTAGGAGAACAGTTGCGGGAGATATGGCGGCAGGCGACCCGCCACGGCGGGCAGGCCGGAAGTGGGCGGAAGACGGGGTTGCAGGCAGGCGCGGCCGACGCGGATGCGGAGCGAAAGACGCTGGCGCTGCCGGCGATCCTGAGTCCGGTCCAGTTTCCGGGGCGCCTGCTGCCCAAGCCGACGCCGGCGAATCTGCGCCGGTTCGCCGAAATCCCGGTTGTCCGCCGGGCGATTAACGTCATCAAGGATCGCATTGCGGCCATGGACTGGCAGGTGAGGGTGCGGCGCGGCGTTCGACCTGGCGAGGTAGCTGACGTCACAAGAAAGCTAACAGCTTTGCGCCGGACGCTGGAAGAGCCGAATGCAGTGGACAGCTTCAGAACCTTGATCGAGCAGGTGATCGAGGATGCGCTGACCGGCGGCTTCGGGGCGATCGAGATGGAGCCTACAGGCGACGGAGAACGGCCGGCGATGCTATGGGCGGTGGATGGGGCTTCGATCCGCATCAACGCGAAATGGGATGGCGACCCGGATACGCCCAGGTACGCGCAGGTGATGCCGGGGCAGCTGGAGTCGGGGGCAGTGGATTTGCGCGACGACCAGTTGATGTATGTGCGCATGAATCCGCGGAGTTTCACTCCATTTGGTCTTGGACCTTTGGAAGTGGCTTTTGAAACTGTGAACCAGTTTTTGAGCGCGCATCGCTACGCGGGCAAGCTGGCGGCCAACGCCGTGGCGCAATATGCGCTATGGATGGCGGTGGACTACCGGCCGGGATGGGACGGCCACGACGCACGGCGCAAAATTGGGCTGCTGACCGAGGCGAACGTGATCGGACAGAGGCTGATGGTACGAGGGTACTTGTATGCGCGGGA
>JBEKUB010000053.1:0-29715 GCA_049515455.1 Occallatibacter sp.
TTTACTCAGCCGGAGCGATGAGATATTGCTCCAGCTTGCCATCAGGATAGGTGTAGGTGGTGAGGGTGAGTTTACGGCCGGGGTAGACGATATCAAAGATTCGGAAGGTCATGCCGCCGCGGAGTTCCTCGCGAGTCTGGTGAAAGGTCAGCGGTTCGCCTAGCGGCGACAGACTGGATTGGAAATCGGCGAGAGCTTCGGGGGTGAAGTAGTCGATGAGATTGGGAGCGAGCAGAGCGCGGTCGATGCGGCCTTGCTGCAGTTGGTGATAGAGATCGATGGCTTGCTGTTCAGGCGCGGTTTTGGGCAGGTTGAGCACGATAGGGACGACCAGGTGGACGATGGTGGTAGCTGCGCCGACCGCGTCCTGGTTGGTGAGCACGGCCACGGCGACGCCGTCATCAACGAGGACATTGTTGTCGGAGACAAATCCGGAGACCTCGCCGGAGTGATCGATGGAGCGATGGCCGTCTAGGTCGTGAATACCTACGCCGAGTCCGTAATGCGTGCCCGTACCATCCTTGAGCTTTACTTCGGTAAACATTTTTTTATAGCTTTCGGACGAGAGAATCGACTGGGAAATCAGACTTTCATCCCAGAGGGCCAGGTCGTGAGCGGTCATGGCCAGCTCTCCGGCGGCGAACATCCAGCCGCGGCCCTCTTTGGGAGCGACGCGCAAGGGGCCGAGAGCGTGGCGATAGTAGGCCGTGGCGTCGGCCTGGGTGAGCTTGGCTTCGTCGGAGTTCCAGACGGAGTTCATCTTGAGGGGACGGAAGATTCTGCGAGTAAGAAAGTCCATGAGAGGCGCGCCGGTGATCTGTTCCACGATGCGGCCGGCGATGACAAAGTTGGTGTTGGAGTATTCCCACTTGGTTCCCGGCTCAAAATCGAGAGGCTTTTTTGCCCAGGTATCGAGGATTTGCTGGGGGCTCTCGGCGCGCAGCATGGGGGTCATCACGTAGTCCTCGGGCCAGTAGTCCTGGTAGCCGGAGGTGTGCGAGAGGATCTGCCGGATGGTTACTTCGTCGCCGCGAGTCAGGCCGGGGATGTATTTGCCAACGGGATCGTCGAGCGAGAGCTTGCCTTCTTCCTGGAGCAGCAGAATCGCCGTCGCGGTGAATTGCTTGGATATGGAGCCGATGGAGTAGCGCATTTGCGGCGTGGCGGGGAGGGCCGGGGTGGTTGCTGTGGCGAGGCGGGCGCTGCCGTAGGCGTGCGTGTAGATCAGCTTGCCACCCTTGACCACGGCTAATGAGGCGGAAGGAATGCCGGTCTGGTCGAGAACTTGCTGGGCGATGCGATCGATTCTGTTTTGGAGATCCGGGTCGAGTGTGTTGACCGTTTGAGCCTGCAATGTTGCCGCCAGCAGGATCACGATTACTGCCGAACCGAATTGCATCTTTTTCTGCCTCATCGAAAACTCACCTCTTCGCATAATTGCGCTCATCATGCTGCCACCGATTAAGGTAACAGCCCGGTGCGCGGTGCGATAGGCTGACAGAGGCGGACTGCAGGATGGGCGCCGATTATTGAAGAATTCCGGGAGGTTGGATGGAGCGGTTGATAGAGGGGCACAAGCGGTTTCTGGCGGAGGTTTTTCCAGGACTTCGCAGCCAATTTCACTTGTTGTCGGAGATGCAGGCGCCGGAGTGGCTATTCATTACCTGTTCTGATTCGCGGGTGGTTCCGGATTTGTTTTTGGGCACCGGGCCGGGGGATCTGTTTATCACGCGCAACGCGGGCAACGTGGTGCCGGTTACCAGCCAGGATGTGGACGGAGTGACGGCGACGATCGAATATGCCGTCGAAGTGCTGAAGGTGAAGCACGCCATTTTGTGTGGGCACTCGGATTGCGGAGCGCTTAAGGCGGCTCTGGATCACAAAAGCCTGGAGGGGCTGCCCAAGGCCAAGCGCTGGCTGAGCCACGTGGAATCGGCCTTTCAATACCGCCAGCCGCTGAACCCCGCAGACGGCGAGAGCGCGGAGCTGGCCTCGCTGATTCGCGGCAATGTGGTGGCGCAACTCAAAAATCTGCAAGCGCAGCCGACGGTGGCGCGGGAGGTTGGGTTGGGAAAGCTGACGGTGCATGGGTGGTACTACGACATTTTGAGCGGGCGGATTGAGGAGTACGACGAAGGGACGGGGCGATTTGTGCCGCTGGTGAAGTGAACCGCTTGAGAAATGGCGTCGCGTTCACCCATTCTCAATGCACCCCCGGCGGCGGTGCGGCGGGCTTCACAGGCTTTTTGAAGAGCCATGCGGCGGCGGCGCAGATGAGGGCCAGCACCGCGGTCCAGCGGAAAACATCCACGTAGGCCATCATCGCGGACTGCTGTTCCATCAGCCCGTAGAGAAATCCAAAGGACCCGGGCCGCGCCTGTGCGGTACCGACGTGGTGGGCGAGGTAGCCGGCGATGGCGGTGGACTTTTGTTGCAGCACAGCATTCGAAGGGGTGAGGTTAGCGCCCAGGTAAGTCTGGTGCAGCGCGGCGCGGCGAATCAGGGCGGTGGTGGCCATTGAAATCCCAATCGATCCGCCGATGTTGCGCAGCATGTTGGCCAGGCCCGTAGCGCTGCCCATATTCTTGTTGGGAATCGTGGCCATCATCATGGTGGACAACGGAACAAAGACAAAGCTGAGCGCAAAGCCGGTGAGGGTGATGGGGATCAGCAGCGTGTAAGGGCCGATGTCTAGGTCGACTGTGCCGAAGATGAAGGCGCAGGTGGCGAAGCCGAGAAAGCCCGCCGTGAGCAGCTTGCGGTTATCAATGCGCGAGCCAAGAATGCCGATGACGGGCGAGCCGATAAAGGAACCGATGCCGCGCGGGCCGACGACCAGGCCGGCGGTGAATGCGGTGTAGCCGAGGATCTCCTGGTAGTAGAGAGGCAGAATGGCGATGGTGATATAGATGCACATGCCCAGCATGGTGATGAGGATGCAGCCGGTGCGGAAGTTGCGGTCCTTGAGCACATGCAGGTCGACCAGTCCCTTGGGATTTGACCACGAGCGCCAGATCCACAGCAGCAGCGCGACGACCAGGGCCGTGACCGCCCAGCGGACCCAGAGAGCGCCGAACCAGTCGTCTTCCTGGCCTTTGTCGAGGACGATTTGCAGAGCGCCGGTCCACACCATCAGCAGCCCGAAGCCGATGTTGTCGAAGGGGCCGACCTTGGCGTTCTTGATGTAAGGCGGGTCGTGAACGAAGCGGCTGACCATGAAGACCGCCAGCAGGCCGACGGGAATGTTGATGTAGAAGGCGTAGCGCCAACTGAAGGTATCGGTGAGCCAGCCGCCCAGTGTGGGTCCGATGACCGGGGCAACCACGATACCGAGGCCATAGGCTGCCATGGACATGGAACGCTGAGCGACGGGGAAGCTTTCGAGCAGTATGGATTGCGAGAGCGGCTGCAAAGCGCCGCCGCCAGCTCCCTGCATTACGCGGGCCAACAGAATGACCCCCAGCGACGGTGCCGCTCCGCAGAAGAAGGAAGCGACGGTGAAGATGATCACGCAGGTGAGCAGAAAGCGCTTGCGTCCAAAGCGGCGGGCGAACCAGTTGGAGGCGGGCAGGATGACGGCGTTGGCCACCAGGTAGCTGGTCAGCACCCATGTGGCTTCGGAGTTTGAAGCCGAAAGCGAACCAGCGATATAAGGCAGTGCCACCGAGGCGATGGCGGTATCCAGCACCTCCATAAATGTGGGCAGCATCACCGATGCGGTGACCAACCAGGGGTTCACGCCTTGGGTGAGCGGGTAGCGGGCTTGAGCGGCGGCGGTCGGCATTGATTTGGAGACTTGAGTGAGGGTAAACGATGAGAGGGGCTGCCGTCTGTGAGGTCCGGCGGGACTCGTGGGCAGAGCGGCTTGCGGGACCGCTGTATTGAGCAATCCTCTGAAGCCTCGTTGCTGCGATCAGGTCCGGGATGCGCTGATTCGCAGCAGCCTCCTGATGGCAAGCAGCACACCAAGAAGCGAAAGCACAAAGACAGCGCAGGCGATGAGGAAAGGCTGGTCAATCCCGGTCTGCGAGATCGGCAGCTCTCGAAAGTCCCCGGCGATGCCCGACCACCAATAACCGAACAGCCCTACGTCCATAACCACATGACCGATGATTCCCGGAATGAGCGATCGGGATGACCAGGCCAGAAGCCCCAGCAGTACGCCCGCTCCCAGAACAATGGGTACCATCCCCAGCAACGCCCACGCCTTGGTCATGTGCACCGCGGTAAAGAACAGCGAGGAGATCAAAATCGCAATCGGCGCCCCGTGGCGCTGTTCAATGGGGCGCTGCATATAGCCGCGAAACCCGGTCTCTTCGCAGATGCCCGCCGATATTGCCGATACGATGACGGCCAGCCACTTCAAGGGCACGGTAGGGATGAAGGAAAGATCGTAGCCCTGCCGGAAGGCAGCCAGTGGAAAGGGCACAAAGCGAAATAGCAGAACGATGGACGAGTGAACCGTGACTGCAAACAAGAGCGCGGCCAGAACGCCCCAAAACCATTGATTTGGCGTGAGAGGACCGCGGCGAAACGCGGCGGCACGGCCAGCCTGCGTTCGGCGTGGGGAGCCGTTGCCGGCCGCCCACCACAGATAAAGGGCGAGAAATGCCGCCTCAGTGATCGCCGCCAGCGGCACGCCCAGGTTCTGAAGAAAAACGAACCAAACGTTGGCTGCAACCATCCCAATCAGAAATCCGGCAACGATAGCTCTGAGCGAAACCGGCAACTTCGACCAAAACCCAGCCCAACCGCTTTGCATGGTCATTTTGACCTCCTGCCTGACGGCCTTTCGACAGCCTCAGCCCATAGTACGCATAGAATGAACCACATAAACCTAAAATTGATCAGTTTCTACTCAAAATGCTGCAAATACTAGCTTTAGAAGCACTCAAAGGGGCACGGTCTTCAGCTGGGGCGAGCTGGGCATAGGTTAATGGTGATGCCATCAAATAAAGTTGACACTATCTCACTCATGGCGCATCCTATAAGAGTCAGAATAAGAATCAGAAATTCTCAAACAAAGAGGCAGGGACAAACTATGGCAAAAATTATCGGCATTGACCTCGGCACCACGAATTCGTGTGTCGCGGTATTGGAGGGCGGAGAGCCCAAAGTGATCCCCAACGAAGAGGGTTCGCGCACCACGCCCTCTGTAGTGGCGTTTACCAAAAGCGGCGAGCGGCTGGTGGGCCAAGTGGCCAAGCGGCAAGCCATTACAAACCCGGAGAACACCATCTTCTCCATCAAGCGTTTTATGGGCCGCCGCTACAACGAAGTGAGCGACGAAATGAAGATGGTGCCCTTCAAGGTGGTGCAGCAGGGCGACCATGTCGGTGTGTTGGCACAGGGCAAGGAGTATACCCCGCCCGAAATTTCAGCCATGATTCTGCAAAAGCTGAAAAAGAGCGCCGAAGCTTACCTGGGCGAGACGGTTACCGAAGCCGTGATTACGGTTCCGGCTTACTTCAACGACGCGCAGCGTCAGGCCACCAAGGATGCGGGCAAGATTGCAGGCCTCGATGTAAAGCGCATTGTCAACGAGCCGACCGCGGCCGCTTTGGCCTATGGGCTCGACAAGAAAAAGGACGAGACCATCGCTGTCTATGACTTTGGCGGCGGCACATTCGATATTTCAGTTCTCGAAGTGGGCGAGGGCGTGATCGAGGTCAAGTCGACCAATGGCGATACGCACCTGGGCGGCGACAATCTCGATCAGCGGATTGTGGAGTGGTTGATTGCCGAGTTCAAGCAGGAGCAGGGGCTTGATCTGGCTTCAAAGGGCAACGAAATGGCGCTACAGCGGCTGCGGGATGCGGCCGAGAAGGCCAAGATCGAGCTTTCGACGACCTTCGAGACGGAGATCAATCTGCCGTTCGTTACCGCGGACGCCTCCGGTCCCAAGCACCTGGTGCGCAAGCTGACTCGCGCCAAGCTTGAGCAGTTGGTTGAGGATTTGCTTGACCGCTCTCTCGAGCCATGCAAGAAGGCGATGGCTGACGCCGGTGTTACCGCCAAGGACATCGACGAAGTGGTCCTGGTGGGCGGACAGACGCGCATGCCCAAGATCCAGGAGATGGTGAAGAAGCTCTTCGGACGCGAGCCGAATCACAGCGTCAACCCCGATGAGGTGGTTGCAATCGGCGCGGCGGTGCAGGCAGGCGTGCTGGCCGGCGAGGTCAAGGATCTTCTGTTGCTCGACGTGACGCCGCTTACCTTGGCCATTGAAACGCTGGGCGGAGTGGCGACGCCGATGATTCCGCGCAACACCACGATTCCGACCAAGAAGACTGAGACGTTTTCAACCGCTGCCGATTCGCAGACCGAGGTCGAGGTCCACGTGCTGCAAGGGGAGCGGCCTTTGGCGGCGCAGAACCGCACGCTGGGCAAGTTCAAGCTGGCGGGCATTCCGCCGGCGCCGCGCGGCGTTCCGCAGATCGAGGTCACCTTCGACATCGACGCCAACGGCATTTTGAACGTGACGGCCAAGGACAACGCCACCGGCAAGGACACGCGCATCACGATTACGTCGAGTTCCGGCCTTTCGAAAGATGAGGTTGAAAGAATGGCCAAGGACGCCGACGCGCACGCGGCCGAGGACAAGGAAAAACGCGACGAGATCGAGGCGCGCAACTCGCTCGACGGGCTGGTCTACAACATCGAAAAGATGCTGAAGGAGTCCGGCGACAAGATCGAGGGTCCGGAGAAGGGCGAGGTCGAGTCGGTTTTGGCCGATTCAAAGAAGGTGCTGGAAGGCACGCCGTCTTCGAAGGAGCTGAAAGACGCCCACGAGAAGCTAACCCACGCCAGCCACAAACTGGCCGAGGTGCTCTACAAGGCGAACGCGGCTTCGGCTACGGCCGGTGCAGCGCCCGCTGGAGAGCCGCCCGCAGCGGAGCAGAAGAAAGACGAAGGCGTGATCGACGCGGAATACGTGGACGTGGACGAGAAGAAATAAGCGGAGTTCACTCAACCTCCCCGGTCCCCAAAGGCGAGGGACCGGGGGCACCCTCTTTTTGGATAAAAATTGCGGTATGAGATCGGGGCCACCCGCCATCGCCTAAGGGATCGCGTGTGGAATACTACCAGGCGCGAAGACGACATTAATCGTGGTATTTACTTCTGCTGGTTCGCCATTCAGGAGATAGGGCTTATAGGTCCAGGTTTGTACAGCATCGCGTGCTGCCTGTTGCAACATCGCGGGGCCACTGATGATGCTCAAATCTATGACTCGACCATTCGTACCAATGATTGCCTTTAGAACCACAGTTCCTTCCACACGCGCTGCCTGAGCAATGGGTGGATATATGGGGGCGCTTTGCTTAAGGCGTTGCTCCTGAGCCTTAGTCGAATCGATTCTAACCTGTATTGGGGCCGGTATTGCATCAGCCGGTGGAGTAAAGTCGGATTCATTGAAGGACTTCAGCGCATCAACGCTTTCCAGATGCGCTCTGAAGGCCGGTGCGCCGCCGACGGTCGATAAGCTACGATTGCCCTCTAAATCCAGGGGTAGGTTTCGCCCTTGAAAACTTACGTCGCCTTTATGTACAATCTGGAACATTTCTCCTCCTCGCATACTGATTCGGAGTAAGGGGATATTCAGATCAAGGCAATAGGTAGGCCCCGTGAACGTATGGGGTAGAGTTGAATCCGTAGATCCCGTAATCGTTAGACATTGGCACTTATTCCCGACTACCTTCCGCTTTTGCAGGTCGAAGGTCAAATGCTCGATCAGTTTTTCATCGACCGGCAACGGAGAGACAAATTCATTGCTGATTTGTGTCAAGAGTATTGGCGCTGAGTATTGAGTGCCGGTACGCAGGGCACCGTGCTCCGTGCCGTAGTCGGTCTGTGAAAATGTCTTGCTTGTATAGGCGGTTTTGTATTTATGCGCGCTAGCCCAGAACTCCTCAAAGGTACCCTTGTTAGAAGCATTTCCCCATCCGTCGAACACTGTGAACGAGACTTTCAGATGCCATGGTTTCACATCGTCGCCGGTCAGGCCGTTGATCTTGGCAGCCAGCAGCATTAATTCCTTGGGGTCGCTGGGCATGGTTGCAGCGACTGAAGAGTCATTGGCAGGAGCAGCGGTAGGGCTAGCGTTTTGGGCGATGGCCGGTTGGCAAACCTTGCCGAATGCAATCAGACAGAAGAGAATGAAGTAGCTGGAAAGCGTTCTCACGAAGGTCGTTTTTCGCATGACGGAACGATAGCACACGGTTCGATTATTTTGCTGTGATAAGGCTGAGCCAATTCTGACGAAGGCTTGCAGTAGGTAGTCCAATGCACTACAATCACTTTTGGCAAGTACAGGCCCCATCACGGTCGTTGAGGTGGAAGAGTTCCTCGCCGCCACGCGCAAACTGATGGACGACGAGGAACGGATAGAGCTGGTCAACTATCTGGCTTATCACCCCACGGCGGGAGTGATTGTTCCAGGAAGCGGAGGAGTTCGCAAGCTGCGATGGGGGCTGGAGGGGCGTGGCAAGCGAGGTGGAGCGCGCGTAATCTACTTTTATCACGATGTGGACATGCCGCTCTTTCTTCTTGAGGCTTATGCCAAGAACGAGCGGCAGAACCTGAGCCAGGCAGCTTGTCGTAGGTATCAGTTCGTCACGAAGCAGATAGTGGAAGCGCACAAGCGACGGAGGTCAAAGGAATGAGCAAGAGAGTTGCAGACGGTATTCTGCGAGGGCTTGAGCAAGCCCTTGCCTTCGTTGAGGGAACCGCCAAGAAAGGCTCATACGTCGTTCATATTCCGCCGGCGATCGACGTGAAGGCGATCCGCGGGCGGCTGGGAATGACACAGCGGGAGTTTGCAATCCGGTTCGGATTCAGCGTGAATACGGTGCGCCATTGGGAGCAGGGCCGGCGCGTCCCCGAAGGGCCGACGCGCGCCTATCTGCTTGTAATTGACCGCGAACCGAAGGCAGTGCAGAAAGCGCTTCGCATTGCATGAGTCTTTGCCGATGAGCATATGAGATTATTGGCATGAATCATGCAATTAAGGCGGAAACGAATCCCGTAGGATCAACTGAGATAAGAAAACACACATGGCGACGACCCAAAACAAAGATTATTACGGCTTGCTCGGCGTGAAGAAGACGGCTACGGCGGATGAGATCCGCAAGGCGTTCAGGAAGGCTGCGCGGCGCTACCATCCGGACGTGAATCCCGGCGACAAGAAAGCCGAGGAGAAGTTCAAGGAGATCTCCGAGGCCAACGACGTTCTGAGCGACGAGAAGAAGCGCAAAGTCTACGACCAGGTGGGGTTCTACTCCGATCAGATCGATCCGGCGACGGCCGAGGCCTACGCGCGGCAGCAGGGCGCGGGCGGGCGGCCTCCGGTGGACTTCGAGGGCTTCGACTTCTCCGGCTTCGGTGGGCCGGGGCACCAGACGGCGCAGCAGACGGGTGCGGGTTCGCAGTCGTGGGGCAGCTTCAAGGACATTTTTTCCGGAATGTTTTCAGGAGCCCAGCAACCGCAGCGGCCCCGTGGACCGCAGCCGGGAACGGATATCGAATACCAGGCCACGGTGGAGTTCTGGACGGCGATTCGCGGCGGGCAGGCGCGCATCCAGGTGAACCGCCAGGAGACCTGCCCCACCTGTCACGGGCAGGCGCACACCGGCGGTTCGCAGATGGGCGGGCGGATGAAGTTCAATATCACCTGTCCGAGCTGCAATGGTACGGGACGGACTTCAAACGACTGCCCCACCTGCCACGGTGAAGGCGTGGTGAACAAGACTGAGACGGTCGATTTCCGCATGAAGCCGGGAACGCGAGACGGGCAGCGGATACGGCTGCCGGGCAAGGGCAACGCAGGGTTGAACGGCGGTCCGGCGGGGGACCTGTATATCATCGTGCGCACCGGGACGAACCCGGTGTTTACGCGGGTGGGCGACGATATTCAGTTGACCGTGCCGGTCACGATTTCCGAGGCCTCACTGGGCGCAAAGGTCGACGTGCCGACCATCGACGGACGCGCACAGTTGAAGATTCCTCCCGGCACGCAGAGCGGGCAAAAGTTGCGCATGCGGGAGCGCGGCGTGGAGAACGCGCAGCGGCCGGGGACGCGCGGCGACCAGATCGTGACTGTGGAAGTGGTGGTGCCCACGCTGCAGGACGAGCGCAGCAAGGAGATCATGCGCGAGCTGGCCAGGCTGAATCCCAAGGATCCGCGTACGGCGCTGTTTGAAAGAGAGAGGGAGTAGGGAATAGGGCCAGGTGTTGAGTTCAGGCAGATGATCGCTGCTGACAAAACGAACACGGTAAGCTGATTCGAGAAAAGACGATGGCTGCAAAACGCAAGACGAAAGGCGCGTACATGATCTCGGCGGTGGCCGAGATGTACGAGATTCATCCGCAGACGCTGCGGCTCTATGAGCGCGAGGGGCTGCTGAAGCCGTCGCGCACCGAGGGCAACACGCGGCTCTATACCGACGAAGACCTGGAGCGGCTGGAGTTCATCCTCAACCTGGCGCGAGACCTGGGAGTGAACATCGCGGGCATCGCCATCGTCCTGCAGATGCGGGAGCGGATGGAGGAGATG
This sequence comes from Occallatibacter sp., assembly GCA_049515455.1. Classification (GTDB taxonomy): domain Bacteria; phylum Acidobacteriota; class Terriglobia; order Terriglobales; family Acidobacteriaceae; genus Telmatobacter. The sequence continues at coordinate 10,553 of JBEKUB010000053.1, forward strand.
AACCGGCAGATGCAGAGCTTTGTGGAGTACGTGCGCACGGAGATGCTGGAGCGGTTTCAAGCTGCGGCTTCTGGCTCCGCTGGGGCGATTGTGCCCATGCGCAAGCCGACCGTGGTGGCCAGGACTGCCTCGCCGCGTAAACCATAAACCCTCATCGCGCCGGCCTTCCCGGGTGTGTGTTTTCAATGGGAGCTGGCTGAATTTTTCACGTTCGCCACGAACCGGTATTCTTATTCCTGTATGTTGTACGTTCTTCTCGTATTGGCCGTCTTCGGCCTGATTACTTCCACGGTGTTTGCGGGCATGGTGCTTTCCGCTGTGCCGGGCTACCTGCGCGAACGGCGGAAGGCGCTGGCCGAGCTTGAGGTGCGGCCGGGTTTTACGCCGCCGCTGACCCTGCTGAAGCCGCTGCACGGAGACGAGCCCGGTCTTGATGCTCACCTGGCTACATTTTTTGAGCAGGATTATCCCGAGTACGAGATTTTGTTTTGCACGCGCTCGGCCGAGGATGCCGGTTTGAAGACGGCGCGGAGGGTAGCGGCGCGGTATCCGAAGATTCCGGCGAAATTTCTCTCGACCGGCGGCCAACCCGACTACATCAATGCCAAAGTAGCTTCGATGGAGCGGATGGAGGCTGAGGCGGCGCACGAGATTCTGGTGATCAGCGATAGCGACGTGCGCGTGACGCCGGATTATCTGCGCGCCGTGGCGCTGCCTTTTGCCGACCCACGGGTGGGCGGGATGTGCTGCATTTATCGTGGTGTTGCGGCTGAAGGCGGATTGTGGGCGCGGATTGAGGCCGTGGGCATGAGTGTGGAGATGACCTCCGGCGTGCTGGTGGCGCGGGGGATGGAGGGGATGCAGTTTGTGCTGGGGCCGACGATGGCTTTCCGGCGAGAAACGATCCGCGCAATGGGCGGATTCAAAGTTACGGCCGACTACTGCGCGGACGATTTCGTGCTGGGGCACGAGACCTTCAAGCTGGGACAGACGGTGGCGCTGAGCCATCACGCCATCGACCACATGGTGATCAATTCGAGCTTTGCGGCTTCAATGAAGCACCAGGTGCGGTGGATGAAGTCCACGCGGTTTTCGCGGCCTAAAGGGCACTTCGGCACGGCGTTGACTTTCAGCCTTCCGTTTGGGCTGCTGGCGTGGGGAACGGCGATCCTGCTGGGCCACGCATGGTGGGGTTTGGCGCTCTTTGGCTGGAGCGTGGCTACGCGGCTGGCGCTCTCGATTGCGGTGGGCCGTTTCGTGGTGCGCGATAAAAGCTGGTTTGGATTGCTGGCGTTTTACCCGGTGCGCGATTTGATGGGGATGGGCTTCTGGGCTGCAAGTTATTTTGGCAGCCGAATTCTCTGGCGGGGGCGAGTCTTCGAACTTCTGCCGGGTGGGAAGATGCGGGCGGCTGAATAAGTTTGTGCTTGAAGTTTACGGCAATCAATTCAATACAAAAAGGGCGTCCGCGCAAAGCGGGCGCCCTTCGTGTTATTGAATCGGTCTGATTTAGAAATCGAGGCGCAGCGCCATTTGCACCTGGCGCGGGCTGCCGATTGCGTGCAGCGTGATGCCCAGACCGGCCGGGCAGTTATAGAAGCCGGCATTCGTGTTGTCGCAAGCGGTGGGCAACGGCGGTGTGCCTGTCAACGGGTAGCCGTTGTAGTTCACGTTCTGCGAAACCTGGTCTCCGGTGACGTCGAAGCTGGTTGTATTCGTTAGATTAAATACGTCCAGGGAGTAGCGCAGTTTGGTCCGGTCGCCGATGGGGGTGACCTTTACCAGTGAAGCGTCAGCGCGTCTTTGCGGCGTTTGGCGGAAGATGTTGCGCTCTCCGTGGGAGACAAAGGTAGTCTCGTAAGGATCGTTGGATGGAATGGCTCCGCCGAGGTCTCCGGGGTTCAACAGTGGAAGGGTGAAGCAGCTTGCTTTGAGCGCCGGTTGCCCTCCGGCTTCGACCCACGCGCCGTTTGAGCCGGTGGAGGCGGACTTTGCCGTGCAGCCGGGAGCCAGCGGAACGATGGGATCGTTGATGCCGTCGGATACGCTGTAATAAATGCTGCCCACGGCGCCGGTGAAGTCGATCACGCTGAAAGGCTGCCCGCTCTGCAGAATTGTGAGTCCGTTCAGGCTCCAGCCGTTGGTGAACGCCCCTCTGAGCGAGCCTTCGGGTTCGAAGTTGTGCAGTTGGTAGGTGTAAGTGAAGTTGAGCACGTGTTTGCGGTCGAAGTCGGCCAGTCCGTAGCCGGAGCGCAGGTTGTCAGGATTGTCGCCGGTATAGAAGAGTCCCAGAGCGCTTTGTTCATCGGTAGTGTGGGAGAAGGTATAAGACGCGCCTGCCGTAATGCCGTGGCCCATGCGCTTGTCCACATGGATTTGTCCCGCGTTGTACATTGAAACGCCCGCTGCTCTGTAATCGATGGACTCAGCCGAATACCCGATATAAGGGACGCGCAGATCAACGTTGCCACCTTCGTAATTGGCCAGATACGGGGTTCCATCCGGGAGGTTGATGGGGACGGAACCACACTGGGTGGGAGTGGGATTCGTGCACTGTGAGACGGTGTATCCGTAAGTGTAGTTCTGCCCGCGGATGGGGCTCGATGGGCTGGCGATCTGGGACTGATTAAAGGGAGTCGGAATCACTTGGTGCCGCCCAAGGTTGCCCACGTAGCCGATCTCGACCACGATGTCGTTGCGCGGCTGCCATTGAACGTCAAGAGTGTAGTTGATGGAATAGGGCAGCTTGTTTTTGCGGTCGTATGTGCCCATGGAGAAAGGTTCCGCTGCGTAGTTGAGAATGTCGTAAGCGTTGGGTAGGAATTGTGTGATGTCGGAGGCCTTGCCCGTGGGAGGCGCTCCAAGCGTCGCGCCCCAGGGTTGAGCCAGGTTGGCGTCGGCGGGATTGCAGGTGGGAATGTAACCCTGGTAATAGCTGAGATCGGCGGTGTTGCAAACCTGCGAGTTGACGAAGGGTGGCGCCTGGGCCACGCCGAAGGGTCCGCCCTCGACCAGGCCGGCAGCATAGCCGGGCGAGAAATAAGTGAACAGCTCGCCGCGGTCGTAATAAAAACCAGAACCGCTGCGGACCACAATCTTGTTGTTGAATTTGGTAGGCGTCCAGGCAAAGCCGAGCCGCGGAGCGATGCCCCATTGGCGGCCGGTCAGCGTAGTGTCGTGATTGTTCTGGGCGATGACGTAGCCGTTGTTGGTGATGGTTCCATTGGGATTGGTGGGGTCGCCGGCCGAACCGGCATCGAAGAGGCTGGGATCGAAGTTATACAGACGATCGTACTTCTCGCTGAATCCTCCATTCAAGTCGTAGCGGACACCGGCCGTCACGCTCAAGTTCGGGCGCAACTGGTACTTGTCCTGTAGGTAGAGCCCGGTCTGGTCGGCGCGATAGTAGCGGTCGCCGTTGCCCTGGAGGAATGTGGTGGTGCTGAAGTCGTAGTTGGTGGTGACCAGGCCCTGAACGAACTGGCTGAAGTCCGCCGAGGTGGTGGTGCCGGCGGTTCCGGGACGGCGGTCACGGGGATTCAACTGTGTGTGCGACCAGCTTCCGCCAAAGTTCACTGTATGTTTCCCGTGTAGCCATGTGGCATTACCTGACGGCATCCAGCGATTCTGAAAGATTCCAGTCAGCGAGCCCTGGTTGGTTCCGGGGCCGATGTTGAGGGATTGCAGCGTAGTGGGTGTGTTAACGCCCAGAATGTCAACGATGGTGACTCCGGCGTAATACTGAGACCCTAGGTTGTTCACGCCCAGGCTTGTGGGGCTGAAAGGCTGCACATTGTTTGAAAAGATCTTTTCGCGGATGAAGCCGAAAGTCTCCGTCACGCTCAGGTTGCTCTTGAATACGTTCACGTTGTTGACTGAGAAGACCTGGCTGCCCGCGTCCAGATGCTGATCCCATCCCGGCACATTCGAGTACGCATATGGAGCGATCGTCGGATCATGCTGGTAGTAGTACTTCAGGGCCAGCGTGTCCTTGGCGCTGACGTTCCAATCCAGATTGGCTACCGCCTGGTCGCCGAGAAAGTAAGCCGTGCCGGGAAGCGAGACGTCGTAGGGATGGGTGGTCGTTGGGATACTGCTTGGATTGGGAATGAGCCACTTGCCCGGCTCGCCGGGAAGGGAAGGCTCATTGAACAAACTGGCCGCCACAGTACTACCCGGATTCACTGTGTTGTTATTCAGATTGGCTCCAATCAGAGGAGACCCGGTCGTGCAGTAGTAATTGGGCAGGCTCGGGTTAGGCTGAGGACACCATCCGGCATTGGATACCTGGGCAAATGTACTGGCAATATCGGTCCCGCGGTCGTCTGTGAGTCCCAATGGAACCGAGAAGCGCGAATAGCCAATCTCCTGATCGGAGACGTGCAGATGCTGATAGCTCACGAAACCGAAAAGCTTGTTCTTGATGATAGGACCGCCCGCCGTTCCGCCCGCGGTGTAGCGATGCAATTGGGGAACTTTCTGGTTCGCGGGAATGTCCGGGTCGTTATTGAAGAAGAACGGGGCGGCATTGAGCCAGCTTGTGCCGCGATGGATGTAGGCGTTGCCATGGAATGCGTTGGTTCCCGACTTGGTGCTCATATCAATGTGCGCGCCGGCGGTTGCGCCCTGCTGCGCATCGTACATTGAGGCGTTCACGCGCACTTCTTCAAGAGTCTCGGGGGCAGGGCTGGGGATGGAGTTGCCGATGGAAAGATAGATTGAGGCGCTGCTCTGAATGATGCCGCCGGCGGTGCTGTTGCCTACGCCGGTATTGTCTGTAACGCGAAACGAGGGCACCTGGCTGGTGCTCTTGCCGTTAAAGAGATTGCTGGCGTCCACGCCGTTGAGCAGAAATGTGTTTGAAGTGTCGCGCTGTCCGTTGGCCCAGATGGGCGCATTGCCCAGGCCGGAGTTCACGCCCGTGCCGCCGGGTAGCTCCGCGCTGACGCCGGTGGATTGAATGGCCAGCCCGGTAAAGCTGCCGGTGGCCAGCGGCGCCATTTCGATCTTTGCGTTGTCGAGCACGTAGCCGTTGGTGGTATCCACGGCATTCAGCTGCGGCGTGGCCTGCACTTCGACGGTCTCGCTGGCCTGGCCCACTTTGAGCTGGGCATTCACGGTGGTCGTGCGATCGGCCTGCACGGCAATGTGCTGCGTCTTCTGCGCCTCGAAGCCACCGGCCGTGTAGGTGAGCGTATAAGTGCCGATGGGAAGATTCACAAACGTATACTCGCCGGCACCGTTGGTTTTCACCGCGCGCTTCAGCGAGGTCTGCTCATCCACCAGCGTGACGGCGGCGTTGGGAATCATGCCGCCCTTGGCGTCTGTCACCTGGCCGGTAATGCCGCCCAGCGTTTGCTGTGCAAACAGCGGAGAGCAGCACAGCGCAACGGCCGCAGCAACAGTCAGCAGCCAGGAGATTGGAGAAGAAGAAGTGCGTATGGAATTGCTCACGTTACAGGCCTCGTAGAAAGAGTTTTTCCCAATGGTTTCTCGATGGTGATCGAGAGACACTGGGTCGAATGGTGATTCTGGCGCTCTTTGGTCAATCCCCGGCCAATGAAAAATCGGGGGGCCTTACGAGCGCGATTCGACTGTTGGAGTGGTAAGAACTGAATCGCGGAATGCAAATAGAATAACCGCTACAGCGCTGAATTCAACCGAATATTCACGGGATTTCGGTTGCAAATTGCGGGCTAGATGTGCAAAAAGCGGGACGAAATCAGGCTTTTGCGGGGAAGAAAAATTTACGAAAGCATCCAGCGGCCTGCCGTTCTCAAAAAACTGCATATACTTGAAATCATGACTGTGAAGGCCAATCCCGACTTTATGCGGCGCGCCATCTGGCTGGCCACACAGAGCGTGGCTACCGGAACCGGCGGTCCGTTTGCAGCTCTCATTGTGCGCGACGGCCGGATCGTAGGCGAAGGCATCAACACGGTGACCGCAAGCCATGACCCGACGGCCCACGGCGAGGTGAACGCCATTCGTGCCGCCGCAAAAACACTGAACACTTTCACGCTGGCCGGGTGCGAACTTTATAGCAGTTGCCAGCCTTGCCCCATGTGCCTCGCCGCGGCTTACTGGGCACACATCGATCAAATCTTCTACGCTGGCAGTTCTTCCGATGCGGCCCGTGCTGGCTTTGACGATGCGTTTCTTTACGAAGAATTCCGCAAGGAACCATCAGCACGAAAGCTTCCCGCTACGCAGTTGCTGGGCGACGAAGCATGGGAGAGCTTCGAGGCGTGGATCGCTTCGGAGACCAAGGTTAAATACTGAAGCGCTGATTCCACTCGGGGCAAGCAGAGACGCGCGCAGTCTTCGGCTGCCTGTGCCCTCCGCCCCCAGGCCTTTCAAAACAAATTCTAGAAAGCGATTCGCATCTCCGTGATCAGGATGTGATTGCAGGGGTAGAAGGCGGATGTGGCAATCTGCATGCCGCTGTCAAAAACCAGGAAAGCGTGCGTAGGCTTCCAGTCTTTGCGCCGCACCACATAGTAAACAGCCGGAGTCATGTAATTCGTCGTCCTGCGATCGAATGGTCCGCCGTAGTTATAAATTGCGTTGTCTTCGATATCCAGCCACAGATGCGCTGTTGCATGCCATTGCGGGGTTACGTTCCATTGGATTTGACGGCCCTGCGCCGCGATTTTGCCGGCGGGCAACTGGCCGCCCAGTGTGGATTGCACATTGAACCGCCCCCATACGCGGCCCGTGGCCAGGGTCGGCCAGTAGACCGATGTCAGCGCGCCATTCTGATGACTGCCGGTTGGCGCTGAGTAGGCCAACAGAGCCGTCAGTGCGTAGTTGCCGTGCTGTGCATTACCGGACGCGATGCGAAACTTGCCCTCTACCTGAATATCGCCGAAGCCGTCCTGCGCCGTGGCGGAGTTGTTCTGGATATAAGGAGGCGCCATGAAATTGAACTGAAAGCGATTGCCTGCGATCACGCCGAAGGTGTGGCCATTGCCGTAGTTCACCGTCTGCGTGCCGGTAGAGGTATAGGAGCTTGCGAACGACAGCCGCACCGATTGCGTAAGCCGCGAGTCGCACTGGATGAGCGGGCTCATCCATGTCGGCTGCACTGCGGTCATGGCATCATTGTTCGTCCTGAAACGGGCATAGAAAGATTGCTGCGCTTGTGCCGCACAGGCTCCGGGCAGGATGACCGCCGAAAGCGCCAAAGTTAACAATCTTTTATGTTTGTTCAAGGGTCGGATTACTTTATATCAGCTAAGGATCAGACAACAAGTGATTTAGGTCACAAGCGGTTTTGATCGCCAGCGGCAGAGGTGCAAAATCTCTTCTACGAGGAGCTAGAAAAGAATCCGGAGCTCGGAGATCAGGTTGTGATTGCAGGTGTGGAAGCTGGAAGTGGCAATTTGCATGCCGCCGGCGAAGACCAGGTAGGCGTGTTCCGGCTTCCAGTTTTTATTTCGCACTACGTAAAAGGCCCCCGGAGTGACAAAGTTCTGCATCCTGCCGTCGTGACTTCCCTGGAAATAGAAGGTCGCGTTGTTTTCAAGCTCGAGCCACGCATGCGTCGTAGCGTGCGCCTGCATCAGCGCATTCCAGGCGATGGAGCGGCCCTGCTCGGCCATCTTTCCAGTCGGCATGGCGCCGCCCAGCGAGGACTGCGCGTTGAAGCGTCCAAACCCGCGGCAGGCGGCCAGAGTCGGGTTCCAGGTATCGGTGGTTGCGCCGTTCCTGTAAGTTCCGGTGGCGAAGCTGTGGCTCAGCAGCGCCGCAACGGCGAAGTTGCCGTGCTGGGCGTTGCCTGAAGCGATGCGAACCTTGCCCACCACGGAAGTATCGCCCAGTCCGTCCTTTGACGAGTCCGTGTTGTGCTGAATGTAGGAGGGCGGCATGTAGTCGAACTCAAAGCGATGTCCGGCGATGACGCCCAGTCCGCGCCCGTTTCCATAACTCACCGTCTCAGTGCCCGCGGCTGTGTACTCGTTTGAGAAGGCAGCCCGCACATATTGAATGAGCCGCGGATCGGCCTCCACCATCGGCGTCACCATAGCCGGTTGCATTGCGGCCATTTGAGCGTTGCTTGCCCTGAACCGCTCATAGGCCGACTGCTGCGTTTGTGCCGCGCACGTGCCCGCCATGAAGGCCGCAGAAAAGGCCAACGTTGAGATGGTTTTCGCTCCGCTCATGAGTTGAATTCATTTATAAGCGTTTCCGTTTTCGCCGCAAGTGATCCAAGACACCTAGCAGGTTTTGCCGAAAAGCATGACTTTAGACTGCTATGAAGGCTAAATTGCCCGCCGGAAAATGAGGCATGCGCCGTCTGCAACGTTGTTCCGAGGTACCTCCGATTGCCAGCGCAAGGGCACTACGCGCGGCCTCAGGCCAAAACACGGTAAAATGGAGTTAAGCGAATGATTCAAACTTCCTCAGCGGTACCTCAGCAGGCGGCCCGCAGCGAGCGGGAGCCGGAGTTGCGGGTGCCCATCGTTCAGGTGAGCGGCCTGAGAAAGACCTACCAGACCGCGCGTGGCACGCTGAACCTTTTTGAACAGCTCAACCTCGAGGTCCAGGGTGGCGAGATGGTGGCCATCGTGGGCCAGTCCGGCGCGGGAAAAAGCACGCTTTTGCACATTCTGGGAGCGCTTGATACTCCCTCCGCGGGAACTGTATACTGCGCCTCAACCGATGTGGCCCAGCTTTCCCCACGCCAGGCCGCGGCTTTTCGCAATCGGGAGATCGGCTACGTTTGGCAGTTCCACTACCTGCTGCCAGAGTTTACGGCGCTTGAAAATGTGGCCATGCCGTTGCTGGCCTGCGGCGTAAACAAGCGGCAGGCGTTGACAGTGGCGGCAAACTGGCTGAGGGAGGTCGGCTTGGAAGATCGCAGCACCCATCGGCCGGGCGAGTTGAGCGGCGGCGAACAGCAGCGCGTGGCGCTGGCGCGTGCGTTAGTGAACAATCCTCGCCTACTGTTGGCAGACGAGCCCACCGGCGACCTGGACGAATCAACCGCAGGCATGGTCTTCGACCTGATTGAGCGGCTGCACGCAAGCCACGGCCTCACTTCTATTCTGGTAACGCACAACACTGATCTGGCGGCACGCTGTACGAGGGTTCTACGCCTTGAAGGCGGCCGGCTCACACCTTTGGCCGCCACATCTTAAGTGGGATTGCAAGCCGGCGGCCGTTGACGAGAAAATGCACCATTCCAGCACTTTTTGAGTCTTAATAAGTAACAGCCCGGTAAGGGATGGATTTTACCCAGCCGGGTTGCCAGGGCAGGATGGACGTATCCCCAGCAGTATGAACGCCGGGGATTTGCCGGGTAGCAAGCGCGCCGGCAACCATCCTAAAAGGGCCATTCGGGGCGAAAGTGCATTTTCCAAGTCGCCTCCGGTGGCGTAGTTCAAAGAAAGCACCCGCGGGTCGGGCTGAAGCCGGCAAGTTCACCGGACAGCCACTCCAGCCGATGGCTTTGTTCAAGGGAGATCAAAATGTTCGAACGCTATACGGAGAAGGCACGACGAGTGATCTTCTTCGCGCGGTATGAGGCCAGCCAGTTCGGTTCGCCCTATATCGAGACTGAGCACCTGCTGCTCGGCCTGCTGCGCGAGGACAAGGCGTTAACTAACCGTTTTTTGCGCTCGCATGCTTCGGTGGAGTCGATCCGCAAGCAGATTGAGGCGCATACCACAATTCGCGAAAAGGTCTCGACCTCTGTTGACCTGCCGCTTTCAAACGAGTGCAAACGGGTGCTGGCCTATGCGGCGGAAGAAGCCGAGCGGCTGGGCCACAAGCACATCGGTACTGAACATTTGCTTTTGGGCCTCTTGCGGGAAGAAAAGTGCTTTGCCGCGGAGATTCTGCAGGAGCGCGGATTGAAGCTGGCGCAGATTCGCGACGAGCTGGCCCGCGTGACTCAAGAAAAGGCGCCGCCTCAGCAGCGACAGCGTGAGAGCAGTCTGCTGGCCGAGTTCAGCCGCGACCTGACCCAGGCTGCCATGGACGGACAGCTTGACCCGCTAGTGGGCCGCGACAGCGAACTGGAGCGCGTAGTGCAGATTCTCTGCCGCCGCACCAAAAATAATCCGGTGCTGATCGGCGAACCGGGCGTGGGCAAGACGGCGATCGTCGAAGGCCTAGCGCAACGCATCGCCGACGGCGAGGTTCCCAGCTTTCTCGCCGACAAGCGCGTCCTAGGCCTGGACCTTTCGCTGATTGTGGCGGGAACCAAGTACCGCGGCCAATTTGAAGAGCGGCTCAAAACCATCATGAAAGAGCTGATGGAAAATCAGAACTCCATCGTCTTCATAGATGAGCTGCACACGCTGGTTGGGGCGGGCTCAGCCGAGGGTTCGCTGGACGCGGCCAATATTTTGAAACCGGCGCTTAGCCGCGGAGAAATTCAGTGCATCGGCGCCACCACTCCGGCCGAGTACCGCAAATCCATCGAGAAAGATCGCTCGCTGGAACGGCGCTTCCAGGCCGTCAAGGTACCGCCGCCCAACGAGGCCGACGCCATCAAGATCATCCACGGCATCAAGGACCGCTATGAGAAATTCCACGCGGTCAGCTATACCGATGATGCGGTCGAGTTCGCCGTCTCGCATTCGAACCGCTATATCCCCGACCGCTTCCTGCCCGATAAGGCCATCGACTTGATCGACGAGGCCGGCGCGCGTGTAAAGTTGCGCCAGACCTCGCTGCCCGAGGAGATCACCGAGGTGCAGAAGCGCATCAAGTTCATCGTGCACCGCATGGACTCGGCCATCGCCAATCATGAGTTCGAGAAGGCGCGATTCTACTCCGACGAGGAGCGTAAGGAGCGCGAAAGCCTGCGCGCACTGCGCGACAAGTATCACCTCGACGATTCGGCCGCCGGCATCGTGGGCCGCGAAGATATTGAGGACGTGGTCAGCCGCTGGACCGGCGTGCCCGTTACCAGCATCAAGGAAGAAGAGACGCAAAAGCTGCTGCGCGTAGAAGAAGAACTCCACAAGCGCATCATCTCGCAGGAGAAGGCCATCGGCGCTCTGGCTCGCGCCATCCGGCGTTCGAGAGCAGGTCTCAAATCTCCGCATCGGCCCATCGGAAGTTTCCTTTTCCTCGGCCCCACCGGCGTAGGCAAAACGGAGATGGCGCGCACCCTGGCCAACTTCCTCTTCGGCTCCGATAAAGCGCTCATCCGCTTCGATATGTCGGAGTTCATGGAGAAGCACTCCGTCTCCAAGCTTATCGGCTCGCCTCCGGGCTACGTGGGCTACGAGGAGGGCGGCCAGTTGACGGAACGCGTCAAGCGCTCGCCTTATTCAGTCGTGCTGCTCGACGAAATCGAGAAGGCGCATCCCGATGTCTTCAATATTTTGCTCCAGGTCTTTGAGGACGGTCAGTTGACTGACGGCCTTGGCAACACGGTCGACTTCAAGAACGTGATCCTCATCATGACCTCGAACATCGGCGCGCGGCACCTGCAAAAGAAGCAGGGACTCGGCTTCCAGAGCGAGCGCGAAGACCTTGTCACCGAGAAGGTGGAGGAGCTGGTCAAGGGCGAGGTGAAGAAGACCTTCAACCCCGAGTTCCTCAACCGCCTCGACGAGATCATCCTCTTCCAGTCGTTGTCTGACAGCGACCTGATCCAGATCGTCGAACTGCTTGTGCAGCAGTTGAATGCCAACCTGGCGCAGAAGTCGATCACGATCTCGGTCACTGAAGAGGCCAAGAAGTGGATTCTCGACAAGACCCTCACGGACCGCAGTTACGGCGCGCGGCCGCTTCGGAGGGCATTGCAGCGCTACGTCGAGGACCCCTTGTCTGAAGCGTTGATCGCCGGAAAGATCTCTGAGCGCCCAGCCTTCCTTGAGGTCTATCTCGATGCCAACCAGCTCTTCTACCGGCCGGTCAGTGCAGATGAAACGGTGAGCGAAGAAAAAGCCGCAGGCATTCTGCTCTTCAGCAACTGAGACCGGCTCAAGGATGGAAGGAAAGCCCCCGGCAAACCAGCCGGGGGTTTTTTATCGAGCGAACTCCTGCCATCGCCGATTGATTCGGAGAGCCTGCCGTAGACTATCTTCGTATGCGGCTTTTTATTGGAATTCCTCTGGCGGCAGCAGTTATCGGCGAGCTTGCGGCGGTCTCTGCGCGGCTCAAGGCCAAAGAGGATGGGTTACGTTGGACGGCGCCCGAATCGTGGCACATTACGCTCGAATTCCTTGGAAATACTTCCGAGGAGAAATACGCGTTCCTGGTCGAGCATCTTCTCCAAGTACATTCGCCGCCGGTTCCAGTGCGGCTTGAGGAACTGGGCTTCTTTGATCGCGCCGGAGTTTTCTTTGCCGGCGTTGGGCTTACCCCTGAATTGCTTGCGCTCGAAAAGCGCGTTGCTGCCGCCACTGAACTTTGCGGTTTCGCGCACGACGCGCGCCCCTACCATCCGCACATCACGCTGGCGCGCAGTAAAGGTGAACGCCGAGGACTCCGCGAACTGAAGTCCCACATTCAGAGCAAACCCCCTTTCACACGATTCGTGGTCGAGGAATTTCTTCTCTACGAAACCCATCTTTCGCCCAGTGGCGCACGCTACGAGATTCGCGAGCGGTTCAAGTTAGCCCGGTAGAACTCCCTGGGATGATGCAGGATGCGATTCGAACGGAGGGAGCAGGGGCCTTCAGGCTCCTGAATCGCGTGGGGAAATCATGTGGGCTTTAGCCCCGGGCCTGAAGGCAATCTGATTTTACGATCGAATTTCGTGGGGCTAAAGCCCCACGCTCCCTCCGCTCAACGGCTTACCAAGCTCCTCAATATCATGAGGAAAATTGCTTTAGGCGCCGGCTTTTGCTGGGGCCGGCGGCTCGGTCGGCTGGCTGCGCGCAACCTTCACCATCTTGTTGCGCTGCGCGCGAAGTTTGAGGAAGGCTTTGGCTTCGACGTAGAGCCGGGGCAGATCACGATTCACAAACGCCTTCCACACCACGCGGAATGCAGCTTTCGGACGGAAGTAGTACTCGTCGTAGAAGCGGTGGACCATTTCCATAACGTAGTCGGTGGGCAGGCCGGGGTATTCAATGTGCGCCATCTGGTGGCCGCCTTCATCCATCATGGCCGTAGCATTCTTGATAAATCCGTTGGCCTTGGCGTAGTCGTAGAATTCGGTGCCGGGATAGGCGTGGGCGATGGAGACCTGGATGGTTTCGCAATCAAGGGACTTGGCGAAGTTGATGGTATTCCTGATCGACTCCTTGGTTTCGCCGGGAAGCCCGAGGATGAAGTCGGCATGGACGGTGAGGCCGAGCTTGTGGCAGTCGCGCGCAAAATCGCGGGCCCGCTCGACGGTAGCGCCCTTCTTCACGTTTTTCAGAATCTGCGGGTCGCCGGACTCGAAGCCCACGATCAGCAGCCGGCAGCCGGCTTCGCGCATGGCCTTCAGCGTCTCATAATCTGTGGTCACGCGGGAGGTGCAACTCCAGGTCAGTCCCAGAGGCTTGAGCTTTTCGCACAACTCGATAGTGCGGACTTTCTGAATGTTAAAGGTGTCATCGTCGAAGAAGAACTCCTTGACATTGGGGAAGTTCTCCTTCGCCCAGGCCAGTTCCGCGGCAACGTCGTCCGTGGACCGCTTGCGCCAGGCGTGCCCGCTCAACGTCTGCGGCCACAGGCAGAAGGTGCACTGTGCGGGGCAGCCGCGCGTGGAGTAGAGAGCGATAAAAGGATGCAGCAGGAAGGGAACGCTATAGCGGGTAACGTCCATATCCCGCTTGTAGATTTTGGTGGCCCAGGGCATGGCGTCCAGGTCTTCCACTTGAGGCCGGTCGGGATTATGGACGATGTTGCCGTCGAGCTTGTAGCTGATTCCTAAAATCTCATTCAGCGGCTTTCCTTGTGCGAACTCCACCACGGAGTAGTCGAACTCGCGGCGGCAGATGAAGTCCAGCGCGGAGCACTCGTTGAGTGCGCGGTCCGGGTCGGTGGTCACCGGGGGGCCGACGAAGGCGATTCGGATGGAGGGATTTGCGGCCTTGATAGCCTCAGCAAGCCGCTGGTCGCCCGCCCACCCCACGGTCGAGGTGAAGAGCACCAGGAACTCGTAATCTTTGCAGATCTTGATGGTTTCATCGGCGGAGACGTGATGCGGAGGGGCATCGAGCAGGCGCGAACCCTCGAGCAGACCGGCCGGGTAGGTGAGCCAGACGGGGTACCAGTAAGATTCAATCTCGCGCGTTGCGGGCCAGCGCGAGCTCGCTCCACCGTCGAAGTTCTCAAACGAGGGCGGGTTCAGGAGTAGTGTTTTCAGGGGCATAGGCATCTTATCAATTCTAACATTTTGACGGATTTTTAGCCGTTTCGTTTCGATTTCCCGTAGGTGGTTGAATCTAAGGGTAATTGCAGAACGGGGGCAAGGGCAGGTTCCCCAAGCTAAGTCGAACCGCTCTATCGAATCGCAATCAGCAGACCTGCGGAAACACTCATGGATTGCTGATGCCCACTGCCGAAGTCGTATCCATAGCTTGGTTCCAAATACCAGCCCAGTCTTCGCTTCTTCCAGGGCCAGAACATGAAGTCGAGAGCTCCTTCCGCCCCAATGGAATCAGTACTCTTGCCGGCTTTCGTTGTGTGCGCCCATTCCGGGCCGGCGCCAAACATGAATTCAGCGGTCTTGGAAAGAGTGTAGGGTTTCTTGAACAGGAGGTCGGTGTCCCACTCCTTCTGGCCGCGGCTGAAGAAGGGCGTTGTCCCCGCTTCGATCTCCAGTCGCTCCTTGATGGGGGTTACCTCGACCGCAAAATTGGGGCCGTAGGCGGGAACTCCATGGTTAAGTGCCCACTCGCCGGCGGCGCCGACTTCGAGGATCGCCGCCGGCTCTTTTTCTTCGACCTGACCATAGGCTCTCGATGCAACAAGCAGAGCGGCCATCAAGGCTATTTTTTGAGCTCTCATTGGCGTTCTACACATCAGCGTTTATTTTGTTCCGTGCAGTTCGTTCAGCCAGTCTTCCATGTGGCCGAGGGCGCGGAGCAGACTGAGACGGGCCTTGGCCAGATCGAATCCGGCGTCCAGCGACTCTACATATTTTTGGCGCTCGTCAATGCGGGCTAATTGCTCGGCTTTGGGGGTCAGTTGCGGTTGAGCGGCGGGACCGCTTTCAGTGCCGTTTCCCAGTTCTAATTGGGCCAGCACAGACTGCAACTGCTCTTTTGCAATTTGCTGCTTGAGGCTGGCGATTTCGGCCTGAGCATCTAACTCGCGCAGGCTGCTGGTGAGCGAGGTAATCTGGAGGTCGTTTTGTTGCCTGGCCTGTTCGGCTTCAACCGTGGCTCGCAACGCTTCAGCCGCAGACTGCCTCGTTTTGTCATGAAGCCCAAGATCAAAGATCGGTATCTGAATCGAGAATCCCGAACTGAAGTTGTTAATCGGAATGGGCTTGGCGTAGTAAGCGTTGAAGTAGTTCAGAATCGTTGTGCTGCGACTGTAAAGCGCGTTAAAGCTTAGTTGTGGAAGGTACTCACTCAATCGGTCTCCATGCGCTGTCTCTTGCTTGGCGATCGCGAGCATCTGAGCCGATTGAAGGGCGCCGGTGTTCTGTTCAGCGTTATCCGCCTTCACTGCCGGAATCTCCGGGATGCTGGCATGATCGGGCGTAATGGAGCCCACAGGCAAGCCCGTAAGCGTTGCAAGCTGCTTGGCGAGTGTTGCGGCGCGGGCTTCCAGATGGAGGCGTTTCAGTTTGAGCTGGGCCGCAGTGAGACGAGCCTCCAACAAATCGCTCAGCGAGTCGATCCCAGCCTCGCCGCGTTGCTGCTCGATCTCAACCAACCTTCCTGCAAAGTCTTCCTGCTGGCGTGCACTTTCAAGTTCTGTATCTACGGTATCGAGTTCGATATAAGCCGTTGAGGCGTCAAGCGCCACCTGCTCGCGAGCGTCATCGAGATTGAGAGTGGCGGCCTTGAGTCCCGAGCGTGCCGCGGCGATGTACTGCTTCTGCGGAAAGCTGAAGACCAGCGACTGTGCGGTTAGGTCCAGGATCGATGGTATGCCCCCGGTAAATCCGACCTCGGGCACGGCAGGAAGTCCCGAGTGAAGATTCAGGCTCGGAACATAAGCATCATGGGTCTGCGCCAGAACTGCCTGGGCCTTATCAACATCTGTCTGGGCCAACCTGACAGATGTTGAATTACGCTGCGCCAGGGCCACCACCGTGCCCAGCGAAACCTGCGCCGGCAGCAAAGCGGGTGCGGCCGTCAGCCCCATGATCACGAGCCATGCCATGCGCGGATTGTGAGAGATATTCAGGTGCATATTTCCAGTCAATTCCTGGTTTCGTGTGAACTTGCTCCCTGTGTGGGTTTGTATTCACTAGCCAGGGCGAGGGCCGCCGCGCGCTCGCGCGTTGCCGCCGCAGAGTCTCCGAGCTGCTCCTTCAAGTTTGCCAGCCGATAGTGAGCCACAAACGCCGGCGCTTCCTCAGTTTTTCCCGGGCTGGCCAGGTAATCTTCCAGCATTTTGGCTGCGAGTGCCGGGTCACGTTTGGAATCTATCAGCACGCCAGCACCGTCATAGAGCGCAACGGCCGCGTGCTTATCGCCTCGCGCTGCAACCAGCGCACTGTGAAGCGCCGACTCCATCTCCGTCCAGCGCTGCCGGCGGGAATAGAAGGCCGCCAGGTTCGTCCATTCCGTTGCAGGATGCGCACCGGTCGCGACGGCCTGCTTGAACTCGCGTTCGGCCGCGTCATAATCCTTGCGGCTTTCGGCCATGTTGCCGCGCAATTCATGGGCGCGCGATGGATCCACTTTATCCAGCTTTGCGGCGACGCCTTCCGCCTTATCCACGCCACCGCCCACGACTCCGGGTGCCTGCCGGTAAAACTCGCCCAGATCAAACAGCGCTTCAGCATTGCGGGGATTCAGCCTTACCGCCTCTTCAAACTCTACCGGCACTCGCTTGGCAATCGAATATGCTTTTATGAACGAGGCCCGGTCAGCTTTCTCGCCCAGGGCTTGGCCCAGCCACAGATGATAATCGGAGTTCTGCCCGTCGAGCCGGACCGCCTGTTCGCACTGGTCGACGGCTTCATTCCACTCCTCCAACGTGTAGCGCACGCGACATTCGAGGTTGTGGGCCTCGGCCTGGCCCGCATCTGACGAGGGCAGGGAATGGAGCAGCTCCAGCGCATGGTCCGCCTCGCCGGCCTGCAAAGCCGCTCTTGACTGGGCAAGCAAGTCCTGCGCATTGGCAGGAACCGTCAAGGCCGCCGCCAGAAAAACTGACAGTAGCATCGTAGCCGCTCTTTTGAGCCCAGTCACTGCACAACCTTGATCGGAACGCCCTCCTGAAGGGGCAGTCCATTGGCTGTACCGGTTGCCACCGTTTCTCCGTCATTGAGTCCGGAGAGAATGGCAACCTGAGTGAGGTTGATGGTTCCAATGGTTACAGAGGTTCGCACCAGTCTGTCGTTGACCACCTTGTAGACGTAGGGCTTGCCGTTCTCAGAGTGCAGCGCCTCGCGAGGAACGCTCAGGGTGTTTGGCTCGCTTGAAGTGGTTACCGTTACGGTGACGTTGGTATCCGGCAGCAGATCGCGGTCCGCATCGTCTATCTGGACCACCACTTCGCCCACGTTGCGCGTGCCGTAGATAATTACGGCTACAGGAATGCGGACAATGTGCCCGTGCCACTGCCGGCCCGGCTTGGCGTCCCACTTGATCTCTATAGGCTGGCCGATAGCCAGGCGGCCGATCTCGGGCTCATCGAAATAGGCGCGCACGCGTTCACGACGCAGGTCGGCCAACTGCAACAACAGCTTTCCCTGTTCAACAAAATCCGTGGGACTGGCATTGAGGCTGTAGACCGTACCGGCAACAGGCGCATGGATTGAGGTTTGCGCCATCACCTGGTGAGCCGCCTCCAGATTGGTCTCCGCGTCGGTCAACCCAGCCCGCGCCCGCTCCACCTCTGCCGGCGAATAGCGATTTTTGGCGCCCTGTTCGGATGCATGCAGGGCAGCTTCAGCCGCATCCAGCCGCTGCTGTGCGTCCGAGACCTCACTGGCTGAAGCCGCACCCGCGTTCTTTAGTTTGACGAGCGCATCCAGATCGTGGCGTGCCTGATCGCGGCTCAACCGGTCGCGGGCAGTCTCTGCTTCCGCCGCCTGACGTTCCTGCTGGCTTCCATTGTGCGTAGCCGCCTCCACCGCCGCCTGGGCCGTCTTCACGCCACTCTCGGCAGTTGCCACCCGTGCGCGCGCCTGCACATCGTCCAGCACCATCAGCAGTTTGCCGGCCGGTACCTCGTCGCCGGGCTGCACGTAGACGGCCTTCACCGTTGTGGGAACGGGGCTGTAGAACTCGAAATTGTTCTCCGGCTCTACGCGGCCGTTGGTGCTGATGGTATTCGTCAACTCCTGGCGGACCGCCTTCGCTGCGTGCACCGGCAACTGATCGCGCATCAGGAAGCGCGCCGTAAAGAACACGATAACGGTAAGGATTGCCGCGCCGCGCCAAAACCAGAGCCGGCGACGGTCCGATTGCTTTCTCTCTTCAGTCATTCCGGTAACCAGAGTCAGTATATAGGACTCAATTGCCGGACTTTAGAAGCAAAAATATGGCTGGACAGCAGGAAGCCGGCCCATCTTCCGGCTCGTACAATAAAAAGATGGCCCAGCAACCGCGCTATACTGACGAACACGCCAAGGCCGGCCTCGATTTCGCCTTCCCCACCATCGAGACCTGGCAGAACCAGTTTCCCGGCTACGAGATTCTGATTGACGATCCGGAGCTTACCTCGGTCTGCCCCAAGACCGGCCTGCCCGACTTCGGCGTGCTCACCATCCGCTACATGCCCCGCGAACGCTGCCTCGAGCTCAAATCGCTGAAGGAATATCTCTTCAGCTACCGCAACCTGGGCATCTTCCAGGAAAACATTGTGAACCAGGTGCTTGAAGACGTAGTAAAAGCCTGCAACCCGGTCTGGGCCGTAGTTCGCGGCGAGTTCCGCCCCCGCGGCGGCATCGGAACCACGGTAGAAGCGCGCTGGCCCCGGCCCGCTGCCTGAAACCGTTGGGCCATCAACAGCCGATTATGATATTCGTGTAAACTCTCGTTTCAATTCCGAGATCAAATCTTTTGTCCACCTCAACCCATCCTCTTCGCCCCCGCATCAGCCCCGCCCTGGGGACGCTGCTGCTGCTCATC
>JBEKUB010000054.1:0-19107 GCA_049515455.1 Occallatibacter sp.
GCCGGACTGGAGCGCGGCGATGCCTTCGCGGACCAAGGGGCCACGGCAGTCAATGAGGCGGGCCTTTTCAGCGCCGTATTCGAGGGCCGCGCGCGGGATTGCGTCGTAGTCGGTTTCGTCAGGCTGGCCGAGGTTGGCCGTGTAGGCGTAGGGGATGGCGCCCTTCTGCTTCATCCAATGCAGGGCGGCGGAGGTGTCGAGCCCGCCGGAGAAGGCAATGCCGACTTTTTGGCCGACGGGCAGGGATTCGAGAATTACGGACATGCGTGCAATACCTCAGGGGCTAAAGCCCCACGTTTTTTCTCAACTTTTGCGGCACGACTAAAGTCGCGCCCTGACGCTATACGAATTCCACAAACTTCGTTATTGGAAGCTTGCAGTGTTTGCAAGGCCGCCGAGGAGCAGGAGCAACAGGGCCTTCTGCGCGTGGAGGCGATTTTCGGCCTGATCGAAGGCGATGGACTGCGGGCCGTCGAGGACAGCGTCGGTGACTTCGGCGTTGCGGCGGGCGGGCAGGCAGTGCATGAAGACGGCGCTCGGCGAGGCCTTGGCCATCAGCGCTTCGTTGACCTGGTAGGGACGGAAGATGGGCTCGCGCTTGGTGGACTCGTGCTCGAATCCCATGCTGACGCAGACGTCAGTGTAGACGGCGTCGGCACCTTCGACGGCGGCCTGCGGGTCCTGTATGAGGCGAACCTCACAGCCGTTGGACTCTGCAATTTCGCGCGCCTTGGTGACGATTTCAATGTCGGGCGAGTAGCCGCGCGGCGTGGCCACGGTGACGTTGGTTCCCAGCTGCGCACCGGTCAGCATGAGCGAGTGGCAGACGTTGTTGCCGTCGCCGACAAAGGTGAAGTTGAGGCCGGCGGCGGAACCGAAACGCTCTTCAAGGGTCATGAAATCTGCCAGAGCCTGACAGGGGTGCTCGAAGTCAGAGAGCGCGTTGATGACCGGGACGCGGGAGTTGGCGGCCATCTCGGTGATGGTGTCATGGGCATAGGTGCGCAGGACGATCACGTCGACCCAGCGCTCCACGTTGCGGGCCACGTCGGCGAGAGACTCGCGCTCGCCCAATGGGGAGTTGGTTTGATCGACGAAGATGGCGTTGCCGCCCAGGGTGTTGATGCCGGCCTCGAAGGCCAGGCGCGTGCGGAGGCTGGCTTTCTCAAACATGAGTACCATCTGCTTGAAGTCGAGGGCATGGCGATACTCGCCGGGATTGCGCTTGACTTCATGGCCGAGCTTGAGGATGGCGCGCACCTCGGCGCTGGAGAGATCGGCTATGGAGCACATGTCTTCACCGGCGAGCCGAGCGGCGGCGGCGAGAATATCGGGATCTTTGTGAATCGGGAGCGCCGGCGGATGATCGAGAGTTGCCCTGCTAACCATGGATTTGTTCTCCTTTGGTGGTTGCGGCGGAGTGCGCTGAGCTTACGGCGCCGGCATGTTCAGTGAAGATTTCGTCGAGCGCTGCAATGGCGGCGTCGACGTGAGCGCGCTCCAGGATATATGGAGGCAGGAAGCGCAGGACCGTATCGCTGGTGCAGTTGATAAGGATGCGGCGTTTGAGCATTTCGGCTACCGCGAGCTTCGCCAGGTCAGCCGAATCAAGTTCGGCGGCGAGCATGAGACCGCGGCCGCGCACGTCGATGATTGCGCTGTGATGCTTGGCGAGCTGGCGCAGTTGGGCTTGGAAGTAGTCGCCGACTTTGGTTACGTGGGCGAGAAGATTTTCGCGTTCGAGATGGTCGATGACGGCGACGGCGACGGCGCACGCAAGCGGGCCTCCGGCAAAGGTGGATCCGTGCATGCCGGGGTGGAATGCGCGTGCTACTTCTTCAGTGCAGAGCGTTGCACCGAGGGGTAGGCCACCGGCTAGTGGCTTGGCCAGAGTTGTGACGTCGGGCTGAATTTCAAAGTGCTGATAGGCGCACCACTTGCCGGTGCGGCCCATGCCGGCCTGGATTTCATCGACTATGAGCAGCGCGCCGGTAGAGTTTGCGAGAGCGCGGGCTTCGGCCAAGAACTCTTGTGTGAGGGGACGGATGCCACCTTCGCCCTGAATGGCTTCGACGAGGATGGCGCAGACTTCAGTGGAGAATTTGGCGCGCAGATCGGCTACGTCGTTGAAGCGGACAAATTCCACGCCGGGGACGACGGGAGCGAAAGGCTCGCGGTACTTCTCCTTATAGGTCGTGGAGACGGCGCCGAAAGTGCGGCCATGGAAGCTTTGCTCGAGAGCGAGAAACTTTGTGCCCAGGTTGACGCCTTCGCTGCGCTTGAGGCCGGCATAGGCGCGGGCCAGCTTCATGGCGCACTCCCAGGCTTCAGTGCCGGTGTTCGAAAAGAAGGCGCGGTCGAGGCCGGTTTGCTCGGTGAGGCGCAGGGCTAGCTCGGCCTGGCCCTCGTGGAAGTAGAGGTTCGAAGTGTGGATTAGCGCGCGGCTTTGGCGGGCGATGGCTTCGACAATGACCGGATGATTGTAGCCGAGGGCGTTGACGCCGATGCCGCTGAGCAGGTCAAGGTACTTCGTGCCGCTCTCGTCGACGATGTGAACACCCTCACCTGTGACGAACAGAATGGGGTTGCGGTCGTAGGTGGGGATCAAGAGCCGGGCTTCAGCGGCGCGAATTTGATCGAGTTTGTTCAATTCTGTTTCTCCTGCGAGGACAAATCCCCGGGTTCCTCAGGGGCTAAAGCCCAGGGTTTATTCGTTCCACTTTCGGCACGACTGAAGTCGTGCCCTGTTACAAGCCCCGTCCCTACGGGACTGGGTTTCCTAGTTTTTGCATCCTACCCCACGCTGAAGCGCGGGGCTAACAAACACTGCGCCTACGGCGCGGGCGACTTTCATCTAGGCGACCATTACTTCGGTGCCTTGGGCTACGCGGGAGCTGCACAGATCGGGCAAGTAACTTGCGGCTTCCGCGGGCAAAATTCTTACGCGCTTTACGCCGTTCAAAAGAGCTTCACGGCAGGCGCTGAGCTTGGGTAACATGCCGCCGGAGATGACGGCGTTGTTGGCCATCTCGGCGATCTGATCAATGGAGAGCCATCGGAGGACCTCTCCGTTTGCTCCTTTGACGCCGGGAACGTCAGTCAGAAAGACGAGAGCGTCGGCACGGCAGGCGATGGCGCAGGCGGCGGCCATTTCGTCAGCGTTGATGTTGTAGTACTCACCGTCAAAACCGAGAGCGATGGAGGAGAGAACGGGCACGCCGTTCAACTGCCAGATGGCCTCGATCCAGCGTGGGTCGCTCGATGCGATCTCGCCGACAAAGCCGAGGTCGGGAGCGGTGCGTTTTTTGCGGGCGCGAAAGAGCAGGCCGTCGCCGCCGGTGAGACCGACCGCGGGCAGCCCCAGCGCGCCGAGCGCCGCAACCAGACCTTTGTTCACTTTGCCGCCGAGGACCATGAGGGCAATATCGCGGGTCTCGGCGTCGGTGACACGCAGGCCATCAATGAACTCGCTCTGCTTGCCGAGGGCTTTCAACATGCGGGTCAACTGCACACCGCCGCCGTGAACTACTGCAACCTGGTTGCCGTCGCGAACAAGATCGGCGATGGCGCGCATGGAACCATCCAATAGAGATGGAGTCTCAAGGCCGGCTCCTCCTAATTTGACGACGAACTTCATTCAGGGCCCTCCACGGCGAGTTTCATTCAAGACCTTCCGATTCTGGCCAGCCGAGCATTACATTCAGGTTTTGCACGGCCTGGCCGGAGGCGCCTTTTAACAAGTTATCTAGACAACTGACGATGACCGCGCGGCGGCCGTCGCCGGCGAGCTGGAAGCCGATGTCGGCATAATTGGTGCGCACGGAGTATTGAATCTGCGGCAGTGTTTTATCGTACAGCCGGACGAGGGGACTGGATGAGAAAAATTCGCGATAAACGCGGGAGATGCTTTCCGCCGTCTGCGTCTTGAGGAAGCGCACATAAATGGTGGAAAGAATGCCGCGCGGAATTGGCAGCAGATGAGGCGTGAAGATCATCTGGCTGGATTCGATGCCGATCTGCTCAAGCAGTTCGCCGGTGTGGCGATGGGTGAAGACGCCGTAAGCGGAGAGATTGTCGGCCGCGTGCATGAAATGGGTCTTGGCGGTAGGCGATTTGCCGGCGCCGCTGACGCCGCTCTTGGAATCCGCGACGATGCCATTGGTGAGGTCGAGCAGTCCCGCGGCTACCAGTGGCTTGAGGGGCAGAATGATGGAGGTTGCGTAACAGCCGGGATTGGCGACCAGGCGCGCTGCGGCGATTTGAGCGCGATGCAGCTCAGGCATACCATAAACAGATTGCGCCTGGGTTGCGGCTGCCAGGTCAGTGCCTTCATCAGAGAAAGCGTAGATGGCGCGGTTGGCGGCTTCAGTGAGTCTCCATGCGCCGCTCAGATCAATCACACGGAGACCACGCGATAAAGCCTCTGGGACCCACTCGCGGGACTGTTCATGTGGAGTGGCGAGGAAAAGAATTTCTACGCCGCGGACGGCGAGCAACTCCCAGGAAAAGGGCTCCTGCTTGAGTTTGCCGGTGCCGTTGCTGCCGGCTAATCCGGGATGAATTTCGGAAAGTGGAACGCCGCCGCGAGCCGCATCTTTTTCGTCGACGCGGCCGGCAAAGACCGGGGGCCTGCCTTTGAGGCGGGGATGATGAAGCAGCAGCCGGGCCAGTTCGGCGCCGGCGTACCCGGTAACCCCTACGACTGCGGTTTGGATAGATTTCGTCATGATTCGAGCATCGTCCTTAATCTTGCTTCCACTTCACCTGCCCGGCGTGGGTCAGGGCAGATTACGAGTACGGTATCGTCGCC
This sequence comes from Occallatibacter sp., assembly GCA_049515455.1. GTDB lineage: Bacteria > Acidobacteriota > Terriglobia > Terriglobales > Acidobacteriaceae > Telmatobacter. The sequence continues at coordinate 4,811 of JBEKUB010000054.1, forward strand.
GGCTACGGTTCCCACTACCTCCGGCCATGCTTCATAGTCGAGGGAGGCGGCCACGGGCTGAGCACCGCCCGTCACGGTACTCATTACTACCTGATTCATTGCCTGACGCACACGCAGGCCAAAACTCTCGATTACCTCTGCTACGGAAGGCGGACTGTCGTCTTCAACCGCCGTTGCCGAGCCGTTGGTTCCATTACGATGGGGCAGAGAATAGCCGCCCGGGCCCTTGGAGAGACGCAACTCGTGAATATCTCGCGAAAGGGTCGCCTGGGTGACCGCGAAGCCACGGCGACGCAGCTTGCGGCGCAGCTCGTCCTGATTGGTGACGGCGGAGCTGGCCAGCAGGTCGCGAATCGCATTGTGCCTTTGAATCTTCATCGCAGTTGGTTGAGCGTTCAATTGTGTTCGCGGACAAAATCGAAAGCGCGGCTCGCAGTACGGCGGCCGCGCATGAATAAATATACAACAAAAGTGCATAAGTATGCAACCCGGACGAAGAAATTATCTTAAATTAGACTTGCGGTTACGATTTACACCTTTGTCCTCCCGCAGCATGGCCCTGCGCTGATAGACTCTCGTGTGGCAGCACAGGGCGAATTCTACGCGAGCCCTATTTCAAGCATATGAAAAATAACGATTCCATTTCTACTCTCAATGATCTGTTTTGCCGCGTAGCTGCGGCAGGCAACCCGCGCGCCGTGCTGTGGCAGGATGAGTTCGGGCAATGGCAACCCATTTCTTCCGACCAGATTTACCAGCGCGTAAGGGCTCTGGCCAAAGTATTTCTGGAGTGGGGTATTAAGAAGTGCGACCGCATCGCCTTGATCGCCGAGAACCGCTGGGAGTGGGCGGTCACCGACTTTGCGGCACTGGCGATCGGGGCCGTGGACGTGCCCATCTATCCCACGCTTACCGGTGAACAAATAGCCGCGGAACTGGACGACGCAGGTTGCCGTATTGCGGTGGTTTCTACTCGCCTGCAGTTTGACAAGCTGAACGCTGTTCGCGAGAAAACGAAGATCGAGCGGATTCTGATGATGGATCCCGCGCCGCCGGAGGGAGCGATTGCTTTCAACTTTGAGGCGATTGAGGGAGCCGATGCACTGGGCAGTGAGCGTGATCCGGTCTTTGACGCGCTGGTGCGCGCCGCCGAGCCAAAGGACATGGCTACGCTGATTTACACCTCCGGCACCACGGGTACTCCGAAGGGAGTAGTGCTTACGCACGGCAACATTGCCGCGAACATGAATTACGCGCCAGAGGATTTCGTCTTCGGTCCCACCGACGCATTGATTTCATTTCTGCCTTTGTCGCATGTTACTGCCCGGGCGCTGGACTACATTATGTATTCGTTCGGGGTGCAGGTGGCCTATTGCTCGCAATTCGACAAACTTCCCCAGGCTATGCGCGAGATAAGGCCCACGGTGTTTGTGGGAGTGCCTCGGGTCTTCGAAAAAATTCGCCAGGAGGTGGAGCGCCGCGCAGCACTTTCGCCGGTGAAGAAGCGGCTGTTCGCCTGGGCGATAGGGGTGGGAGGGGAACATATCGATACGGTCTATGACGGACGCAAGCCCAAGTCGCTGAAGTGGAAGCTGGCCGACAAGTTGGTTTACTCGAAGGTGCGCGAAGCCTTCGGCGGGCGGGTGAGGATCTTTGTGCCCGGCGGCGCGCCGCTGGGAATCGATACCGCGAAATGGTTTGCGTCGGCGGGAATGGCTCTCTGGGAGGGATACGGTCTTACAGAGACCTCGCCGGTGATCGCACTGAACTCGCCGCTGCGCCACCGGATGGGCTCGGCAGGCAGGATCATATCGAACGTGAAGGTGAAAGTGGCCGAGGACGGAGAACTGCTGGTGAAAGGGCCGTCAGTGTTTGGCGGTTACTGGCACAAGCCGGAGGCGACCGCGGAGTGTTTTGACGAAGAAGGGTGGTTCCGCACCGGCGATATCGGGCATGTGGACGCTGACGGTTTCCTTTTTATCACTGACCGCAAGAAGGAGTTGCTGAAGACTTCAGGCGGGAAGATGGTGGCGCCGCAGCCGATCGAAAGCAAGCTGAAAGTGAACCTGCTGGTGGCCCAGGCGGCGTTAGTGGGCGATAAGCACAAGTTCATCTCCGCGCTGATCTCGCCTAATTTCCCGGCGCTGGAGGACTGGGCCAAGCGCCACGGAATCCAGGCGAAATATCGTGCTGAACTGGTGGCCGACAGGCGCGTGATTGCGCTCTATGGGGAGATTGTGCGAGAGGTGAATGCCGGCCTGGCCAACTTTGAGACGCTGAAGCGCTTCAGGGTAGTGGCTGAGGAGTGGTCGATAGAGACGGGCGAGCTTACGCCTTCAATGAAGCTGAAACGGCGGGTGATTACGGCGCAATACGAGGATGTGATCGCCGAAATGTATGCCGATGAGGCAACCTCACGAAGCGAATAGGCTAAGCCGGGCGCGATCGATTCAGTTCTCGACGGCGGATCTCTCTTGCCGCGTCGATCATGGCAAGATAGCTGTCCGCGGGCACATAGTGGGGGATGGAGTTTCCCGATCCCAGCGCAAATCCTTTGGACATCCGGCGGTACTCAGTCCCGCGCAGGAGCACTTCCTCATAGACTGTCTTCGGATCATTGCGGCAGAGCAGATCGACATCGATGCCTCCAAAGAGGCCGATGCGATCATTGTAGCGTTCGATCCACTGCGCGAACGGGGCGATCTGGTCCTCGTTGGAATGCTTGGCATCAATGCCTGTGGCGATGATCTCCTCCATGACAGAGAAGATTTTTCCGCAACTGTGCAACAGGAAGGGCTTGCCAGCGCCGTGAACCAGGGCAATGATGCGGCGATATTGCGGAAGAATGTGTTGGATGATAGTGGTCGGAGCCATAAGCGTGGAACTCTTGAAGCCCAGATCGTCTCCCATTCGGCAAACGGCGAAGAGGTCTCCAAAGCGGTCGAGCAGCCGGCTCCAGAGGGTAATCATCAGGTCGCCGATTTTCAGGAAAAGGTCTGAGAACAATTCCGGATCGTCCTGCTGCAGCAGGCAGAGATATTCAAAGCCGACCAGATCCTCGCTGATTTCGAAGATGCCATAGCCGCAACCGCCGAGAGCCTTCATGCCGTTTGGCATTTCGGACGACAAGGCCTGCAGATGGGGTTCCCACTTATTCCAGAAGATTTCAGGGAACTCGCTGAAGGGGTACTTCTCAAAGTCCTCGCGGTTCTGGATGGGCCCTGGACGGCCTCCTAAAATTGCCCCATGGTCAGGAAGGATGGGGCAGATCTGGGCTTCGAAGCTGACGGTATCGTAGGTCATGTTCTTCCAGAATTGACAAACCTTGGCGTAGTGGCCGGACAGATCGGAGATGTTTTCACTCTGGAGGCTCATATCGACGTCCAGAACCGTGGCCATGATACTTTCGTCGATTGCATGCTCGTAGATGGGAAGCCGGCTAGGCTTTTTATTTGTAGCGGCATCTACGACGATGCGGTAATCCGGTTCAAACGTCATCAGGTGACCTCGTTGAGGCGCACAGTCGCGACTAATTGCGCGGATGAGCGGGTGATTAGGGCTCAATTTTAGGTGGCGCTTGCGGAATCTTGTGCCGGCGAAGGAACCTCACGAGGCGAATAGGCGAGGCCAGAGTACCGCCGAGGAGGTCGCGCTTGCTCCACAGTTCTTTTAGGCCGCGGAAGAAGGGCGCGCCCCACGCGCCCACGGACAGCAGGCTGCCGAAGAGGATTACGGCGTCAATGCTCAGGCGGCCAGAGCTGGACCAGTAAGCATGAGGGTCAAGGTTCAGCCACATTGCGAACTCGTCAAGGGTGAGTGCGGCGCCGACGCCATAGCTAACTGACATGAGCCGGCTATAGAAGATGGAGAGCGGAGTGTGATTACGCCCCAAGTCAAGCAGCCAGCCGTAGCCCACCAACAGCAAGATGAGGATTCCCCAGACCAGGTGGTGAATATGCCTGCCGTGCACCATGACCCACTGAAAGTTCCCTTCGTTGTTGACGATGCAGTGAACCAGAATGCGCACGCCGGCAAAGGTGAAAAGGAAGGAGACCGAGGCGATGAACATGCGGCGGCGGGGCCGGTCAGGAATGGTGGCGCGCACCAGGAACCCGAGGCGGGTTAACTGCAGCAGGACCAACAGAACGGCAACAACCAGGCTGGCAAAGGCCAGCAATATCAGGGCTCCTCGACCGGGCATACCCTATTGTGAACCATTGCACGGCGCTTCCAAACCGGGAAATGCGGCCGGATTTAAAATCGACGATCGTGAGCGCGGTCACGATTTCGCTTTACAGCGTCGAGTACACTGGTTAAGGCGTCGATTCCGGCGATTTTCACGGTGTGGACGTACAAATCAAGGACTTATTCCCGGCCCGGCTTGATTGCCGCGCTTTTGATGAGGAGATTATTACGATGCGAGTTGCTTTATTGACCGGCGGCGGCGATTGCCCCGGACTGAACGCGGTGATCTATGCCGCAGTGAAGAAGGGCATTAACCACTATGGCGATGAGTTCATCGGCTTTTTGAACGGCTGGCGTGGTGTGCTGGACAATAATTGGGTTCCACTGACGCTCGAGAGCACGGACGGAATTCAGTTGACGGGCGGAACGATTCTGCATTCTTCGCGGACCAACGTGAAGAAAGTTCCGGGTGGGATTGAGAAGGTGCAAGAGGTTCTGAAGGCCAACAAGATCGACGCGCTGATCGCATTGGGTGGCGATGACACGCAATCGGTGACCCTCTACCTGAGCGAGCACGGAGTTCCCAGCGTTGGCGTTCCCAAGACAATTGACAATGACATTAATGGGACCGACCAGACCTTCGGTTTCGACACGGCTGTCTCCATCGCCACCGAGGCTGTAGGCCGCATCCGCACCACCGCCGACTCGCATAATCGCGTGATTGTGATTGAAGTAATGGGCCGTGATGCCGGCTGGATCGCCTATGCCTCCGGCGTAGCCGGTGGCGCTGACGTAGTCCTGGTTCCCGAGCAGGACGTCGACATCGACCATGTGGCGGCGCTGCTGAAGCATAACTACGATCACGGCAAGCACTACGGCATCGTTGTGGTGGCCGAGGGCTGCCACTTGCCCGAAGTGGGACAAGTGATCGACGAAGCAGCCAATCTGGACGCCTTCGGCCATGCTCGTCTGGCCGGCGTCGGCGAGGAACTGGCCGACATGATCGAGAAGAAGACCGGCTATGAGACCCGCTCAGTGAACCTGGGTCATACGCAGCGCGGCGGCGTTCCTACGGCCTATGACCGGCTGCTCGGGCAGCGCTACGGGTTGCACGCAATCGACATGGTGCACGACAAGAAGTGGGGCCGGATCGCGGTGCTGAAGGGGCTGGACATTACCGACATCACGATCAAGGAAGCGATCGCAACCAACCGGCGGCTGGATCAGCGGTTCTTTGACGTGATTGCGGATCTGGAAGCCAAGGTCTAAGCGCAAATCTTTCGTCGTAGTGAAAAAGCCATCTTCATTGTGAGGGTGGCTTTTTTGCTATTAAAGGCATCTGCTTGACTAAAATGCGGAAAAACGTATTTCAGGGGCTAAAGCCCACGTTCATTCCAATGCGGTAATGTCCGGGATAAATCCCGGACCTACCGCACGAATTTTTTGCCGCGCATGCGGCGCGCGACCCAGAGGGTGCCCCGGTCGTGCCCTTTCAAAACTGCGACTTAGTCATAGCTTTCGTTTAAAGTTGGGCTGTGAACTATCGTCTCTACACCGCTGAAGATTTTGCGCAGCTTTATGCGATTGAGGAGGTCTGTTTTCAGCCGCCGTTTCGATTTGGGCGCGGGTATATGCGGCACCTGGTAAATAGCTCTGATGCGGCTACCTGGATTGCGGAGGAGGATGGGCGAATGGCGGGCTTTGGGATTGTTGAGTGGACGCGGGAGCGGGGCGGGTTGATTGCTTATATACAAACTATTGAGGTTGCTCGGGAGCAGCGCGGGCGCGGCGTCGGCGGGGGGTTGCTGGCGCGAATGGAAGGTTCGGCGCGGGAGGCAGGCGCTCGGGCGATTTGGCTGCATGTGGATGAGGGAAATAGCGATGCCATCCGGCTTTACGAGGCGCATGGGTACGCTTGCGAGGGCAGGAGCGAGGATTACTACGCTAAAGGCCGGGCGGGATTGATGTTTGCGAAGGTGCTTGAGGACTAGGTGGAGCGGGGAAAAATTGAATAGCCTTATATAGGTATCCGGCATTTCCTCTGGGGCCAAAGCCGGCATTCATTTGGCGGCATAACGCGGGGGTTAAAACCCCCGTCTCCCTCGGCACTGTGTTTTTTGGGCACGACTGAAGTCGCGCCCTGCTACAAAGCGGGTTGATTCGGTTGCTACTGTGGTTTGTCGAAGGGCTGCTTTTCTCTGATTCGGGGGCGGTCTTCGGACTGGAGTTCTTTGGAGACTTGCTGGACTTCGCGGAAGACTCGGAGAAGATTGCCGCCGAGGATTTTGCGGCAGTCTTCGGCGGAGTAGCCACGGGCCATGAGGGCTGCGGTGATTTTGGGCAAGTCGGCAGGGGAGTCGAGGCCCTCGGGCAACTGGCCGCTTACGCCGTCAAAGTCCGAGCCGAGGCCTACGTGGTCGACACCGGCTACCTTGGCGATGTGGTCGATGTGGTCGATGAGGACTGAAAACGGCGGGCGGGGGATGCGGTCAAAGAACTGGCGCTGCACCTTATCGATATCCAGGTAGGTGATCTCTTTGCCCTCGGCCTTGGCCTTGTCTTTCAGCTCTTGTACGGCTTTCTTCATCTCCGGCTCCTGGGTCCTTTGCGCGTCGCGATAGGACTGGGAGAGGAAGCCGGAGTAGAAGTTGACCTGGACGACGCCACCCCTGGAGCCTGGACCACCGGAACGAGCCACGGCGCGGAGCATGTCGTCGGTCATGTTGCGGGGAGCGTCGCAGAGGGCGCGGGCAGAGGAGTGAGAGGCGATGACCGGGGCGCGCGTGATGACCAGGGTGCGGTAGAAGGTGCGGTCGGAGACGTGAGAGATATCGACCATCATGCCCAGGCGGTTCATCTCGTAGACGACGTCTTTGCCGAATTCGGTGAGGCCTTCTTTGGTGTGAGGGATGGTTTTGTCGTCGATGTCGCCGGAACTGTCGGCCCAGTTGTTGGAGTTGGACCAGGTGAGGGTCATGTAGCGGACGCCGAGCGCGTAATACTGGCGCAGGAGGGCGAGCGAGTCTTCGATGGAGTGGCCGCCTTCGATTCCCATGAGGGCGGCGAACTTCTGATCGCGGTGGGCTTGCTCGATGCCTTCGGGCGAGGTGACGAACTCGATTTGGTCGGGGTGTTTTGCGGCCTGCTGCTTGACGGCGTCAATCAACTCGAGAGTGCGATGAGCGTACTGACCTTTATAGAGAGCGGGCTCGACCCAGATGGAGAAGAATTCAGCGGCGAGGTTGCCCTGGTGGATGGAATCGAGGTTTAGATTGCCCGAGCCGAGAGGGTCGGCCAGATCGAAGTGCTCATCGAGAAAACGCTGCGGGGTGTCGGCGTGCGTATCGATGACGATGGCGGACTGGTGAACGGCAGCAGCGTTGGGCGATTTTGATTTCATGGGGGAAGGGTGGGGTTTGACCGCGGTTTGGGCGAGCAGCAGCGCTGGAAGGGTGAGAAACAGGAGAAGGAAAAGGGTGCGGTTTCGCATAGGCCTGGGATGAGTTTATACCTTTGGGCGAAGGCGCTTAAAAAGGATGGATGCGGTTTTATGTACCTCGTTTATTCCTGCTGCACCACGGTTCTGTAGACTGAATGCATCATCCACCTTGTCTTTCTCCCCAAGCCGGTGTGGATATACCGAGAAATAAGGCCCGCGAGGTGATATGGGATCGACTGCATCTGAGAACAGAGGCAAAGGAACAGTGCCGGACAAAAAGCCTGCATCGATTTTGTCGCTGATTTTGATCGGCGTTGGGGTTTTGGCGCTGATTTTGGGCGTGGGACTTTTGCTTAAAACCAATCCGGTTGCGGGGAGATGGTCGCAGAGTTACGATCCGACGGGACATTGGTGGCTTTCGACGTTGATTGCGGCGCTGCCGGTGCTGGTGCTGCTGGGGGCGATGGCTGGCTTGCGGCTGAAGGCGCACGTGGCGGCGGTGCTGGGACTGGGGACGGCGCTGGCGGTGGCGATTGCCGTCTTTCATATGCCGGTGCGGCTGGCGCTGACTTCGGCTGCTTACGGGGCCGGGTACGGATTGTTTCCGATCTGCTGGATTATTTTGCCGGTGATCTTCCTTTATCAGTTGACGGTGAAGACCGGGCATTTTGAGACGCTGCAGCAGAGCCTGGCTAACATTACCGACGACAGCCGCTTGCAACTGCTGCTGATTGCCTTTGCGCTGGGAGCGCTGTTTGAGGGGACGGCTGGGTTTGGCACGCCGGTGGCGGTGTGTGGTGCGATTCTGATCAGCCTTGGGTTCAGACCGGTGGAAGCGGCAGGACTGGCGCTGATTGCCGATACTGCGCCGGTGGCTTTTGGCGGGCTGGGAATTCCGATTGTGGCGCTGCATGGGGTGACGGGGCTGGATGTGTTGACGCTCAGCAAGGTGATTGCGATTGTGCTGACGCCGTTTTGCTTTCTGGTGCCGTTCTGGCTGATCTGGGTTTACGCGGGATTCAAGGCGATGGTGGAGGTTTGGCCGGCAATTCTGGTAGCGGGACTGACCTTCTCTCTTACCCAGCTATTGATGGCTACTTATACTGGGCCGGGGCTGGTGGATATTGTGGCGGCGATGGCGACGATTGTAGCGCTGCTCGCATTTCTGCGCGTCTGGAAGCCGAGGCGCGTGATCAACGCCAGGCGCGAGGTGGTGAGCGTGGAAGCACGAGTGCGGTTTGAGCATGGCGCGGCCACTACTTTCAAGGCGTGGATGCCTTGGCTGGTTCTTAGTGTGATGGTGTTTGTGTGGGGGATTCCGCGATTTGCACGGTGGGCTGAGGCAACAACTACCGTGAAGATTGCCGTAACCGGACTGGATAAAGTTGTGGAGAGGATTCCGCCGGTGGTGGCCAAGCCGACGGCTGAGGCGGCGGTCTTCAACCTGAACTGGCTGACGACTACGGGGACGGCGATTCTGGTTGCAGCGGTACTGGCTGGGTTGCTGATGGGGCTTGGGCCGAGGGAACTGGCAGCGGCGTTTGTGAAGACGGCGTTCAGCATTCGATTTGCCGTGTTGACGATTGCGGCGATGATGGCAGTGGGGTTTGTGACCCGATATTGCGGGCTGGATGCAACGTTGGGGCTGGCGTTCGCGCGGACGGGAGTGCTTTATCCGTTTTTCGGAACGCTGATTGGATGGGTGGGGACGGCGAGTACGGGGTCGGATACTTCATCCAATGTTCTGTTCGGCAGCTTGCAGCAGATGACGGCGCGGCAGATTGGGGTTTCGCCGGTGCTGATGTGTTCGGCCAATTCGGCAGGCGGCGTGATGGGGAAGATGATCGCTGCGCCGAGCATTGTGGTGGCCAGTACGGCTACGCAAAGTTATGGGCAGGAGGGAACGATTTTGCGCTACGTTTTTCTGCACAGCTTGGCGCTGGCTTCGCTGGTGGGAGTGTTTGTTTATCTGATGGCTTATGTGGAGCCGTTTACGCGGCTGGTGGTTAAGTAGCGAGTTAGCGCCCGCTGCGCGGGCGTTGGCAAGTTATGGGTGCCTGGATCCGTCATATTCTTGCGCCGTCTCTACGGGACTCCGTAACAAACTTGAGTGACCCTTCTCCCCACGCTGAAGCGCGGAGCTAACCAACTCTGCGCCTAAGGCGCGTTTGTGCAGACATTTCTGCGCTTCGGGCGCGTTTGCGCGGACCGGTTCTTATGTAGTCCTCAATATCCGGTTAGCGGGTTAGCTTCTCGACTGTCGAGATTAGAGCTTTGATATTTTCTGTGGGGGCGTTGGGGGGCATTCCTCCGGCGCAGGAAACGATCAGGCGGGAGCGGTCATCGATTGAGGCTAACATCTCCGTTACTGAGCGGATTACGTCGGCCGGGGTTCCTGCGGCGAGCACGTCGCGGGGAGGGATGTTGCCCATCAGTGCGATGCGGTTGCCGGTCCAGGATTTCATCTCCGCGATGGTGTGCTGGATGCCGAAGTTGAGCAGGTTGATTCCTGCGTCGGCTAGCATGGGCGCGCCGGCCTTGCACGGCGCGTCGTTGTGGAAGAACTTCACCGTCACATTGGCGCTGAAGGCTTGCTGAAGATAGGGCAGGCCGAAGGTCTCGAAGTCGCGGCGGCTCACGAAGCCGGCTATATCGTCTAGAAGGAAGATGCCGTCGATGGTGGGGAATGCCTCGCGCTGAATCGCGATCCAGTCAACGAGAAAATCTGTGACGATGGAGAGCAGCCTGTGCATTTGCTCGGGGTGGGTTTTGAGGGCCTCGAGGAATTCGGGCGTGCCCATGAGGAAGGATGCGATATTGAGGGGACCGCGGGCGACGGCGAATCGGATTTTGTGGCCGGCAGATTCGATCTCCTGTTGCAAGTGCTGGAGGCGCTTGAGGACGAAGGGGAGCAGGCCGTGCTTGCGCGGGTCGGGCTTTTCGAGACGGTCGACGTCGGAGGGGGAGAGCAGGAGTTTTTTGGCGAAAGGGAATTCGTTTTCGCCCCAGATGGAGAGGGCGCCGAAGGCGGAGGGTTCGGTGCACATTCCGTACTCCGGCCAGAAGCCGGGGAGGAAGATCGCCTCAGGGAATGCGCGAATGGCTTTGAGATTGTCGTTGAGGAAGATGCGCTCGCTGGTGAAGTAATCGAGGATGGTGTGGCCGGCCCAGTTGGGGAGCCAGGGGCTGTCAATGATGAAGGCTGTGGGGAGCGGATGGAGGGTTTCTCCGCGGATCACCGCGACTAGCGTTTGCCATTGCTGATCGTTCATGGGGTCATTTTGGTTTAGAGGCTATTCCTTCAGGAAATCGTTCCAGGAGTCTTTCTTTTCCTGCGCTGTTTGATCCTGGATGAAGACGTCTGCCGCTTTGTGCCACAATCCGACCTGCTCGGGGCCACTATCGTCTGGGACTACCTTGTAGGCTCCCGGTCCCTTGTCGCCTTTGGCAATGGCTGCGATGGTGGCTTCGAAGGCTACGCCTTTGTCTGCAATGACCAGTACTTTTTGACCGACTTCGTACATGGCCGTTCCTCCTTTTGTGTCTTTATGCGAGTCTATTCCTTTCGTGCCTGTTTTTCCTCAGGTGGGAGCATTGGCCCCCATACCCCCCTACCTGTTTTTGCAAACTATTCATTCGATTGAAGTTGTTTGCAGATTCCAGACAACAAAGGAGTTACGGCGCTTTTTTATGGCTTTTCGATCTCTGACCCTGTGCGGGCGGCGTTTTCGTGCTTTCTCCTCCTGAGTATTATGCGCGAAGAGGGTTTAATTATCTGCAAATTGGGGGTGGCTTATTGAGATTTCATCCCGTCCTTACAGGACGGGGTGGGGATTTGGGGGAACTGGGACCCAGGGTTTCACCCTGGGCTATTTTCGACTTCTCCCTAAAGGGAGAAGGAAAACCCGAGGGCCGGTGATTGGGTTTTGTGGTTTCCGAGGTCCCAAAAGCGGGACCTGGGGCACCCGGCAAAAGCGGGACCTGGGGCACCCGGCAAAAGCGGGACCTGGGGCACCCGGCAAAAGCGGGACCTGAGGCACCCGGCCCGGTTTTCCTCAGACGGGTGGGATTTCAGCTGCTTTCCGAGCAGGATGGGCAGACGGGTTGACGACTAGAATCGTAGGTAGCTATGGCTGAATTTACGCATTTGCATTTGCATACGGAGTACTCGCTGCTGGATGGGGCTTGCGACGTTACCAAGCTGGTGGACCGGGTGGCGACGCTGGGACAGAGGTCTGTCGCTATGACAGATCACGGGAATATCTATGGGGCGGTGCACTTTTTTAATGCTGCCAAGGATCGCGGGGTCAAGCCGATTCTGGGGTGCGAGCTTTATATCTGCAAGCACGAGGACCACCGGGCGCCGGGCGATGGGGATGAGAACAATCATCTGCTGGTGCTGGCGGAGAACGAGGAAGGGTACAGGAACCTCATCCGGATTACTTCAGAGGCTTCGCTGCACGGGTTCTATCGCAAGCCCCGGGTGAGCAAGAAGTATCTGGCGGAACATGCGGAGGGGTTGATTGGGTTTTCAGGGTGCCTGAGCGGGGAGCTTTGCGAAGAGCTGATGGCGGGGAACTACGAGAAGGCTCGCGGCGTGGCGGCGCAGTATGAGGATATTTTCGGCAAGGGGAATTTTTTCCTGGAAATTCAGGACCAGGGGCTGGCGGACGAGAAACGGATTCATGAAGCGCTGTTCCGGCTGGAGAAGGAATTGGCGATTCCGATGGTGGCTACCAACGACTCGCATTATCTGTGCGGGGAGGATTCGCATGCACACGACGTGATGCTCTGCGTGCAGACGGGCGCGAAAATTCACGACAAGGAGCGGTTCCGGTTCGACAGCGACCAGTTTTTTGTGAAGGGCGCGGACGAGATGGCGCGGCTGTTCAAGGATTCGCCTTCAGTGCTGGAGCGGACGATGGAGATTGCCGAGCGGTGCAATCTGAAACTGCAGCCGGTGGACAATCCGTTTCCGGAGTTTGCGGTGCCGGAGGGGCACACGATCGACAGTTACTTCGAGGCGGTTTGCAGGGCGGGCTTCAAGAAGCGGATGGAGACCTCGGTGCGGCAACTGGAGCTGCGCGGAGTGCTGCGAGCGAAAGCCGATCAGTACCAGGCGCGGCTCGAGCATGAAATCAGAATTATCAAGCAAATGACTTATGCAGGGTACTTTCTGATTGTCTGGGACTTCATTCAATATGCGCGGGACAATGGGATTCCGGTGGGGCCAGGACGCGGGTCGGCGGCTGGGTCGCTGGTGGCGTATTCGATGGGGATTACGAATATCGATCCGCTGCAGAACACGCTGCTGTTTGAGCGGTTTCTGAATCCGGAGCGGGTTTCGATGCCTGATATCGACGTGGACTTCTGCATGAACCGGCGGGGCGAGGTGATCGATTACGTGACGCGGAAGTACGGGCGCGAACAGGTGGCGCAGATTATCACGTTCAACACCATGGCGGCGAAGGCGGCGATCAAAGATTGCGGACGGGCGCTGGATATGCCGTATGGGGACGTGGACCGGATCGCGAAGCTGGTTCCGGCGACGGTGGGAATGACGCTGGACAAGGCGATGGAAGAAGTGCCGGAGTTGCAGAAGCTCTATGACAACGACCAGGTGATTCGCGAGCTGCTGGATACGGCGAAGAAGCTGGAGGGGCTGGTGCGCGGGGCTGGGGTGCACGCGTCGGCGGTGGTGATTGCACCGCGGGCGCTTACCGAGCTGGTTCCGGTGGCGAAGACCAAGAACGATGAAATTGTGACCGCGTACGACATGACGGCGGTCGAAAAGATGGGCCTGCTGAAGATGGACTTTCTGGGGCTGACGACGCTGACGGTAATCGACGATTGCCTGAAGCTGATCGAGAAGTATCGCGGAGAAAAAATTGATATCGACATGATTCCTCTGGATGACGAGGAGACTTACAAGAAGGTTTTTCAAGCAGCGTTGACTTCGGGAGTGTTTCAGTTTGAGTCGAGCGGGATGCGGGACATGTTGAGGCGGTATAAGCCCGACAAGATTGAGGAATTGACGGCGCTGACGGCACTGTACAGGCCGGGGCCGATCCAGGGCGGCATGACGGATGACTTTATCGAGCGCAAGTGGGGACGGCGCAAGGTGGAGTACATGCTGCCAGAGATTGAAGAGATCTTGAAGGGAACGTTCGGGGTGATCGTCTACCAGGAACAGGTGATGCAGATTGCCAACGTGCTGGCAAGCTACAGCATGGGCGAGGCGGACCTGCTGCGGCGGGCGATGGGAAAGAAGAAGGCCGAGGAGATGGCCGCGCAGCGAGAGAGATTTATGGAGGGCGCGTCGGCGCTGGGGCATGGGAAGGGGATTGCAGGGGAAGTTTTTGACCACATGGAGAAGTTTGCCGGGTACGGGTTTAACAAGTCGCACTCGGCGGCGTATGCGCTGCTGGCGTACCAGACGGCTTATTTGAAGACGCATTATCCGGTGGAGTTTATGGCGGCGCTGCTGACCAGCGAAACATCGAAGCCGGACAGCGTGGTGAAGTATATCGGCGAGTGCAGGGAGATTGGGATTCGCGTGGAGCCGCCGGATGTGCAGATTTCAGGGGCGCAGTTTACGCCGCATATCACGGCGGAGGAACAGGCGATCCGGTTTGGGTTGGCGGCGGTGAAGAATGTGGGCGGGAACGCGATC
>JBEKUB010000055.1:0-19102 GCA_049515455.1 Occallatibacter sp.
AGCGGTGCTCAAGACCTTCGGCTTCAAGGAGTATCGCGTCGAGCTTTCCACGCGCGACCCGCTGAAGGCTGGTGATTTCTTCGGCACTCCAGAGAATTGGGCGAACGCCGAAGGAGCGCTCAAAAAGGTGCTCACCGATCGCGGCCTCACCTTCAACACCTTTCCCGGCGAAGCCGCCTTCTACGGCCCCAAGATCGACGTCAAGCTCATCGACGTGCTCGGCCGTCCCTGGCAGCTCTCCACCGTCCAATTTGACTTCAACCTCCCCGCCCGTTTCGAGCTTGAATACGTAGGCGAAGACGGCGAGCGTCATCAGCCCGTCATGGTTCACCGCGCTCTCTTCGGTTCTGTCGAGCGCTTCTTCGGCGTTTTAATTGAGCACTACGCAGGCGCATTCCCGCTCTGGCTGGCTCCCGTGCAAGTCGGTCTCGTCCCCATCAGCGAGAAGCACCATGCCTACGCCCAAAAAGTAGAAGCCGAAATAAAAGCCGCCGGCCTCCGCGTTGAAGTCGACGCACGCAACGAAAAGATGAACGGCAAAATCCGCGACTTCGCCAACCAGAAAACGCCTTATATTTTGGTCTTCGGCGACAAGGAAGAAGCCGCCAGCGCAGTCAGCGTCCGCACCCGCGCCAAAGGCGACCAGGGCTCCATCCCCCTGGCCGACTTCATCGCCAAAGCGAAGGCATTGGTTGCCAGTCAATCCACAGAACTCTAGCGGCTGGCAGGATAAACGAGTTATGGGTGCAAAGATGGTAAAACCTGCGCAAGAGTTGAAGCTCAATCTATTGAATAATGGAATTGACTTCATTCAATCCGGCGTTCGCTTCTTCTTGCACGACGAGCCCGATCCAGTCAGTCATAAATATGCAATTCTCCATCTTTTTTCGGGTATTATTCTCCTACTGAAAGAGCGGCTAAGGCGCGAACATCCCTCTCTGATTTTTATAGATGTGAAGGACGTAGGAAAGCCAGACGCAAAGACAGTAGATTTTGATGAAGTAGTCACCCGCTTAGAGACATGCGCGGGAGTGGTTCTTGAGGAACGAGCGAAGAGAACCCTTCGTAGTGCTCGCCGTCTCCGGAATTTAATTGAACATTATGAACCCACGATTCCTGTTGAGCATGCACAAGCAATCATAGGGAACCTTTCCGAACTCGCATATCTGTTCATGCGGGACGAATTGGACGTTCGTCTCGAGAATCATGTTGAAGCAGAAGTATGGGAGCGAATGCAGGAGCTGCGGAAAATCGCGGCGCGCCTAAAGGAAGAAGAAATTGCAGAATGGAAACGTAGAGTTGCAAAATATTCTGCGCTAAGTGATGAAGAGCTAGATGCGTTGGCAGATCTAGAACCTTACCATCCAAAGCACAATCCCGATCCTGACTCATTCCTAGAATGTCCGGGATGCGGCGAAGAAACGATGGTACAAACCGAGGATAGTGACATCGGCGTGTGTACAAACAGGGAATGCCGCGAGGTAAGCGAAATCACATTCTGTTTTCGCTGTGGCGAGCGGCTGACCGACGGGAGCAGCATTTGCGATGGTTGTGACGCCTGGATTGAGCGCCAGTAGCATAGCGCATTGATATCAAGTCTTCCAGCGCGCCCCACGTACCCGCTACTCCTGAGATTCAAGAGAGTGATCTCGGAATTCCTGTTCAATCTCCTCCGCGAATTGTTCGGCGTCCCTTTCCCGAACAAGCTGATTTTCTACCGAAATCTTGGCCGCCAAAAGATTCCTGGCCTTCAGGAAGGCATCCCCAAGTCTTGGGTCGGTGGGCTCTCCGAGCAATAGGAACAACTTGAAGCGCTCCGGACTATCGGACAGGCTCGCAGCCCTTCCAACCCACCTACGTGCCTTCTCTGAGATTGAGTTCGCGTCCGCTAGATCAAATGAAACGGGTTCAAAGAGGTGCCAAATCCCATTTTTCCAAGAACGTTCAATCTCATACTCATAGTTTGGCGCCGCAATCACCTTGGGAGCAAAATGGGGAAAGACATCCTTCGTCCTCAACGGCTCCTGGAAGACTTTCCAAACATCATTCTCATCTCGACGCGCGTACTCAGAAGGGTTTTCATAGCGAGCCACATAACGCTGAAAAAGCTCGTCAAGTGACTTCGCAGGGTCTTCGGTTATTCCGAGTCCACCGAAGACGAATCGAATGGCGGTGTCATCTTGCGGGAGTACTTCGCTGAGAATCGTCTCCAAGCTCTCCTTCGGGTCGCTGAAGAGAAGCCCGCGAGAAATCCTTTCGTTCACCTCAGATAGTTTGCGTTGGATATAGCCCACCGTTGAGCGGAATGAGGAACCGTCTATTCGGCCAAACATTCTTGAGATTCGACCATACCGACTTGTAAACGTCGCCCGCAGAAACCCATTTGCGGGGGAGTACACGACGACGCCGATGTTGACAAATTCCTGAGTCAACGGGTCATAAACGTAGCGAAGCAGGCTGAAATAGAATTTTTCCTTCACGCTAACCTCCTTGTTACTTCTTCCGCAAATTCGACTGCATGTTCCCTTATCAGTGCGAGATGAGAGCCGATTCTTGCTAGGTCTTCCGATTTCCATTCGTCGGGGATCTGACCCGAAAGATCATTTAAAAGACCGTCGGACAAGGCGCTCAGCGACCGTGTGAAATCTGCAGGAAATGGAACCTGCCTTAAAGTTCGTGCGAACACATGTCGATCCAAGTAGCCCTCTGTGATTAGTCTCCACGGTGTCTCGCTCGGGAAAATGGCCAACAGAAAAGAAAAAGCGGACTCATGGTCAAATATGAACAGCTCATCGCCGCGGCTTCCGAGATTAGGATTGCTGAAGGTCCTGTCCGGATTCTGAATCAGTGCGTCGAATGCGTAAACCCTGACCGCCGCTTCCTGCATCGTGGTTGGGACATATTTGTCGACGGGCCAAACTGTCAGATTGACTAGAAACTGGCTCCCGAAATTCAACCCTATACTGTCGCGAATGATTTGTGCCCTGTGGGGGTCGCCTGACAACTCCTCTACGATAGCCTCGGCCAAATCCCTTTCAATCGAGACAACTGCCGGTCGCGGACACTCAATGCCAAAATATGTGGCAAGTAGTGACGCATATAGCTCATACAAAAGGCCTTTTTCACGCCGTTCAAGTCCTCCCCTGAGCTTCACGACGAACTGATCGGGAGCTGAAAGGTCGGGGCCTTCACAGGTAAAGACGGCGGGGGAGGTACGTCCGTTACCTACGAATCTGTGAAATGTAGTGGCGGTCACCTGGCTAATCACTGTGCTCCAGTCCCCAGCGCCAATTCATGTGTAGAATCAGCAGGATAAATGAAGAGGGGCCTTCGCCAACAAGTCTAGCGCAAAGTTCTTTGGAATCTGCAACTCAATCTCGGAGCGGCTGCCTCTTGCATTAACCCCCATTCCCATCAGCCCCGTAAGTAGAGAAGATGAACATCTCTCCGCGTCCCGCGCTGATACTCCATGCCAATTGTTTACTGGACACTCAATTATACTGGCTTATTGCAATGAAGTTTCGATCCCGATAGGTGCTCCGATGGAAGTCAACCGCACGTTATCCCCAAAAGACCTGATTCCATCCGTCAACCGTGCACTTGCTTTGGCAGTAGATAAAACTCAGCGTCTTGAGCGGCGCTGGAAGACCTCCGACGGCGCGCCCGTCTTTACCGTCGAAGGCAAGTACACGGCGCGCAGTTGGACGCAGTGGACCCAGGGATTTCAATACGGCAATTCGCTGCTTTGCTTTGACCTGACCTCGGAACCCGCACTCCTCACCGTGGCCCGGCAGCACATCGTCGCCGATATGGCCGGGCATCTCACCAACCTCGGAGTTCACGATCACGGCTTCAACAATATCTCCACCTACGGCCACCTGCGTCGCCTCATCCTCGACGGCCGCATTGAAGCAAGCGAGTGGGAGCTTCGTTTTTACGAACTAGCCCTCAAGGTAAGCGGAGCCGTTCAGGCAGCCCGCTGGACCAGCCTCAGCGACGGCCTCGGCTATATCTACTCTTTCAACGGAGCCCACTCACTCTTCATCGATACCATCCGCACTCTTCGCATCTGCAGCATGGCTCATCTTCTTGGCCACTCTCTCTCTGCCGAGCAGGACAGCGAAATCAATCTCCTCGCCCGGTTGCTGACCCACGCAAAAACATCCGCACTCTATAACATCTACTACGGAGAAGGACGCGACCACTACGACGTGCCCGCATTGGCCGGACGAACCGTGCATGAAGCCATCTTCAATCCGGCCAGCGGAGTCTTTCGCTGCCCGTCCACGCAGCAGGGTTACTCGCCCTTCAGCACCTGGACGCGGGGTCTCGCCTGGGCCATGCTGGGTTTCGCGGAACAACTCGAATTCATCCGCTCCCTGCCTGATTCTGAGTTTGGCTCCGACGGAGTACCGGAAAAATCCGCAGCGTCGGCCATGCTGGAGCGCGCCTCTCGAGCCACCTGCGACTTTTACCTTCACCAGGCCAGCGCGCTCGATGGCGTCTGCTATTGGGATACTGGAGCACCGCAGCTACACCGTCTCGGCGACTGGCAATCGAAGCCAGCAGATCTGTTCAACGATTTTGAACCCGTCGACTCCTCCGCCGGCGCCATCGCCGTTCAGGGTCTGCTCCGCCTCGGCCGCGTGCTCGGCGCCGAAGCTGGACGCGAGTACTTTCAAGCCGGACTCACGCTGCTCGCACGCCTCCTTGAAGAACCCTATCTTTCTGCGCATCCCGATCACGAAGGCCTTTTGCTGCACAGCATCTACCATCGCCCTAACGGATGGGATTACGTTCCCCCATCGGCAAAAATTCCATTCGGAGAATCAAGCATGTGGGGAGACTATCATCTGCTTGAAGCCATGCTGTTGGTTACCAGGATCGCTAACTCCAGTTACTACACATTCTTCTAACCAACCAGCACTTACTCTGGAATAAGGATCAAATATGGCCAATCAAGGCAAAGTAGCTCTCGTAACCGGAGGCGCCAGCGGCATCGGCCTGGGCATAGCTCTCAAGTTGGCGGAGGCCGGCTTTACCCTCGCAATCTCCGGCAGGCGCTCCCTCCAGCAAGTGCAGCCCGCCCTTGATTCCATCCGCCAGCATTCCTCCGGCTCGATCTATATCCAGGGCGATGTCTCCCACCCCGCCGATCGCTTCAACCTAATGCATACCGTCGAAGAATCTCTCGGCAGGTTAGATGTCCTCGTCAACAACGCCGGAATCGCCCCGCGCACCCGCGCCGATATTCTTGAAGCCAAGGAGGACAGCTTTGACGAACTCATCGCGACAAATCTAAAGGGACCGTATTTCCTCACCCAGACCGCCGCTTCATGGATGATCTGCCAGCAGGCCGCCGATCCTGCCAGCCATCGCGCCATCGTCAACATAAGCTCGGTCTCCGCCACTGTAGCCAGCGTCAACCGGGGCGATTACTGCATCTCCAAAGCCGGCATCGCCATGGCGACCAAGCTATGGGCAGTCCGTCTGGCGGAACACGGCATCGGTGTCTATGAAGTACGCCCTGGCATTATCGAAACAGACATGACCAAGGGTGTCCGTGCCGAATACGATGCCTTGATTGAAACAGGCCTGCTGCTCGAAAAGCGGTGGGGAACACCCATCGATGTCGGTCGAGCCGTAACAGTTCTGGCCACAGGCGAACTCACCTACGCAACCGGCGCAGTTCTGGTTCTGGACGGCGGACTAACCTTGAGCAGGCTCTAGCCCGCGGTCAGCCTCACGCATTAATCGCCATCCCATCCACAGCCCCATAAGCATCCAGCAAACTCTCCGACAGCGTAGGATGCGCGTGGATGGTAAACATCATCTGCTCCACCGTGCCTTCCAGCGCCATCACCGCAACTGCTTCCGCAATCAGCTCCGTCGCCTGTGGCCCAATAATGTGCACGCCCAGAATCTCCCCATACTTCGCGTCGGAAACGATCTTCACAAACCCATCGTGGCTGTCTACGATCGTCGCCTTCGAGTTTCCGGCAAACGGAAATTTGCCCACCTTCACCTCGAAGCCTCTTTCCTTCGCCTGCGCCTCCGTCAGCCCCGCCGATCCGATCTGCGGCTCAGTATACGTGCAGCTAGGAATCCGGTCCCGCTGCACCGGCCAATACTCCCGCCCGGCAATCTTCGCCACCGCCACCATCCCACTCATCGCGCCCACATGCGCCAATTGCGGCAGCCCCGCCACAATATCCCCAATGGCAAAGATCCCCGGCTCCGCTGTCTCCTGCGCCTCGTTCACCTTCACAAACCCGCGTTCCAACTCGATCTTCGTCTTCTCCAGCCCCACATTCTCCGTCAGCGGCAACCGCCCCACTGCCACCAGCACCTTCTCCGCTTCCTTCACCTGAGCCTTTCCGTTCGCATCGGTATAAGTCACCTTCACGCCGTCCGCGGTCTTCTCCACCATCTCCACCTTGGCGCCAGTATTCACATCGATGCCGCGCTTCTTGAACAGCCGCGTAAGCTCCTTTGAAATCTCATCATCTTCAACCGGAACCATCCGCGGCAGAAACTCGAGTATTGTAACCTCGGTCCCGAAGCTGCGGAAAATCGACGCAAATTCCACCCCCACGGCCCCCGCACCAATCACCACCAGCGACTTAGGAACCTGCCCAATCGCCAGAATCTCAATGTTCGTCAAAATCCGATCGTCCGCCGTCAGTCCCGGCATCATCTTCGCCGCCGACCCCGTAGCCAAAATCAAATTCTTCGCTTTAACCTGACTCACAGCTCCGTCCGCCCCCGTCAGTTCGACGGTATGCACCCCGTCCACCGCCGGGGTCCCCAGCGACAGGTCTTCGTCGCTGGGGTGGAGCGCCGGCCCCGTCAGCCGCCCATACCCCTCGATGGTCGTAATCTTGTGCTTCTTCATCAGGAAGCCCAGCCCCCTGGTGTGCTTGTCAACGATGGCAGTCTTCCGCGTCTGCACCGCGGCCCAGTTCAGCTTCGGCGTCTCGATCCCCTCAATCCCAAACTCCGCCGCACTCTTCAGGTAGTCCCATATCTCCGCGTTGAACAGCAGCGCCTTGGTCGGAATGCAGCCCACATGCAGGCAGGTCCCGCCCAGCACGTTGGTCTTCTCAATCAGCGCCACCTTCAGCCCGTACTCAGCGCCACGAATCGCCGCCGTATACCCAGCCGGCCCGCTGCCAATGATCGCCACGTCATAAATCGTCTCAGCCAAGGGGAACTCCATTTCTCGACACGCTGCCTCTCAAACCACCGCGCGCCATCGCTAGTTTAAATGCCCACAGCATCCTTTACTCCATCATTTGGCCGTCTTACTTCGCACCCTCCGGACCTAGCAGCCGAACCTCCTGAAGCGTCCACCAATAACCGCCGCCTTCGGGAATCGATTTCAATCTTGTCCCCCCAAAGGTATTGGTAAAATTCGCCGAGTAAGAAAGCCAGGCCGTTCTTCCATCCATGCTGATAAACTTCGAAGGAAAATTAACAAAGTAACCCTGCTCTCCAAAATCTTTCATATAAACTGCCAGCTTCCACGGCCCTGTTATCTCAGTAGATTCAAGAATGTAAGTATTGAACTTGGAAATTGTATTTCCCCCATCCGTAACTACCATTAAGTATTTCTTCAACGGAGCATCATAAGTCATGGTCACGGAACCCATATTGTTATCCCACTTCAGAAGCGGCTTGATCCGCGAAAAGTCATGCGTCCAGATAGCCTTTCCCTTGCTGTTGTGTCCTGCAAAGAACTCATACTTACCTACATCCTCCATGTTATGCACGGTCGGCTTCACCCGAGCCAGGTAAATCTCATCCCCGGTAATCCAGCTAAGGTCCGCATCGCGCGGCTGAGGATCGGGATCGGAAGCCCCGTGCGCAACCAGGTAAGCCTTCCCATCCGGCGAGTACTGCATCTCCTGCCCGAAGTCCACCACGTGCGGAACGCCCATCTTCACCTTGCCGCCAAAGTGATCCGGCTCCGGAAACAGCGGATGATCGGGCGTATGCTTCGTCTGATGCCAGCTCTTTCCGTAATCGGTCGAGTACCGAAATCCCACAAACGGCCCCAGCACGTCCCAGTTCAAACCTTTGCCGGGCGTCTGGTACAAGCAATAAGTCCCGTAGTACCAAACGCCCTTGTAAACCAGGCTTCCCGCCGGATATCTCCCTCCATAAGGAGCAGGATTGGATGGATAAGTAGCAACGTCCGTAATTTTCAGATTCATTGGATCATCGCCAAGAATCGTAGCGAATCCAGTAGTAGCCTTCGCGCCTCCGGAGCCCGAATTCACTCCGTTCACTTCCCCATCCGTCCAGGGCGAGTAGAGATTCCCATCCGCAGCCCACGACGGGTACCACGTATCTGCATGCCCATATTGCGCGTGCCTTCCGGTAAACTCAATCCCCGTCAGCTCCTTTGAATTCTCAAAAGGAATGCCGGCAGGAGGCAGCGAAGGCCATATCTTCACCGCGGCACTTTCTGAGCTATCTGAGCTCGTCTGTGCCAAAGCCTCATGCGGGCAATTGATTGCCATAAATGTTATAAGAAACAAAACAAAAATTGCTAGCAATTTACGATTTTGCGAATTCACACTAATGCTCCTTGAACAGAAAATCTCACCACACATTAGCCAATCGTGCCAGTGGCAGTTTTAAATATCTAATCACCACTGAGCTGTCATCCTGAGCGGAGTTTGGCGCGCTTTTTGCGACAAACGCAGTCGAAGGACCTGCGGTTGTTATTGTCTTTTATCCAGCTTAGCCGCTGCCAGCTCCGTAGCCGCGCTCAGAATCTCCGCCTCATCTCCAAACCCCTTCAGCCAATGCACCTCCGGCTCCCGCCGAAACCAAGTCATTTGCCGTTTTGCAAAATTCCGGTGCCCCTGTTGCGCCGCCGCTAGCCCAGTCTCTTCGCTCAAAGTCCCTGCCAGGACGGCAAGTCCCTGCCGGTAGCCCAGCGAATCCAGCGCCTTGACCGGCCCATAACGCTCCAGCAAGGCCCGCGTCTCGTCAACCAATCCAGCCGAGAACATCGCCGCCGCTCGCAGATCAAGCCGTTCATAAAGCGCTTTTCGCGGCGGATTCAGCCCGATCCGCAATAGCTGAAACCCTATGAGAGGATCACGACCCAGTACCTCTGATAGCGGTTTGCGCCCTGCCAGGCAAACCTCGATCGCTCGAATCAGCTTAGCCTTATCATTCGCGTGAATTCGCTTAGCCGAAACCGGGTCCAGCCTCTTTAGCAGCCGATGCAGCCAACCCTCTCCGTGCTTCTCGCGGCTCTGCTCCAGCCGCGTCCGCAGCTTAGGCTGCCTCTCTGGCCCGGTAAACAGTCCCTCCGTCAGCGCCCGCAGATAAAGCCCTGTCCCCCCGGTCACAATTGGCAGTCTCCCGCGCCCGGCAATCTCCTTAAGCGCCGCACGCGCGGCCCTGCTGTACTCGCCCGCGGTAAAAGACTGGTCCGGCTCAACCAAATCGATCAAGTGGTGCTTCACCCGCGCCCGCTCATCGGCAGTAGGCTTAGCCGTCCCCAGTTCCATCCCCTTGTAAACTGCCACCGAGTCGCAACTGACGATCTCCCCGCCAAACCGCTCCGCGAGCACCACCGATAGCGCCGTCTTCCCGCTGCCCGTTGGACCAAGGAGTAGAACGACCAAAGGGTCCGCCGTCTGCGAAGGACCCGTACGCGCAGTACTCACAGACGCCACCATCCCTGCGGAAAAATCCACTTCGGATTGGTATGAAAAATCCACCACAATAGAATCGCTCCCGCCACCAGCACCAGGCCAAACACCTGATTCTGCCGGAAAACCCGCCGCTGCTCTTCCCGCTGCGTCTTCTCAGCGATCTGCTGGTAATACGGCTTGATGCGCGTTTGCACCACGGCGCTGCCCTCCCGCTGGCACTGTCCCCGGCCCTCCGGGCGTCACGCATCAGTATAGGGGAACGACTGCTCTTCGCATTTCCTCTTCTCCGTTTGACTTTCCCCACCCTCATTGCCGACCATAACCTCTCGGGGGATTTGCACGATCATGAAAGTCCTGATCTTCGGTTCCGGAGGCCGCGAGCATGCGCTGGCCTGGGCTGTAAAACGCAGCAATCGAGTCACTGAGGTAGTCTGCGCCCCCGGCAACGGCGGCATAGCCCAAATCGCCCGCTGTCTTCCGGTGGACCTCAAGGACCTCGACGTTATGGTCCGCCTCGCGGTAGCCGAGCAGCCCGCCCTCACCATCATCGGCCCCGAGCTACCCCTTTCCCTCGGCATCGTCAATGCCCTTCAAGAGCGAGGCTTGCGTGTCTTCGGCCCAACCCGCGAAGCCGCGATGCTTGAGAGCAGCAAGGGCTTCGCCAAGCGATTCCTCCAGCGCCACAAGATCCCCACCGGCAACTACGCCATCTGCACCACCGCGGCTCAGCTGGAAAAGGCCGTCGAAATCTTCCACCCGCCCATCGTCGTCAAGGCCGACGGGCTAGCAGCCGGCAAAGGCGTCATCATCTGCCCCTCGCGCCACGTCGCCATTGAAGCCGCCCAGGGCCTGTTTTCCGGCAAGCTGCTGGGCCAGCCCGAGGAGCAGATCGTAATTGAGGAGTTTCTGGTAGGCGAGGAAATCAGTTACCTCTGCCTCTCAGATGGCAAGCACATTACCCCCCTCGTCCCCGCCCAGGACCACAAGCGCATTGGCGAGGGCGACACCGGCCCCAATACCGGTGGCATGGGTGTCTACTCCACCGATGCCATGCTCGAGCCCGGCATGAACGAATGGATTCTCCACCACATCGCCGAGCCAACCATTCGAGGAATGGCTGAAGAGGATACGCCCTTCATCGGCGTCCTCTACTGTGGCCTCATCATCACTCCGCGCGGACCCGAGGTCCTCGAATTTAACGCCCGCTTCGGCGATCCTGAAACCCAGGCCATCCTACTGCGACTCGAATCCGACCTGGTCGATGCCCTCGAAGCCTGCATCGACGGCCGTCTCGCGGAAACCGAAATGCGCTGGTCCTCCGGCGCATCTGCCTGCGTCGTAGCCAGCTCAGCCGGCTACCCCGGCAGCTATCAATCAGGATTCCCCATTACCGGTCTCAGCGCCGCCGCCCAGGTCCCTGGAGTCGAAATTTTCCACTCCGGCTCCGCCCAGGTGGGGGACCAACTGCTCACCCATGGAGGCCGCGTCCTCTCGACCGCTGCCGCAGCACCCTCTCTCGAAGATGCCCTGGCCCGCGCCTACCAGGCTATGGGCAAGATTCACTTTGAAGGTATCTACTATCGCCACGATATCGGCCAACGCGCCCTGAAATGCAAATCACGACGGAGCAAACCATGACCCCAGCAGCCATTACGCTCGAAGAACTATTCGTCTGGAATCAGGAGTCTTCAAACTTCTGGAAAGCCCACCTTGAAGTCAACCCCGCATTGCTGGCGCTACCCTGCGGCATTGGCGGCGCCGCCACCGTGCAGGAGTTCGTCCGCCATATCTGGGGAGTCGAACTGCGCTGGGGACAGCGCATCGCCGGTCTGCCTGTATCGCCCAATGAAGAAATGCCCGATGGTCCGCTAAACGAGATCTTTGGCCTCCACAACCAGGCCGTGAAGATTTACAGAACTCTACTGGACGATCCTACTCAAAACTGGGATGAGACCATCACCATGGATTTTCACTGGCTGCCGCCGCAGGCGCGAACCGCCACCCGGCGCAAAGTCATGGGCCATGCGCTCTTCCATAGCCAGCGCCATTGGGCACAGTTGGCTACTCTCGTCCGCGCTGCTGGATTCCCCTCGCCATTCAAGGGAGATCTACTTTTCAGCTCGGCTCTGGGATAGCCTCAGGCACCGGTTCGGCTCCAATCTCTAGTTCCGTCGGAAGATTGGAATCTTGCGCCGGTAGGGCAATCTCTTCCTGCACCGGCGGCACAATTGCCTTTTGCTGCTTGAAGCAGACACGGCACAGCACAGGCCTGCCCTGCGTTGGCTTGAATGGAACAGTCGTGGGCTCGCCGCACTGCGAACAGGTCGTTCGGGTCTCCGGGCGCACCCGTGAACCTCCGCGCACTCGCTTCGCCTTGCACTGCTTGCAGTGCTTCGGGTCGTTCTTGAATTGTTTGTCGTGAAAGAATAATTGCTCGCCAGCCGTAAATACGAACTCGGCGCCACAATCCATGCACTTTAAAACTCGATCGGAAAATTCCATGACCGGCTTCCCTGAAACAGGGAAGAAGCCCGAAATCGGCCATAACTCGTAAAACACCGGTCCCGCTTCCCTGTCTTCAATCTTCTAACGACAACTGGAGCCCGGGCCGCACCAACTTCAGCGGCTTACTCGTCTACCCTGTAAACACAGGAAGACTGAACAACATTACCACATTTAATCACTCATAACTACAAAAACAAAAAATCGCGACAACCGCCGAGTCATTGGTAACTCTTCTGGTAACTCCACAAGTTAAGAGGAGTTAGCATGGCGGCTTATGTCGCGATTTGTCGTTAGTGTTAGTCTTGCTCTTTACGAGCCTTCTTACGATTCCGCTTGCGTGCTAAAGCCGCCTTCACGCGTTTCTTCTCGCCAGGCTTCAGGTAGTAGGAGTGACGCTTGACTTCCTTGATGATGTCCTCCTGCTGTACCTTCCGCTTGAACCGGCGTAACGCATTTTCGAGCGGCTCGCCTTCTTGAATGCGAACCTCTGCCAAAAATCCCACCTCCAACCCTGCCAAAGTGGCTACTTCCATGATACTGGTTCTATCGGAGTTCCGGTCAAGCGCAGGCTCAATTCCTTCACAAAATCATGTTCGCCTACTGGAATTGGTATCGAATCCGCTAGCGAGCGCCAACCCTGGCCTTCTCAGGCGCCCGAGGCAGGACCCGATCTGCATAAAAGTGGGAAATGTAGGCAATTGGAGGGAACAGTACGCTTAGGGCGCTGCCGCGCAATGCTTTTTAGTATGTTGATAATTCTAAAGGACTTGCTAAATTTCTGGTGCCGAAGAAGGGACTCGAACCCCCACACCCTTGCGAGTACGTGGACCTGAACCACGCGCGTCTGCCAATTCCGCCACTTCGGCACAGTACTTAAGTTCAGCAGTCTCCGCTGAACCGGCAGCATCTCCGAGTCTCGCAAATACGGGACCTGGTGTCAAATTCAGCAGCACTCCGAAACCGGGCCAGGAATCACATTCTGATCGATTTGAACCCATCCCGATCTAGACCCCGAGCGCAGTGGCCGATTTGAAACAACTCCGTTCTATCCGGGACTCTTGACTTTATTCTTGAGCATCTCGATGGCCTTCCCCAGGCGATTCAATCGTGTTTCTTCCTTCTTGGCTTCGGTAATCCAACGGCAATACTCTTTGCGGTGGGTATAACTCAGCTTTTCAAAGAAAGTGAATAATCCTTCCTTCTTAAGTAACTTTCGAAAATCGGCTGGAACTTCGACGGTTCTTGCTTCCTGGTCTTTCCAAACCACGACGTTAATCGTGTCGCCCGGCCCCTTGCCGATTTGCTCGCGAACAGCCTTCAACACCCCCAGCGTGTGGCTTGCGTTTCCACATTTCATCAGCGAGCCTGTGTAGGGCACGTTGTTAAAGGTCGCCTTTACAGGTACCGCCCCTTTTACGCCGAACTCCTTCTCCACATCGTAGGGGAAGATAATTCCAGCCCCACCGCCCATGCCTTCTTGAATTGTCGCTTTGAATTTGTATCTCTTCATCGCTGTACCAACTTCGCGATTTGCTTCTGCCAATTCACAGGCCCCAAAAGGCGCCCATCCCAACCGCGCCCTCGATCCTTTGAGGTTCGGCAAGGATGGGAGGTCTTTTAAGTGATCCTGCTGCCTGCGTTGGTCGCTCTCAGACCAGCTTGGCGTCAAGCGTAATCTCCGTGTTATTGGCAAAGAGCTTCGAAATCGGGCACCCGCCCTTGGCGTCGGCCGCGGCCTTGTCAAAGACCTCCTTGGTTGCGCCGGGAACGCTGGCGGTGGTGGTCAGCGCGATTTTCGTGATCGAAAATCCCTCCCCAACCTTGGCCAATGTGACCGCTGCCTGGGTTTCGATCTTAGTGGGAGTGAGCCCCGCGCCGCCCAACTGCGCGCCCAGGGCCATTGAAAAACAGCTCGCGTGGGCCGCCGCAATCAGCTCTTCGGGCGTGGTGCCACTGGTTGCGCCTTCAAACCGCGTGGCGAACGAGTAGTTCGCATCTTTCAGCACGCCCGTCGCCGTTGAAATCGTGCCTTTGCCTTCCTTTAGTGAACCTGTCCAAACCGCACTTGCCTTGCTAGCCATTATTCCTCCTTGGGGAATTCAGTTATTTTGTTGGGTGCGCCGCCGGGGAAAAGCGAGGCGACGCCGGAGAGTTCTCACTTGTTATTGATGCATCAGGCCCCCGCGGCGATGCCGCAGATAGAATGCCTTTCCACTTATGCTAATCTGCCAGCATGTTGCCGCAGCGGCCCAGCGCTTTCGATCCCGATTTCACGCCTGAGATTCAGCACGCCTGCTCAACTGACCCAGATGAGCAGCCGGTCGATCATCACTGCCAGATCTGCCCCAACTGCGATCACCGGCTCACCGGCCATCACTGCAAGCTGGTCTGCACCCAGTGCGGCTATTACCTCAGTTGCGCGGACTATTACTGACTTTGGCTCGCCCTTCGCGCCGCCTCAAACTCATCTCCCGGATTCCATTCCATCGGTTTCGCCTGCGCAGAAGCCAGCCATCCAAGAACAAAGCCGAATCGCGCCAATTTGGCATTGCCTCTGAAGTCCCAGTCGGTCCGGTACTCATCGGAGGGCTGGTGATAGTGGTGCTCTTCGTAGTCCTCCGCCTGCAGCCGTCCCCACTCCAACGTGTGCCCCTCGAATAGATCTCCCTGGTCTACCGAAAAAGCTGGAATGCCCACCCTCGCCAGCGAGAAATGATCTGAGCGGTAGTAGCTGCCTGCGCCGGGTCTGGGATCGGGCAACAGAGCCAGGTCGAAGTCCTTGGCGACCGTCTGGATAGTCGGCCAGAAGTCGATTCTTTCGGCTCCGCCCAGACTTACCGAGCGAGGGACGCCGATCGGCAGCAGCATATCGTAGTTCAGGTCCAGCGCAATCTGCCTCGTCGGAACGGGCGGATGCATCCCCAGAAATTGCGAACCCAGCAACCCTTGTTCTTCTGCGGTGACGGCGGCAAAGTAAACATCATGAGGCGGCCGCGCCGGAGACTCTGCAAAAGCTCGAGCCAGCTCCAGCACAATGCCGCAGCCTGTGCCGTTGTCCGCGGCGCCGTTGTAAATGTTGTCGCCCTTGGCGTCGGGATCGATTCCCAGATGGTCGTAATGAGCTGTGTAAAGCACCGCCTGATTCGCCGCGCTCACTCCCGACACGCGCCCCACCACGTTCGAGCTCACGTAGCGCCGAACGCGGCTCTCAATATGCGCATGCAGCCTGACTGGAAGCTCAACGGCATGGAACGCTCCCGGCTTGCCTGCCTGATCGATTGCTTTATCCAGATCGCCGAGCCCGGCCAGCGTAAGCAGCCGTTGCGCCACATCGTGCTGAATCCATGCTGCTGCGCGCAGCGTGGCGCTGGGATCTCCCTCGAGGTAGCTCTTCTCCACGGCCTGCGAGTTCCGCACCACCTCCCAGCCATAACTGGCCAGATCGGTACGGTGAATGATCAGCACGCCCACCGCGCCACGCCGTGCGGCTTCTTCATACTTGTACGTCCAGCGTCCGTAATAAGTGAGCGCCTTGCCCTTGAAAAACTTCTCGCCGTTTGAAGGCGGCTGGTTGACGATCACCAGCGCGATCTTTCCCTTCAGGTCCACTCCCGCGTAGTCGTCCCAGTTGTACTCCGGCGCATGAATTCCGTAGCCGACAAACACAATGGGCGCGTCAAGGTCCGTCGTCGCTTCTCCAGTCTGGTCTTTTGAGACGATCTCCGTACCGTAAGCGAGGTTAATCGGCTCCCCCTGTGCGGGCACAAACGAGAATTTAGTCTTGTCTTCGATGGTGTGAACAGCCACCAATGGAACGCGCTGGAAATACGTTCCGTTATCGCCCGCAGGTTCCACGCCGTCCAGCGCAAACTGGGTGGCAATGTACTCAGCGGCCAACTCCGCTCCCCGCTTGCCGGGACCGCGGCCCTCAAGCAAATCGAGCGAGAGAAAGCGCACGTGGGCGCGAATCTTCTCCGGGTCGATTTGAGCGGCCGCAGTGCGGGCAGCCTGTGGCAGGCCGGAAATTTCGGGAACCGAACCTCCGCCAGGTTGCTGCGCGTGAATTACTGACGCAGCCAGCATGCCTGCGGCTACGAATATAAAGACTAGATTGCGTTGCATGGAATCTCCCTGGATTGGGTGGCGCTCATTCGACTGGCGGCTATAGGAACAAAAACAATGCCCATTCAGAGTACGACCACTTCGCGCCGCCGGGCAACGGCGGTCGGCGGAACAGTCGGCAGCAAATGGGCGCGGGTGAGGACCTTGCGCGTCAGGCCGGTCAGCGCCGTTCCTGCAGCCTGACCCAACTCAATCCAGCGCCGTTCGCCGCCGGCAACCGTCATCACCTCCGCATCATCCTCAAAAACAGTGCGGATGCGGACGTAGTAGTTCACTTGCATGATGGCGTGGCGCACGGTCATGCGCACCTCATTCTCAGGAACCTGGGCGTCGCGCAGGGCGGGCAGCTCCCACAGTCCAGGCATCACGGTCAGCGAAGCGGGCCGCTGTTCCAGTAGCACCTCGCGGTGAGCTTGTCCGGGCTTCTGGCCGGTTCGCACGCTCAGAGCGTAGGCCACTTCGCGACTCATCATCGGAGGCCGCGGTGGCGTCTTATGCTCGCCGCGAGTCGCACAGTCCTTTTTTAGCGGACAGCACTTGCAATGCGGCTTGCGAGGAACGCAGACCGTCGCTCCCAGTTCCATGAGCGCCTGGTTAAAGTCGCCGGGCCGCGCGGGGTCAATAAGCTGGGCCGCGCACTCCTCAACCTTGCGCCGCACAGCCGCGCCGCCGCCCTTGCGGCTTCCGATCTCCAAGCCTTGCAGCCGGCACAGCACTCGTTCAACGTTCCCGTCCACAACGGCAATGGGTTCGCCATGGGCGATGCTTGCAATAGCCGCCGCCGTATAAGCGCCGATGCCGGGCAGCAAGCGCAACTCCTCTGAGCTGAACGGGAGATTGCCCTCATACTCACTGGCCACAAATTGCGCTGCCTTGTGCAGCATCCGTGCCCGCCGATAGTATCCCAGTCCGCTCCACTGGGCCAGAACGTCCTGCTCCGGCGCCAGAGCCAACGAGAGAAGCGAGGGAAACCGCTCCAGAAATGCCTGGTACCGTTCCACGACCACAGCGACGCGCGTCTGCTGCAGCATGATCTCAGAAACCCACACGGAATAAGGATCAGGACTGCGCCGCCAGGGCAAGTCACGCCGGTTGCGCGCATACCATCGCAGCAGCGCGCGGCGCAGCTTGTCGATCTTTACGAGTTCCGGATCGTTTGTATCCATCGGCTCAGATTAAGGCATTTGCCTAACCGACGGTTTGTTGGGTGCCCCAGGTCTCGCTTTTGAGACCTGGGATAGCACAGATCCAAGAAGAGTGAGCTCACCCCAGCAACCCGCCAACAATCTCCGGCGCCGCCTTGAGCGCCGTTTCAATCTGTCCTTGCTCCTTGCCGCCCGCTTCGGCAATCTCCGGCTTGCCGCCGCCCGAGCCGCCGACCAGCTTGGCCACTGCGCCCACCAGCTTGCCCGCCTGAATCCGCTTGACCAGTCCCGGTGTGACCCCTGCAATCAGGGCCACCTTACCCTCCGGCTGAGCCGAAGCCAGCACCACCACTCCCTCGCCCAGCTTATGCTTCAAATTGTCCACCAGCGTCCGCAACTGCCCGCGCTCCAGCGAGTCGGCCCTCAGCGTAACCAGCCGCACTCCCTTCACCTCGACGGCGCGGCTGAGAGCCTCATCCAGCGCTCCGGCAGCCGACTTCATGCGCATCTCTTCGAGTTCCCGTCGCAGGTGTTTAACCTCATCTTCCTGCGCTGCTAACTTTGCACGGAACGCCTCGGAAGGGCTGTTCCCTGTTGGAGGAGCAACCTGCGCGACAATTTGCGCCACCGCAAAATCCTGCCTGAAAGCATCTAGCGCGCCGAGGCCGGTAATCGCCTCCAGCCGCCGCACGCCCGAAGAAACCGATCCCTCACTCACAATCTTGATCAGCCCAATCTCGCCCGTAGCCGCAGTATGCGTCCCGCCGCAAAGCTCCGTCGAAAATCCATCCGACAGCTTCACCACGCGAACCTTGTCGCCATACTTCTCTCCGAATAGCGCCATCGCGTGGTACTCGTTCACAGCCACATCGATCGGCACGTCTTCCAGCGTCTCGACGCGCGCATCGGCCAACACCTCGCGATTGACGATATTTTCTATCTCTTGGAGTTCTTCATCGGCAACCTGCGCAAAATGCGAAAAATCAAAGCGCAGCCGATCCGGATGCACCGCCGACCCAGCCTGCTTCACATGTGTCCCCAGCACCTGCCGCAGCGCCGCATGTAGCAAATGCGTTCCCGTATGATTCCGCCGGATCGCGTTGCGCCGATCCCCGTCCACTACCGTGCGCACATGATCGCCCACCGCAAGCGGCGTCTTGAGCAAAGCCTTATGCGCACGAACCCCCTGCACCGGCAGCACGGCGCCCGTAATTTCTGCAACCGTAGAATTCCCATCTGGAGCCATGAAAAATCCCGTATCGCCCGTCTGCCCGCCCGAGTCGCCGTAGAAGCTGGTCTGGTCCAGCACCACGTCAACCAAGTCTCCAGCATTGGCAGCCGGAACCCCCACGCCGTCCTTCACAATCGCCAGAACCTCAGCGTCATTCGCGGTCAGCTGCTTATAACCAAGAAACTCCGTCTTAGGCAGCTCTCGAAACGCCGGACTAGCCGACTTCTGGCTCCCGCCCTTCCAACTGGCGCGAGCACGAGCCTGCTCTTCAGCACGCGCAGCCTCAAAGCCAGCCTCGTCAAACTTCACGCCCGCGTCGCGTGCCGCATCGACCATAAAATCCAGGGGCAGTCCAAATGTCTCGTAAAGGTGAAAGGCCTTCTCGCCGGTAAAGCTGCCTTGCAGCTCCTCATTCAGCCGCG
>JBEKUB010000056.1:0-18265 GCA_049515455.1 Occallatibacter sp.
GGGGGGCAGGGCACTACACTCCCGCAAGGAGAGTCAGAGAATTGCCCAGGAGCCAAGTGCTCCATCCATTCGCTTTATCCAGGCAGAAAGGGTAGGAAACCATATCAGCCGGCATCAGCACGCACAAACTGATCCCTGAACCCTGATCTCTGATCCCTGTTTTTTCACCCAATCACTTCAGCCGCCGCCGTCCACTCCCGCTGCTGGCTCTCGGCCACGCCGCGATAAGTCAGCTTGCCCATCCAGGTATTCAATCCCTCGGCCAGCCCAGCGTCCTGCCGCATCGCCTCGCGCACACCCAGATTGGCCATGCGCAGCAAATAGGGAAAGGTCGAGTTGGTCAGCGCCAACGTTGAAGTATTCGGCACTGCGCCCGGCATATTCGTCACGCAGTAGTGCACCACGCCGTCAACCAGAAAACTAGGATCAGAGTGCGAAGTCGGCCGCGCCGTCTCCACGCACCCGCCCTGATCGATAGCCACGTCCACAATCACCGCGCCCTTCTTCATCTTCGCCACCATCGCGCGGGTCACAATCTTCGGAGCCGTGGCGCCCGGAATCAGCACTCCGCCGATCACCAGGTCCGCCTCTTGCGTAGCGCAAGCCAAGCTGTAGCTATTCGAGGCCAGCGTATACAACCGTCCGCCGAAGATGTCGTCCAGCTCGCGCAGCCGGTTCAAATTTACGTCCACCAGCGTCACTTTGGCGCCAAACCCTAGCGCAACCTTGGCTGCATTGGTGCCCACCACACCTCCGCCCAAAATCGCCACGTGCGCCGGTGGAACTCCCGGCACTCCGCCCAGCAGAATCCCGCGACCGCCGCGCTCTTTTTCAAGATAGCTCGCGCCCACCTGCACGCTCATCCTGCCCGCCACTTCGCTCATCGGCGTCAGCAGCGGACGCGTCCCCTCCCGGTCGCGCACCGTCTCATAGGCAATACCGATCATCTTCCGTTCCAGCAGTTCATCGGTCAGCGGCCTTACCGGCGCCAGGTGCAGATAAGTAAATAGCACCAGCCCCTCGCGGAAGAAAGCATATTCCTTCTCAATGGGCTCCTTGACCTTGACCACCATCTCCGATTTGCCCCAAACATAACCGGCCTCGCCCACCATCTCAGCGCCTGCATTCTGGTAATCCTCATCTGAAAATCCAGATTGCGCGCCGGCCTGGGTCTCCACCAGCACCGTATGCCCAGCCTCGGTCAGAGCCTTCACACCAGCCGGGGTAACGCCCACCCGGTCTTCATGATCCTTAACTTCTTTGGGAACTCCGATAATCATGGAACGCTCCTTATGAATTTGCTGCCGACTGAGAGAGCCAGCGTAGGAGGGGACCCCGGCGCGATCGAGCCTTTGGAGGACGGTGATCAAAGCGCCGGGCGTGCGTCCACTAGCAACAATTGAAGCCTACGGCGCAGACCGCTTCCAATGTATGCAAACTTCGTGGTAAAAGTATTCTATGGGAACGAAACGTGACAAGGATAGCGCTTCTACGCAAGATTCAACCGCGCCTACACGGGCACCACGCATGGAAGACGCGCTGGCAACCGGCCTTGATGAACTGGACGAGGCCATTCTCCGGCACTTGGTGCGTAACGGCCGCGCCACCAACTACGAAGTAGGCGAAGCCGTCGGTCTCTCTGCCTCCGCAGTCTCCCGCCGCATCCTCGCGCTTGAGGTCTCCGGCGCCATCCGCAGCTACAGCGCCCAGATCGATGACCGCCTGCTCGGCAAGCGCATGACCGTCTTCATCCGCGTCACGCTAGAGCGCCAGTCTGCTCCCGTGCTGGCCGCCTTTGAAGAAGCCGTCCGCAAATCAAAAGGAATCTCGAGCTGCCATCTGATCGCCGGCCAATACGATTACATGCTCGTCGTTCGCGTAGCTGATATCGACGACTACGGCCGCCTGCATCACAACGAGTTATCGCGCCTGCCCGGAGTCATAAGGCTCGAAACCAGCTTCGCTCTCAGAAATGTCTTGGAAGGAATCAAATCTTAGCAGCCCACTGAGTTCACTCCGTGCCTTCCCGGGCACCTTTCCAGATATCGATCCCCGCATTCTGCGCGTAACGATCGATCTCCCTTAGCTCCGCATCGGTGAATCCCAGCTTCTTCACAGCATCGAGCGAGTCGTCGAGCTGCTCCACATTTCGCGCACCAATCAGCGCCGTCGTCACCCGCTTATCGCGCAGCACCCAGGCAATCGCCATCTGCGCCAACGTCTGCCCTCTTCCCCGCGCAATTTCATTCAGCGCCCGCACCCGCTTCAGAACTTCCTCGCTCAAAAACGCCTTATCAAACGTATCTCCCAATTTCGCGCGCGAGTTCTCCGGAACTCCCTTCAGATACTTGCTTGTCAGCAGCCCTTGTCCCAGCGCGGAAAACGCAATGCAGCCCACGCCCAGTTCATCCAACGTAGCCAGCAACCCATCCTCAATCCAGCGGTTCAGCATCGAGTAAGAAGGCTGATGAATCAGCAGCGGAACGCCCATGCTCTTCAGAATTCCTGCCGCCTCGCGGGTCCGCTCAGCATCATACGAGGAAATCCCCACATACAAAGCCTTGCCCTGGTGCACCGCCTGCACCAGCGCGCCCATTGTTTCTTCAAGGGGCGTTTCCATGTCCGGCCGGTGGGAATAGAAAATATCCACATATTCCAGCCCCATGCGCTTCAAACTCTCATCCAGCGAGGCCAGCAGATATTTGCGCGAGCCGTGGTCGCCATACGGTCCGGGCCACATGTCCCATCCTGCCTTGGTTGAGATCACCATCTCGTTCCGCAGCCCGCCGAAATCCTTGCGCAGAATCTCTCCGAAATTCTCCTCTGCCGATCCATACGGCGGTCCATAGTTATTGGCCAGATCGAAGTGCGTCACACCCCGGTCGAATGCCCGCCGGACCATCGCCCTCCCGGTCTCAAAAACGTCCGTCCCGCCAAAGTTTTGCCACAACCCCAGCGATATCGGCGGCAGCACCAGCCCCGATTTCCCGCAGCGCCTGAACTCAACCCCGTCATACCGCTTCACGTTGGCCACATAACTCGTTTGCATAGATCCCCTCCTTTGAATGCCCGCGGTAAATTCGGTTTACTCGCAGCAGCATCGTCAAAAAAAGTATGGCACAGTACGCCTGTGCAGGAACTCGCCCAATGGTTTGACATCATTGCAAATCTAGGCGCACAGTCAGACTTTCCGGCAAACTCTCGATTGTCAATCGGGTTAACTGGTGTTTCAATGACTCTAACCCCTTGCTGGAGAATGGGCACTTGGAAGAAGGTGCGGAAGCATGACGGATGAGAGTGAGCAGGATCCCAAAAGCGAGATAACCGAACCGCTTCCGCAATCTGAAGCCGGGCGAACGGTCGAGATACTGGAAAAACCCTACGACGCGATGGCGGAAATCAGCGGGCGACTGCCCGTCGAGGAACCTCCAAAACCCGCCCGCAATTTCATATTCATCTACGCCGCAATCCTCGCGGGGATCGGAGTTCTGGTTGCAGCCGCATACTTCGCCATGCCCGGGCTCTTTGGCGACGCAAAAGGTCGTTATGATCTGGGCACAGTCGTCTCCAGCCCGGATGGACTGAACGGGCATCTTTACACACGATGGGTTGGGCAGCTTGAATATCGCCTGAAGATCGAACCCGGCGACCAGCATCAGCTTGACGGTTTTTCGCTCGCGGTAAATCATCTTCCGCGTCCAGTCTCTTTCTATATCCAGCTCCTCGATCCTGAGAACGCGGCTCTTTGCAATATGCATATCCTGATGAACTCCGATCCAGCGACAACGGATGCGGGAGAGCATGGTAATAACCTGTTTCAAAACATCTACGGCCCATCCGGACAAATTGTAGCCATCAGTTCTGAAGGTACGATGCCATGCTCGAATAGCGACTGGGGCAAAGCTGTCTCCTGGAGCTTCACCTCCAACTTCCCTACCCTCGACGAGCAGAAGGCATTGCAGAACAGCAAACAGGAGTCGATTGCCGACGCGGCGAAATTAGCCGCTCAGAAAGCGGCTCGCGAGCGCGAAAAACTGAGATCCTCGAAGAACCTCGCGGCTTTTTCCATCGAGGCAGACGATGCGATTGTCAACTATGACGCTGCCAGGGGAATCATCGAGACCAGGTATGGAAGAATTTTCTACGTTAAGAAAAGCGGAGCGGAAGTCGACCCCAGGTGGCAGGACTATCCCGTAAGCATCCACTTGAAATGCGACCGCAGTTCAATGTGCACTCTCATGCACGCCGGCGCCGGCGCCTTGCACGCCAGGATGAGCCGATAAGCCCCGCCGCTCCGCAAACCTCCGCCTGCCGGCCGTTTTTCGGACCAATTTTAGGCGCTTTTAGCGGTCCGAGCCCATAAGCCGTACAATGGTAGTGAGGTAGTTTCGGACTCCCAATGTCAGCAAACGGTTACCCTTCGCGCCCTTCGCGCTCGCACGGCCTGCGTTCGCTCTTCAGCATGTTTTCGAGCGACCTGGCCATCGATCTCGGCACCGCCAACACGCTGGTTTTTGCGGCCGGCAAGGGCATCGTCGTCAACGAGCCTTCCATCGTAGCCATCAACAAAAACACTGGTGAGGTGGAGGCCGTGGGCAGCGAGGCAAAGGAGATGCTGGGCCGCACCCCCGGCAACATCGTCGCCATCAAGCCCATGAAGGACGGCGTCATCGCCGACTTCAAGGTCACCGAAAAGATGCTCAACTACTTCATCCAGAAGGCTCACAACCGCAAGATGCTGGTCCATCCCCGCATCGTCATCGGTGTGCCTTCTGAGATCACGCAGGTTGAAAAGCGGGCCGTCGAGGACTCCGCCTACCGCGCCAAGGCTAGTGAAGTCTATCTCGTGGAACAGGCCATGGTCGCGGCCATCGGCGCCGGCCTGCCCATCACCGAGCCCTCCGGCAACATGGTCGTCGACATCGGTGGCGGCACCACGGATATTGCGGTCATTTCGCTCGCAGGCATCGTCTATTCGCGCTCCGTGCGAATGGCCGGCAACCAGATGGACGAAGCCATCACCAACTACCTCAAGCGCAAGTACAACCTGCTCATCGGCGAGCGCACCGCCGAGCATATCAAGATCGAGATCGGCTCGGCCTTCCCGCTGGATAAGCCGCTCAGCATGGAGATCAAGGGCCGCAACCTGATCGAGGGCGTGCCCAAGACTATCACCATCGACGACAGTGAAATCCGCGAATCTCTCGGCGAGTGCATCGCCGTCATCATGAACGCCATCCGGGTGGCCCTGGAGCGTACCCCTCCCGAACTCTCCGCCGATATCAGCGACCGTGGCATCGTCCTCACCGGCGGCGGCGCATTGCTCAAAAATCTTGATAAGCGCATCCGCGAGGAAACCGGCCTTCCCGTCTCCGTAGCCGACGATCCGCTGGCCTCGGTAGTGTTGGGAACCGGAAAAATGCTCTCCGACTTCCGCCTCCTCCGCAAAATCAAAATCGATTGAGGCAGTGAACAGTGGTAAGTTGGTTTCCCAGGTCTGAAATTCCAGACTTGTGGTGACCGCGGCGATGAACGGAGGGCTGAATCATGCTTAGATTGTCGCGCTCAATTCTGATTCTTTGCAGCATTTGTCTTCTGACTTTCACAGTGGCATATGCTCAGGCTACTAATGTTGATTCGTATCGAACTCCAAGGAGGGTAGTGGATGTTGTCGATAAAACAGAGGTCGGTGCAATTATCCAATCGTTTCAGAATGAGTTGAACCGCCTCGGCTTCACAGGGCGGATTACGAGCTGCGAACATGTGATCAACGTTTATTTTCCAATAGGCGGTCATGATTCCAGTTATGCCGCATACTGCAATATCAGCATCGGAAATAAGAGCCTGAGCTACTGGATGTGCAATGACCGGATGATCGGCAAATTTACATTAGGTGGCTCTGAAGCGCCTTCCAGAGAAGGTGGCGTTCGTTTTGTCGTGAATAATTGCCCTGCTGGTGGTTGACAATCCGTTGTAGTCAAATGCTAAAGACGGGTGGCCCACATCTCGATTTTGAGATGTGGAAGACGATATACCTTAACCAGTCTTTTTATCGTCTCTCAAAGTCCACCAGCCGTTTGACCTAGAAAATGGAAAGAGTGGGAAACCCTTCATGGATTTCCTCGATGCTGTCGCCCAGTTCGTAGCTATTCACAATGGGGTCGGGCATAATGCGCGTGCCGCGCACGACGGGTCTTCCTGATGCCTTGCCGGGGACGGCTTCGATCAGCTCGCAGGCCAGCCAATTGATTCCTAAATTGGTGTGCGCGTTTGCCATCTTCAGGTCCTCCCGCATCGCAGCCATTTTACCTGAAAATATATCCGCTTATGACGTCCACCCGTCATTCATTCTAGCTGGCCATCACTTCGTCCACGGCTTCCTCAAATACACGGAGCGATTCGCGTAGCGCCGCTTCGCCGATGACTAGCGGAGGAGCGATCTTGACACACTCGCCGGCCACGCCAACCGGAGCGAACATAAGCAACCCTTTGTGGAAACACGCAACATTGATTTTTGTGGCTGTCTCTGCGTCTGGTTCGCGAGTACCGGGCTTGACAACCTGGATACCGGCAACCATGCCTTTGCCCCAGCAACACCCGAGGCGTTGCGGGTACTTGCGCTGGATGCGCTCGAGCTCGGGGATGAACCACTGGCCGAGTTTGGCGGCGCGTGCGACGAGCTTTTTCTGATGGATGACCTTCAGGTTGGCGATGGCAGCGGCAACAGCCAGCGGCGAGGCGGAATGTGTCGAAGTCATCGAGCCGGGGGCATACAAATCCATGATGTCGCGCCGCCCAATTACGGCAGATAATGGCAACGACGAAGAGATGCCTTTGCCGCAAGCGATGAGGTCGGGCTTGATGCCGTAGTGCTCAAAGCAAAACATCTTGCCGGTCCGCCCAAATCCGGCTTGCACTTCGTCCATCGTCAACACGATGTCGTGTTGGCGGCAGAACTTTTCGAGTTTCCGGGCGTATGCGACGGGCAGAAAGTCGGGACCGACGCCTTGGTAGCTTTCGCAGATGACGCCAGCAATGTTCTCAGGCTTGATTTTTTGCTCGGCCAGTGAACGGAGAAAGAGATCGAACGAGGTATCGGGGTTCTTGAAGCCGTCAGGGAACGGGACTTGGATGAAGGTTGGGTCGCGGTCCACCATCCAGGTCTTCTGGCGTTCATTGCCGCCGGCAAGCTGTGCGCCCATGGTCCGGCCGTGAAACCCATTGCGGAAACTGACCATGTACTTTTTTGCTGGACCGTGTTTTTGAATCGCGTAGGTTTTGCTGAGTTTGATGCAGTTCTCGGTCGCTTCACTGCCGGTGCTCAGCAGAAACACCAGTTGCCGGCTTGGATTGGGCGCAATTTCACGCAACATGCGCGTGAGCGTGGCGCGGTCGGCATGCGGAAACACATAGGTGGCCAGCAGCGGACGGTCGATCATCGCGCGCAAAGCTTTGACAATTTGCGGATTGCCGTGGCCGGTGTTGGCGATCAGCACGCCGCTTGACCAATCGATCCAGCGGTTGCCCCATTCGTCGGCGATGGTTGAGCCTTCGGCCTTGTGCCAAAGCACCGGTGGTTGCCCGGACATCGAACGCGGCTCGCTGCGGCGCAGTTCCTCGAAGACCGGCAGCGACTGCGGCACCGGCAACGCAGTCTTGATGGTGCGATACTTGGTTTTGATTTTCGCGACGTTGACAGGCGTCAAACTATACTCGGCCATTGCTGCTCTCCACGCGGGGATTGTTCCCGTACTCAATTTTCACCAGCGCGCCATCGGCAAGGATGGATTGGCGTGCGGCTTCAACCACAAGTTCGTTGATGAAGCTATTGGCCGGCGTGGCGACAATGCCGGCGGCGTCGATTTCTCGGATGAATTTTTGCTGGGCGGCGAGGCTGTCGCAGGTCGTCTCCATGCGCTGCATGGTTTCGAGGCTTGCGGCGACGGATTCATACCCATAACCGACCGGTTTGGCGCCGGCGCCTTCCCACGGGACGAGCCGGTAGAAATCGGGGCTGACATACCGGTAGCGCGACGCGCCGCTCGGTTCGAGGAACGCGTACCGGACACCGCGTTCGTGGTCGTCGTGATGAATCATGCCGGTGCGGTCGGGGCCTTCGCAGTACATGATCAAACCTTGGTCGTTGCTGCCGGCGGCGTCATCGGGATAACCAAGGCCGTTGGTCACCGTCAGCAACGCGCCGTTCTCGAAGCGCACACGTCCGCTCGACCACAGAAACGCTTCGTTGCCGTTCGGAAATTTCCCGCGCACGCCGTCCAATGACACAGAGACGGGCTTGAGGCCGGTGATGAAATAAACCAGGTCCACGTAATGGCAGCCGACATAAGTGAACGGGTCGGTCTTGTCGCACGTGAACCAGTTTTGGAAATTGGAATGCCGGTAGTAGTACGGCTCATATAATTTCGCGTCGCCCATCATGAACTCACCGAACTTGCCCTCGGTGTAAAGCCGTTTGGCCAGGAGCGAGCGGCGGTCGAATCGCTTGTGGTACTCAACGCCGACGAATAGGCCTTTTCCCAGCGCCAACCGTTCGATTTCGACGTCCTGCCGGTATTCGAGCACCAGCGGTTTGACGCTGAGCACATGTTGATCGTGCTGCAACGCTTCCATGACGATCGGATAATGAAACCAATCCGGCACAGCTACGATGACTGCCTGCCGTGGCTTCTGCTTAGCCAGCGCGTCCTTATACAAATCCGGAAACGTTTTTTCCGGCGGCGTTGTCAACGCCGGCAGTGCGGTGAATGTTTGTCCCGGAAACGCCGCACGCAGTTCCTCGCTGTCAGTCAGCGCCTGCAACGGCCCGCTGTTGAGGGCGCAGACCGTGATTTCACCCACCACGCCAAGGCGTTGGAGATGATAAATGCTAGGCAGAATCAGATCGTTGGTGATCATTCCGCCGCCGATGATGAGTGTATCAAGGGGCTGATTATTCATGGCAGGCTTAATATCAGGATACCGTCTACGACCAAGATGCTGCAACCGTGAGCGAAGTTTGGCGCGTTTTCAGGCCACACGAAGTCGGAGGGCCTGCGGGTACTTCGGCCGGTATAAGTTCTTCGGGCATCTTCGAGTCTTCGAGCATACATACAATGGGCCGCTTGCTCTCAGGCAACCACGGAATCTCCCGTAATCCGCATGCCCCAAGCGCGGTTAGTATACTGAATCTATTCTTGCGTTCCGCGCGGTTTTTTCCGGCACCCCGAGCCCTGGCCATGGAATCGTTCTTCATCCGCTATCGAAATCTACTCGTACTGCTGGCCATCCTCGGGGCGCAGATCATCGGCCTCGCCGTGCAGGTACGCCGTACCGGCGACGGCCGCAACACCCTCGACCCGCAGGACGCGTCCAGCGTGCGGCTCATCCGGCTGTGGGCCAATGCCCTGGTCTCACAACCGGAGCGGTTCATTCAATATGCCAAGCTGGGCGCCGAGGGTACGTGGCAGAATTATCTTGACCTGCGCCACGTCCGCCAACAGAACAACGATCTCCACCAGATCGTCGACCGACTCCGCCTGGAGCAGGCTGCCCTGCTTGAAGATGCCCGCCAGGGCCAGCGGCTGCAAGAGCTCCTCGGATTCCAGCAGAGATACATTTATTCGACGGTCGCCGCGCAGGCTATCGGCTCCAGCGGCAGCGATCAGTCGCGCGTCTTCTATCTTGACAAAGGCTCGGCCGACGGTCTGGACCGCGATATGGCCGTTATTACTGCCGATGGAATCGTGGGTAAGGTGCGCGAAGTCTTTCCTCATTCGGCCCAGGTGCTGGCCATCAACGACCAGACCAGCGGCGCGGGAGTGATCCTCGAAACCACACGCATTCGCGGCATCCTTCGTGGCAACGCCGCCGGCCAGCCGCAAATCATCGGCGTCCTCGCCGACGGCCGCATCCAACCTGGCGAACCCGTGCTCACCGCCGGTGGCGACCAGGTCTTTCCGCGCGGTCTCCCGGTGGGCGTAGTGGACAAGGTCGTCCGCGACCCCGAGCATGAGAACTTTATTGATGTAATCGTCAAGCCGGCCGCGCATCTTGACCGGCTCGACGAAGTTCTGGTGATCACCTCCACCCAGTCACGCCTCTCGCCGCAGCAGACGCAGGACTTGGTCACCAGCGAAGCACTCAAGGGCCCTGAAGCAGCGGCGATCA
This sequence comes from Occallatibacter sp., assembly GCA_049515455.1. GTDB lineage: Bacteria > Acidobacteriota > Terriglobia > Terriglobales > Acidobacteriaceae > Telmatobacter. The sequence goes on from JBEKUB010000056.1 coordinate 10,168, forward strand.
AGGAGCAGCAGAAAGCATCCCAGATCATGGCCGAACGGCTTCCCGGCCTCACTGACTCCAATGCCCCGCCGGCAAACGCGGCTCAAACCCCAGGCGCACCTCAACTGGGACAAAATCCACCTGCGCCCATTCCTGAGCAGGGCCTTCCCAAGCTTCTGCCACCGCGGCATGCTGACCGCTTCACCCCGGGCACAACGCCGGATATCGTGCCGGGCACAAGTTCAGATTCGCAACTCGACGCAAAACCCGGCCAGAAAACAGTACCCAACCAACCCAATCCCCTGAAAACTAAGCCGCGGAGGAATCCATAACCATGTCTGTCCTTGGCGCTGACTTCCGCCGCGATATGGAAATCCACCGCTATCCGGTGCTGGTCTACGTTATGGCGCCGCTGGTGGCTCTCGTGCTGCAAGCCTGGCTGCCTAGGTTGATCGGAAACCACGTTTTGTTTGACTTGCCCCTGGTGATCACCATTTACTTTGCCCTTGGCCGCCGAAGCCCCATCCAGGGCACACTGATGGGCGCTTCTCTGGGCCTCTTTGAAGATGCGCTCTCCCACCACGCCATCGGCGTCAATGGCATCGCAAAAACCGTGGCCGGCTTTCTGGCCGCTTCAGTGGGAATCCGCGTCGACGTCGATAATGTGACGATCCGTCTGATACTCAACTTTCTGCTCTCACTGCTGGCCAGCGCCATCTACGTCTTCACCTATCGCTTCCTGCTGGGGCTCGATCTTCAGTGGAGTTGGTTCACTGAACTCTTCAAGGCGATTGGAAATTCGTTGCTCGCCCTGGTGCTGTTTCCTTTCCTGGACCGTCTGCAGGTTAGGGACTGAGCGCAGGACCGTTTGAAATCGTACTTTGTGAAATGAAATCGAAGTAGTTGTATTCTAAAAGGCACAGAGAAATGCATTCCAACCCCGGCAGCCGCGGCGAAAAGCTTTCCACCCTCAAGTTGACGGTGGTCCAATACGGCATTCTCTTCATGATGCTGGCCTTGGCCGCCGGACTGTGGCGCTTGCAGGTGCTGGGCGCGGAAAACTTCCGCCAGTTGGCCGAGCAGAACCGCATCCGCAAGGTTCCCGTATTGGCCGCCCGAGGAAAGCTCTTTGACCGCGAAGGCCGCCTCCTGGTGGATAACTACCCTTCAGTTTCCTGCTTCCTGGTCCGCGAGCAGAATCGCAACGTAGACGCCGATCTGCCGCTGATTGCAAAGGGGCTGGATCTCGATCTCGAACAGTTGCGCGCCACCCTCCGCCACTATCGCGCCGCGCCCGGCTACCAGCCCATCCCCATCAAGCAGGACGTAACCGCCGACGAGCAGGCCTTCATCGAGGCCCACCGCAACGAACTTCCTGAGCTGGAAACCATAGACGAAGAGCGCCGCCTCTATCCCCGTGACGGCTTCGCCGCCCATCTCATCGGCTATGTGGGCGAAGTGAGTGAGCAGATGCTCAACGATCCACGCTATGAGGGCTACGGGCCCGGTGACGTGGTGGGCAAGGCCGGCGTCGAGGAGACTTACGACCAACTGCTGAGGGGCCAAGACGGCTCTCGAGATGTAATAGTTGACAGCCATGGCCGCGAGGTCGGCTACCTTGGAGTTCAGCACGCCACTCCCGGCCAGGACCTGAAACTGACCATCGATATCGACCTCCAGCGCACCGCTGAGCTGGCACTGGGCAACGCCAACGGAGCGGTAGTCGCCATGGATCCTCGCAACGGCGAGATCCTCGCCATGGTTTCTCATCCCAGCTACGATCCCAATGCATTCGCTGTGCGCATTAACCGCACGGACTGGAACGAGCTCATCACCAATCCCAACCATCCGCTGATGAACAAGGCCATCCAGGACCAACTGGCCCCCGGTTCCACGTTCAAAATCATTATGTCCGTTGCAGGCCTGCAGGAAGGCGTAGCCCAGGATATGCATGTGAATTGCATCGGCGGTGGCAACTTCTACGGGCGCTTCTTCCACTGCGATCGCCATCATGGCGTGCTCAACATCACCCAGGCCATCCCACTCTCCTGCGATACCTTCTTCTATACATTGGCGCAAAAGCTGGGCATCGATACCATCGCCAAATACGCCACCGCTCTCGGCCTGGGTTCAAAAACCGGCATCGACCTGCCCAACGAGATGGCCGGCGTCATGCCCTCCACGCAGTGGGAGATGAAGAACTTTCATCAGAGATATTACCCCGGCAACACGATTTCCGTGGGCATCGGCCAGGGCGAAACGCAGGTTACTCCTCTACAGCTCGCGAGGGCTTTGGGCGGCATCGCGTCAAACGGTCATCTAGTCCGGCCCCACCTGGTCATGCCCGGCCAGGTTCCAGCCGAATTCCATCAGGCCGTTCTCGATAGCTTCCCTGGTTCCGGCGATGTTAACCTTCCTCTCAACCCCGATACCTGGTCCATCATCACCGACGGTATGGCTGCGGCCACCACCACCGGCACAGCCGCTGCCGCGCACATGCAAGGCGTCGACTTTGCCGGCAAGACCGGCACAGCCCAGGTTGTTGGCGGGGGCGACACTCACACTAAGGGCGGCGCCAAAACTCCCAATTCCTGGTTCGTCGGCATGGTGCCCCGGCGCAATCCTGAAATCGTGGTTGCCGTCCTGCAGGAGCACGGTGACTGGGGCTCCAACTCGGCGCGCATCGCCGCCCAGGTCGTCGCCACTTACGTAAACAAAAATCGCATGAAGGACAACAACGTCCTCGACCAGGCAGGAAGCAGCAAGCCGGTTGAAATGGGTGCCATCTGGTCAGACCCCGTGCCGCCCCAAGCCCGCCACTCCGCCACGCAGCAGCAAGCATCCGTCCTTCACATTGACCGTTTCATCGTCAATCCCGCTCCACAGGCTTTCGCCAGCCAACTGTTCCCGCTCCCCGCAAGAGTGAGAAACCAAGTCAATCCCGCAACTCTGGCCAAGCAAGGCTCTCCCTGATGCGCCGCTTCCTCAGTTTCCGCGACTTCGACTGGGCGCTGCTGCTCATGGTGCTGCTCCTGTGTGCGGTTTCGGTCTTTGAAATCTACTCGGCCACGCTTCACACCAAGTACGCCGGCTACCACAGCAAGCAGATCCTATGGATCGCCGCCGGCCTAGCGGTCATGTTCATCTTCGCCAAGATTGACTATCACTTGCTTCTCGACTGGACGCCGTGGGCCTATGGCGTCTGCCTCGTAGCCCTGCTGGCGGTCCTGGTCGTAGGGCGTAAAGTGCTGGGCGCCCGCCGATGGATCAGCGTCGGCCCCATGCACTTCCAGCCGTCCGAGTGGGTCAAGCTGGTGCTGATTTTGGCCGTGGCCCGCTACTTTGCCAATCTCGGCGGCCGCAGCCTCACCTGGAAAGACATTTTCAAGTCCTTTCTGCTCGTGGGCCTTCCCATGATCCTGGTCATTCGCCAGCCCGATCTTGGAACCACGCTTACCTATACGCCAATCCTTGTTGCCGGCCTCTTTCTGGGTGGCATAAGCCTTCGCCAGGGGTTGATTCTCACTGCGGTCTCCGCCATGCTGATTGTCGGCGTTTGGTCCAGCGGTAAGCTGCTCAAGCCCTATCAAAAAGCCCGTCTTTCCAGCTTTATCAACCCCGACAACGACCCCAGAGGCACCGGCTATCAGATCCGCCAATCCCTCATCGCCGTCGGTTCCGGCGGAGTCTGGGGCAAAGGCCAGGCAAAAGGCTCCCAGACCCAGGGCGACTTTCTCCCCATCCCTCATGCCGACTTCATCTTTGCCGCATTCAGTGAGGAGCACGGCTTTATCGGCGCGATTTTGGTGCTGCTGTTATACTTCTTCATATTGATGCGTTTGATTCAAAACGCTCAAACAGCCGCGGACCTGCCCGGTTCCCTGATTATCATGGGAGTGGTGGCTGTGTTGACATTTCAGATTGCGGTCAACGTGGGCATGGTCATCGGGTTTATGCCCGTCACCGGAATTCCTTTACCTTTAATGAGTTACGGAGGATCTTCGGTGCTGTTTACCTTCCTGGCGCTAGGCGCGGCGATGAATGTCCGCATGCGCAGGTTCGTAAACTGAGCATTTGGGGATTGTTCGCCCCGACTGACTGAGTTTCAAGAGCTTCGCTTCTTGTGTCCCGCGGAACTGTCCGGCCCACAAGATAGCGGTTTTTAAGCATTTACGGCGCTTTTCCAATTTTGCTAAACCACTTGGCAGTTGTGGTTTCCCATATTGATACTATTGGAAAAACGCATTAGCCGGCCAGGTCCGGAGGGATCTCGAGCCCGGCAGGACAAGGATTCATGAGCACGCAGAGACGGGAAGACCGTTGGCAGCGTACTAATTGCACGAATCGCGCAGGAGCGCCCGGGATCCCCGGCGACAGTTTTTTGTCGACGGGGTGGGGAGTACGGGGTCATATAGAATCAGCTCCCATCGCGCAGAAAATTCGTGCATACGCAACGGTTGGAACGGCCCCGCCGCACTTTGCGGCAAGGTTGGCCACAAACTCTCTGCAGTCGGATCGCCGCACTAAGCAGCTGGTTGGTCAGGTTTTCCACGGCTCGCCGCCCTCGTTGGTTGGCAACCGCCCGGTAACTGGCACACTGGCAACTTGCAGGTTGCCCCTCCGCTCATTCCTTCTTCTTCCGCATTCGAGCCCATCCATACCACCTCGCCGCATCTCCCAGCAGGCTCAATGCCGCTGGATGGAAAGGTACGATGGGAAAAGAAATTTGCATCTCCAGCACGCCGCATGAAACCCGGCTTGCAATTCTAGAAGACGATCAACTCGCGGAAATCTATTACGAACGCGAAAACGAATACACACTGGCCGGATCCATTTATAACGGCCGCGTAACCCGCGTCCTGCCCGGCATGCAGTCCGCCTTTGTAGACGTAGGCCTTGAGCGCGACGCCTTCCTCTATGTAACCGACTTCCTCGAGCTCGAAGACTCTGAAGAGACCGACGAGCTTGAAAAGGCCACCCTTGCCAGCGGCAACCAACCTCCCCGCGAGGTCCGCCACCAGACCATCCCCGGTGAGAACAATGTACAGCGCGCCGCTCAAAAGCCGATCGAGAGGCAGGATCCCCGGCAGGATAATCAGGCGAGAGGCCGCCGTCTCACCGTGGAGTCAATTCCTGAAGCCGTCGAGGCGCCCGCCGCTGAATCTCTCGCCATCTCCGGCCAAACCGGCAGCGACCAGGATGATTCAAGCAGTTCGAGTTCCAGGCGCTGGCGTGGACGCCGCCGCCGTCGCGGTGGTGGTTCCTCCGCTGGCTCGCCTCAGAGCCAGTCCCAGGCCGATAGCTCTGAAGGATCCACCGAGAGCCGAACCCCGTCGCCCGCGGAGACTGAAGTTGCTCCGTCAATTCAAGCCGCAACCGGGGTCCCAGGCGACAGGTCTTCGTCGCCGGGGTGGTCAACCGGGGTCCCAGGCGACAGGTCTTCGTCGCCAGGTGGATCTTCCTTCGCTCCCGCACCCCGCGCGGGCCAAGCACCGGCTCCTCCAGTTCCCTTTGTTCTGCCCGGCGAATCGCTCTCGAAGTACGGAGGCAAGCCGGAAGAAGATGCTCCCCAATCCCGGCAGGAGTCCGCAGCGCCAGCCCGCCCGGCGAGCACATTCAAGCCTTCAACGCTGATTGATGCTCCCCTCGCGTGGGACGGCAGCGGTCTGCTCCCCGGCGAGTCGCTCTCCAGGCATCGTACCAGCCAGCCGGAGCCAGCCGTGGAAGCCGAACTTGTGCAGAGCGCCACTTCACCAGATGAGATCGAAGAAGAAGATTTCGTCTCGGAACACACCTTTTCCGGCCCGGAATCTGTCCAGCAATCGGCTCTGGAATCAACTCAGGAAGAGCTTCTTCCCGAGATTGATGAGGACCATCTTACCCAGGAAGAACTATTCGAAGAGGATGAGTTCGAAGAAACGGCAGAAGCCGCGCCCCGGAAAAATCCTGGCGACGAAGATCCGGAAGACTATGAAATCGAACCGCCGATCGACCAACCATCCGTTGACGACGATTTGGCAGAGCCGAACAAACGGCAGGATGAGTCAGAGGATAAGGGCCCTAACGCGTCCGCCTCTCACAACCTCGATCCATTTTCCTCCTCCGGTTTCCGGCTATTAGGAATTGACTTTGGCAAGAAGAAGGAAGAACCGGCCGCCCCGCCAAAATCAAACTACAAACCCGGCAGCGGTCACATCGTTGAAGAGGTCATTGAAGGTGAAGAGTTCGATTTGCCCCATCACCCTCATCACGGCAAATCCGACGATCATGACCTGGAGGATTTTGAAGAGGAGACCCTTCCCAAGCACCTGCGCACCGCCGAGCTGGGCGAGATGTTCCAGGAAGCTCACCTCGACCATCGCATCCAGTTGAATTTCGACAGCAAGGACGGCGACGAGGAAGACGATGAAGAAACCGCCGTCGAAGGCCAACCCTCCGCCGGGACGCAAGTCAGGCAGCGTCCCGACCGTAGCCCGCGCGGTCGCCGTGGCCGTGGCGCTCCTCCGGCTTTTTCCGGCGCACAAGGCAATCACCGCGGTCCCTCGCGCCGCTCCATGCAGACCTCCGATCTGCCCGTCATCAGCGACCTGCTCAAGGCTGGCCAGGAAATTCTGGTCCAGATCGCCAAGGAACCCATCGCCAAGAAGGGCGCGCGCATCACTTCGCACATCGCTCTTCCCGGCCGGTTCCTGGTCTTCATGCCTACCGTCACCCACATCGGCGTCAGCCGCAAAATCGCCTCTGAAGAAGAGCGTCACCGCCTCAAGCGCATTCTCGTCCACGAACGCGGCGAGGCGTCCGGCGGATTCATCGTCCGCACCGCGGCCGAAGGCGCATCGGAAGATGAACTCCGCACCGACCTGCGCATGCTGCTGAATCTGTGGGCCGATATCAAGAAGCGCTCCGACGAATCCAAGTCCCCGGCGCTCATCTATCACGATCTTGGGCTCATCGAGCGCATTCTTCGCGATCAGGTAAGCTCCGACTTCAACAGCATCTGGGTCGATTCTGAGCTCGACTACGAGCGCATCGTCCGCTTCCTCAACCGCTTCTCGCCCTCGCTCGTCCGCCGCGTCAAGCTCTATACCAAGGAGACTCCGCTCTTCGAGCACTTCGGAATTCAGGATGAAATCTCCAAGGCCCTGCGCTCCAAAGTCTGGCTCAAGTCCGGAGGCTCTATCGTAATCAACCAGACTGAAGCCCTGGTCGCCATCGACATCAACACCGGCAAATACGTCGGCAAGTCCGCTCGCCTTGAGGACACAATCGTCAAGACCAACCTCGACGCGGTCCCGGAGATCGTCCGCCAGATTCGCCTTCGCGACCTCGGCGGCATCATCGTCATCGACTTCATTGACATGGACGACCGCAAGAACCGCTTCAAGGTTCTGGCCGCCCTCGAAGAAGCTCTCAAGAGCGACCGAGCCCCCACCAAGGTTCTTCAGTTCAACGATTTCGGCCTCGTCGCCATCACCCGCAAGCGCGTCAAGCAGTCTCTGGAGCGCACTCTTTCGGTGCCCTGCCCCGTCTGCCAGGCCACCGGCATGGTCAAGAGTCCAACCACCGTCTGCAACGAGATCTACGTCGAGTTGCGCAAGATGAAGAAGCACTTCGAAGGCGAAGACGTTCTTCTCCGCGTCCATCCCGAAACCGTCAAAGTCCTCAAATCCAATGGCAGCACTTGGATCCCCGAATTCGAGGAGTTAGTTGGCAAAAACATCCTCATCAAGAGCGACCCCACCCTCCATCCCGAACAGTTCGACATTCAGGGCTGATCACATTTTCAACAAACATCGAAGGCCGGAGCAATCGCTCCGGCCTTGCTGTTTTGTTTCGACGCCAAGACTCATAACCCCACAATTCTGTCATCCTGAGCGGAGGCCGCGCAGCGACCGAAGTCGAAGGATCTGCGTTTGCTTTTGACCTCGCTGCCGCAATTCACTAAGCTGTACTCAGTTCATCATTTCATCATTGCCCGCTAACAGTTCTTACCCAGGAGTTCCCATGACCAAACGCGAAGTAGTGCGGACCGTATTCCAGCACAAAATCCCACCCTACGTCCCCTGGGAATTTCCCTTCACTGTCGAAGCTTTCGCCAAGCTCTCCGCTCATTATGGAA
>JBEKUB010000057.1:0-17556 GCA_049515455.1 Occallatibacter sp.
TTCGGTTCGCAAGCCGCTCGTACTGACCTGCACGGCTAGGTGGGAGCATGCTCACGCCCTGCCCGGCGTGAATTGGCTTCACGCTACCTATTTGGGGCTACCTTCGACTGCGCACAGTTCCCGGGAGTTTCGAAGCTGTTTGCGTCAAGACTGGGGAGAAGCCCTTACATAGGGATACAGCTTTGTCGTACTGGAACCTTCCGGTGCAATTTCCTGGCCAAATCAGATCAACGAAAAGTCCTGTATTTCGTCTTTTTTCGATCACAGAACTGCTACCCCCTGCAATCTTTTGCAGGTAAAAGAGGAAAATAGTTGCTTCAACAGCAGCCATAGCTCCTGCACTGTTGATGGGGGATATTGCTTGGATTGCGATTGTTCCGCTATTCCTCAGCCAGGCCGGATTGCTGCTTCCAGCGTTCGGTGTTTACGCCTCTCGCGATGAGCCAGAGCATCAGGGATGCTTCCGCGCAGATGCCTATGGTTTCGAGGGTGACCGATACAAAGTTTGGGAGGTTGGGGAGGAGAAAGACGAGCCAGCCCACACCGGCAAGCGCCATAAGCAAGCCCAGAATGTGCGGGAGAAAGGTAGACCTGTAGATCAGGTAGCCGATCAGCAGGCAGTAGGGAGCGAAGAAGAGCAGGGGACTAAGGCTCGGAGGGGATGGAAGAGTGAAGTCCAGAATCGTCAGGACGCAGCCGGCCAGGCTAAAGAGCGCCGCGATGAACGAGAGAATGCGGTTTACAGGCCTAAACAAGCCATAAAAGAGCAGCGTCAAAAAGCAATAGAATGCGACAGCGATGAGATTGGTTCCATTGCCGTAGGCCGCGAACTTGTGGGCGGTGAGCAACTGGGCGAGTATTGCCGTAAGAAAGTAGAGCAGGTATACAACGCCGGTCAATCTGGCCCTGGGATGCAGTAATTTAAAGACTCTCAGTTCCGTCATTTTCTATCCTCCGCGAGGGGCCGGCCCACGAATGGAACGGCCCCGAAACTTACTATGTGCTCCTGGTTATTCAGCACTCAATACTACTCGCCCGAGGGAACCGCGCGCCGGGAGCTGCGCCACTTATTTGGGCATGGGCGGGGGCTGCACGCTGCCGCAGTCGGGGCCTTTGTAGACTGACGAGGAATTGATCGTGTACTCGATGGGCATGGTATTGGAGCCTGCCTGCATGGTTCCAACAAAATGCACTTTTCCGATGGCGTGATCGGGGTTGGCCCACGATGATTCCAGCGATCCTTTGCCGGACATTCTGCCATTGCAAATCCAGTCGGCGGTCATGCTGGTGGCCTTCATCACCACATTTGCAATCTGGCAGTCGCCGTTGTGACTTTGCGGCACGGGCGCGCCGTACTTGTCGATCATGGCCTGGGTAAGACAAATCTGAGTAGTGTGCGGTGCGCCGCTAAAGGGTGAGCCGGGAGGCGCCTGCATCCCCTGGGGCATGGGAGACTGTTGCCAGTTCATGATGGTGGTCATCTCCCACAGGCCGGGCTTTCTGGTGGACTGCGCCCAGGCGAGTACGGCTACAGCGATCAGGCAACAGGCTATGGTGACGGAAATTCGGGTCTCGCGCATGTATCCTCCTGATGGACGGCGCAGATTAAGCTTGCGCAGCTTCACTTTACGTCAACGCAGAGGGGGCGGGGAAGGAAAATCCGCGCGTTTTACGCGGGTAAAATCCCAGGTCTCTCCGCCGCGGCGGACGAGGCCTGGGGCAACCTCAGACGTTGCTCCCCTTCGAACTCGCTCAGCGTGGCAATCTGCTTTTTAATTCAGTAAATGGAATGACGCACTCATGAGAAATCGCGCTAAGGGATGTCCGGATAGAGGAGCTCAGTGAAGCGGGGATCGTCGACCATGCTCTGGAAGTCGTTGTCGGCGCGGGCCTGAAGGCGGTTTTTGGGGTTCAACTCGATGGCGCGGGCCAGATTGCCGAGGCAGTCCTGGGTGCGGCCGGTGATGGAGTCGAGCAGGGCGAGCCCGTAGAAGGCATAGTCGGAGTTGGGGTAAGTGGCCAGGATGCAGTTGAACTGCTCGCGGGCTTCCTCGTAGTAGCCGGTATTCAACATGGAGACGGCGTAATCGTAGTGCTCTTCGGGGGTAAGGAAGGCGAGCTTGTTCTTCTCCATTTGGCGCTGGCAGGTATTGATGTACATCTTGCAGCGTTCCACGAGTTCGGCGGGCGCGGTGAGCAGCAGTTTTTCAAAGGCGGCCAGAGCCTTCTCGTATTTGCCCTGCTGCACGAGCTGCACGGCGGACTGGTAATGCTGGAAAGAGGGCGCCGTGCCCGTTGTGGAGTGGCTGCTGGGTACGACAGGTGGAGGATCTGATTTTTTACGACGTGATAGCAACGGTCGAACCTCTAGCTTTAGTGGTTTTGCAGGAGCGCACTTGCCGGACGCCGGGTTGAGCCGCTCTGCCGCCGGTCTGAATCCTGCGTCCTTTAAATAACGCTGCTAGGCCCTCTTTATACGCAGAACCCTCGTTGCAGTCAATGGGCAGTCAGAAAAGCAGGGTTTACCGGTCAGTTTGCCAGGGGAGTTTGCGGTAGATGGCGGGGTTGAGCGATGGGTCGTTGTACATCTTCAGTTGCTGGTAAATTTTGAAGCGCCGGGCGCCCTGAAGCGTCTCCCGCCACAATTGGCCGAGGCAGCCAGCCAGATCGGCGCGCTGTTGTTCGAGGATTGCCAGGCGTTCGCAGTTGCGTTCGGCGTGGCCGGGAGGTGCATCTGGGCGCTCGGCTTCTTCGCGGGTGTGGTAGATCTTGAGCGCTAGGATCGAGAGCCGGTCAATGATCATGCCCGGAGATTCCGAGTTAAGGGGGGCGGCAGGGTTGGGTAGGCGCTGGGATTCGAGCGAGGCGAGCAGAACGCGGTCAATCTCCTCGGCCAGGTCGTTGCGGAGCTGGTTGGTGCAGTCTACGCGGCGTTTTACTTCGGCCATTTCCGCGTCGGTTGCGCGGGGAGCACGGGCTTCGTCTTCAATGTGCCAGAGCTCGAAATTGGCGCGGTGCTGGCGAGCGACCAGGTCGAGCCAGTCGGCTGTGGTTTCCTGGATTGATTGTGGGATGGGAATTGTGGCAGGTGCGGCTTCAGCTGGATCAGCCGGCTCCCGGTGCCAGGCGACGGTCCGCTGGTCGTGCAGATTCGTGATTTCGTTTGCGGAAAGCATGGTAAACAAATCCTGGCGCCGGGCTTTGGTTTGTATGCTGCCAGTTAGGGTTGCAGCGTCTATGTTAGAACGATCCTCACCCCAGGACCAAATCGCCGGTGGAGTGAGGGCCGGCACATTCAGGCGAATACTGCCAAATTAGAATAGCCTTGGGAGCTGGCATGGAAGGCAATTGGCAGTTTGTGCACCGGCGGTGGAATCCTCTGCGGCAGGCGTGGGTGCTGGTTTCGCCGCATCGCACCGATCGGCCCTGGCAGGGGGAAGTGGGGCAGAAGGCTGCGCCTCAGGCGATTCCTTACGATCCCAAGTGTTACTTATGCCCTGGGAATCAGCGCGCGGGTGGAGCCGTAAACCCGGCATACGAGGGGATTTTTTCGTTTGTAAATGATTACGCGGCGCTGCTGCCGGATTCGCCAGCGCTGGTAGAGGCACCGGATTCGCCGCTGCTCAAGGCCGAACCCGCGAGCGGGCTGTGCAAGGTGCTTTGCTTTCATCCCGACCACAGCCTGACCCTGGCCCGCATGACGCGCGAGGAGATTCGCGCGGTGGTGGATGCGTGGACGGCGGAGTATATCGAGATTGGCGGAATGGACACGATCGAGTACGTGCAGATCTTTGAGAATCGCGGGGCCATGATGGGCGCCAGCAATCCTCATCCGCACTGCCAGATCTGGTCCACCGGATTTGTGCCGGACGAGCCGGCCATCGAGACCGAGGCGCAGCTTGACCATATGGCCCGCACGGATCGTTGCCTGCTGTGCGACTACCTTCAGGCCGAGCGGGCCTTCGCGGCAGATCAGGGACGCATCGTCTTTGAGAATGAGCACTTCACGGCGTTGGTTCCGTGGTGGGCGGTTTGGCCGTTTGAGGTGCTGCTGCTCTCTCGGCGTCATGTGGGGGCGCTGCCGGAGTTCACGAGCGATGAGCGGGATGGGCTGGCTGATGCTCTGAAACGGCTGACCACGCGGTATGACAATTTATTCGAGACCAGTTTTCCTTATACGATGGGCTTCCATCAAACGCCTACCGACGGAACGGCACACTCGGAGTGGCATTTCCACGCGCATTTTTATCCGCCGCTCTTGCGGTCGGCTACGGTGAGGAAGTTCATGGTTGGTTTTGAAATGCTCGGCATGCCGCAGAGGGATATTACTCCGGAAGGCGCGGCCGAGCGGTTGCGTAATTGCTCGGAGGAGCATTTCTGGCCGCGCGGGTGAAGCTGGTTATTGATTCGTGGACAACAAATGTCTTCGCGCCGTCCCTCCGGGACTCCGTAATGAATTTGTGATTTCCCCTTTTCCCCACGCTGAAGCGCGGGGCTAATAAACTCTGCGCCTACGGCGCGCTTGCGCTGACATGAGTTGTGCAGCCTTCAATAGCGAATGGATTAGCGGGTCAGCGCTCTTATGCGTTCTGCTTGCGCTGGCCATTTCGCTGCTAACTCGGCATAACTTGCGCGGCGGTAATCGGCGAAGTCGAAGCCGGGCGTTACGGTGCAGCCGAGCAGGGCCACCTGGCCGCCTTCGACGAGACGTGAGCCTTGCCAGATGCCGGCGGGGACTACTAGCTGGACTTGCTGACCGGCGGTTAGATCTGGACCAAGAGCTAAGACGGCAGAGCTGTCGTCGGGGCGGAGCTGGAGCATCTCTACCGGGTCGCCCAGATAGAAGTGGAAGATCTCGTCGGATGCCAGGACGTGCATCTCGGAGAAGGTTCCCGGCTCAAGCAGGTAGTAGATCGCGGTGCCTGTGGGGCGCGAGCCTCGGGGCAGGTTGACCGTGGTGGCCGCGGCGTAAGTGCGGCGGTAGAAGCCTCCTTCCGCGGGGTGGGGTTCGAGATGCAGCAGGGCCTTGATTTCTTCTGCGGTCACGCCACTGATGGTACCAGCGGACGCGCAGTAAAATACCTGCATGATTATCCAGATGTATACGGCTGCGTGGTGCGGGGATTGCCGGGCGGCGAGGAAATTTCTCGAGTCTCACGGCATTGTGTTCACCGAGATCAACGTGGATACCGATCCCGACGCCGCGGCTGAAGTGGTGCGCCAGGTGGGCAAACGGGCCATTCCGCAACTGGTGATCGACGGCGAGTGGTTCCAGCCTTATAAGCCGGGACGCGGGCTGCTTCTGGATGAGCTTTGTGAGCGTTTGGGGATTCCTCGCGGCTGAGAGAGGGGGGACATCCCCCCCCGGTACCTTTGCGGGAAATTCCCTGTTTTCAAGGGGATAGAGCGATGGTTCTACTGTAACTCCTTTGTTCTAAGTAGGTTAGATTCCAAATTACCAGGAACAAAGGACTTACAGGCGCTTCGTTTTTTCCCACCGGTAAGAGAAGACGCTATGAGATGATTGTGCGCTTCCACGGGCATATATTATGCAAGCCGCATCGAGCGGTGGGCTTGTCCACGGGATTGATATCGGTCTGAGGAACGTATCGGTATGAGTCATACCGTCCTTACAGGACGGAAGGGTATTTTGGGGCCAACTTCTCCCCGGGTTTCATCCTCGCCCCAGCGACGAAGACCTGCCGCTGGGGACCCCGAGACCCGGGGCTATTTTCATTGGCTCCCTCTGGGAGCCTTAATATCATTACCCTGTACAATCGCCTTAGTATTATTACCCAGTACAATCAATAGGTTGGAGCGGGCTGCGGCATGCGGCCTAGATGAGGGAGTTTGCCCGATGATCGAACGCTATACACGCCCGGCGATGGGCAGGCTTTGGACGGAAGAGAGCAAGTACTGGTGCTGGCTGCAGGTGGAGTCGGCGGCTAGCGCTGTGCTGGCTGAGGACGGGGTGATTCCCGCGGATGCTGCGGAGGCCATCGCTACCAAGGCCGGGTTTACCGTGGCGAGGATTCAGGAGATTGAGGCGGAGGTGAAGCACGATGTGATCGCCTTTACGACTGCTGTTGCTGAGACCCTGAAGAACCAGGGCCTGGATGGCGAGTCGCGCTGGCTGCATTATGGGCTGACCTCGAACGACGTTGTGGATACGGCGCAAGCTTTGCAGGTGAAGCAGGCTTCTGCGCTGATTCGTGCGGGGCTGGTGGAGCTGATGGAGGTGCTCAAGCGGCGGGCAGTGGAGTTCAAGCACACGCCGACGATTGGGCGCACGCATGGGATTCATGCCGAGCCTACGACCTTTGGGCTGAAGCTGCTGAACTGGTATGCGGAGATGCAGCGGAATTTGGCGCGCTTCGATGCGGCGGCTGAGGATATGCGCGTCGGCAAGCTTTCGGGGGCGGTGGGGACGTTTGGGCATTTGAAGCCGGAGCACGAGGAGCGGATTTGCGAGCGGCTGGGATTGAAGCCGGCGCCGGTGGCTACGCAGGTGATCCAGCGCGACCGGCATGCGGCTTATATTTCTACGCTGGCGATAATCGGCAGCACGCTGGACAAGATTGCGATTGAGGTGCGGCACTTGCAAAGGACCGAGGTGCGCGAGGCGCAGGAGTATTTCTCGGAAAAGCAAAAAGGCTCGTCGGCGATGCCGCACAAGAAGAACCCGATTACCAGCGAGCAGATCAGCGGGCTGGCGAGGGTGCTGCGGGGGAATGCGCAGGCGGCGTTTGAAGATATTGCGCTGTGGCACGAGCGGGATATTTCGCATTCGTCGGTGGAGCGGGTGATCTTTCCGGATTCGACGATTCTGGTGGATTATTTGCTGGCGAAGACGGAGAACTTGATCGGCCGGTTGCTGGTTTATCCGGAGCGGATGAAGAAGAATCTTGAGTCTACGGGCGGGTTGATCTTCAGTGGGCAGTTGCTGTTGGATTTGGCCGAGGCGGGAATGATGCGCGAGGATGCTTACCGGCTGGTGCAGGAGCATGCTATGCGGGCGTGGAAAGAGGAGCTTGTGTTTCGGGATGAGGTTGCAAAGGATGCGGCGATTAGTGCGCTGCTGAGCCCGGAAAAGCTGGCGCGGACGTTTGACTATACGCGGCAGTTGGGGAATGTGGACGCGATTTTTAAGAGGGTGCTGGGGGAGTAGGTTGAGCTCTGAATCTGCGCGTATGTTAACGCGCCGTAGGCGCAATGTTTGTTAGCCCCGCGCTTCAGCGTGGGGTGGAGATCGCAGTTGTAGAATGAGAGTCCCGTAGGGACGGTGTAAGATGGCGCATACGTATGCGAGCAATTTCGTCCATTGTGTTTTCAGCACGAAAGATCGTTGCGCCCTCATTCCCGCGGCCCGTACAGCGAAACTCCATGCCTATCTGGTCGGCATTGCCAGTGGCGAGGGCTTCTCGCTGGTCGCCTCTGGCGGAACGGCGAATCATATTCATTTGCTCTTTGTTTTGCCGGCGTCTTACTCCCTTGCTCTAGCCGTTCAGAAACTCAAAGGTAGTTCTTCCCGGTGGATGGGGCATGGATTTTCATGGCAGGAAGGATACGGCGCGTTCAGCGTTAGCCCTTCGCAGGTTTCGGTCGTAAAGAGATACATTCAGGACCAGGAGGAGCATCATCGGAAACGCGATTTTGAGGAGGAGTTTGTTGCGTTGCTCCGTAATTGCGGAATCGAGTATGACGAGCGGTATGTTTTTGGGTAATGGGGTGGGCGTCGTCCCTACGTACCCCACGCTAAAGCGCGGGGCTAACAAACATCGTCCCTACGGGACTCGATTCGATTTTATTGGGAACTATACCCCACGCTGAAGCGCGGGGCTAACAAACATTGCGCCTACGGCGCGGTGTTACATCGCGGCGCAAAGTTGGGTGGTGAATTAAACTCGGTGCGGATGTCCATGGGAGAACTTAAGTGACAGAATCTGAGATCCAGTGCCTCAAGGAAAATATCGACAAAGCAGTCGAAATCCAAACAATCGATGGCGAACGACTAATCGCAAAGATTCTATTCGTCACCCATGACCAAGAACACGATGAGCACGAATTGCTTTATGAGGTGGTCTCGTCAAACATGATTGAGCCTTATGCACACCTCGATAATGCGGGAGGCTACGTACTAGATTTTGATAAAGTCCTTTCAGTAAAGCCGTTCAGTTGATTATTGGTGGCTAGAATCCAGGAGCTAAAGATGGAATACGCAAATCTCACCGTAGCTCTTACCGGCGCGTCCGGCGCGGTCTTTGGCCGGGAGATGCTGCGCGCGCTGGAGGGGGATGAGCGGGTTGCGCGGGTTCACTTTGTGGCTTCGGAGAATTCGCTGCGGGTTTTGGCTGAGGAGCTCGGGGTTGCGGGGCGAAACGATCTGGTGGAAAAGCTGCTGGGGGCTAAGCCGAAGAAGACGGTGCAGCACTCGGATGAGGATATTGGGGCGGCGATTGCCTCGGGGAGCCATCCTTCGAATGGAATGATCGTGCTGCCTTGCTCGATGGGGACGCTGGCGGCGATTGCGCTGGGGTTGGCTAATTCACTGGTGGCGCGGGCTGCGGACGTTACGCTCAAGGAGCGGCGGCCGCTGATTCTTTGCGTGCGGGAGACGCCGTTCAATCGGATTCATCTGCGGAATATGACGCTGGCCGCGGAGGCTGGAGCGGTGATCTTCCCGGTGATTCCGGCATTTTATTCGAAGCCTGTCGATTCGACGGAGATGGCGCGGCAGTTTGTTTACCGAGTGCTGGCGCATATCGGCTTGCCGCAGCCGGGCGCTTACGTTTGGAAGGCGGAAGAGTGAAAGAGCAGGGACTAAGGGACTAGGGACTAAGGGACTGAGTGCCCCTGAATTTTGTGACATAGATTGAATGGTCCTCGGGCCCGGGGCTAAAGCCCACATCAGTTCTGTTGACTTTATGCGGGGTTAAAACCCCCGCCTCCCTCCGGATTGAGTTTTTCCGCAGCCTGTAAAGCCCCTGACCTACCAATCCTGACCTAGCTCCCTTGACCTACGAGCCCTGACCTTCCCGCAAGCCAGTTCTGGTAATCGGTGTACAGCTTGGTAGACGCTGGGCAGCCGGCAAAGGCCAGTGAGCCGGGTTTGTTCATCAGCCCCAAGTACTGATAGACGAGTATCCGATCTACCCACGGCGAGACTGCCTCCAGTTGCCGCACCACGCGGTCAAACGAAGCCGGCAACAAGGCCCTGTTATGCGCGCCGTCTTCAAAGTCGAAGATCTCGACATCGGCCCAGATTTTCGCTTTTTGCGAGCGGTTGTGGGCTTTGCGCAGGCCCTGGTAATAGGCAGACGTCTCCGTCGTTTTGGACCTTCCTACGCCCACCTCATCCTGGTAGGCCACGATGTCCACGTCGAGCGTGTCCAACTGGCGGACGTACTTGTCGTCGGGAGCGACGATGCGCGTGCCGTAGGGGGCGATCATGATCTGGGCACGGGGCTTGAGCTGACGCGCCTCATGCGACAGATCGTTCACGTACTGGATGAACTCCGGCGTGTAGTAGGGATTTATCTCCGCTTCGTCGGGCCAGTACCAGCCGTAAAAACTCGGATGGTGGCCGTAGAGGTGGACGAGCTCACCCAGCGACTGCAGGCGCTTTTTGTAGGCGACCGGGTCGCTGATGACTTTATCGCTCTCCCAGTCGCCGTAGAATCCGGCGCCGATGAAGAATTTGATCTTGTACTTGTCAGCGGCAGAGAGCACGGCCTCGAGCGGATCAGGGCAGGCCAGCTTCCACTGGGGATAGATGCTGGTTTTATAGAAGGAGCGGTAGTATACGGCTGTCGCCATCAGCACCAGATAGTCGAGGCCAGCCTCGGCGATCTCCTGGATCTTGGCCTCCCACTGCGCGGTGGTGAAGCGCGCGCAGGCCGGATTCCAATCCACTCCTTCGACTGTGGAATGATGCTGGAATTCAAACCAGCTTCCGGAGATGGGCTTGATGGCGCTCTCCTGTAGCGCGGCGGCGGCGTGCGCCAGGTCGACGGCCAGCGCGGCCGTTCCCATGCCCAGCGCGGCCAGGAAATCCCGGCGGTTCAGATCGTGGATCATGACAAGACTCCTTCGCATTCAAGATAGTGGCCGTCCGGTTGTGCATACAAATCTATCTTTATCTTGAGGTGCGGCCGCATCTTCGCTTTGCTTGACTTTACCCCTGTGCACAGACGATACTTTTGGTAATGCAGAACTCAAGGAATTACGGAACTGCGGTCATGGCCATGTGTATGTGCATGGGGTGTGGACCCGTCCGTTTGTTTCCTGAGAGGCTGATGCGATAAACGCAACCGATCTTGAAGTCAGGCGGCCCGGGTCCAAACAGGATTCGGGCCGTTTTACGTTTGGAGCGGCGCCGGTTCGATTTATTCTGAAACAGCGCACACTTCGTTGCACTCATCCAACCACAAAGCTTGAAGGAGCCGATCATGCCAGAAGAGACGAAACAGCAGTTTGCCACCCTTGCCGTTCATGCAGGCCAAGTGCCCGATCCTACGACCGGCGCGAGAGCCGTGCCGATTTATCAAACTACCTCTTATGTTTTTCAGGACGCCGATCATGCGGGACGGCTGTTTGGGTTGAAGGAGTTTGGCAACATCTACACGCGGATTATGAACCCGACCACTGATGTGCTTGAAAAACGCGTGGCGGCGCTCGAAGGCGGAGCGGCCGGGCTGGCTACGGCCTCAGGGCAGGCGGCGGAGACGCTGATCATAACCACGCTGGCCTCGGCAGGTGAGGAGATTATCTCTACCACTTCGCTTTATGGGGGGACATATAACCTGTTCCACTACACGCTGCCTAAGCTGGGCATCACGGTGAAGTTTGTTGACGCGGACGACTTTAAAGGACTGCGCGCGCTGATCAACGACAAGACACGGGCCATTTATACAGAGACGCTGGGCAATCCCAAGCTGGATGTGGCGGATATTGAGCAACTGGCGGCCATTGCGCACGAGTACAAGCTGCCGCTGGTGATCGATAACACTTCGGCGTCGCCGGCGCTGGTGCGGCCCATTGAGTGGGGTGCGGACATCGTGGTGAACTCGGCTACGAAATTTCTGGGCGGGCACGGCAACTCAATCGGGGGCGTGATTGTGGACGCGGGCAAGTTTGACTGGGCGGCATCCGGTCGGTTCAAGGAGTTTGTCGAGCCGGACCCTTCGTACCACGGGCTTTCTTATACGGAGGCGTTCGGGCCGCTGGCGTTTATTTTGAAGGCGCGGGTGCAGGGATTGCGGGATACCGGGGCGGCGCTTTCGCCGTTTAATGCGTTTCTGATTTTGCAAGGGATTGAGACGCTGCACCTGCGGCTGGCGCGGCACTCTGAGAATGCATTGGCCGTGGCTCAGCATCTCCAAAAGCATCCGGGAGTGGATTGGGTGAATTATCCGGGGCTGGAGTCGAGCCCATATTACGAGCGGGCGCAGAAGTACTTGCCCACAGGGCGGGGCGCGCTGGTGACGTTTGGGATTAAGGGCGGATTCGCCGCGGGAAAGAAGCTGATCAATACGCTGAAGCTGTTCTCGCTGCTGGCGAATATCGGCGATGTGAAGTCGCTGGTGATTCATCCTGCTTCGACAACGCATCAGCAGCTTTCAGTGGAGGAACAGGCTTCGACCGGGGTTACTCCGGAGCAGGTTCGGTTATCGGTGGGGATCGAGGATATTCGCGATCTGCTTGCCGATCTGGACCAGGCGATTGAAGCTGCCAACGGGCACACCTTCAAGGGCGCGGCAAAATAGAAGGGTCTTGTTGCACAATGATTGTGGTGACAGAACCTAAAACCGGGATTGACGCGAAGGCTGTGCGAACGCCAGTTCCGGTCCCCACTTACGAGGGCGACTTTGTGCTCGATGAGCACCTGTTGCTGGAGTGCGGGCGCACGTTGGCCGGCGTTACGCTGCATTATGCGGTGTATGGCCGGCTGAATGCAGCTCGAGACAACGCGGTGCTGGTTTGTCACGCCTTATCGGGTTCCGCGCTGGTGGGGGAGTGGTGGCCGGAGGTCTTTGCCTCGGGCGCGGTTTTATCGCTGGATCACGACTTTGTGATCTGCATCAATATGCTTGGCTCGTGCTACGGATCGACGGGGCCTGGAGCGGTTGATCCAGAGACGGGCGAGATCTACGGGCCGGATTTTCCGTTGGTTTCAATTCGCGACAATGTGCGGGCGCAGGCTCGGCTGCTGGACTCGCTGGGAATTAAGAAACTGCGGCTGGTGCTGGGCGGTTCCATCGGTGGAATGCAGGCGCTGGATTGGTCGATTCTTTTTCCCGAGCGCTTGGAGCGGGGGTTAATTATTGGCGTTGCCCCTCTTTCCGCCATGGGGCTGGCGCTGAATCATTTGCAGCGTAAGGCTATCCAGCACGATCCAGAGTGGGAGGGCGGCCATTATTTGCCGCAGCGACCGCCGCGGCGGGGACTGGCTCTGGCGCGGCAGATCGCCATGCTCAGTTACAAATCTGCGGGGCTTTTTGACGAGCGTTTTGGGCGCAATCCGAACCGTAACGGCGAGGATCCTTGGGGACTGGACGACCAGGGCGGCGGGTTGATTGGTGGGCGGTTTGACATTGCCGGCTATCTTGACCACCAGGGAAACCGGTTCATAGAGCGCTTTGACGCCAATGCGTACCTGGCCATTCTTCGCACTATGGATACGTGGGATCCGCTGCGCGGGTACTCCTCGGCAAAGGAGGCATTCGGTCGAATTCGCGCCAAGCTCAGCTTTGTGGGTATCAGTACGGATTGGCTGTTTCCGCCCGAATCGGTGCGCGAGTTTGCTGAGATCATTCGCGCCGCCGGGGTGCAGGCTGACTACCGCGAGATGACCAGCGACCACGGCCATGACGCCTTTCTGGCCGAGCAGGCCGAGTTGGTGCGACTTCTTCAATAAATCTTGAACAGGGACGGAGGTTACACGGAAGATTTAACCCCCGGATTGTCTCCCGTGGCTCAATGAAACGCTTTTTGACGCCTGGTTCCCGACCATGATTCGTCTATTTTTTTATTTCCCCTACAACTTACTTGTCATGGGGGTCAGGGATTTCTATAATCCATCCATCACCGTATTGCATGGCCGTGGTATCGTTTACCTATCGCCGCGGCTCTCAACCGCCATACTGAACGGTTGTAATTTCCGCAATCGCGTGCTTGAATATTGATTCCATTACGGCGTTTTCCAGGAGCACTGAATGAAGAAGTTAGTTTTTGCGATATTGCTGGCAATGGTGAGCATTTGCGCTGTTACAGCGCCCAGGATGAGAGCTCAGGCTTCGATCACGATCAAGGATCCGGCCGAGTTCAATTCCTATCAAATGGCCACCTCCCAGACTGATCCTCACACCAAAGCCTCTCAGCTTGAGGGCTTTCTGACAGCCTATCCCCAGAGCGTGGTCAAGCAAGCGGTTCTTGACATGCTGGTGGATACTTACCAGAGCCTGGGCGATCCCGCCAAGACGCTGAGCGCGGCCAGTCGCCTGTTGCAGATGGATCCTAACAATCTGAAGGCCATCCTCTACTCGGTCTATATCAAGAACGGGAGCTGCGCCAAGTCCGTCGATCAGAGCGGCGCGAGCACTGACAAGCAGACCTGCGACGATGCAGCGACTCTTGCCGCCAAGGGCCTCACGGTTACCAAGCCCGCCGGCACCAGCGCGGACGACTGGAAAAAGCTGACCGGAGCTGCATTCCCGATTTTCGACTCTGCCATCGCCCTCGATGACCTGATTTCAAAGAAAGACATCAAGGGTGCCGAGGACGAGTACAAGGCGGAACTGATGCTTTATACAGACGACCAGAGCAAGAGCGCGGGACTGCAGGACACGCTCCAACTCGCGATTGCATACAGCTTGCCTGGGACCTCCCAGGATCTGATACAGGCTATTTGGTTCTATGCCCGGGTGTGGGATTTTGCTCCTCCGAAGTTTCAGGCGAATATCGAGCCCCAACTGGAGCGGTTCTACAAGAAGTATCACGGAGGATTGGATGGGCTGGACGCCGTCAAGGCACAGGCCGCTGCCACTACATTTCCACCGGCCACGTTTGTGATTGCTCCGGCGCCTACGCCGGCTGATTTTGCGCACAAGGCGGTGGCGGAGACTCCCGACCTGACCAAGCTGAACCTTGAAGACACGGAGTTCATTCTGGCCAACGGAGTCAAGGACGATGTGGACAAGCTATGGGCCGTATTGAAGGATAAGCCAACCCCGGTTCCGGGGAAGGTGATCGAGGCCAGCGCCTCGGTCATCAAGGTGGCCGTTACTTCGGACGCCAAGGATGCCAACACTCCCGACTTTATCGTCAATCTGAAGACCCCGTTGCCGGAAAAGGAGATTCCGGCTGTCGGCTCCATCTTTGGAGAACATTCCAAGGGAGAAGCTGAGCTGGATGGAACCTATGACTCTTATACGCAGGTTCCTGCCACGGCTACCGCGACGGCGACCGCCCAGATTGTGCTCCGTGATGGAGTGGTTATTCCGGAGAAGAAGAAGACTACTCCCGCGCACAAGCCATCTCCCGCACATAAGACCACGACGCATTAATCGGGGAATCCGGAACAGGAACCTCGCGCTCCTGGACTTTTCAAGGGCAGCTCACATCGGGCTGCCCTTTCTATATTCCCGATTCACTCTTCCAAAGGTCTGCTCCATGCAGTGGTAGTCTATGGGCAGGATGGGTCAATTTAGCCTATTTCGCACAGTTCTTGCGGTCGCGACCGCAGCAGCTCTCTGTGCCCCTCTGGCGGCACAGGCGGATGCCCGCGAGGATCTTTCCGCGGCCGGTTTTAAGGTGAAGCAGGTGCCTGAGGCTGTACAACCCGTGCCGTATCCCGCTGACAGCTTGACTCCGTCCTCCGTTGCGCCCATCGAGTATCGCTCGTATGACCGGATGACGGAGAAAGATCGCCTGCAGGCCGCCGACGCTGAGGCCTCGATCGGCGAGCATGTGCACTATGTGGGCCTGGAATTCAACCAGGGCAAGTGGAGTTACCAGCAGCTGGTGTGCCCGGTCTTCAGGAATCACATTTTTCTTCGCTTCACGCGCAACAATGGGATCGGTGACGTGAGCATGTTTACGGCTTCCGTTCCGACCAACGGCGAGGGGCGGGTGCGCATCATTCCCATCCAGATGCGCGGTTATTCGCTCTGGTCGCCGGCGCCCATCAACGCGCTGACCATCTCAGCCTTCAATCACATTCGCGCGGAGGAGTCCGACCAGTCTTCCGACTGGCTGGAGACGGGCCTGTGCTACGCGGCGCTGGCCGGAGGGCATCCGGTGGCGGCGAAGTTGAATGAAGGTACCGACATCCGGAAATCCCCCGCGGCGATGCTGGCTGAGCTGACGATTCCCGCCCACGACGGCGAGGAGATTTCGTTTTTGGATGTGTCGGCGAGTCCCAAGCTGATGGAGTGGACGATGATCTTCAACCGCAAGGGAAAACTGATGAAGGCTAAACACACGCCTGTGGGTTTGATGAAGGTGAGCGCCGTTCCGCCTGCGGAAGAGCTTCCCAGCAAGCCGGTGCCCCGCACCATCGGCGATGCGCCGGATGATGCCGGGCACTGATCGCTGAAACGTGTTTAAAAAATGGCACTATGGACGTTGGTGGTAATTCCTCAATGGCGATTGGCTAACACGTAAATAATTCCCTAGCGCCGTCCCTATGGGACTCCGTAACGAATTTGTGGAATCCTTATTCCCCACGCTGAAGCGCGGGGCTAACAAACTCTGCGCCTACGGCGCGTCTGCGCGGGCATTATTCATGCAGCCATCAATAAAACTCGGTTCATTTTTTGGGGGACCTTTCGGCTCCCTTCGGCAGGCTGAGGGCAGACTTTGAAGTCGTGCCCTGACACAAAGCGAATTTTGAAATAAGCTGTAATCACCGACCACCGACCGCTGACCACTGTCTTTCTTACTCGCCAAGCATGATGCGCTGGATGGCCGTGGCACGGCCGGTTTTGGGGTCGCAGGTGACGAGGGCGGCGCACATCTTGGGGTTTCCCTTGGCGGCTTCGAATTTGCCCGGCATGCCGGTAAGAAAGCGGTGCAGGACCAGGTCCTTTTCGACGCCGATGATGCTGTCGTAGGGGCCGCTCATGCCCACGTCGGTCTGGAAGGCGGTTCCGTTAGGCAGCACGCGCTCGTCGGCGGTGGGAATGTGGGTGTGCGTGCCCAGCACGGCGGTTACACGGCCGTCGAGATGCCAGCCCATCGCGACTTTTTCGCTGGTGGCTTCGGCGTGGAAATCGACGAGGATCACCTTGGCCTTGATGCCGGCAAGCAGGTCATCGGCGGCGTGGAAAGGATCGTTGGACCCGTTCATAAAGACGCGGCCCATCAACTCCACCACTGCATAGTTCACGCCGCCCTGCGTGGTGCCCTTGTAGACGCCGTAGCCGGGAACGCCGGGCTGAAAGTTGGCCGGACGTAGCACGCGGCGGGGACGTTCGTGACTATCGGCGGGGACGGAGTTCATATAGTCGATCAGCTCGCGCTTGTCCCACACGTGGTTGCCGGTGGTGAGAACGTCTGCGCCCAGGTCGAAGATCTCCTCGGCGATTTGCGGGGTCAGGCCGAAGCCTCCAGCGGCGTTTTCAGCGTTGATGACGGTGAGGTCGACCGAGTGCGCCTGGCGCACGTGGCCGATGTGCTCGCGGACGATTTTTCGTCCAGCGCTGCCGAAGATGTCGCCGATGAAGAGGATGTTCAATTGGGTTCAGGCTCCTGGTTGATGGAATAGCGGAGTTAGCGTTGTTAGCGGAGTTAGCCTTCCGGTTCCTGATCCC
The DNA here is from genome assembly GCA_049515455.1 of Occallatibacter sp. Taxonomy (GTDB): domain Bacteria; phylum Acidobacteriota; class Terriglobia; order Terriglobales; family Acidobacteriaceae; genus Telmatobacter. The sequence continues at coordinate 16,812 of JBEKUB010000057.1, forward strand.
TGATCCCTGACCCCTGATCCCTGTTCCGCATCAGCGGGAAGAGGATTACGTCGCGGATGGATTTGGAGCCGGTTAGGAGCATGACCAGGCGGTCTACGCCTAGGCCTTCGCCGCCGGTGGGAGGCAGGCCGTAGGCCAGGGCGCGGACGTAGTCCTCGTCCATCTGGTGGGCTTCTTCGTCGCCTCGCTCGCGCTCGGTTAGCTGCTGGCTGAAGCGCTTGTGCTGCTCGACCGGATCGTTCAACTCGCTGAAGGCGTTGCCCAGTTCGAAGCCGCCGGCGAAGAATTCGAAGCGCTCCACGTGATCGGGATCATCGGGTTTCTGCTTGGAGAGCGGCGAGACGATGGTCGGGTAGTCGTAAATGATCGTGGGCTGGATGAGCTTCGGCTCAACGACGACTTCAAAAAGCTCATAGATTACCTTTCCCAATACTGGCTCATGAATCGCTTCGTTTTCGGCTGAAATTTCTTGTTGACCGGGCGGAAAGGCATTCTGAAGTCTTTCGCGCAGTGATGTTAGTAAAAGATGAAGTGGTGAGTTGAAATGGGGATTGTTTTGCACAACGCTAAATCGTTCGTGTCGTACGCCATCTTCATCTTTGAAGAAATGGATAAGCTCGGTTTCAGCTTTGCTCAGAAAGTGGCGTAACGAAAATCCATCTGATAAATACTGAATTGTCGGAGCAGGGCCTGCCTCCGGTGGCCAATGCTTGATGATAGCCTCAATCATCGTTAGCCGCGTCCA
>JBEKUB010000058.1:0-27557 GCA_049515455.1 Occallatibacter sp.
CTCAAGGTCTACAAACCATGGCTCGACGCCGCATTCATCGATGAACTCGGCGGCCGCGCCGAAATGTCCGCCTACATGCAGCGCCACGGCTTCGCCTACAAGATGTCCGCCGAGAAGGCCTATTCAACCGACTCCAACATCCTCGGCGCAACCCATGAAGCAAAGGATTTGGAGCATCTTTCCACCTCCATCAAGATCGTCGTTCCCATCATGGGCGCGGCCTTCTGGCGTGACGATGTCGAAATCAAGCCGGAACAGGTCGCCGTCCGTTTTGAAGAGGGCTTCCCCGTCGCACTCAACGGCCGCCAATTCAGCGACCCTGTAGAACTTCTTCTCGAAGCCAATCAAATCGGTGGCCGCCACGGCCTAGGCATGTCCGATCAGATCGAGAATCGCATCATCGAGGCCAAATCCCGCGGCATCTATGAAGCCCCCGGCCTCGCCCTGCTCTTCATCGCCTACGAACGCCTCATCACCGGCATTCACAATGAAGACACCATCGAGCAGTACCGCGACAATGGCCGTAAATTAGGCCGCCTCCTCTATCAGGGCCGCTGGTTCGATTCTCAGTCCATCATGCTTCGCGAATCCGCCCAGCGCTGGGTCGCCAAGCCCATCACCGGCGAAGTCACACTCGAATTGCGCCGCGGCAACGACTACTCCATCCTCAACACGGAGTCGCCCAATCTAACCTTCCATCCCGAGCGTCTCAGCATGGAGAAGACCGAGTCCACCTTCTCCCCGCGCGACCGCATCGGCCAGCTCACCATGCGCAATCTCGACATCACCGACTCTCGGGCTAAGCTCCTTACCTACGCCCGGGCCGGCCTCATCACTCTAAGCAAAGGCAGCGAAATGCCCAAGTTGAACAGCGTCAATGAAAAGGAATAGCGTGAGGTACGCCTGAACAGCTGATGTCTGCAGAAACGCGCCGGAGGCGCAGGGTTTGTTGGCCCCGCGCTTCAGCGTGGGGAAGAGGGGCCAATCAGTTCGTGGTGAAGTCCCGTAGGGACGGCGCAAAAGCACCGCGAACTTCAAGCGCATGAAGCCCAGCGGCAACAAGTTGCTCGTAAGTAAGAAAGAACAAGAGGAATCGAATTAACGTAATGTCGAACGAACAAAATCCCGTAAAGATGTGGTCCGGCCGCTTTCGCGAACCGCTAGATCCCGACTTCGAACGCTGGCAGCGTTCCATCGTCTTTGATTGGCGCCTGCTCCCGCAGGAGATCGCCGCCAGCAAAGCCCACGCGTCCGCCCTGATCGCCGCCAAAATCCTGACAAAGGATGAAGGAGCGAAGCTCCGCGCAGCCCTAGACACAATCGCCGCTGACCACGCCTCTGAAGCTGGCCAGGCCCAGGTGCGCGACCACGCAACCGCCGAAGACATTCATCACTTCGTCGAACTAAAGCTGGTGGAACAAATCGGCTCGCTAGGTTTAAAACTCCACACCGGGCGCAGCCGCAACGAGCAAATTGCCACCGACCTGCGCCTCTACGTCCGCACTCAAATTGGCCTAGTCGTAGAATCTCTAGCCGCCTGGGCCAACGCCCTCGTTGCGCAAACCCGCGCCGCCGAAGATTCCGTGATGCCCAGCTATACACATCTCCAGCGCGCCGAGCCCGTCCTCGTAGCCCACTGGCTGTTGGCCTACGTTGAAATGATTCTTCGCGACGCCGACCGCCTGAATGACTGCGCTACAAGGCTAAACTTCTGCCCGCTTGGCTCAGGCGCAGTAGCCGGTGCAACGCTAGCTCTCGACCGCACAATCGCAGCCCGCGAGCTGGGTTTCACCGCTCCCACCGCCAACTCCATCGATGCCACCAGCGATCGCGACTTCATTCTCGAATACTTGCAGGCGCTCACAATCGTCGGCCTGCACCTCAGCCGTTTTGCCGAAGAGATCACCCTCTTCGCAACTGCAGAGTTCAATTTTGTCACTTTGCCTGAAGCTTTCTCCACGGGTTCCAGCGCTATGCCGCAGAAGAAGAATCCCGATCTCACTGAGCTGGTCCGCGCCAAAGTCGGCCGCATCCACGGCGCAGCCCAGGCCGTCACGCTGCAGCTTAAAGGCCTGCCCTTGGCCTACAATAAGGATATGCAGGAGACCCAGGAGCCGGCCTTTGCCGTTGAATTTGTTCCGCAAATGCTCGCTCTCGTAGCACGCTTCACCGCCGCGCTTCAGTTCAATCGCCAGCGCATGAACGAAGCGGCGCAGTCCGGCTATCTCAACGCCATGGCCGCGGCAACTTACCTCGTCCATAAGGGCGTTCCCTTCCGCACCGCGCACGAAAAAATAGGCAACGCCGTGCGCTTCGCCATTGAAAAGGGTGTTGAACTCAACGCGCTCACACTCGACGAACTGCACCGCTTCGGAGAAGAGTTTGAAGAAGACTTCTTTGCTGCCATTACGCTCGAAGCAACGCTCGACTGCCACGACGTAATCGGCGGAACCGCACGCGAGCGCGTCCATGCAGCTCTCGCCGCCGCGCATGAAAAAATCGCCCGCCTCAAAATCCTCGAGCAGGAGGCCGCCCATGCTGGTGCGTAAGGCCCTCCTTCCCGATGCCACCAAAGTCTACGACCTGGTCAACTCACTCTCCGGCGACGGCACTCTGCTCAAGCGCGCCTTCGCCGAGATCTGCGAGAACATCCGCGACTTCACCGTCGCCGAATCCGATGGCGGAGTTTTTCTAGGTTGCGGCGCTCTCCATCTCTACGGCCCTCATCTCGCCGAAGTACGCTCCATCGTCGTTAAGCCCGCAGCCAAGGGCCAGGGCGCCGGCGGCCACATCCTCAAGGCCCTCATCGAAGAAGCCGAGGAGCACGGCATCCAATCTGTCTGCCTCTTCACCCGCATCCCCGACTTCTTTTTCAAATACGGCTTCCGCACCGTAGAAGACAAAGCCGAGCTGCCCGACAAAATTTTCAAAGACTGCCAGAACTGCCCGCGCCTTCACCGCTGCGACGAAGTAGCCATGGTCCGCGGCCGCATTCCCCGCATCAGCATCCTCGGCCCCCGAGAGCAAGCCCAGGAGTTAGTTAGAATCTCAGGCTAACTCGCTGGCACGGGCGAAGACATGCCGCCCAGCAGTTTCCAGCCCTTCTCTGTCTTGATCCACGTATGAGTAATTCTCATCGTTGACGGCTCCCCATGCCCGGCCTTGTCCGTCCACGTTGTCGTGACCCAATAATGTGCAATGGCAACATTCCCGACAACCTGGATTTCGGCTGGCTTCAGCTCAACCCCTCGCAGCCGACCCCCTTTGTCCGTATGAGCTGCGATCCAGTCGGTAACGTGATTCTTGCGCACAGGCTGAGAATTGGCGTAGGGCCAGCCCACAAACTCCGGGTACATAAGGTCCTTGAAACCATCCAAATCCAGCGCCTTCACATCTTCCCAGAAGGCAGTCTCGAGCTTCCAAACCGCCTTTTCATCCTCACTTTGCTGAGCACAAACCGGTATGGCCGTACACGCCACAACAAACAACATCATCAGCAGATTCCTACAAAGAACGATCTTTTTCGCTGAAAAGCACTCTTCACATTTTGTGAACATGATTGACCCTCCTTTGATCCTCTGTTTCCCAAACCTCGACCCATTCAGCCAAAACTTCTAAAACAGCAATCAGCTCTTCCTAACTAACATCGCAGGTGCCCCATCCATCGCGCAGTTTCATCGCGCGATGGGTGGGAACCCGCTAACCCCGTTTCGCCAGTATCGCCGCACCAACCACAGCTTGCCCATAACTCAACCCACCATCTCCAGGGCTAACCCGTACGTGCTGAAAAACCTCATACCCCTCTTCTTCGAGCCCTTCCCGCAGCAACCGCGCCAGCCGCCGATTATGCATGCACCCACCGCTGAGCACAATCTGCCTGATTCCAGTTGCGTTGCACGCATTCCCCGCAGCCGCAATAAAAACTTCCGCAACCCCAGAGTGAAACCGAGCCGCAGTCCGTGACTTCCTCACTCCGTGCCGAAGATCGTCCACCAGCGCACGCCACATATTTCCGGTCTTCAACACCGGGGTCGCATCGGCTCCCACGCTTTTCCCATCGCATAACTCCAGCGCATACCCCGTCCCGCTTTCCTCGTCCGGCTCATCAGCAGCCAGCCCTTCCAGTTCAATCGCTGCCTGTGCTTCGTAGTCCACCGTCCGCCGTCCGAAAATCAAAGCCGCAGCCGCATCAAAGACTCTGCCCAGACTTGAAGTCAACGGCGTATTCACTCCGCGTTCCATCATCCGGTCCAGCACCCGCGCCTCCTGTTCACTGGCTACCACCAACCCAGCCGTTTCCTCCAAATCAAATCCCGCAGTACGCAGCGCCGCAAACACCATTCTCCAAGGCTCCTTGATCGCCGCTTCGCCACCAGGCATGGGCACATAGTCGAGATGCGCAAATCGCTCGAACCCATCCAGCCGGCTCACCAAAACCTCCCCGCCCCAAATCCGCCCATCCGTCCCATACCCAGTCCCATCGAGAGCCAGCCCAATCACCGGCCCCTCCAGCCCATGCTCCGCCATGCATCCGGCCACATGCGCATGATGATGCTGCACCGCAATCGTATTCAGACCACGCTCGCTCGCCCACTCCTTCGCCCACCCGGTCGACAAATACCCCGGATGCAAATCGTGCACCACCGTCTCCGGCGCAATCTCAAAGGTGCGCATCATGTGGTCCAGCGACTCCTTGAAAAACTCCAGCCCCGTCAGATTTTCCAGATCGCCCAGATGCTGGCTCTGGTAAACGTGCCGCCCCCGCGCCAGCGCGAATACGTTTTTCAAGTGCCCGCCCACAGCCAGGAGCGGCGGAGCGTCCAAATTCAGCCCGTGCGCCAACTCCACCCCCAGCGGAACAAATCCCCTCGCTCTTCGGATCAACTGCGGAGCCCCATCCACTTGAGCCATCACCGAATCGTCGCACCGCTGCAATATCTCGCGGTCGTGCATCAGGAACGCATCGGCAATCCCTCCCAGCCTTTCCCGCGCTTCATCGTTATCGATAGCAATCGGCTCCTCGCTAAGATTCGCCGAAGTCATCACCAGCGCCCGCACCCGTTCGTCGGCAAACAGCAAATGTTGCAGCGGCGCATAAGGCAAAAACACGCCCAGCCACGGAATCCCCGGCGCGACTCCGTCCGCAATCCCGCTGCCCTCACGCTTCCGCGCCAACACAATGGGCCGCGCAACAGTCACCAGCAGCGCCTCTTCCCCAGCCGTCAACTCACAAATTTCTCGCGCCGCCTCCAAATCCTTCACCATCACAGCCAGCGGCTTCCCATACCTGCGTTTGCGCTCCCTGAGCCTCATCACCGCCGTCTCATTCGTCGCATCCACGCTCAAATGAAATCCGCCCACCCCCTTGATAGCCACGATCTTCCCCGCCAGCAGCAACTCAATCGTTTCGTCGATCGCCATCGAGTCAATCGTCTTGTCGACCGCCGTCGAGTCCGCACTCACCAAGCGACCTGTCTCTGCTTTGAAAGGGCGCGGCTTTAGCCGCGCCATATGACGAGCCGCAGAATCGAGGGCTTTAGCCCCTGAGGTATTCTTCTCTAAACCTTCCTTGAAGAGCGACTCCCCATCCGCCCCCACCAGCCAAACCCGAGGCCCGCAATCCCAGCAGGCATTCGGCTGCGCATGAAACCGTCGATTCAGCGGATCGTCATACTCCGCCTGGCAAGCTGCGCACATCTTGAACCGTGCCATCGAAGTCTGCGGCCGGTCATATGGAATCCTCCGGGTAATCGTGAACCGAGGCCCACAGTTGGTGCAGTTCAGAAACGGATACCGGTACCTCCGGTCCGCCGGGTCCATCAACTCCCGCAGGCAATCCGTGCAAGTCGCAGCATCCGCCGGGATCCCAGTACTCACACGCCCTGTTACCTCACTGGCAATAATCCGAAACTCCGCCCGCCCGGCAAGGGCTTCCCCAAGCGCCTCCAACTCCCGCACCGTCACCGAATCGATCCGCGCCAAAGCCGGGGCCTCCGCTCTCAGCCTGGCCAGAAACACCTCCACTCGCTCCGCCGCCCCTTCAACCTCAATCGTCACTCCATCCGTATCGTTCCCGATAAACCCCGCCAGACCCTCCTCCATCGCCAACCGGTAAACAAACGGACGAAACCCCACCCCCTGCACCACTCCGCGCACCCGCACTTCCCGTCGCACTCGTTTTGGATGAGTTTCCTCAGTCACAACCGCGCCTCATACCGGAGACCAGCATAGCGCATGCGGTCCCCCAAATCCTTTTCCACCTCAGCATCCATGCCCAATGTTACGTTTTCAATTGAACATCACAGGTCAGCACCGAAGAAGCATAATCTTGAAGAGAGCGCGAGCGGAGGTCAGCATGAATACATTCAGACGTTCAGGCGCGGTGGGTTTGCTTCTGGCCGTATTGAGCCTGGCCGTGCTCGCAACCGGCCCGCTCCCGGCTCAGCAGCTCGACGAAGCCTCCATCATCCGTCGCATCGACGCAGCGGCCCAGGCCCGCTATGACAATGTTCTGGGATTTTCTCTCACTGAATCCTATGCCGTCTACCGGGGCAAAGACGAAACTCATCCCGTCGCTGAAAGGAAGGTGAAAACAACCTATAAGAAGGGTTCCGGCAAGAGTTACGTCATCCTCTCGCAGAGCGGCTCTGAGTTTATACAAAGGATTGGCTTGAATCCCCTGCTCGACAATGAAAAAAACATCAACATCCCCGGCAACGTGGAAAAGTCCTGGTTCACCTCCGCAAACTTCACAATGAAGCTAAAGCCCGGCGTCATACAGAAGATCGACGGGCGCGATTGCATTGCCGTGGCCGTAGTCCCGAAGGTCAAGGCCACCAACATGATCGACGGAACCGTTTGGGTCGACGCGCACGACAACTCGATCGTCGAGATCGACGGCATTGCCTCCAAGAGCCCCTCCGTCTTCGCCGGTACAACCCACATGTTGCGCCTATACAGGAACATCGACGGCTACGCCATGGCCACCCACGCCCGCGCTGAATCGAGCAGCGCGCTCTTTGGCCGCACCGTAGTAACCATCGACTACACCGATTACCAGATCCAGCTCGCCCCCTCCAAATAGAAAAAGCGCCTGTGACCGCCGCCACTCAGCCCGCACCGCGTATGCGCTATACTGAATTTCGTGATACCGCTCTTGGGCGACTGGAAACTCGATGCCGCGCTGGGCTCCTGCCTGCTGCTGGGCCTGCGTCACGGCTTCGACTACGATCACCTGGCCGCCATCTCCGATATCACCGCCGTGCAGCGCAATTGGCGCAGCGGATTGCGCCTCGGCATGACCTACGCCCTCGGTCACGCCTTCACCGTAGCCGTCCTCGGCATCGCCGTTCTTCAACTCAACCTCGGCCTGCCCCAGGGACTGGACCACTGGAGCGAGCGCCTCATCGGCCTCACTCTCATCCTTCTCGGCATCGGCGTGATTGCCGGAATCCTCCGCAAAGACGCGCACGGCCACTCCCACAGCCGCATTGAGAGCCGCCTCGCCATTGCCATCAACGCTCTACTCTGGCTAGCCTGGAAAATTCGCCGCTGTTTCAACCCTCAAGCGCCCCAACCCCGCCATTTTCAGTGGATATACAACGGCAAATCGGTTTTCGTCATCGGAATTCTCCACGGCGTCGGCGCTGAAACCCCCAGCCAGTTGGCCCTCTTCTTCCTCACCGCCAACCTCGGCGGCACCTCGCGTGGAATGCTGGGGCTGGCAGCCTTTTGCCTTGGCCTCATCGCCATGAATGCCGTCATGACCGCCTCCATGGGCGGAGCCTTCAGTGCCTCCGGCCACCATCCCCGCTTCTACCACGCCATCGCCTGGGCAGGCGCAGCTTACAGCTGCATCATCGGCCTGATCTTCCTCTTCGGAATCTCCGATCACCTACCGGCCCTTGGTTGAATGCAGGGATTCGCCCTTCCGTATTCCGTATTCCGTATTCCCTACTCCCTAGTCCCTATTCCCTAGTCCCTAGTCCCTGCCCTTAACCCCGTTCCACAGAGTGGAATAGCCTCCCACCACAGTGACAGGTGTCACGAAGCGAACCACCCCCCGCCGGATACAAATAAAATAGATAAAGGGCGGAGCGTCGCGACCCTACCGCTCTCTATCGGGAGGAATCGTGCCAGTACCATTCACACCCCCGCCGCTGCCAAGCGACGACAAACGATGGAAGATCGTCAACGGCACCATGCGCAAGAATGGTTTTGCCCGTTACGCACTTATCGAAACACTCCATACTGTGCAGTCTTCGTTCGGCTACCTTGACGACGACTCGATCCGCTTTGTAGCCAATTCCCTGCGCGTCCCCTTGAGCCAGGCCTACGGCGTGGTCACTTTCTACCACTACTTCAGCCTCAAGCCGCCCGGTAAGCACACCCTCACCATCTGCTCCGGCACAGCCTGCTATATCAAGGGCTCCGACAAGCTCGTAGACGCGGCGGCAAAGCGCCTTGGCATTGTCGCGGGGCAAACCACCGGAGACGGCAAAATCAGCCTGATGACGGCCCGCTGCGTAGGCGCATGCAGCCGCGCTCCCGTGGCGCTGGCCGACGGTGAAGTGGCCGGCGAGATGTCCGGCGAACAGATGCTCGAGCAACTCGAAAGGTGGGCCGTAGAATGACAATCGAAGAGCTCGATCAAATTGCGTTAAGCGTCCGCCAGGAAAACGCAAAATACGACTATGAAGTGAACGTCTGCATGGATCTGGCCTGCGCCAGCCAGGGCGCGGGACTGTTGCGCGATGAGCTGGTCAAGGCAGCCGAGGCTTCCGGCAAAAAAGTCCTCGTTCGCCGCACCGGCTGCATGGGCCCCTGTTCCTCCGGGCCGCTGGTCCGGGTCGACCCTGAAGAACAACACTACCATCATGTGACCGCCAACTATGCCGAAGCCATCGTAGCCGGTCTGGGCGGCAAACCTGTTCCTGAACTGCAATGCGACCTGAACGACCACTTCGACGGCCAGGTCCGCGTCGTGCTTGAAAACGCCGGCCATATCGATCCCGAAAAGATCGACGACTATATCTCCCGCGACGGCTATAAAGCGCTGCTCACCGTGCTCACTGAGATGACGCCCAACGGAGTGATTCACCGCATCACCGAGAGCGGCCTGCGCGGTCGTGGCGGCGGCGGCTATCCCACCGGCCTTAAGTGGAGCACCGTGGCCAAGGCCACTGGCGACGTGAAATACGTAGTGTGCAACGGCGACGAGGGCGATCCCGGCGCATTCATGGATCGCAGCGTCATGGAAGGCGATCCGCATCGCGTCATTGAAGGCATGGCCATCGCCGCCTATGCCATCGGCGCCACCAAGGGCTACATTTATGTCCGTGCCGAGTATCCGGTAGCCGTCGCTCGGCTCACCACCGCGCTGCGCGAAGCCCGTCGCCGCGGCCTGCTCGGCAGCAATCTCTGCGGCACTCCCTTCAGCTTCGACGTGGAAATCCGCCTCGGCGCAGGGGCCTTTGTCTGCGGCGAAGAAACTGCCTTGATCGCCTCTATCGAAGGCCGTCGCGGCACCCCCAAGCCTCGTCCACCGTATCCGGCGGTCAGCGGTCTGTGGGGTAAGCCCACCCTGCTCAACAACGTCGAAACCTATGCCAATATCGCTCCCATCGTCCGCAACGGTGGCAAGTGGTTTGCCAACATGGGTTCCGAACGCAGCAAAGGCACCAAGGTCTTCGCCCTCACCGGAAAAATCACCAACACCGGCCTGGTTGAAGTTCCCATGGGCATCAAGCTGCGCGAGATCATCGAGACCATCGGCGGCGGCGTACCCGGCGGCCACAAGTTCAAGGCGGTGCAAACCGGCGGCCCGTCAGGCGGCTGCATTCCGGCCGATATGCTCGACCTCGGCGTCAGCTACGACGCCCTCATGAAAGTCGGCTCCATCATGGGGTCCGGCGGCATGATCGTCATGGACGATACCTCCTGCATGGTCAACGTCGCCCGCTTCTTCATCGAGTTCTGCATGACCGAGTCCTGCGGTGGATGACCTGGCCCTGCTTGAAGATCTCTGCGTCACCGTCAAGGAAACCAGCCTCTGCGGCCTCGGACAGACGGCACCCAACCCGGTTCTGAGCACGCTCAAGTATTTCAGGGACGAGTACCTCGAGCACATAAATCACAAGCGCTGTCCGGCCGGCGTCTGCAACATTCAAGCTCCCGTGGAGGTGCTGGCATGAGCCCCGAAATAGACGTCAAAACTCTAATCATCGACGAGCAGGAAGTCAGTGGCCTGCGCGGCCAGACCATCCTTGAAGTGGCGCGTGAGAACGATATCGACATTCCCACCCTCTGCCACATGGACGGCCTCAGCGATGTGGGCGCATGCCGCCTCTGCCTGGTTGAAATCAAGGGCAGCAACAAGCTCCTTCCCGCCTGCGTGGCCACCATCTACGAAGGCATGGAGGTCAGCACCAACACTGGGCGCCTCCAGCAACACCGCCGCACCATCCTCGAGCTGCTCTTCGCCGAGCGCAACCACGTCTGCGCGGTCTGCGTCGCCAACGGCCATTGCGAACTGCAATCCCTGGCCCAGCAGCAAGGCGTCACCCACGTACGCCTGCCTTATCGCAACCCCGAGTTGGGCGTCGACGCCTCGCACGAGCGCTTCACCGTCGATCACAACCGCTGCATCCTCTGCACCCGCTGCGTGAGGGTCTGCGCGGAGGTCGAGGGAGCACACATCTGGGACGTGATGGGACGCGGCATCAACTCCGTCGTTATTACAGACCTGCACCAGGACTGGGGAAGCTCGGCTTGCACCCGCTGCGGCAAGTGCGTCCAGGTCTGCCCCACCGGAGCCCTCTTCGATAAAAGCAAAGTCGGCTCCGATCATCCCAAGTATCCTGACTTTCTCACCCTGCTGAATCAAATGAGGGAAGCCCAATGAGCAAACTAAAAGTGGCAACGGTCTGGCTGGACGGATGTTCGGGCTGTCACATGTCGTTCCTCGACATGGATGAACGGCTCATCGAGTTGGCGGAGCTTGTCGATGTGGTTTACAGCCCTCTCGTCGACGCCAAGGCCTTCCCCGACGAGGTGGATATCGCGCTGGTCGAGGGAGCCGTAGCCTCGGTCGACGATGAAAAGAAGATCCAGAAGGTTCGCGCCCACTCCAAAACCCTGGTCGCCATGGGCGACTGCGCAGTCACCGGCAATGTGCCATCCATGCGCAATCCTATCGGGCCCGAGGCGATTCTCGATCGCGCCTATATTGAGAACGTCAGCCTGCAACCGCAGATACCCTGCGTCGTGGTTCCCAAGCTGCTGCGCATCGTCCGCCCCGTTCACGAGTTCGTGAAGGTTGACGTTTTTCTGCCCGGCTGCCCGCCCTCTGCCGATACATTTCACGCAGCGCTAGTCGCGCTGGCAACCGGTGCGCCGCTGGATATTCCAGCCCTCACGCGTTTTGGAGCTTAACGTAGCGCCGGCCTCCTGGCCGGCTGTAGCGTGGGCGTCCGCGCCCACGCTTATTTGAGAAGAATCGGAGCTTTCTATGAGCCAGACCATCACCATCGATCCCGTAACCCGCCTGGAAGGACACGGCAAGATCACCATCCAACTCAACGGCCAGGGCGAAGTCGAGGACGCGCATTTTCACGTCACCCAGGTGCGCGGATTCGAGCGCTTCTCTCAAGGGCGCCCGTTCTATGAGATGCCCAGCCTCATGGCCCGCATCTGCGGCATCTGCCCGGTCTCGCACCTCATCGCCTCGGCCAAGGCCTGCGAGGCCATCATGTCGGTGCGCATTCCGCATACCGCCTCACAGCTGCGCCGCATGCTCAACCTCGCCCAAATGGTGCAATCCCATGCGCTGAGCTTCTTCCATCTCTCCTCGCCCGACCTGCTTCTAGGCATGGAGTCCGATCCCAAGCTGCGCAACATCTTTGGCGTCCTTGCCGCAAAGCCCGAACTGGGCCGCGCCGGCATCGGTTTGCGCCGCTTCGGCCAGCACATCATCGAGTTGCTCGGCAGCAAGCGCATCCACACCGGTTGGGTAGTCCCCGGCGGCGTCACCGAGCCGCTCTCTTCCGATCACCGCGACGAGATTCTGGCCATGCTTCCCGAGGCCTACACCAACATCGCCCTCGCCCTCGGCGCCTACAAGCAGATCGCCTCCAGCTTCAAGCAGGAGATTGAAGTCTTCGCCAACTTCCCTTCCAACTACCTCGGCCTCATCAACGAAGATGAATCCTTCGAGATCACCGACGGCGATCTCCGCCTCGTCGACCCCAAGGGCGCAATCATCGAGGACGGCATCACCGCCAATCGCTTCACTCAGGTCATAGGCGAAGCAGTCGAGAACTATAGCTACACAAAATTCGTCTACTACAAGCCGCTCGGCTATCCCGCGGGCAGCTATCGCGTCGGGCCCTTGGCGCGCCTTAACATCGTCAAATCCATGGGTACTCCCAGGGCCGAGAAGGAGCTGGCCGAATTCAAGCAACTGGCGAACGGTCCCGTCGAGAGTTCGTTCTACTATCACCACGCCCGCCTCGTTGAAGCTCTCCACGGCATTGAGAAGATCGAGCACATTCTCGCCGATCCGCGCATCCTCTCGAAGCACGTCCGCGCCACCGCCGGCGTCAACCGCCTTGAAGGCGCGGGCCAGATCGAAGCCCCGCGCGGCTCGCTCAATCACCACTACAAAGTGGACGAGAATGGCAAGATGGTCTGGGCCAACCTGGTCGTCGCCACCGGCCACAACAACCACGCCATGAACCAGGGCGTTCTTCAGTCAGCCAAAGCCTACGTGAAGAATGGCAAGTTCACCGAGGGCGCACTCAACCGCGTAGAAGCCGTGATCCGCACCTTCGATCCCTGTCTGAGTTGTTCCACCCACGCCTTCGGCCAAATGCCGCTAGCCATGACGCTACTAAACGCCGACGGCGAAGTAGTCGACCGCATCATTCGGTAGCGTTCGTACATCTCTGGGAGCCCCACCCTCGCCGCGTCTTTGTTTTTGCGGCTAGGGTGGGATACATTACAGAAGCCAGAGTGAATCCATGACCCAACCCAAGCCCCGCTGCCTAATCCTCGCCTGCGGCAACACCCTCCGCAGCGACGACGGCGTAGGGCCCTGGCTAGCCGAATGGGCTCAAAAAAGATTCCGCGCCGAATCCCAGGTCCGAGTAATAACCCGCCAACAATGGACCCCCGAACTGGCCGAAGAGATCGCCCGCGCCCAATCAGTCCTTTTTATCGATTGCTCCGTAGATTCCGCCCCCGGATCGATCAATCTCACGCCCGTAGAACCCACCACCGCGCTGCAAGGAATAGCAACCCACCACCAGGGCGCAGCCGAATTGCTGGCCCTAACCCGCGATCTCTACTCCACCCAACCCACGACCGCAAAACTCCTGACAATAGGCGCCGGCTCAACCGAGTTAGGTGAACAATTCAGCGAAGCCGTAACCGCCGCGCTCCCCGAAGCCTGCCGCATGATCGAAGAAACAGTACTCCTGGCCCTAAGAAATCACTGACTCTGGGGCCCTTATTGAGGACTGCACAAGGAATTTCTGCACAATCGCGCCGTAGGCGCAGAGTTTGTTAGCCCCGCGCTTCAGCGTGGGGAAAAACTCACAAGTTCGTCACGGAGTCCCGTAGGGACGGCGCAGGGAAATTATTCTGGCGGGAAGCGATAGCCCCGAGGCTTTGCTGTCCAAGATCCCTCCCCATAAACCAAATCCCTAAACTTCCAAACCACCCCTCACCGCAAATAATTGTGTATCTCCAAAACATACGCATACTTGCCCGGCAACTTTTCCGGCAGCGCAACCTGCAGCTTATCGCCCACCGCCTTGATCTTCAGCCCTTTCAAATGTCCCCGCGCGCCAATCAGATAAACTTTGATATTCGGAGTCCACGCGAACTCCGTAAACGTCATCGTCCGCGCCTCGGGAGTTCCCAGCACAATCGCATTGATGTGCCCCTGATAGGTAAAGCGCAGATCGTCGCCCTCCACCGTCTTCCCTTCCGCGTGATCCCACGGCTCCGTATCGTAAATCGCGGCTCCATTCTGCTTGAGCCAATCCCCCAGCGCCTTCAGCCGCTCCATCTGCACCGGCGGAATCGTCCCATCCGCCTCCGGCCCCACGTCCAGCAACAGGTTTCCGTTCTTGCTCACCACGTCCACCAGCAGCGCAATCAAATCTCCCGGCGCAATCGTCTCCGCCTCGCCCTCGGCCCGGTTGTACCCGAACGACCGCCCCAGCCCGCGGCACTCTTCCCACTTCTTCTTGCTGATCTTGTCCAGCTTGCTGTACTCCGGTGTAGTAAAGTCCGAGTGCTTGATGCCAAATCGATCGTCGATAGCCCCGTCCGGCACAGCGTTGTAGTAGTCGGCCTCCACCTCCAGCGCATTTCCCGTCTTCGGCCAGTTGATATCGTTCCACAAAATCGACGGATGGTACCTCTCAATCAACTCATGAACCTGCGCGTTGGCATACTTGCCGTACTCCTCGCTCTGCGGCTCGACTTTCCTGTAATCCGCATTCGTCCGGATAGGCCCATGCACAAAAGTCCAGTCGTACCCGCCGGAGTAGTAGAGCCCCATGTGCATTCCCTGCTTCCGCACCGCATCCGTCAACTCACCCACAATGTCACGCTCGGCATGTTGCCGGTCCTTGGGCAGCGTGGGATTGGCAATCGCACTCGGCCACAGCGTAAACCCTTCATGATGTTTGCTGGTCAGCACCACGTACCGCGCCCCGGCCTGCCGGAAAACCTTTGCCCACTCCTCCGGCTTCCACTTCCTGCTCTCGCGATTGAAGATCGGCGCAAAATTGTAGTAGTCGTAATCCGCCCCATAGTGCTCACGATGGTAAGCCTGCGTGGGCGACCCGTCGATCCGCATGGTGTTCAGGTACCACTCCGCATAAGGATCGTACTTGATGTAGTCGTTCGAGCTGAAGTCGTGATCAGGATGCGTAATCGGCGCCCACCCAGGCACCGAATAAAGTCCCCAGTGGATGAAGATGCCCAGCTTGGCATGTGCATACCACGCAGGAACCTCATGCCGGTCGAGCGACTCGATCGTAGCCTCATACCTCACCGGCGCCTGCGCCGCGCAAACTCCGTAAACCGTCAAGAGAGCACCCGCAACCAATCCAAAAATCCCGGACCTACGCACCATTTTCTTTCCCCTCGCCGTTGCTATTGTATTCCCGGGACTGCCAGGCCCGGACTTGAAGATCGGAGATCGTAGTCCCGGAATCGCAGGCCGGGGATTTATCCCCGGCAATTTGCGCCCCAAAATAAAATCGGGGCTTTAGCCCCTGAGGTTTTGCTTTTACGAAAGCACACCTCTGAGCCAAAGCCCCGAACTAACTCACCAATCGAACCTCTTAGAACGCGCCCACCGTCTGCCGCAAGCTATAGGAGCTGAGCGTTTTGATGTAGTTGCCGCGATCGAACGGAGAAATATCGGGCACCGATTTCCTGCTCAAACAACCGCGCGTCTCCTTCAGCGAACTATACTCCCGCTTCTCCAGCCAATACTGCATATCGGCCAGAACCCTCTTGATATGCTCTATCCCGTGAATGTGCAGCGCCGAAGCCATCATCGCCACGGTAGCTCCTGCCATGATGCTCTTGAGAACATCCTCAGCCGAGTGCACTCCGCCAGTGATGCCCAGGTCGAGTTTCGTGTGACCGTAGAGAATCGCCACACTATGCAGCCGCGGCAGCAACTCCGAGGGCTTTGAGAAGTGCAGCGTGGGTCGCACCTCCAGCGTCTCGATATCGAAGTCCGGCTGGTAGAGGCGGTTGAAGAGCACCACGCCGCGCGCCCCCACGTCTTCCAGCCGCGCCACCAAATGAGGCAGGCTGGTAAACGACTGCGACAGCTTCACTGAAACCGGAATCTTCACCGCTGCGGTAACCGCGGCCACCAGGTCAAGCAGTTGCAATTCCAGCTCCGCTGAAGTCTGGCTGCGGTCCGTAGCCAGCGCGTAGGTATTCAGTTCGATTGCGTCCGCCCCAGCCCGTTCCATGTCCTTGGCATAGCGCACCCATCCGCCGGTCGTGGCCCCGTTCAGGCTGGCAAGAATCGGAATCTTCACCGCCTGCTTGGCCCGTCGCAGATGTTCAAGATACGCATCGTGCGTCATATGGTAGTCGCACAGGTCAGGAAGATAACCGAGCGACTCTGCAAAAGACTCAGTGCCCCGCGAGAGATCCTCGTCCAGTGTGCGCGATTCCAGTTCCAGTTGCTCTTCAAACAGCGAGATAAGCACTACAGCCGAGGCGCCCGCATCTTCCATCCGGCGAATGTTATCCAGCGATTCAGAAAGCGGTGTGGATGAAACCACAATCGGTCCGCCCAGCTTCAAGCCAAGATACTCTGTTGAAAAATCGATCATTTTTCACCTCCGGCAGCTACCGCCGCTACTTTCTCCTCAGGCTTTTCTTCAGGAGCGATGTTCGGCGTCTCGCTGCGGCCTGGCATAGTTGCCCGTGCCGAGTATACGCGCCACTGCCGCTCCACGTCGTCCTGTGCTTCCTTCAACAACTCTGCAGCCAGCTCCGGGTTACTGCGCGCCAGCATCGTGTAACGCGCCTCGCGATAGGTGTAATCCTTCAACCGGATCGAAGGTGCCCGCGAATCCAGCTGGAAGGGATTCTTCCCTTCCTCGCGCAGCCCGGGGTTATAGCGCATCAGCGGCCAGTATCCTGACTGAACGGCCAGCTTCTGCTGCTCCAGACCATGCACCAGGTCGTATCCGTGAGCAATGCAGCTCGAGTAGGCAATGATCAACGATGGCCCTTCGTGCGCTTCAGCCTCCTGGAAGGCCTTCACCACGTGGCTGTCGTTGCCGCCCAGCGCCACCTGCGCCACATAAACCGATCCATAGCTCACCGCTTCCATGGCCAGGTCTTTTCTGCTGTTAGGCTTGCCCGCGGCAGCAAACTTCGCAACCGCTCCGCGCGGAGTAGCCTTGGACATTTGCCCGCCGGTATTCGAGTAAACCTCGGTATCCAGCACCAGCACGTTTACGTTTTTCCCTGACCCAAGCACGTGGTCCAGTCCGCCGAATCCGATGTCAAACGCCCATCCATCGCCGCCCAGAATCCAAACGCTCTTGCGCACCAGCGTGTCGGCAATAGCCATCAAATTGCGCGCATCGGAACTATCGATCCCCAACAGCTTCTTGCGCAGTCCAACCACGCGCTCCCGCTGCTCATTGATCTCACTCTCCGTCTTCTGCGATGCCGCTAGCAATTCCGCCGCCAGCCCAACCCCAATCTCTGCCGCCATTCGCGTCACCAGCGTCTCCGCAAAAACCTTCTGCTGGTCGAGCGCGATTCTCATCCCAAAACCGAACTCCGCGTTATCTTCAAACAACGAGTTGGCCCACGTCGGCCCGCGTCCCTGCGGGTTGCTGGTATAAGGCGTAGTCGGCAGGTTGCCGCCATAAATTGACGAGCAGCCCGTCGCATTAGCGATATAAAGCCGGTCGCCAAACAGTTGCGTCAGCAGCTTCACATAAGCCGTCTCGCCGCATCCCGCGCACGCGCCTGAGAACTCAAACAGCGGCTGCAGCAGTTGAATATCCTTCACCTGCGTATGCGACAGTTTCGTCCGCTCCACCTCGGGCAGTCCCAGGAAGAAGTCCCAGTTGTCGCGCTCGCTCTCGCGCAGCGCAGCCTGCGGCGCCATATTGATAGCCTTGTGGCTGGCGTCGCTCTTGCTCTTCACCGGGCAAACCTCCACGCAAACTGCGCAGCCAGTGCAATCTTCCGGAGCCACCTGCAGCGTATAGTGGTCCTGCTCCATGCCCTTCCATTTCGGCTTGGCCCACTGGAAAGTCGCAGGCGCCTTGTCGCCCAGTTCCGCACCGTAAACCTTGGCACGAATCACAGCATGCGGGCAAACCATCACGCACTTGCCGCATTGAATGCAAAGATCCTTGTCCCACACCGGAATGAACTGCGCAATATTCCGCTTCTCCCATTGCGCCGTCCCCGTCGGAAATGCCCCGCCCGCCGGAATCGCACTCACCGGCAACAGGTCTCCATGCCCGCCTGCAATCTGCCCCAGCACGTTGCGCACAAATTCCGGCGCCTTGCTTGAGATCGAAGGAATCAAATCGAACGTCGATGAAGCGGCGGACGGCAGCTCAACCTTTTCCAGATGAGCCAGAGCATGATCCACGGCTGCAAAATTCTTCTGCACCACGGCCTCGCCCCGCTTGCCATAGGTCTTCTGAATCGACTTCTTGATCTGCGCAATCGCTTCTTCGCGCGGCAGCACGCCGCTGATTGCAAAGAAGCAGGTCTGCATGATGGTGTTGATGCGCGTTCCCATTCCCGCATCGCGCGCCACCTTGTATCCGTCGATCACATAAAACTCAATCTTCTTCCGCAGCATCTCTTCCTGCGTCGATTTAGGAAGATAATCCCAAACCTCTGCCGCCGAGTAAGGCGAATTCAAAAGAAAGACCGCCCCCGGCATCGCCGCCTCCAGCACATCCATCTTCTCCAGGAAGCTGAAGTTGTGGCAGGCCACAAAACTGGCCTGCGTAATCAGGTAGCTCGACCGGATTGGATGCGGCCCGAAACGTAAATGTGAAGTAGTCATCGACCCGGACTTCTTCGAGTCGTAAACAAAGTAACCCTGCGCGTAATTCGGCGTTTCGCTGCCGATGATCTTGATCGAATTCTTGTTGGCGCCCACGGTGCCGTCGGAACCCAACCCATAAAACAGCGCCCGCACCGTCTTCGCATCCTCGGTCGAAAACGTCGCATCGTAGCTCAGACTGGTGTGGCTGACATCGTCGTCAATGCCGATCGTGAAGTGGTTCTTCGGTTCAAACTTCGTCAGCTCCTCGAAGATGCCCTTCACCATCGCCGGCGTAAACTCCTTCGACGAGAGCCCGTAGCGCCCGCCAATCACACTCGGCTTCACGGCAAACGGCAGCATCTCCGCGTTCTCCGCCAGCACGGTCACAATATCTTTGTAAAGCGGCTCGCCATTCGAGCCCGGCTCCTTGCAGCGGTCCAGAACGGCAATCGACTTCACTGTCGCCGGCAGCGCCGCCAGGAAAGCGCTCGCGTCGAATGGCCGATACAGGCGAACCTTGAGCAATCCGAGCTTCTCGCCCTTCTTGTTCAGTGCGTCCACAGCCTCTTCGGCAGCCTCTGCGCCCGAGCCCATCAGCACAATCACCCGCTCCGCATCTTCCGCGCCGTAGTAATCGAATAAGTGATAAGCGCGGCCTGTTAATGCGGCAAACCGATCCATCACGGCCTGCACAATCCCCGGAACCGCCTCGTGGAATGGATTGCAGGCCTCCCGAGCCTGGAAGAATACGTCCGGGTTCTGCGCCGTTCCGCGAATCACCGGACGATCGGGGCTCAACGCATTCATACGGAATTCAATCAGATATTTATCGTCCACCATCGCGCGAATCAGCTCGTCGTCAATCGGCAGAATCTTGCCCACTTCGTGCGAAGTCCTGAAGCCGTCAAAGAAATGAATGAATGGAATCCGCGATTCCAGCGTCGCAACCTGCGCCACCAGGGCCAGGTCGTGAACTTCCTGCACCGAGTTCGAGCAGAGCATCGCCCAGCCCGTCGCCCGGCAAGCCATCACGTCCGAGTGATCGCCAAAAATCGAAAGCGCATGGGTCGCCAGGGTGCGGGCGGTCACATGCATGGTCGCCGGGGTCAGCTCGCCGGCAATCTTGAACATATTGGGAATCATCAGCAGCAGGCCCTGCGAAGCCGTAAAAGTAGTCCCGAAGGCCCCCGCCTGCAACGCTCCATGCAGCGCGCCAGCCGCGCCGCCCTCACTCTGAAGCTCTTCCACGATGGGCAACGCGCCCCAAATATTCTTCTTTCCCTCTGAGCGCCACTGATCCGCCCACTCGGCCATCGGCGACGAGGGGGTAATCGGGTAGATCGCAACCACTTCAGAGAGACGATAGGCTACCGAGGCAGCCGCCTCGTTCCCATCCAAAATCACCATTTTGCTGCCAGACTTCTGTTCACTCATTCCCATTGCCTCATAGAGCGGCCTGCGGAAAAAATGCCGCTGGAATGAGTCTCTTCTCTGGGGGTCCGTGTAGCTGTGATGCAAGGCACACGGCGGGTACGCAATCCCACATAGTGGACCGTCGTTTCGAGACTGCGCTCCTCACTACACATACATCCACGACGAAGGTGAATGAGAATGTTTCTCAAGGAGTTTCAATCTTCTCAGCCCAGAGCGCTCAATGTCGCCGATTCGGATCTTTGACGGGTTTTCGCTCCTCATCGGAGAAAATCCCGGAGAGAAGGGTAACGGGTGAGCCATCTGCTTTTGAATTGGAACTCTTTCACTCAGGGACCTGGAGGAAATCAAGAAGATGGTAGGTCCATTGTGTTATCGTCCCGCTATACTCCACCATGTGGCAAAGACTTCTTCAATGGTTTGCGTCCCGGTTGCCCCCCGTCGCAAGTTTGACCCAATGTGCTGACGCGCCTGACTCGTCACGCCCTTTGGAGAAGATGTCCTATGTCGCGGAATTGGACGCACTTCGTGGGCTGTCGGTGCTTACAGTCATCGCGTCGCACACGATGTCCGCTTACGTGAAAAACGGCGTCGGGGTATTCATCTTTTTCGTCCTGAGCGGCTTTTTAATAACACGCATCCTCGTGAACGAATTCGACCGCACAGGAAAGCTCGACTTCAGGAACTTCTATGCTCGTCGATTCCTTCGCTTGATGCCGGCGCTGTGGGTTTTATTGGCCATCTACATAACCGCCAGCATCGTTAGGGGAGGCCCCCATGAGAGGGCGTGTCTGCTGAGCGCAGCTTCCGCATTTGCCTACTTCATGAATTGGACTCGGGCTTTTAAACTAGGGCCCGAAGGCGCACTGGGGCACACATGGTCGCTCAGCGTTGAAGAACAGTTCTATATCATAATGCCGTTCCTGCTGTTGATACTCCTAAGGCTATTCCGACGGGGCTCAGTGTGGAAAATCCTTGCTCTGATGGCCTTGACATCAGCCTCGTGGCGTCTTTCGTTAGCGCTGAGCGGGGCCAGCCTTGCTCGGATATATAACGGTTTGGATACGGAGGCGGAATCGCTACTCATCGGTGGCGCGATTGCGATCGCCCCTGCAGGCCACATGGTTCCTTTCCTCAACAAGTTCAGGCTGATCCCAGTACTTTGCTTGACCGCGGTGGCGATATTCGCTTCATGGGATCAATTGGTTCAGACACTATGTTGGAGCGTAATCAGCCTCTGCACCGCTTGGCTCATAATCGTAATAATGGAGACTGGCGCTAAAAAGCCATTTCCGATGATGAGTTGGCTTCCACTTGTCTACTTGGGGCGCATATCATACGGTGTTTATCTTTGGCATGCCCCAATCGGTATCTGGGTGGGGAGGCACCTTTCTTCTTCTTCTTGTGTGGTGGATTTTGCTGTGACGTTAGGTTTAGCTTTTGGGATTGCTGCGATATCCTTTCACACAATTGAATCTCCCATGCTTAAGTTGAAGGTACATCTTTCAGCGGATCGACCAAGAGCGAGGGCCACCTATCAGAATCTCGATTCCGGGCGGGTCGTCACCAATCCTGCAGTAATTGGTCGATAAACAACCCCGTGCCCATCCTCGCCGCGTTTTTGTAACTGGTCAAATCCCGCGGGAAAATCCTACTCTCGCCGCACCAGTCCCTCCACCAGCGCCTCCCACTCCCCTTCCAGTGCCTCCCGATAAAACCCCCGACCGGCCCGGCCATACCAGTAGTCGGCGTTCTCAGCCTGGCCACCTTTCCGATGCAGATAAGCGTGAACCGCCATTCCCTCCGGAGTCTCAAGCTCATCCACAAGCTTGTGTGCCTGCACCCAATCCCCTTTTGCATCCCACCACAACGCCGCCAACGTCAATGGCAGCCCCTCAGGTGGCATTTCACCCGTTAAAGTCGCTTCAAACTCCGCAGCCTTCATTCCACCGTTCTATCAACCCCCTCCCATTCCCCGCAATCGATAAAATCCACCAACCAATGTGACGCAAATCACATTCTTCAGCCCAGACCACTGATAAAAACAACTCATCGTTCCGATAAATAAGCAACGAGGCCCACCCAGGGGGGCTTGAGAAGAGGTTAGCAAGGTCAGCCAACCACCCCCGCCTCACGGAGGTCGAACTGTGCGCCTGCTTCGAACGAGAAATCTTAAATGCGATGTTTGCAACCCAGACTCAGATGGTCGTATACTCAAATACGACCATTCCGGTCGTATTTTACGGGTTGGGCTCCGCTTCAGGCTTCTTCGCCATCGGCAGCCCCAGGGAGCAAGGCAGTTGAGCGTCTTGAGCGAATTGAAAGTCGGCGAAACCGGGGTCTTGGTGGCCCTCGACCTGCCAGACTCCGTCCAGAACCACCTCATGCATATGGGCTTTATCCCCGGCGCATTGGTCACAGCCCTGCGCCGCGCCCCTGCCGGCGATCCCACTGTCTATGGCGTTGACGGCATGGAGATTGCCCTCCGCCACGAGACTGCCGAATCCATCCGTGTCCGCACTCCCGAGGAGGAAGCCGAAAACCCTCCCCAATCTCCCAATCTTGAAATCCCCCGATTAATCGAGGCCGCCCGATGAACGCTTGTTGTGAGACCCCGGTTTTCGTACCACCCCCAGCTCCGCCCAACGCAGGAGTCCTCAAAACCGTAGTCCTCATCGGCCCGCCCAACTCCGGCAAATCCACGCTCTTCAATCGCCTCACCGGCCTCCGCCAGAAAGTAGCCAACTTCCCCGGTGTCACCGTCGAGCAGCGCATGGGCCTCATGGCCGGCGTCGGCCGCGAAGACCTCACACTCATCGATCTCCCCGGCATCTATTCCCTCGACCCCTACTCCGAGGATGCCCGCGTCTCCATCAACGTCCTGCGCGGAAAAATGCCCGGCACCCCCAAGCCCGACGCGGTGCTTATCGTCCTCGATTCCCAGCACCTCACCCGCCAGCTAATGCTTGCCGCCCCTGTTCTCTCCCTCGGCCTGCCCACCCTGGTTCTGCTCAACATGAGCGACCTGATGGAATCTCGCGGCGGCAAGGTGGATACGCTCAAACTCGCCCGCGAACTCGGCGCGCCCGTAGCCCAAATCAGTGCCGTCAACGGCGCCGGAATCGAAGCCGTCCCGCTCTTTCTCCACCAGCAAACCGAGCGCAAAGCCGCCAGCCCCCTCCAACTCCCCGTAGTAGGCAACGCGGCCAGCGCCCACACCTGGGCAGCCCAGATCAGCAGCCGCACCGGCTACCGCGCGCCACTATCCGTCGAAGGCACGCGCAAAATCGACAATATTCTTCTCCACCGAATCTGGGGTCCGCTGCTCTTTCTAGTCGTAGTAGTTGGCGTATTCGAAGTAGTCTTCTCCATCGGCCAGCCGCTCTCTGACGGTTTCGGCGATATCCTCGCACGCATGGGTGGCCTTGTCCGTCCTTTGCTTCCCGCCGGTTGGATTCAATCCCTCCTGCTCGACGGCGCATGGAAGGGCATCTCGTCCGTTCTCGTCTTCCTTCCGCAAATCCTCTTACTCTTCCTCTTCATCGGCATCCTTGAAGACTCCGGCTATCTGGCCCGCGCCGCCCTCATCGCTGACCGCGTCATGCGCACCACCGGCCTCAACGGCAAAGCCTTCATCCCTCTGCTCTCCGCCTACGCCTGCGCCGTCCCCGCCATCATGGCCACGCGCACCATCGAGAACCGCCGCGACCGTCTCGCCACCATTCTCGTCACGCCTTTCATGACATGCTCCGCCCGCCTGCCGGTTTACATGCTCCTTATAGCCGCCTTCATTCCCAACATCGTCTATCTCCACGGCGTTCTCGGCCTGCGCACCATCGTCATGCTCGGCCTCTACGTGGCTGGCTTCGTCGGCGCTATGACCACCGCCTGGCTCCTCAAGAGCTCCATCCTCAAATCCAGCGAAACCCCCTTCATCCTCGAACTGCCGCAATACCGCATGCCCACCGTCTGGTCGCTAACCCTCCGCGTAGTCGATCGCGCCCGCATCTTCCTCCGCCAGGCCGGAACCATCATCCTCTGTGTAACTCTCGCCCTCTGGGTTCTCGCGCATCTCCCCGTCATCCAAACCACCAGCGGCACCCTAACCGCCCCTGAATTAGCTGACAGCGTAATCGGCCGCCTCGGCCACTTCATCGAGCCGGTAATCGCCCCGCTAGGCTTCAACTGGAAGATCGGCATCGGCCTGCTTTCCTCGGTCCTCGCCCGCGAAGTCATGGTAAGCACCATGGGCACCCTCTACGGCGCCGACCCCGCAACCCAGTCCATGCACCTGCAAACCGCCCTCCACCACGACATGACCCTCGGCGGCGCATTAGCCCTCATGATCTTCTTCGCCTTCGCCATGCAGTGCACCTCCACCATGGCCGTAGTCCGCCGAGAAACCAACAGTTGGAAGTGGCCCGCCGTTCAATTCCTCTACATGCTTACCCTGGCCTACGGCGCAGCCTTCGTAGTCAACCACATCGCCATGGCTTTCCTGTAAGAAGTAGATAGTCTCTACAAAACCTCTGCCGTGACACTCTCCCATAGCAGGAAACGAAAATAGCCTCTACGATGATTCCGCCAAGCATTCTCCCGTAGGGAGAAACGAGAATAGCCCAGGGTGAAACCCTGGGTCAGCGTTCCCTCTTAATTTTCCCGTCCCGTAGGGAAGGTGCGAAATCGAATACACAACCGTATACCGGCGACCAACACCCCCAACCCGCCTATATGAGAAACTAATAGAGCAGCAGTTCTCGGCGCTGCCCACGTGCGCGCGCCCCAACAACAACCAAGCCCCATCCGGCCCGCCGCAGCCGATACCAAACTGCGGCCAGCAAATAGGAAGCAAGAACCACCATGATCAGCGTCAGCAACGTCACCATGCGCTACGGCTCCAAGCTCCTCTTTGAAGACGTAAGCGTCAGTTTCATCCCCGGCCGCCGCTACGGCCTCACCGGCCCCAACGGCTCCGGCAAAACCACCTTCATGAAGATCCTCAGCGGCGAGCTCGACGCCCAAAAAGGCACCGTAGTCCGCCCCCGCAAATTCGGCGTTCTCCGCCAGGACCAATTCGCCTTCGACGCCTTTCGCGTCATCGACACCGTCATCATGGGCAACAAGCCCCTCTGGGCCGCCATGGAAGAGCGCGACCGCATCTACGAGAAGCCTGAACTCTCCGATGCCGACGGCATGCGTCTCGGGGAACTCGAAGGCACCATCGGCGACGAAGACGGCTACACCGCCGAATCCGACGCCGCCATCCTCCTCGACGGCCTCGACATTCCCGAATCCCTCCACAACCGTCTCATGGGCGAGCTCCAGGGCGGCCAAAAAGTCCGCGTCCTCCTCGCCCAAGCCCTCTTCGGTAAACCCCAGGCCCTGCTCCTCGACGAGCCCACCAACTACCTCGATCTCGACTCCGTACACTGGCTCCAGGACTTCCTCGCCACCTACGACGGCACCCTCATCGCCATCTCTCACGACCGTCACTTCCTCAACACCGTCACCACCCACACCGCCGACATCGATTACGAAACCATCATCACTTACACCGGCGGCTACGACGAGATGGTCATGGCCAAAACCCAGATCCGTTCCACCCTCGAAGCCCAGAACGCCCAGCGCGAAAAGAAGATCGACCAGCTCAACGACTTCATCGCCCGCTTCTCCGCCGGAACCCGCTCCTCCCAGGTCACCAGCCGCCGCAAAGAAGTCGAGCGCCTTCAGACCAACGATCTCGCCCGCTCCAACATCGCCCGCCCCTACATCAAATTCGACCAGCTCCGTCCCAGCGGCAAGCACGCCCTCGAGTTCAAGCACATCACCAAGATCTACAACGACCACAAAGTCCTCGACGGCTTCACCGCCAACGTCCTCCGCGGCGAAAGAATCTGTCTCATGGGCCGCAACGGCGCCGGCAAAACCACCCTGCTCAAGAGCCTTCTCAATAATTACCCAGGCCTCGCCGACAAGGACTTCACCCTCGACAACGGCAACGTCTTCTGGGGCCACGAAGCCCAGATCGGTTACTTCCCCCAGGACGTAGGCTCAACCATCGAGCATGGCCTCTCGGTAGCCGAGTGGCTCCATCGCTGGAAGCCCGACGCCCACTCCGAAGACATCCGCGGCATCTTAGGTCAAATGTTATTCTCGGGCGAAGAAGGCGACAAACAAACCCGAGCCCTGAGCGGCGGCGAGCAAGCCAGACTAGCCTTCTGCAAACTAATCCTCACCAAGCCCAACATCCTGATCTTCGACGAGCCCACCAACCACCTTTACTCGTCACCCACGACCACGACCTGATCGACGAAGTAGCCACGCGCCTATGGGTCTTCCACGAAAACTCCATAGAAGACTTCCAGGGCCCCTACGCCGAGTGGAAAGGCAAACACAACTAATCGAATTTCTCTCGTTGAGATTTACGAGGACCGGGAGCGGTAGGCGTAAATGGACCCTCGCCGGAATCGGGAGCGGTAGGCCGGGGATTCATCCCCGGCAATTCAACATCCCAACAGAGACAGGGGTTTTAACCCCTGAGGTATGCTTTTCGTTCCCACTGGGTTTCAAAAACAACCAAACCGAGCCGGCATCGGATCCATCCGATCTAAAAACCGCGTATGCACGAAAGCCCAATCAACCAGCCCCCGCTTCCCCGGATTCGCCGCTATATATCCAAGTTGTCTCCGAAAATCCTCTCCATCCCGAATCCGATGCTCATGGAACCCCGGTTGCCAAACTTCCCCGGCAAACTGCTTTCGAACTTCATGGGAAAATCCGCCCTTGATGCATTGCGCGCAACGCTCAATCGTCTGATTCTCAGCCGGGCTCAGCAACACGTGCAAATGTTCCGGCATCACAACGAACCCATGCAAGGCGTAACGCCCTTGATCTCGATAATGAAAGAGCGTCTTCACCATTAACTCCGCATTTACCGTTCGAACGAAGAGCGCACGCCTTTGGTAAGTTGTGGTAGTGAGCGCAAAGGTTTCCATGATTAGGTTGAGAAAAGCATACCTCAGGGGTTAAAACCCCGTCGAGTTTGCCTGCGTATCTGTCGGGGTTAAATCCCCGGCCTACCAATTTATTTTGTCCCTAAAAAGCGAGGGGGCCGCGCAAGGCGGCCCACTCTAACCCTATTATGCCCCAGGCTGGGGTTTAGCAGACTCATGTCCGCGAACAACTATAGATATCCTGCGCCAATTGTGTACCGATTACAAGCAAAGCTCGCCGCTCAATGAAACGGCAGCGGTAGGCCAGGAATTTATTCCCGGCAATACAGCGTGTCGGCAGCGGTAGGCCGGGGATTCATCCCCGGCAACTCAACCTCCCCACAGAGACAGGGGTTTTAACCCCTGAGGTATGGGTCTTCCACGAAGACGCCATAGAAGACTTCCAAGGCCCCTACGCCGAATGGAAAGGCAAACACAACTAATCAGCGTCGCTTTTGAGCTTTCGACCATCAGAGAATAGCGGGAGCGGTAGGCCGGGGATTCATCCCCGGCAATTAAGCATCCCCACAAAGACAGGGGTTTTAACCCCTGAGGCT
>JBEKUB010000059.1:0-16414 GCA_049515455.1 Occallatibacter sp.
GAGATCACATCCGCCTTTCCGGCGGATTGTGATACACTCCGCCTAGGCGGAGGTTTTAGGCGGCATGAGTGGCGACTCTAGCAACGCGAAACCGAACGCGACATCCGAATTGAAGCCATCGAAAGAGGTTGAAAGCAAGATGCGCCCTGTAAGCGCAGAGGCTTTTCACAGCCTCTTGAGGCGAGCGGCTACTCAGCCTGTTCGCTCACCTGTTCCAAAAGCGAAGTGAACATCGGCTGACCGCTGTTACGCCGATTATAGCGGAAACTGTATTCGTTAAGGTACGTCTGCAAATACTTCTTGCTGACCGAGTGATAAACCCCTCCGATTCCTCTCTTTGCCAAACTCCAGAATCCTTCAATCGTATTCGTGTGAACGTTGCCCATCACATAGACCTTTTCGCTGTGATTGATGCGTCTGTGCGTATAGCGCCGCCCCTCTGAGATTGTGTTGTAGGCCGGGTATTCGTCTGTATAGATTATCGTGCTAGGCAGAACACGCTCCCGAATTTCCCTTTTTAACGTCTTGGCCTTCACATTCTCGACAGTACGAGCTACAACACGCCCATCCCTCTCAACCATGCCAAGCACGGGAGTTTTGTGTTTATCTCCAAGCATCGGACGGCCTACGCCGCTCTTGCGCCGTCCACCGTGGTACATTTCGTCAATCTCCACCGCTTCGCCCTCCAAGCTGATATCCTCCGACATCAGGGTGCGAATCTGCTTAAACATCCGCCAAGCAGTCTTGTAAGTAACGCCAGTCTCGCGCTGAATCTGTTTTGCGGAGATTCCGCAACGGGTAGCAGACATCAGGTACATGGCATAGAACCATGTTCGCAGCGCCGTGCTGGACTTCTCGAAGATCGTCCCGGCCATCGGGGAGATCATGCTTCCGCAATAGTCGCAAGCGTAGGCAGGACGGCCCGTAACGCGGTGATGCTTGCGCTCTTTGCCGCACTTCTCGCATGGCACCAAACCGGACGGCCAACGTTGACCTTTGAGCCAGTCAAGGCAGGAATCGTTATCGGGAAATTCAGCGTTAAATGACTGAATCGTATAGCGTAATTTCTTCGGAATGCTCTGTGTTGGCTTCATAACAAGTATAGGTTATCAAATAGTCTACTTGATGTCAAGGGATAATTACCTTTCCCCGGAATCAGCCGTCGCTGAACCCTTATCTGTGGCCAGACCAATTCAATGCGGCAGCGCAAATGCGATATAAGCCCCGCCCGGCGTAGATTTGGGATCCCTGCCTCCGCTGGCCGCAATCACCACGTACTGCCGTCCGTCGATCATATAGGTCGCGGGCGTGGCCACCCCGGAGTTCGGCATCTCTTTCTCCCACAGCAACTTGCCCGTCCGGCTGTCGAACGCGCGGAACTTGCGGTCGTAAACTGTAGCCCCGATAAAGACCACGCCTCCCGCGGTCACAATCGGTCCGCCATAGCTCTCCGAACCCGTATTCTTCATTCCCTGCCGCGCCAGCTCAGGATATTCGCCCAGCGGAATCTTCCACAGGTATTTTCCCGTCTTCAGATCGATAGCGTTCAGCGTGCCCCACGGCAACGCGATCGCCGGATAGCCGTCCGGATCGAGAAATTTGTTATAGCCGGTCAAAAAGTATTCCAGCGGCTTGCTTTCTGTTGCGGGAGCCTGCGTTTCCACCCCCAGATAGTGCAGCAGAGCCTCAAGCTCCGGCTCCTGCACGTCGCTCATAGGCGGCATCGCGCCTCTGCCCTTCTGCAGCAGGTCCAGGGTCTGCGTCGCAGTAAACCGCTTGCCCAATCCAGTGAGGATGGGGATGGCCGGAGGATTTCCCTCCATATGGTCCCCATGACAGATGGCGCAGTGGTCCTGGTAAACCGCTGCCCCCCTCTGGTCCGCCGTGGCCACTCTCTGCGCGCCAGGATCATCGAGTCCCGCAATCGGGTTTGGGCGCTCCTCGTGAGGAGGGCTGGTGCGCAGAAAATCGATCAGTTCCTTCATCCTCGGCTCGTCAATATTCGGGAACGAAGGCATTCTCCCGTTGCCCTTCCTCACATCGTCCGTAACCTGCTGAACGCTCAACCTGCTCAGAACATCGACCAGCGAAGGATATGCAGGCGGCGAACCGGCCCGATTGCTGCCGTGGCACATCGCGCACTGGCTCTTATAAACCCGTTCGCCGGGAGTGCCGATCTCCGACTCCAAAGCCACCATCCCAGTCGCAGCCATCTCCGACGCATTCACATACAAAACGTCATTAACGGGATCCACAGCCGGTCCGCCCCACTCCGCCCCACCGTCAAAGCCCGGAAAGACGACCGTCGGCCGATCCGTGCCCAGCGGCACAAACTGCCCCTCGCTCCTGAAGCCCCGAAACTGTTTCACAGCCCATTCGTGCACCTCCAGAGTGCGATTGGTAAGCATCTCCTCCGTCAGCCGCTGCCGTGCAAATGGCTCCGGCGCATCCGGCACTGGCTGCGTAGGCGAAGCAACCTCACCCGGAACCGTGCTGGGCGGAAACTCGCGCTCATGAATTGGAAAAAGTGGTTTCCCATTGACCCGGTCAAAGACAAAGAGATAGCCCTGCTTGGTCGTCTGAGCCAGCGCATCCACCGTCTTGCCATTCCGCTTCAGCGGAAACAGCACCGGCGCCGCCGGAAAATCGCGATCCCATAAATCGTGGTGCACACCCTGAAAGTGCCACAGCCGCTTGCCGGTCTCCGCATCCAGCGCCAGCAGCGTATCGGCATAGAGATCGTCTCCAATGCGATCATGACCATAAAAATCCGAAACCGCCGATCCGGTAGGCGCATAAACAATCCCGCGCTCCTCATCCAGCGCCATCCCGCCCCAGTTATTGGCCGCCCCCGCATTCTTCCACGCCCCATCCGGCCAGGTCTCATAGCCAGCCTCGCCCGGATGCGGAATCGTATGAAAGCTCCAGCGTAATTTGCCAGTGTGAATGTCGTAGGCGCGAATATCGCCCGGTGGCGCGGGATGGCTCTCAGGATTCCGCCCGCCCACAATAATCAAGTCCTTATAGATAATTCCCGGCGAGGTCATCGCAATCGACTGCAGTTCATATTCCCTGCCCAGGTCCTTGCGCAGATCCACCCGGCCGCCCTCGCCAAACGACGCAACCGGCCGCCCGGTATCGGCGTCCAGGCAATAAAGAAAGTGCAACACTGCTGCGAAAATCAGCCGCTGCTTGCCGTCGGTCCAATAAGCCACTCCACGCGATGGCTGTCTGGCAATGATTTCCGAGTCAAACTTCCACTTCAGCTTTCCCGTCGCGGCATCCAGCGCAATCACCTTCTGTGATTGCGTATACGCATAGAGCACCCGGCCCACAATCAGTGGGTTATCTTCGAGCACACCCTTCTCGCCGGTATCGAAGCTCCACGCAACCTTGAGTCCGTTCACATTGCCCCGGTTGATTTGCGTAAGAGGCGAATAGTGATCCCCATCCGGCCCGCCGTTATAAACCGTCCAGCCGGTGTTCTGCCCCGCCGCAACGCTGCACGCCAGGCACAGACCAACACTTCCCAGGAAATGCTTCCTTCCCGCTCGATTCATATCGTTCTCACGTTCCTATGCTGTGTATTTGATGATCGTCATAAAACCGAAATCCATATGCAACTGCTGGTGGCAGTGCAGCAATGTATCGCCGGGATTGTCGGCAACAAAGTCCACCGCGACCGTCTCCAGCGGCATCACGTTGATCACATCCTTGCGCAACCCGCTCAACTGCCTGTGCCCGATCTGCGCAACCTCAAAAGTATGCCGGTGCAGATGAATCGGATGCTGATCCCCGCTTCCATTGCGCAGCAGCAGCCGGTACCGCTTGCCTCGCTTCACTTGAATCGGATCCACATCCGGCCAGGATTTATTGTTAATCGTCCACGTATCGAACTTCGATCCCTTCAACGGCCCACTATCGCGAAAGGTCAGCGTAACCGTCTCATCCGGCGCCGCTGCGGCAGCGGCCGAAGCAAACTGCGTATAATCCGACTTCGCCGATGCAGGATCGGTCCATATCGGCGTACCCGTCTTACCGGCATATTCCACCACAATCCCGAGCCCCATCTTCCGCGCCTCGGCCAGCGTCGATCCCAGCACCCACACGCCTGGCGCATTCATCTCCACCACCGCGTCCACGCGCTCGGCAACCGCCAGCGAAAGCACCTCAACCGCCACAGGATTCGGCACCGGGTTCCCATCCATCGCGATCACCTTGAACTTGTGCCCCGGCAGCGCCAGAATCACATTCTCCGTAGCGCTTGCATTCAGCAGCCGCAAAAGCACCTGCTGCCCCTGCTTCACCCGAATCGGCTCACCCGCTCCCAGCATGTGCTGGTTGATGCTGGCGTACTGGTAGCCCACATCGGATCCGGTAGTCAGCGGCTGATTCGCGGACTCAGCCCGCATCGTCTCCACCATCGGAACAAAAGACGGCCCCCAGTGATGAATGGCAAGAAAAATCTCCTGATCGTAAGCTCCGCTGTCCTGCTTCCCTTCCACCAGCAAAAATCCAAACTGCCCGCTGTAAGTCCCCAGCGAAAGATCGCCGCCCGCCCCAGCGTGGGTATGGTACCAGCGCGTTCCCCCAGGCTTCGGCGTATACGAATAGCGCAGCGTCCCGCCCGGCGCAATCATCGGCGAACCCTCTTCCATCGCGCCATCGTTCAGCGAATCGATCGCCAGCCCATGCCAGTGAACAATATCTGAATTCGCACTCGCATTGGTCACGTCAATAGTGACCGGCACACCCTCGCGTACCTGCAGCAGCGGCCCCGGAACCTGCCCGTTATAAGCCGTAGTCTTCACCACCACGCCAGGTGCCAGTTCCAGGCTGCAAGGTTCAATTTTGAGTGTGTAATCCGGCTTGCCTTGAGCAGCCGCTGTGGCCGCAGCCGCAACGTCGTGCCCCATCAACGGAGGCGCAATTCCAGCGAATCCAGCCCCCAGCGCCAGCCCACCTGTCCGAAGGAATTCCCTGCGGTCCATCGCGCCCATCATCGACCTCCCGATGTGAACTTAACGATGCTACAAATTGAGGGCTATATCAACTCTCAATTCACGCCGTTTTATCTGATCGACCCGCCAAAAACCGCTCCATAAACCCAGTATCAAAATCCCCCGCGCGGAATCCAGGGTCTGCAAAAATCGCCTGGTGCAGCGGAATTGAAGTCTCAATGCCCTGCACCACAAACTGCCCTAGCGCCCGCTCCATCTTCGCAATCGCCTCTGCCCGGTTGCAGCCGTGAACTACCAGCTTGGCGATCAGCGAATCGTAGTAAGGCGGCACCACTCCCTCGGCATACTGCGCCGTATCCACGCGCACCCCGTTCCCGCCGGGCACATTGAAGGCAGTAATCTTGCCCGCCGAAGGCGTGAACTTCACCGGATGCTCAGCATTGATGCGGCACTCGATCGCGTGGCCGCGAATTTCCAGCTTCGACGGCAGAATCGCGTCCAGCCTCTCCCCGGCAGCAATCCGCAACTGCGCCTTCACAATATCCACCCCGGTAACAGCTTCGGTAATAGGGTGCTCCACCTGAACGCGTGTATTCATTTCGATGAAGTAGAGCTGATTGTTCGCATCCATCAAGAATTCCACTGTCCCCGCGTTCTGGTAGCCAATCTCCGCCAAACAGCGGCAAACCGTTCGTCCCAGTTCTTCGCGCAGCCTCGGTGTAACCTGCAAACTAGGCGCCTCTTCAATCAGCTTTTGATGCCGCCGCTGAATCGAGCACTCGCGTTCAAACAGCGAGACCACGTTGCCGTGCTCATCGGCCAGCACCTGGAACTCGATGTGCCGCGGGTTCTCGATGAACTTCTCCATATACAGCTCGCCGTTCCCAAATGCATTCGAAGCCTCGGCATAAGCCGCGTGGAAATGTCCCGGCAGTTCATCGGCCGAGCGCACAATTCTCATTCCGCGCCCGCCGCCGCCGGCCTTGGCCTTCAAAATCACCGGAAAGCCGACCCTCTTTGCCCACACCTGCGCTTCATCCGCCGTCGCAATCACGCCGTCGGAACCGGGCAGAATAGGCACCTTGGCCTTTTTCATAGCCTGGCGAGCCTTCTCCTTTTCGCCCATCAGGCGAGTAACCTCAGGCGGCGGACCGATGAATTTAATATTTGAAGCGCGGCAGACTTCGGCGAAGTTGGCGTTCTCACTCAGTAGCCCGTACCCTGGATGGATCGCATCCACATCTGCAATCTCGGCCGCTGAGATCACCGCCGGCACATTCAAATAGCTCTCCGCCAGTCGCGCCGGCCCAATGCAAATGGCCTCGTCGGCATAGCGTACGTGCAGCCCGTTCCGGTCCGCCTCGCTGTAGATGGCGACCGTCCGTATGCCGAGTTCTCGGCAGGCGTTGATTATGCGCAGCGCGATTTCGCCGCGATTGGCGATCAATACTTTACGAAACATTCATTTCCTTTAAGCGGAGCTAGCGGGGTTAGCTTGGAGTGCAGATGTGCTAGCTCCGCTAACCCCGCTAACACGCGCGAAGCGCGGCTAACTCTGCTATCTCCTCACCTCAGCCGGACTGAAAAGAGTGGCTGCCCAAACTCGATAGGCTGCCCGTTGGTGACAAAGCACTTCACAATTTCGCCGGTCGCGTCGGATTCAATTTCATTCATCAGTTTCATCGCTTCGACGATGCAGATCACCTGGCCCTTTTCCACGTGGTCGCCGGGAAAGACAAACGCAGCCGAGCCGGGCGAAGGGGATCCATAAAATGTCCCCACGATCGGAGACTTCACCATGTGCAGCCCAACATTCGGGTCCGCCTCATCTGCTCCCGCAGACGCCGTAGCCACCGGACGAGTGGCTGCCGCAGCCCCTTGTGCAACCGCCGGTGGAGCGGAACCAATCAACCGCGCCAGTTCTCCCAATCCCGCCGACGATCCCCCCGGCTGGTTGAACTTGAGCCGGATCTTCAAATCGCCCCGGTCCAGGTCAAACTCGGCAACCTGATGCTCTTTCAGGAAGTCAATCAGTTGTTTCAGATCAGCTAAATCCTGTTGTTTCATTCGTTCCTTCGCGATCCCCAAAATAGCGGGGCGGCTCTAAAGTTCAATCAGTGCTTTCGGCGCGGGAGTCAGCACCTGCCCACCGCTTCCGGTTATAACCACCATATCCTCAATCCGAATCCCAAACCGGTTGGCCAGATAGATTCCCGGCTCAATGGTCACCACCATCCCAGCCTGCAGCCGGGTTGTTTGTCCAGCGCCCACCCGAGGCGGTTCGTGAATCTCCAGGCCCACTCCGTGACCGGTGGAGTGCGTAAAGGCCTCCGCCAAACCAGCTCTGCGCAATACGCTGCGGGCGGCCTCGTCCACCTCCCCACATCGTACGCCCTCGCCTACTGCTGCTACCGCTGCCTCTTGGGCCTCGAGCACAGCTTCATAGGCTTCCCGCTCCTCAGCCCTGGGCTTTCCCAGGCAAACGGTGCGCGTCATATCACTGCAATATCCTCCGTGGATTATACCGAAGTCGAGCGTCAGAAAGCCCCTTCGCGGCAGCAGAGCATTTGTAGCCCGCCCGTGAGGCAGTGCAGAGCGCGCCCCTGAGGCCACAATCGTCTCAAACGACATGCCCTCCGCGCCCCGCTGCCGGGCCTGATATTCGAGCTCCGCAGCAACCTCCGTCTCCGCCATTCCCGGCCTCACAAACCCAAGAATATGCTCGAAGAGAGCGCAACCCATCAGCGCTGCCTCTCTCATCAGCGCCAGCTCGTCCTCATCCTTCAACAGGCGCAAATTCTCCACCAGCGGAGCAGCCAGCGCCGACAGAAATCCCCGTCGCAACCGCGCCGGCAGCGCATCCCTCCACCGCCCCAGTTCCGCCACAGTAGTCCTGTTCGGGTCGAACCCGGCAAACTCCACACCGGGCTGCGCCGCCAGCCATTGGACCGCAGCAACACCTGGAGCCCCTGAAACAATCTCCACCTGCGCACCTATGACCTCGGCCGCAGCCTGTTCCGCATACCGTCCATCGGTAAACAGCCGCGCATCTCGCCGGGTCACAGCCAGTGCAGCGCTCGATCCGGTAAATCCTGAGAGATAGCGAACGTCGGGAAGGTGTGTAACCAGAAGCCCTGAGAGTCCGGCACGAGTCAAACGGCGACGCAATAGCCCAATGCGGCGGTTGTGGTCCACCAGGTAAGAATAACAGGGGCCAGAGGTTAGAAGTTAGTGATTAGTGGTTAGCGGTTAGGGGCTAGGGAAGAGCGTCGCAGCGGGAGTGAGGACGAGAACCGTAATCGAAGTTAGCGATCAAAATCGGGTGGCCCAGGTCTAGATTTTGAGGCCTGGGATAGCACAAAACTCAACCGCCATGCTTTTCTAATCCCTAATCCCTAATCCCTAATCCCTGGCTTTGTCACCATAGAGTTCTTCCTCTGACAGGACAGGTTTTCCCGCATATGCCTTTCCCAGCCTTGCCGCGGCACCAAACATTGGCCCTCGCGCCGCTACCATTGGCGCGAATCCCATCATGCCGATGGGCTGCGGCATGTCGTCGTAGATGGCTTCGAAGCCCCCACGCCGAAAATAAGTCTCGTGCCAGAACCCGGTCCCTCCCGAGTCCTTGAGAAAGTTTTGCCACCATTGCCGGTGCGGATCGGACCGCGTCCACGCGAGCATCGAATCGACATCTCGCCAGTATTGGCGCATTCCCACATGGATCGGAAATAAAGAGTAAAAAATTGTTTCGTGGCGCAGGAGTCCCTCGGGCTTGGCCGAGACGGAAGACGAAATCTTCGGCCCAAAGCCAAATAACGTTTTGAGTCCGGTACTGCGATTCACCCGCATTCCCAGGTACACGACGACCAGGTCCGGGTAGCCGGAGAGATCTACGGTCCGTCGGTCAACACTTGTGGGCATATTCACGTCCTCCTCAGCACGATCACTTGCATAAGATGCTGGCAAGGTTGTCACGGAGGCGGAGTTCAATGAAATACAGTGCGGTACTATCTTGAAATTAGTCGTGGAAATTAATACCGGAAGTGGCCGGATGACGGGTTCCGTAGGTCTCGCTTTTGAGACCCGGGGATCTTTCTAACCCCTAACTCCTAATCCCTAACCCCTGCTTTTATAATGCTGGCCGCACTGGCTTCTTCAACTGCGGATCAATATCCCCAGCCTGCAAGTCCGATTGCCGGTCCATCCACTCGTCGAGCCGCGAGCGCTTAAACCTCCAGCGATTGCCCAGCTTGAACGCCGGCACAAACCCCTCCGAAGCGTATTTATAAAGCGTATCCGGCGAGATCCCAAGATAATCGGAGGCCTGGCGAATATCCATGACCTCGCGCACCATGGGAACCAGCAGATTGGAGCGAATTGCGACGTTGCGCATGATTGCCTCCTCGAACAGTTGAGTGCCTGGGAGCGGAATT
Source organism: Occallatibacter sp. (assembly GCA_049515455.1). Classification (GTDB taxonomy): domain Bacteria; phylum Acidobacteriota; class Terriglobia; order Terriglobales; family Acidobacteriaceae; genus Telmatobacter. The sequence goes on from JBEKUB010000059.1 coordinate 9,395, forward strand.
CCGGCAACTCTGCCGGTAGTCTTGTATATAACGCGGTTTCGCCCGTAATTTCAAGGATTTTCCGGTAGTTGCAGGAAATTCATCGGCTTTCCGCTTCCCATTCCCCTAACCCAAATCGATCAACTTTGAGAGCTAAACCCATCCGGTTGTACTTCAATCCAAGCCGGGCCCAAGAGATTGGGCTGTTAGGACGGATGGTGCAAATGGTGGAGATTGATTCATATAGACGCGCCGTAGGCGCAATGTTGGATAGCCCCGCGCTTTACCGGGGCCCCCAAGAAACGGTCTTTGTTTCTTGGGGTGGAAGAGTGGGGAAATAGAACACCACAAGATCACTAAGGAGTCCCGTGGGGACGGCGCAACGATCAAAACCAGGAATTGCCGGTCGCGCTCACATTGCCTTGCGCCACCACTCAGTCTGCTCAGCACTCAGAAATCGGGTTTTCTCCCCGCGCGATAGGTAGAAATCCAGCACGTCACCCTTGTGAAAACTGGCGCATTCCGGCCAACTTTCGTCCTTCTCCAGGTGAGTCATCGTCTGGTGGTTATCCACCATCGTGATCTCCGTCAGGGAGCACTGCACCACTTGCTGAGCCTTCAATGAAAACGCCGTCCCTGAAGGCGGTTCCGGCGGCATCTGGTTGGCAATTTTGGTGAGTAGCAGGATCAGCGCAAATACTGCAGCTATGATGACGATTTTCTTCATGAGAGAAGATCTTCCTGAGGACGAACCGCCTATACGGTTTTACGGCCAATCAACCCGCCGGCACACCGTCCCACTGAGCCCGGTGATTCGTCTCTCCGCCACTAATGTATTCCGCTAAACCGCCCAACACAAGCCCCCACCGATGATGAGTAAATTGGGAGGGTACGAATTCTACGTTCTGCGTAATTTCAATTCGGAGGGAGGCGGGGTTTCGACCCTCGCATAGGGTCGACAGAAACAGGGTGGGCTTTAGCCCTGGAAGGTCTGTTAGTTCTGCTCGTCGTGGCGATGCAGCGTGGGCTTATCGTCGCTGCTCGGGGCCGTCTGGCCGTTCCCTTTATCCGGCGTTCCAGCCGGATCTCCGCTCCCCTTGCCGCCCTGCCGCAACGACGGCCTGTCCTTATCCTTCAAATCGACCAGCCTGCGCTTGTTTTCAATCCTTGCCAGCCTCGCCTTCACGTCGTCAAACTCCGAGGTGGTCACCGTGTACTCCTCCCGCGGTGGCAGAATGTGTGCAATCTCCTCCTGGGTGCGCAGAATGCGCTCGGGCGTCTGCGGATGGTCGGCAAACACCTTCGCCACCGCCCCCGGCTTGCGCTTCTCCAGAGCCTTCACCTTCTCAAAAAAGCTGATAAAGGCCTGCGGATCGTACCCGGCGCGGTACATGTACTGCACCCCCAGGTAGTCAGCTTGCGCTTCGAAATCGCGGTTGAATTGAATGAAGGTCACGGGCACTGTAATCGCAGCCGCCTCATAAACTCCATACCCTGTCCACCCGCCAATAAAGATCAGCGGAACAACGCCCAGTTGCGCGTAGTGAGCGCGCGTCTGTTCCCTCACTGCGTGGTGCGCGCAAACGTGGGCTGTCTCGTGAGCCATCACCCCCGCCAGTTCCGCCTCTTCATCGGCGTTCAAAATAAGCCCGGAGTTGACGAAAAAGAACCCTCCCGGCAGCGCAAACGCATTAATCTCGTCCGAATCGATAACCTTGATCGTGAACGGCACCTTGCAGTCGGAATTCTTCACGATGTTCTGCCCCACGCGGTTCACATAGTCCACCACGACCGGATCGGTAATAAACTTGGTGCTCTTTTCAATCTGCGAAGCGTAGAGCCTCCCCATCTTGATCTCGGTATCCTCCGAGTACCAGTTCCCCATCCCCCGTCCGCCAATATCGCGATTGCCCACCGCGCTCACGTCGTCAATGCTCCCAGCCTTAACGTCGATCTTCTGACTTCCCGGCTCGACCAATTTGTCAAGATTCACAGTCGCTGCCGCCGAATCGCCCCCCGCAGGAGCCGTCCCCGGCGCAGGCTCCGTAGCCGGTGCGGACGATGGAGCTTTTTGAGGTGCAGTCTGACGTATGGTCGGCAGAGACGTCTGCGGAGCAGTAGTCTGCGCCCAGCCAACAGCAGTCAGCAACAAAGCCAAAGCAATTGGCAGACCCGTTCTAAATCCCAAAAATCCGGATCTCATGACCTCGCCTCCGGCACAACTCCAATTCTCGCAGTTCGCGGCCTTGATCGTGAAGTTTTCAGTTTTTCCAAGAAGGTGAAATAGCTCCTGCTCCCAAAAGCGCGATCTGCGGCGCTTGGCAAGCGTTGGCAATTCCCCACAATTTATTGAAAAAATTGGCAAACGGGGTGAGCCAAAAGTTGTTTAATAAAACCGTGCGGGGTGATGACCACTTCGCCGAAAGGAAAATGCCATGAAAGTTAGTCGTCTGTCTCTTGGCTATGGAGCGATTTTGGCTCTTGGTTGCGCGCTATCCGGCGCGTTTGCGCTGGCCAGTACGCCGCTAACGATCTCCGCCACCAACGTCACCGTGCCGTCCAGCAGCGTAACTCATAGCATCATTACGGTCATCGGAATTCCCGCCGCCGGAAACTTAAGCCTTGCTTGCCAGTATTCGGGCCCGGCAACCAATGCCGAGTTGCCCACCTGCTCACCGGATTACCCTTGCCTCTTACCTCCTGGTTCTTTCCCAGTAACGCCAGGCCAGACATTCACCGGACTTATGAGCCTCATTCCTTATGGTCTGAAACCTCCCATATGCGTCGAGGCAAAGCGCAACGAGCCACAGCCTTTGGGTCATCTGCCCTCGGCAGGGCTGGGGCTGGCCAGTGCCTTGATCCTTGGCTTCGGCTTGCGGCACAAGGCGCGGCGTTGGCTTGTTTTGGCCCTTTTAGCAGCAGGCGCTTTGGTCGGTCTGGCGGGAGTCAGCGGGTGCGGAGGCAGCAACAGCAACACCTATCAGTACACAATCACAGCAAACTACCTGGAAACAGGCAGCAGCGTTCCCCAAATCGTGAGCACAACAATCGAAGTCACCGTGCAATAACCAGTATTTGGGCTCCCTGGCACTCCCCTGACAAAAAGCCCCACCCTGACGGATGGGGCTTTTGCTTTTGCCGACCAGCGGGAGGCGGTTGCCCCACCGCAGGTGGTTAGTCGTAGTAGTCCAGGCCTAGGTGGGTAATCAGATCAGTCCCCATAATATGCCGAAGCGTGTTCTTCAGCTTCATCGACTGAATAAACAAATCGTGCTCCGGATAAAGCCCCGGCGCCGATTGCGGCGACTTCAGATAGAAGCTCAGCCACTCTTGAATCCCAATCGATCGCAGCTCCGGTGTGCGCTTGGCCAGGTCCATAAACAGCACCAGGTCCAACGCAATCGGCGCGGCCAGAATCGAGTCCCGGCACAGGAAGTTCACCTTGATCTGCATCGGGTAGCCCAGCCAACCGAAGATGTCGATGTTGTCCCACGCTTCTTTTTCGTCGCCGCGGGGCGGATAGTAGTTGATGCGAATCTTGTGGTAGAGATCCTTGTAGAGATCGGGATAAAGCTCTGGCTGGAAAATGTAATCCAGCGACCCCAGCTTCGACTCTTCCTTGGTTTTGAACGATTCCGGATCGTCCAAAACTTCGCCGTCCCGGTTGCCAAGAATATTGGTCGAGAACCAGCCCGAAACCCCCAGCATGCGCGCCTTGAAGGCCGGCGCCAGAACCGTCTTCATCATCGTCTGCCCGGTCTTGAAATCCTTGCCGCAGATGGGCGCCGCGTTCTTCTTCGAAAGCTCGACCATGGCGGGAAAATCGACCGTCAGGTTCGGCGCGCCGTTGGCGAAGGGAACACCCTCGCTCATCGCCGCATACGCATAAATCTGTGAAGGCGCAATGGCGACATCGTTGTTCTCAAGACCCCTTTCGAAGGCCTCAATGCTCTGGTGCACAGCCGCCGGCTCGATAAAGATCTCAGTCGAAGCAGCCCAGATCACCACTACGCGATCCACCGTCTTTTTGAATGCTTGAATGTCGGCCCTCAACTGATCGGCCAGATCGCGCTTGTTCTTGCCCTTCTTCACGTGCGTGCCGTGCAGCCGCTTCACGTAGTACTGGTCGAAGACCGCAGGCAGCGGCTTGATCGTTTCCAGATACGGCTTCAGTTGCGTAAGCAAATCCTTGTCCAGCACCGCAGCGTGAGCGGCAGACTCATAAGCGTTGTCCTCAAAGATGTCCCAGCAGGTGAAAACAATATCGTCCAGCTTGGCCAGCGGCACAAAATCCTTGATCAGCGGAGAGCTCTTGTCGGTGCGCTTGCCCAACCGTATCGTCCCCATCTGTGTCAGCGAGCCAATCGGCTTGGCCAGTCCGCGACGGACCGCCTCAACTCCGGCGATCATCGTAGTAGCCACGGCGCCCAGGCCCACCACCATCACTCCCAGTTTGCCCGTTGCGGGCGCAACCTTCGATGCTTCAGCGGGCTTTTGTCCGCCTTTATCTTCAGTTCCCATCTCTTCTCCTACCCTTCCGATTAATTCGTGCTTCATTTCAATCCAGTTGAACTTATTTTCAGGCAACCGAAATAGTGTACGCCTTCAAAAATGCCTTCGTCTCATCTCAAGCTCTTGCGTCTTCCTGAGCCTGTCTACCGCGGTTCACGTGCGACCATACAAACCACACAATCCCCGCCAGCAGCGCGATCTCCACCGCCAGATGAAAGCGGTGAAACGCCGCATAAAACCGCGGGTCCGTATGCCATGCGGCCCCCAGCTTCATGCCCGCATACGCCAGGCCGAAGCACCACGGCCAGGAACCCGCAAAAGTATATATGTGAAAGCGCAGTTGCGGCATCTTCGCAATCCCTGCCGGAAACGCGATAAACGTCCGCACCACCGGCAGCAGCCGCGCCAACAACACCGCGATCGACCCGAATTTCAGAAAGAAAGCGGTCATGCGGTCCAGGTCGTGGTGGCTCATCAGCACCCATTTTCCATACCGCTCCACCAGCGGCCGCCCGCCTTTTGCCCCAATCCAGTACGCGACCGCCGAGCCCAGATTGCAGCCCACCGCCCCCGCCGTAGCTGCCCAAATCAAATTGAAGTGCCCCAGGTAAACCAGATACCCGGCAAACGGCATGATGATCTCGGAAGGCAGCGGTATGCACGCCGATTCAATCCCCATCAGCGCAACAATGCCAGCATATCCCCCGGCGTCGATGACATGGGTTACAAACTGAACAAGGAAAGCCAGTATTCTTTCGCTCATGGACCTATCCAGTATATAGGGCCGATGCGGACCCATGAGTGGCCCACGCAAACGATCGGTGCTTTGTATTAGGGCGAAGCTTCATCTAGGACCGCATGAGGAATGCGACACAAACGCGCGATAGGCTAAGATTACAAACGCGCCGGAGGCGCAGTGTTCGTTAGCCCCGCGCTTCAGCGTGGGGAAAAGGGATTCCACAAGTCCGTTACGGAGTCCCGGAGGGACGGCGCGAGAACTTCAAAAGCCGTGAAGAAAGGAAGTTTTGTATCAGGGCACGACTTCAGTCGTGCCGCAAATGCAACGAAAAAAAAGGGGCTTTGGCCCCTGAGCGACGCCTTTTGCTACGATGAGCTTGTATTCAAACGAAAGGCTCCCCGTGTCTGACTTCCCCCCCGTCCCGCTCACCCTTGAAGGCTCAGCCCTCCTCCATCAATTCTTCCGCTTCGACTGGAAATCCTGGCGATCCTGCGCGGAGGGCGAACGCAAAAAGATCGCCGCTGAAGCCACTGCCTTGCTTCAGCGAATGGAACGCACCGCTCCCGAATCCCCCATCCGCACCGCTCTCTACTCCCAGCTTGGCCACAAAGGCGACCTGATCTTCATCCACTTCCGCGACTCCCTCGAATCGCTCAACCAGGTCGAACTCTCGCTCGCCCAAACCGACCTCTATAGCTTTCTCACCCCCGTTCACTCCTACGTCTCAATCGTAGAGCTAGGCCTCTACGAGTCCACCCGCAAAACCTACAAAGCCGCCTCCGACCAGGGCCTTGAAACCCATTCCCCCGAGTGGACCGCCGAAATCGCAGCCTCCCTCGAGCGTTCCTCCACCGCCATGGCCCCACGTCTCTTCCCCGCCGTCCCCGAAGCCAAATACCTCTGCTTCTATCCCATGGACCGCAAACGCGGCGAGCAGGTCAACTGGTACACCGTGCCATTTGCTGAAAGGCAGCGCATGATGCATGAGCACGGCCTCATCGGCCGCCGCTATGCAGGCGAAGTAAAACAAATCATCTCCGGCTCCATCGGCATGGACGATTGGGAGTGGGGCGTAGACCTCTTCGCCGAAGACCCCGTCATCTTCAAAAAACTAATCTACGAAATGCGCTTCGACGAAGTAAGCGCCCTCTATGCCCTCTTCGGCCAGTTCTACATCGGCGTCCGCCTGCCCTTTGACCGTCTGCCAATTTGGCTAGGCGGAAAATTGTAGTTAGTACGTCAACGTAGCAAAACTCCGTACCCCATCCTCGCGATTTTTTACTGTTGCAAGGGTGGGATACCACAGAAATCCGCAACGGGGAAACGGAATCTCACACAATGCCCGTAATGAAACCAACCCGCAAGTTAGTCACGAAAAGCCAGCACAAATCACCGCCGAAGAAACAAAATCAACGCGGCGACCTCGCCCCCGACCGCATAGCCGCCATCCTAAAGGCTCTCGACGAAGCCTATCCCAACGTCGAATGCGCCCTCACCTACCGCACTCCCTGGGAGTTGCTGGTCGCAACCATCCTCTCCGCACAATGCACTGATGTCCGCGTGAACATGGTCACACCAGAGCTCTTCCGCCGCTTCCCCACCCCGACCGCCATGGCCAAAGCGACTCTGCCCCAGCTCGAAGCCCTCATAAAAACCACCGGCTTCTTCCGCAACAAAGCCAAATCCGTCCAGGGTGCAGCCCGCAAAATCATCTCTGACTTCTCTGGCCAGGTCCCCCAAACCCTCGCCGAATTAATCACCATCCCCGGCGCCGCCCGCAAAACCGCCAA
>JBEKUB010000060.1:0-17305 GCA_049515455.1 Occallatibacter sp.
GGCGAAAGAAAAGCGGTAAAGCCGAGTCACTCTGTTACTCCTTTGGATGCTTCAGGACAGAGAGATCAGGCGATGGATGGAGTTGCGAAAATTTCCCAACAGATTCGCGTCAAGCCTTACCGCTGCTACCGTGTAAGCGCATGGGTGAAGACCGAAGATGTTGAACCGGCAAAGCTCTTCAGCATCAAAGCGTACACGCCTGACGGTCGCGATCTCGCCCTCTACGAGGCGCTCGCGCCGTCGCCCACCTCTGGCTGGAGACTGGTGACCACCGCGTTCAACAGTTGGTATGCGGACCGGATCGATTTGACCTTCGGCGTCTTCAAGGGCGTCAAGGGCAAGGTCTGGGTGGACGATGTGCAAGTGGAAGAAGTGGGCCTGATGAACGTCTTGCGCAGGGATGGCGCGCCTTTGACCGTTCGCGATGAGAAGACCGGAATGATCTATAAAGAAGGCCGGGACTTTGCTGCGGTGAGCGACCCGAATCTCGATTTCCACTGGTCGCACCCGATGCCGTCGATTCACCTGCTGCCCGGCAGCCGCATCCATGACGGCGCGAGGCTGCGCGTCAGTTACTATCACGGCACGACAATTTACGGCGACGATGATCCTGAGATTCCCCTTTGTCCATCGACGGCGAAGCTTCGCGAGATATGGAAGCAGCAGTTTCCGCTGATCGAAAAGTACCTGGCCCCGAAACGCTATTTTCTCGATATTGGAGACGAGCAGCGCGCGTTTAATCGCGATGAATCTTGCAAGCACCGGAAGATGACCGCATCGGCGCTGGTCGGCGATACGACGCAGTGGCTTTACGATCAGGTGCACGCCGTCAACCCCAAGGCACAGGTGCTGGTCTGGTCGGATATGTTCGATCCCAATCACAACGCGGTGAGTAAGTACTTCCTGGTGGACGGTTCCCTGGAAAACACGTGGAAGTACATGCCGAAGAATATGGAAATCGTCTGCTGGTATTTTGACCGGCGGAAGGAATCTCTCCACTTCTTTTCGAGCCACGGCTTCAAGACAATTGCTTCAGCCGGACCCGACTCCGCCGCTCTCGACAATCCCAGGGGATGGCTGGAGGTTATGGACAAAACGCCCGGTGCGACGGGAATCATGTACACAACCTGGTCGAACGACTTTAAGCTGGTCGCAGCGTTTGGCGACCTGGTTTCCAAGCGCCCTTGATAGAGTGGACTAACTCGCAAATGCGCCAGGCGAGGGCCTGGCGGGAGCGAGCGGGGCACTGTGGGCAGGCATGGAAGCAACAGAAAGAGCTGCCGCGCATGGCGGGCAACTGGCAAAGGAGCCCGCTAGGGGTGACGCAACGACATTCGTTGACCTTGAAGTCCTTCCTTGCGGGTGACAGGGGGGCATCCCCCCCCCGGTGTGTTTCAACACAAATTCCCTATTTTCAATGCGTTGGGAGCGGGGTTCTGTCGCAATTCGTTTGTTTTGAGGAACCTGGAAGCCAAGTTCTTGAAAACGTGGAATTTGCGCGGATGGGTGTGGGAGGCGGAGCGGAACTCGACGCCGCAGGTTTGCTCTGAGAACACATCTTAGAGACAGGTTAGCGCATCGAGAGAAATTATCTGCAAAGGGGCCGTGAGTGGAAGGCGCTAACTATAAGGGAGATACCTTGAGAATGGCAGGAATGGGGATTGACACGCGCAATCGGGTCTACGCCCTTTCGGGAACCGCTCGAGGATTTCTGTGCTGTTCCGGCGGTGACGGGTTCGTCTTTTTGGGGACTTAGGATGGCCGCGCGAGTCCTTTGTTCGATCAACGGGAAACAAGGGGCGGCGAGTTGAAGTCCATCGTCTCCCATATCTCGGAATCTAGAGGTGGGGCGCTCGCCCGCTCATCGCGATAAGACGATGAACGGGGCACGGCTTCTCATGGCTCATTTTGATTCTTCGGGGTTGATGAGTGGGCTACCTGCCGCATTTGCATATAACTCATTTATAAACACCTTGATAAATCAATAACTCCAACAGCATATTCAAATCAGGTATATACTGATTGCGCAATTATCCGCCATTTGGGAGCCCTCCCATGTCGATTCGCAATCGTGCGTTTTCTCTCTGTCTTTTGCTTGTGAGTGGTTGCGCAGGGCTGATGGCTCAGCGCCCAGCCAACGCGAACGCAATTTATCAGCAGTTGCGCGGTTTGATGCCTGGCAATGATGTGATCACGGTCAAGGATCTGGTGTTACATCGCGACGCGGCTACCTTCACATTGCGCCAGGGCAGCATCGCATTTTATCCCGAGGTGAACGGCAAGGTAACCGGAGCGGTCTTTAAGGGCGAAGGGCACTTTCATCTGACCGCACCAACCGCCGAGGAGCGCCACAGCATATCCGCCTTCAACTACAACGACGTCACCTTCAACAACAGTGAAGAGCTTGACGAAGACTTCAATGCACTGGTGCTGCGTTTTACGGATGGAACTGCTGAAGAGTTACACAAAGGTTCGGCGGGCAAAGGGGAACCGCAGGGTGCGTTTGAGTCGGAAGCCCGCGAGTTGCACAACTTCATGCGCACCAAGCTCAAAGACAATCTGGACCTGCGTTTGCTGGAGGACGTGCTCAGCCCCGCGCAGAGCGGTTATTTTCTGGCTGACATTCATGGCAAGCAGCATTCTCGGCTGATTTTTACGCTCGATCCACATGGAGCTGACGGAGTGGCGCCCGAGGAAGTTTCACTGATGAACTGGAATAGCTGGGGCCCTTCTTTTCCAGCGGCCTTTCATCTTGCTTCAGCCGTTCCCCTCACCGGTAAAGACAACCATGGACGCAATGCTCCTTATCGCATAGGCAACGAGAATCTCGATATTTCCATTGAAAGGTCAGGCTTCCTTACTGGATTCGCAACTGTCCGTGTCGTGGCCGACCAGGACGGCGTTGCGGTTGTTCCGCTTCGTCTTTATCCCACACTGCGCGTGAGCAGCGTGGACACGGAAAAGGGCGAAGCGCTGGATTTTGTGCAGGAAAAGAAGGACGAAGACTCCGACTTTGGGGTAGTGCTCGCGGCGCCGCTTAAGAAGGGCGAATCCGCCGAGCTACGCGTAGCCTACGCAGGCAAAGACGTGGTGAAAAACGAGGGCAGTGCGAACTACTACCCTGTCGAGTACGCGCGCGATAGCTGGTATCCCAATGCGGCTGTCGAGTTTGGCGACTACGCGACATACCACATGACGTTTCATGTGCCCAAGGGGCTGCAACTGCTCGCCTCGGGAACCAAACTTAATGAGAACACCGACGGAAAGATCACTACCAGCGAATGGAAGACCGATGTGCCGTTGCCGATGGTTGGCTTCAACCTAGGCAACTTCAAAATGCAGGAGGCAAAGTTACAAGGGAATGCGGGTGACAGTTTAACGATCGACGCCTACGCCAACACCTATACTCCCGACAACTGGACCCGCCATGACTACGATCTGCCGATTTACGCGAGTGAAATCCGGCCAAAAGTTGACACCATCGGCAACATCAGCACCACTTCCATGCTGCCCATGCAGCTAAGTCAAGCGCAGACGGCCGCGCAAATCTATTCTAATTACTTTGGCCCGTTGCCCTTTGCCAGTATCGCGATAACTCAGCAGTACTCCTGTGGGTACGGCGAAAGCTTTCCCATGCTCATTTATTTGCCGCTATGCGGCTTTATGGACACAACCCAGCAACACTTTTTGGGGATAGGAAGCGAAAATATACGTCCGCATATGTATTGGAAGATGGTAACTCCGCATGAAGTGGCTCACCAATGGTGGTTTAATACGGTGGGCCTCCATAGTTATCGCGATGCATGGATGAGCGAAGGGTTTGCAGACGCCTCCGCCTCAATTTTCCTTCAGCTTACGCGACCCAAGCCGGATGATTTTTTGGCGTTCTGGAATGAGGCACGAAGGATGCTTACCGAGAAGAACGCTTTTGGCTTCCGCCCAAATGACGTGGGTCCGGTGACCATGAGTATGCGGCTCAACTCGAACAAAACAGGATTCGATATTTATCAGGATCTGATTTATCCCAAAGGCGCTTATATTCTGCACATGATCCGGATGATGATGTGGACGCCCAAAGAGGAAGACGCTCGCTTCAAGGCCACAATGCACGATTTTGTTAGCACTTATCGTCTAAAGGCGGCCACCACGGAAGATTTCAAGGCCACGGTTGAAAAGCACATGAGTCCGCAGATGGACCTTGACGGCAACGGAAAGATGGACTGGTTTTTCAACCAGTATGTTTACGGGACGGACTTGCCGGCATATCACTTCGAAGGCCAGGCGACTGAGACCGACACAGGAACAAGCCTGCATTACAAGCTGACTCAATCGGGAGTTTCGCCGAATTTCAAGATGCTTGTACCGATTTATTTGGAATTCACCGACGGCAAGACTCTCCGCATTGGGTCCATCCGAATAACCGGTTCGAGTACAAAAGAGCAGACTGCAAATTTACCCAAATTTCCTGGTAAGGTAAAGCGGGTATTGATCAACTACAATTACGACGTTCTGTCGACGGAGTGTCTCGCGCTGCATTTCGCCGTTTCAGAATGTTTTTTGACCACCTGGGATTGCACCATGTAGTGCAAAGCTCTCTTCAGCAGACGCGCTGCATGCGCCGCATCCGAGCGGGAGCCGGGAACAGCTGGTGAGGTGGTATCTTTGCGAGGCGATGGCCGGCCTCACCTAGAGAAGACTTGCGTAACTCCTTTATGAGGGCTTCTTAATAAATCGACAGTTCCCACGGCAAAGTCGATTTAGGTATATACTTGTGCCACAATTATCAGTCACCTGGGAGCCTGCTATGTCGATTCGCAGTCATGCGTTTTCTCTGTGCCTTTTGCTTGTGAGCTGCTGCGCAGGGCTGCAAGCCCAGCACTCAGCCAACTCCAACGCCGTTTATCAGCAGTTGCGTGGTTTGATGCCTGGTAATGATGTGATCACAGTCAATAACCTGGTGTTACGCCGCGATGCAGCCATATTCACATTTCGCCAGGGCAGCATCGCTTTTTTTGCCCCGGTAAACGGCAAAGTGACCGGCGCGGTCTTCAGGGGCGATGGGCACTTCCGGCTCACACCGCCAACCGAAGAGGAACGCCATAATTTGTCTATCGTCAGTCACAAGGATGAGTTCGACGAGGACTTTGATGTGCTCGTGCTGCGTTTTACCGACACTACAGCGGCAGAGCTGCAAAAGGGATCGGTAGGAAAGGGGATGCCAGATTCTGCTTTCGGCAAGGGTGCGCAGGAGTTTCATAACCTGGCGAAAACCAAGTTACGCGATAACTATGATTTGCGCATTCTTGAAGATGTTCTGAGCCCGGCCGAGGGCGGCTACTTTCTGGCTGCAATCCATGGCAGGAAAAATTCGCGCCTTGTCTTTATCCTCGACCCACACGGCGTTGCCGGAATGGCGCCCGAAGAGGTTGCACTATTGAACTGGAGCGAATGGGGCCTGACCTATCCTGCGGCTTTTCATACGGCGATCGGCCTCAACCGCACAGGTGGCGATGCACAGGAACGCAATGCCGCTTATCGCATCAACAGCGAGGACCTCGATGTGTCCATCGAAAGAAATGGGTTTCTATCCGGCCTCGCTACTGTTCACGCCACGGCCGACGTGGACGGCGTAGCAGTTATTCCATTTAATCTCCACCCCACCCTGCGCGTAAGCCGTGCAGAGACAGAAAAGGGCGAACCACTGGATTTTGTGCAGGAAAAGAAGGAAGAAGACGCGGATTTCGGAGTGGTGCTCGCTTCACCGCTGAAAAAGGGCGATTCCGTCACTCTGCGCTTAACCTATAGCGGCAAGGATGTCGTAATCGACGAGGGAAATGCGAACTACTACCCTGTCGCGCGTGAAAACTGGTACCCAAACTCAGCCAGCGGGATGGGCGATTATGCCACATATCACATGCTGTTTCATATTTCCAAAGGGCTGCAGCTTGTTGCCACTGGAACCAAGATCAGCGAGAAGACCGACGGAAAGATTACCACCACCGAATGGAAAACCGATGTGCCACTGGCAATGGTGGGCTTTAATCTGGGCGATTTCACCATGAAAGAGGCAAAGATAGAGAGTAAAAAGGACGGTAATTTGACCATAGATGCTTATGCCAATACGATGCCTCCAGAGGCTTTCTCCCATCACGATTCCGCCCCAACGCCTTACCAATCAAATACTTTGTCAACCGATGCTCTGGGCACCTTCAATACAGCATCTCTGTTGCCCTCGGAATTAAGCCAGGCGGAAGTTGCGGCGCAGATTTATACCAATTACTTCGGGCCGTTGCCTTTTACCAGGGTAGCCGTTACCCAGCAGTCTGCCTGTAATTATGGCCAAAGCTGGCCCATGCTGGTATATCTGCCGATCTGTGCGTTTCTGGACGCGACAACACAACACTTCATGGGGATTGGCGGCGAAAATCTCAATAAGCATATGTATTGGAAGGTGGTAACTCCGCACGAGATGGCTCACCAGTGGTGGGGGCAGACGGTGGGCTTTCGTAGCTATCGCGACCAGTGGATGAGCGAAGGATTTGCGGATGCCTCGGCCTCAATTTTTCTTCAGGTAACGCGACCCAAGGGAACAGAATTTCGCGATTTTTGGAGGGAAGAACGGAAGGCGCTTACTGAAAAGAATGAGTTTGGCTTCAGGCCCAACGATGTAGGTCCCGTGACAATGGGCGTGCGGCTCAGTTCGCCTAAAGCGGGATGGAACATTTACGGGGACTTGGTCTATCCAAAGGGCGCGTATATCCTGCACATGATCCGGATGATGATGTGGAACTCAAAAGAGGGTGATGATCGATTCAAGGCCACCATGCACGACCTCGTAAACACTTATCGTTTGCAGGCGGTAACTACAGAGGACTTTAAAGCTATCGTGGAAAAGCACATGAGCCCGCAGATGGATTTAGACGGCAATGGAAAGATGGACTGGTTTTTCAATCAGTATGTTTACGGAACGGATTTACCGGACTATCACTTCGAAGGCCAGGTTACCGAGAATGCCGGGGTAGATAACCTTCATTTTAAGCTCACTCAATCGGGGGTATCTTCTAACTTCAAGATGCTCGTTCCAATCTATCTGGAGTTTGCCGACGGCAAAGTTTTGCGTATAGGGGCGGTTCATATCACCGGTTTGGATACTCTGGAACAGACAGTGAGAATCCCCAATATGCCGGGTCAAATAAAGGGAGTTTCTATTAACTACTACTATGATGTGCTGTCGACAGGGAACTAGGGCTGGCGTACACTTCGCTGATTGTGACTTGAGTGATAGACAGCATACAAGAACGAGACCGCGAAGTTATCCTCCCTTCGCGGCCTCAATATTCTTCTTTGAGCTTGCTAACCGATCAAGCCATAGCTTCCCGCCGCATTGGCTCGAAGGTCAACTGGTTCGATTTGCGGTCCACGTCGATGCGGACATGCTCACCGTGCAGAACTTCACCGTTCAGAATTTTGATTGCCAGCGGGTCCTGCACCATGCGCTGCAAGGCTCGTTTCAAAGGGCGCGCTCCATAGGCCGCATCCGAGCCGGAGGTCAGGATCAACTGCCGCGCAGGCTCCGTCAACTCCAGCGAAATCTGACGGTCTTCGAGTAGCTTGCGCACTTCGTTCAATCGCAGTTCCAGAATCTGGCCCAACTGCGCGGCCGCGAGCGGACGGAAGATCACAATATCGTCCACGCGATTCAAAAACTCCGGTCTGAAGTGCTCGCGCAGCACGCGCATTACCGTCTCGCGCGCCTGATCAAAGTCCTTCTCCGTTTTGAGCGTGTCGCCGACGAGCAGGTTCGCGCCCAGGTTTGAGGTCATGATGAGCACCGTGTTCTTGAAGTCCACGGTGCGGCCTTTCGAGTCGGTCAGGCGGCCGTCGTCCATCACTTGCAGCAGAATGTTGAAGACATCGGGATGCGCCTTTTCGATCTCGTCGAAGAGAATTACCGAGTAGGGCCTGCGATGCACGGCCTCTGTCAACTGGCCGCCCTCGTCGTATCCAACGTAGCCGGGCGGCGCGCCGATCAGCCGCGCCACGGCGTGCTTTTCCATGTACTCGCTCATATCGATGCGAACAAGGGCCTGCTCATCGTCAAAGAGAAATTCGGCCAGAGCACGAGCGGTTTCCGTCTTGCCCACGCCCGTTGGCCCAAGGAAAATGAATGAGCCGATGGGCTTCTTCGGATCGCTCAAGCCTGCACGCGAACGGCGAATCGCATTGGCCACCACGGTCAACGCCGCATCCTGGCCGATGACCCGCTCGCGGAGCCGCGTCTCCATCTCCACCAGCTTTTTCACTTCGCCCTCGAGCATTCGCGAGACAGGAATCCCCGTCCACTTGCTGACGATTTTGGCAATGTCCTCTTCGTCCACTTCTTCCTTCAGCATTCGAGCCACGCCGCTTTTGCCACCCTGGGCTGCATCCAATTTCTTCAGCTCCGCTTCCAGTTTCGGCAACTCGCCATACTGGATTTGGGCGGCGCGGTCGAGCTGGCCCTTCCGCGTCTGCTCTTCGGCCTCAAAGCGCAGCGCCTCGATCTTCTTTTTCAATTCGCTCACGTGGCTGATGGCTTCACGCTCTTTGGTCCAGCGCGCCCGCAGAGCCGTCGTCTGCTCCTTGAGCCGTGCTAGTTCGCGCTCCACCACATCGCGCCGCTCGCGACTGTTGGAGTCGGTTTCACGTTTAAGCGCAGCACGCTCAATTTCAAGCGAAGTCGCCTCGCGCTCGAGTTGGTCAATCTCCGTTGGCACCGAGCCGATCTGAATGGCCAACGAGGCTGCGGCTTCATCGACCAGGTCGATGGCTTTGTCGGGCAGGAATCTGTCGCTGATGTAGCGATGCGAGAGCGTGGCTGCCGCAACGATTGCCGCGTCCTTGATGCGCACGTTATGATGCGACTCGTAGCGTTCCTTCAGGCCGCGCAAAATCGCGATTGTATCTTCCACGTTGGGTTCGCCCACGTAAACGATCTGGAATCTCCGCTCCAGCGCCGCGTCTTTTTCGATGTATTTGCGGTACTCATTCAGCGTGGTTGCGCCGATGGCCCGCAGTTCACCGCGCGCCAGCGCCGGCTTGAGCATATTGCTGGCGTCGATGGCGCCCTCTGCCGCGCCCGCACCGACCAGCGTGTGCAGTTCGTCAATGAAAAGCACGATTTGGCCGTTTGACTCTTCGATCTCCTTGAGCACCGCCTTGAGCCGGTCTTCGAACTCGCCGCGATATTTTGCGCCAGCCAGCATCGACCCCAGGTCCAGCGAGATCACCCGCTTGTCGCGCAAACTTTCCGGCACGTCACCGGAAACGATGCGCCGCGCGAGGCCCTCAACGATCGCCGTCTTGCCCACGCCCGGCTCGCCGATCAAGACCGGATTATTTTTCGTCCGCCGACTCAGCACCTGGATTACGCGGCGAATCTCTTCGTCGCGCCCGATGACCGGATCGAGCTTGCCGCGACGGGCAAGTTCAGTCAGGTCTTTGGCATACTTTTCCAGCGCCTGAAATTTGCCTTCGGGATTCTGATCGGTCACGCGCTGCGAACCGCGCACCGCGGTAAGCGCCTTCAGAATTGCATCATGCGTGGCGCCGGCGGTAGACAGAGCCTCGCGCGCCGCATCGCCCTTCAAATAAGCCACGCCCAGCAAAAGATGTTCTGTTGATACGTACTCGTCCTTGAAGTTCGCGGCCTCGCGAAAGGCCTGCTCAAGCACCTTGTTCAGTTGCTGGCTCAGGCCGGGCTGCGTGGCTGCTCCGGCCACTCGAGGCAGTTTCTCCTCGATCTGGTGCAGCTCGTGCTCCAGCCGCTCAGTGGGCACGCCAATCTTTTCGAGAACCGCTGGAATTACGCCCTCGCGGTCTTCCACCAACGCCAGCAACAGGTGCACCGGCTGCACCTCGGGGTTACCGAGTTCCGCAGCCCGCGCCTGCGCCTGTTGCATCGCCTGCTGAGACTTGACTGTAAGTTTTTCCCAACGAATTGCCATTTTCAGCTCCCAGACATCAGCTTTCAGTCTTCAAGTGCGTGAGCGCCCTCAGAGCAGGTATTCTTCCACAATGATTCCGTACCCGACAAGGCCGTTGCATAAAAAGAAGCGCCGGGCTGGCGGATTCTTGCTTGCCTACCCGGCGCAAAAGCTGAGAGATGAGTAAGTTCTATTACCGTACCCCGGCTAGCTCCGGCTCCTCGACCTTCTTTGCGCCGCTCACGTTGATTTTGATCTGTTTGGGCTGCGCTTCCGGCTTCTTGGTGAGTTCCAGCTTCAGCACGCCGGCATTGTAAGCCGCCTTGATGTGCTCCGTATCCACGGTGGAAGGCAGCGTGAAGGCGCGGAAAAAGCTACCGTAGCGCCGCTCGATGCGATGGAAGTTCTCTTCCTTCTCCTCGGCCTCGAACTTGCGCTCGCCCTTGACGGTGAGGGTGTTGTTTTCCACGCTCACGTCCAGATCCTTCTCTTCAACGCCCGGCACTTCGAGCTTGAGCGTGACCTTCTTGTCATCCTCATAGACATCGACCGCCGGAACAAAACTGGCGGTGGTCAATGGGCTCTCTCCGTCGTTCAGGTCGCGAAAGAGCGAGTTGACGCGGTTCTGCAAAGTTACAACTTCACGAAACGGGTCCCAACGAGTGATTGCCATAAATGTATCCTCCAATTGTTTTCTCGAATGATGGGCGGGACCTGAGTCCCAGCCACTCAACCAATCTGATAACACTATAGCACAAACGATTCATAAAATATGCGCTATATGCGCTCATATACTTATAAATACTATAACATCAAATATATCAGTCGGATGCGGGAGTTTTTCGCTCATGATCAGGCCTTGAGCACGCAAGATTGGCTATTTACCGCCGTTTCCCGCTCCATTCCAGGTAGCTCATAAAGTCCGTCTGGCCCGGCATTTTCAGCTCGAATTTGCCATTCAGGGCGCCTTCGGCCAGTTCGTAGCTGAGGCGGTACTGCGGCCCCGGCTGCGAGGCGTCGGAAAGAAAAACAGCTGCTCCGGCCTTAGGAGTTGAAATGTCATAGCGGATGACGTGGCCCTCATTGTCGAAGTAGATTGCCTCGAGCGCTTGGCCGCTGTTAGCGGGATAGATATAGAGGAGATCGCTGTGCTGGCAGTCGAAGTCATCCGGTGCCATGCAGGCGCCGCTTCTGGAGTGGCGCGCGAGCACATGGTCGCGGAGCTCAAGCCGAAAGGAATAACCGGCAGAGGCCTGTGCCTGCGCCACCCCGCCGGTGGTTTTTGCAGCCCACGATCCGATCAGAAAGCGAAGTCCGGTCCACGGATCGACTTTGACGGGAGCTTGCGCCGGGATTTGCGCCGGGGATTGCGCGAACAGACCGCAGGCGGTGAGCAAGACGAATGCGACCAGCCGCATACGGCGCATCTTCATGGGTATCCTCGATTTTCAAAGTCTACCCGGAAATGCCGGACTGCGCCGGCTCGACTTGAACCGGAAAATGGATCCGATGTTCGCGTGGAACCTGGCTTCCCGTTTCGATACAGTTAATTCCGCGGGTCGCCGGGCAGAGCGCCCGGCGACCCCTTCGAGAATTTGAACTGCAAAGCACTTGCATAGAACCTGTTTCATAACGGCATTGGCGTACTGCGGGGCATTCCCTCAGGGGCTAAAGCCCACAATGTTTATATAGGCTTTATGCGGGGGTTAAAACCCCCGCCTCCCTCCGAATCGAGTTTCTCGGCAGCCTGTGAAACCGTGCCCTTTCAAAGCCAAGTTATGAAACAGCTTCCAATCTTCTTTAATAAACTGCGATGCCGTGAATTGGAGCGGTTAATCCGGTGCTCGAGCCGCTGATTGTAACTGCGGGAGCAACGTTCGCGGCGCCGGCAGGAATGGCGGCAAAGATATCGATGGCAGATCCGTTGCCGACGTAGATGTTCCCCGCGTTGTCGATAGAGATGCCGTTGGGGTTGCTGAGGCCGGTGCTCGATCCGCTGATGCTCGCGACGGGGGCGACATTGCCCGTTGAATTGGGTGAGTAGATGGTTATGCTGTTGCCGGCGCCGTTGACGACAAAGATGTTGCCGAAGTTGTCCACGGTCAGGTCGTGGGGGCCGTCGAGCAAGGTGTTTGAGCCGCTGATCGTGGTGGTGGGCGCCACATTTCCGGTTGCGCTCTCAGGGAATATTTCAATGCTGTTGCCATCTTCGTTGGCGACGTAGATCGTTCTGCCGGGGCCGATCGCGAGGCCGTTGGGGAAATCGAGCCCGGTGTTTGAGCCGCTGATGGTGGCGGTGGGCGTTGCGTTTCCTGAGGCTCCAGCCGCGTAGACGGTGATTGAATTGCCATCGGAGTTGGCGACATAGATATTGTTTTGAAAATCAAGCCCGATGCCGCTGGGCCCGCTGAGTCCGGTGTTTGAGCCGCTGATGGTGGCGACAGGCGCGACGTTGCCAGTAGATCCGGGGGAGAAGATCGTCACGCTGTTGCCGGCCGCGTTGGTGATGTAGGTGTTGTTGTTCGAGTCAAACGTCAGGCGATGGGGATCATCGAGTCCGGTGTTTGAGCCGGTGAGGGTTGCGCCGGGTGCGACATTCACATTGCCGCTGCTGTTGCCTGGAACAGCGAAGATGCTGATGGCGTTGCCATTGGCGGCGTAAACCTGTAGGTATGCCTGTTGGTGGGGACGATAGTAGTTTGAAGTGCAACCGTTCAGTAGAAACATCGTACCCAGGAGCAATGCACCGAGCCAGAGCCCAAGGTACGTAGAACTGCGTAATTTTATGCTCATCGGGATAGTACCTCCATTCAGAATGATCGTTGCTTCTTGGCGTCGTCAGAGTTGTAATGCAGAAATCGTGTGTGACTAAATCCAGACTGCTGCCCGGTTGAACACCGGCCCCGGAATAAAGTTTCGACGATTTTCTCGCTTTGCAGGTTTACATGAATGCCGCGAGTTGTGATTCCCATTCCCTCGTCTCAGATTCCGAATCTCTGTTTCAGCTCTTACAATGAAAACCAGATGGCGCAACTCTTCGGTCTTCCCTCAACCATGGACTGGCACTGGCTTTGGCTGATTACGGCCGCATTTTTGGCCGGGGTGCTGAACGCCGTGGCCGGCGGCGGCTCATTCCTGCTGTTCCCCGCCATGCTGAGCATGAAGATCCTACCCATCCAGGCCAATGCCACTAATTCTGTAGCCCTGTGGCCTGGCCAGCTCACCTCCGTCGCCGCCTACCGCGAGGATATTCGGAAGAACCTGCGCCTGGCCATTCCCATGGGCCTGGCTGGCCTCATCGGCGGTACGGTCGGCGCCGTGGTCCTGCTCAGCACTCCGCAGATGACCTTTCTGCACCTGGTTCCGTGGCTGCTTTTGGTCGCCGCTTCCATCTTTGCCCTCAGCGGCCCGGTCTCCCGCTGGCTGGCAAGGCGCCGGGGTTCGATCGTCGGCGCAACCCATCCCCCGCGCCGCGTGGTAATCTTTTTTTCAACGATTTTCGTCTGCTTTTACATTGGCTACTTTGGCGCCGGAGCCGGCTTTCTACTTATTACCCTACTTTCGGTCTTCGGCTACCAGGATCTGAATGAGATCAACGCCCTCAAAGTGGTCTCCACCACACTGGCTAACGGTATCGCCGTTATTATCTTTATCGTGGAGGGCCAGGTCGTTTGGCGCTATTGCCTGCTGGCTATGGTAACCTGCGCTGTTGGAGGGTACGCGTCGGCCCGCTTAGCTCGTATGGTTCCGCAATCATTTCTGCGCGGCCTGGTGGTCGTTATCGGTCTATCCATGGCCGCATGGTTCTTCTGGAGAAATTGATAGCATGGCTTCCCCGCCTGCAGACAACTCAAATCTGATCGGCTCAAGCAATCCCCGAGCCGTTCAACGCAAACGGCACGATCGCATCGTGCTCGTGGTTACCTATGCGCTCATATTGCTTGCAGTGTGGACGCCTCTGCCCTGGCAGCGAGTCATTTCCCTTGTCGCGCTGGTGTGGGTAATGCTGGTTACCTGGCTGTCAATCGACGATTCGAGAGAGATGGGGTTGCGCGGGCCGGGATTCCACCGTTCGCTCTGGGTGGCTGGCGCGGCACTGTTGATTGCAGCGGCCGCAGTCCTGGTGGCGACCAGAGTGCAAACCCTGCACGCGCCGGCAACTCCGGTCCTTTTTGTCCAGCGCTATTGGGCTTATACGATCTGGTCGTTTCTGCAGGAGTTCCTTCTGCTGAATTTTTTCCTGCTGCGCCTGGTGAGGCTGCTCCCCAGCAGAAATGCGGCAGTCCTGGTGGCAACGGGTCTGTTCACGATCGCGCACCTTCCCAACCCGGTTCTTACGGTCTTGACGCTGTTCTGGGGATGGGCATCCTGCCGGCTCTTTCTGCACTATCGTAGCCTCTACACGCTGGCCATGGCGCACGCGATCCTGGGAATTTCGATTGCCATCACGATTCCCGGTCCCGTACACCACAACATGCGCGTAGGGCTAGGCTACTTTACCTACAATCCGAACAAGTTTACTCACCGCAGCCAGATGGACCACACAGTATCCACGCAGGAGTGGGTTATGGCTGAGGCGCCCACGCGTTGATCCTGGCGCCATGCCCTGCCATAAAAGATTCCCGCCAGCGCCGCCAAGATCACGTAGTGCCAGTTGAAGAGAGCTGTCCGCTTGTTGAAGTGCGCCAGTCCAAAAAGGACAGCGGTCAAGAAGAGAGCCGCGGTGCGCCCCATGCGCCGTTCCAGCAGATTCTGTAGCCATCCTCGAAAGAAGAGCTCTTCCGGAACGGCAATGAAGAAGAACGTCAAGAGGAAAGCGCCGCCGAGCTGCGGCAGACTCGGCCAGATGGCGTGCGCGTGCAGAAAACCAAGACTCAGACCGAGCGCCAGCGCGATGGGTGCGTAAAAAGCAAACTCACGCAGTCCGATGCCGGCATCGCGAAGGCGCAAACGCAGATCGAATCCCACTCCGTTGAGCTGGCGGATTAAAAGAAGGCCATAGATGCCTGCATCGAGCAGCAGAATTTTGTTAAAGATGGCAAGATGCGCAGGCCACGCGGACTCAAACCAGCGCAGATCGACCGCCAACCCCAAAACGGCAAGCACCAGAAAGTCACGCCAGTTGCCGCGCTGTTCGGGATCGGCGCGCCTGGCCTGATGCATCAGCGCCGAGACCGCGACGGGAAGAAGCACATAGACCGCCAGCCAGCCCCAACGAAAGGTTCCGGTCGAGCAGGCAACCAGCAGATAGGTCACGCACAGCAAGGCGGGCACCAGTATCCGGACCGGAACTGGAAGCCGATCCGCCGCACTTGCGAGCCAATGCCCAAGGAACGCAGCGGCAAGAAACGGCGCCAGAGTGAACAAAGCAGCGATCACAATTGCAGGACTGACCATGGGGACCATCGAGCCTAGAGCCGCTTCAATTGCCTCGGAGTGGAGCTACTTACGCGGTTGAATGAACCTTACCTTGCTGCCGTCTCACTGGTGCGAGGGCGGCGCATTGCCCTCACTCCACTCGCCTTCAATGCGCGGGAAAAACTTCGGTGATCATCAGCGGGATAAACGTCTCGTCAATTCCCTGCTGCGGCTTTCCCAGAGCGGCCTTGATGCCAACATGGATGGGATCTGAGATTGGAATGTGCCGCACGCTCTGGGGGTCGTCCTTCAAACTTCCGGCTACTGCATCCCTGGTGCTCTCCGTCGCCTGCGCCAGAATACTTTCGAGTTCTTCGTTGCCGAAATCGAAGGCGCCGCAATAAAGTTTGCCATCGATCTCCTGCACCCTGGTGACGCAGTAGCTTCCCAACCCCACAACTGCGATGTCCTTGATCATGAACGATGGATAAACCGTCAACGCATCCTGCGGCACGCCTTTTTGGGAAAGATGATTTCCAAGATCGGGCAAAAGCGCCGCCTGGCTTGGGCTCATTCCCGGCTGGATCAACTCTCGATTTCCGCCCGGCAACTCGGCGGAGAAATCAAATTGCTGCTGTAAATTTGCGGGGTGTAGCGGATCTCGATCCTGAGGGTTGGGAGAAACACTCCAAAACGTGGCGGAAAATGCGCCCAAAATCAGCAGCGGAAATATGAATAGAATATTGAGATTAAATATTGAAATCAGGAGTGTCCCAAATATCCACCAAAGCATGACGATTGAGTGTTCCCTGAATCGTCCTCTCTTCTCCCCGAGTTGCTCCCACGAGTTCTTCTTGAACGCATTTCTGTGGTACAAAATGAAGACTGTTAACGTCAGGACGCAGCCGACATTGTTCAGAATCGCGAGAATATTGAACATCAGGCCCATCGTCTTACCCTCTTTCGGCAAGCCTGTCAGAGCACTTAATCTCCGGCATCCCTGGCGCTATTTTCTCTATAAGTTCTAAATGAGGTCACCTAACAACTTTACACAAAGATGCCAGATCGCTGCATTGCAAAGTGCGGGAAAATGCGGGCACCCGGCACCCAGGGCTCAAGGACTCTGGAACCGCCCTAAGGCTACAAGATTGGGATCTGCGGCGACTGGCCGGAGGACATCTGGATTCCGTAGAGGAGGACTGCGGCGCGGCGGGCACTGATGTGCCCGGCGCCAAGGGCCTGCAGAGTTCGGCGGATGACGACCTGAGTGCCTTTGCTGTCGAGCCGGTCGGGCATTTCAATGCGGGCCTCGCGTGGGCGAGCGGGACGCTGGGGGCGGGCGTGGAAGTAACAGAAAGAGTTGCCGCGCATGGCGGGCGACTGGCAATGGAGTCCGCTGGGCATGACGTGACGACATTCGTTGACCATGAAGTCCTTTCTTGCGGGTAGCAGGGGGGGTATCCCCCCCGGTGTGTTTGGGGCAAGTTGTCTATTTTCAATGCGCTGGGAGCAGGGTTCTGCCGTAATTCGTTTGTTTTGAGGAATCTGGAAGCCAAGTTCCTGAAAATGGGGAACTTGCGCGGGCTGGTGTGAGAGATGGAGCGGAACGCGACGCCGCGGGTCTGCGCTGAGAACACACCTTTAAAGACAGATTAGCGCGTTGAGAGAAATTATCTGTAAATTGGCCGTGAGTGGAAGGCGCTGACGATAAGGGAGATACGTTGAGGCCGGGAGGAATGGGGGTTGACACGCAGTTGCGTCAACAGCCATTCGGAAACCGTGAAAGGATGTACAGCCTTGTACCCATATTGGGAACATGATAATGTATTGAAGTGCGCATTATTGCTCGAAGCACGTTGACTCGGTTTTTAGACAGGCTGGAAGGACACAAGGACCATCGTGCTTTAAAGGCTGCGCTCGACGCCTGGTTTCAGGAGGCGCGGCGGGCGGAATGGAAGAGTTCCGCCGACGTGAAGGCCAGT
>JBEKUB010000061.1:0-13406 GCA_049515455.1 Occallatibacter sp.
CCTCAAAGTCCACATTGAAGATCACAACGGCCACGGCAAAGTCATCATCGAATACGCCCGGCTCGAAGACTTCGATACGCTGCTCGAGCAGTTGGCTGGTGACTGACGGGACTATCAAGAAAACTTAAGAATTGAAGCGGGTACTATCCGCAGTTCGCGATCTCTCCGAACGCCCTCACCGGCACAATGAATCGAGGATTGAATGACCGACAAGCCCTATCGCCCTCGGGAAGACATCGTCACCCTGATGAAGCAATTCAACCAGGAGGTAAAGGGATCTCCTGAGCTTCCCGATCCGGAAACGTGCCTGCTTCGTGCGCGCCTGGTGTTTGAAGAAGCAATCGAGTTCGTCAAGGGTTGTGGTTGCACGGTCACCATAACCGCTGCCGGGTCGAACGGAGAAGCGGGGACCGCGGTCATCAACGATATCGGGGTCGTGCTCGATCCCGCCGGCACACCCGACTTCGCTGAATACGTTGACGGCTGCATCGACCAGCTAGTCGTCACGTATGGAGCACTCAACGCCGCCGGCGTGAAGGCTCAGCCTGCCTGGGATGAAGTGCAACGCAGCAACATGAGCAAGGCCTGGCCGCATTGCAGCGTTTGCGACGCGGTTCTCGAGCGAGGCGCAGGCCCGGAGCTGGTCCATCCGCAAGACGCCAACGCCCATCATGGCGATTGGAAGCCGATTCTGAAGATTCATAAGCGCCCCGACGGCAAGGTCATCAAAGCGCCAACTTATTCCCCCGCAGATTTAAAGCGCGTGATCAATGAGCAGATCCAGCAGACCAGCAGGCCTTGATAAGCCTGCACACGAATAACATAAAGAAGGAAATCTCGCACTGTCGCTCCAACGGGCTGACCTTCTTCCGCATTCGCGCCGACGCAACCAGTCATCCTGAACACAGTGAAGGATCTGCGGTTGCCTTTGCAAGTTTCAAAGCGGCGTTATTTCCGGATGACCGACGGCCCAACCGAGACGCCAGTCCGGTACCATCATCCTCTACCCTCTACCCACAGCAGTGTCATCCTGAACGCAGTGAAGGATCTGCGGTTGTTTCATCCCAGTATCCAAGAAAATGATCTGAGACATCCGCTCCCCAATGCCCGCATAAAAAATCTGCATCCCAATTTGCAGATAATTACACTCCGTTCGCGCACAATGAATTCATCAACTAAAACGCAAACGGAGAAACCCGCATGAGCCAAGCCATCCAAATCCCTGCCGAATACTCCGCCGGAGACAAATCCAGCCCCGCCCGCCAGATCCCTGCCGTCGCCCATTGTTGCGAAGCCTGGGAGACCACATTCCACGCCAAATACTCCCAAACCAAAAATGAAGCAAGATCGCGCATTGAAGCTGCCCAGGCCTATCGCAACGCCATGCCTCCGCTCTTCGGCTATCAAAACATCTGTGACTTCATAGCCTGCGCCGCCCACGGCCTGGTGATCGGAGCCATCGAAGACGCAACCGGCAGCAAGCTCTTCTACGCAGCCCAAATCGCCTTCGGCACCCTCCGCCCTCAGCCCAAGCCCCCGCAAATCAGTTACCAATAAGTTACTCCCCCACCCCCTCCCCCCCCTTTTTCATCAACTCACACAAACAAAACACGTTAGGCATTCTTTCTGTGAAGAAAGGGCGAAAGTGCAAATTTCAGCTCCAAACTGCGGTCAATCCACCACAAGCCCTGCGGTCAATCCACCACAAGCCAAGTGCGTCCCTCACGAGCTGTTTTCCAAAAGATAGCTGACGGGTCGGCAACTATCGCCGGTCTGCCGACGATCCGACCATAGTGCCCGTTCGGCGCCATCATCGCCTTCCCACAGGAGTGTCATCCTGAACACAGTGAAGGATCTGCGGCTGCCTTTGGGAGTTTCAAAGCGGCGTTGCATCCGAGTCGGCGACCAACCAGACATTAATCTGCGAATGCTTCATAAGCCGACGATAATTACAGTACTTCTTTGCGTAACACAGAACGTGCCGGGTCCTGCGGATCGACGTGAACCAGGACAGTGGCACCTTTGTAGGAGGAAGCCCAAGCCTGTGCGTCTGCTTCTTCGTCCTCGTTAAACGTGCGGCAGTAATCGCCGGTTTGGAGGTCGGGATCGCGATAGAAGTACGTGAGCGTGGCAAGGTAGATGACGATGTCGCCTTTCCCAGTCGCCGTTACTTGCTTAACAACGCTAACGATGTCGATCGTAGCTGGCACTGTTGGCCAATCACGACCACGCAGGCCTTGCACCCATTGGGCAAAGAGCCTCCAGTAGCCCGCGGAGACTATGACGAACGTAGCTACAGCGATTATGACAATCGCCACGTAAATGAGGAACGGTGTCTTGTCCCAAGCGTCGACTGATCCGCTCACGATTATGGTGGCCATCTGCAAGTCTACCCAGAGTTGAGCCGATTATCGCATGGTCGTGGGCCTATTACCGCCTAACTGGAAGTAATCCTCAACAGGGTGTCAACAGCCCGGTTCACTCATCGACCCCATCCGCACGCATTTCTCTTGTTCCAGAATCGTTATAAGCCTCGAACAATTCAGATCGATTTGACTACTGCGGCGTTGGTCCGCGCGGTCACCTTCCAATCGAGCAACTTGGTTTCTCCACCAACAGTGAGCGCCAGCTTCTCAATCGATAACTCGCCCTCAATCATCTCCACCTTCACCGAATGGCCATCGAGCGAGATAGTTCCAAACCCGGAAGCCGTCGAGAAAAAGCTCCTGAACGGCCGCACGTTCAACTGCGGGCCGAACCAGAGCGTCTTTTCCACGGCTGAATAGCGGAAGCCTGAAAGCGCGCCCATCAGCGCATAGCTTGACATGGCCCGTGCATACCAGTTGCCGCACTCGTATTCGTTCCAGGGATTGCGCGTCTTTCCGTCGTAGCGGCTGCGCGCGGCCTTCACAATGGTCAGGCCCTCTTCGACCAGGCCCTCGTGGATAAGATGGGAGGCAACCTGGTATTCAATACCGGTCCACACCTCGTCGGAATAGGGAAATGGCAGGGTAGGCTTGCCGCCGTTGGGCCAACTGCAGACGAGAAGTCCCGGCTCTCGTCCCAGCGCATAGCCCGGACGCTGCGCATTGGCATGCTGGCTGAGATCGGTCTTGAAGTTGTTCTTGAAGATGGCCTGAAGGTTCGAGCGCACGTGCTTGCGCGCCAGCGGTGTTTCAATGCCGTAGATTCGCGCCATCCACGCGCCAAGCACGCCGTCAGAGAGGCATCCGCTCCCATACTGGTAGCGCGGGCCCTCCCGCTTCAGCAGTTGCTGCATCTCGCTGCTTTTTTCGTCCACATCGGCCACGGATTTGGCAAAGGAAGTGTCGCGCAGGTCCAGATACTGCACCTTCTGCTCGTAGTACTCGCCGTTGAAGAGCTTTTCTTCCATCAGGTGCGCGCATCGCTCGGCCAGCTCCGCATAGAATCCCGCATCGGCCGCCTGGCCCGCGGCCTTCGCCATCTGCGCCATGGCCGAAAGCGCTCCCAGGTAGATGCTGGTGCACATTCCATCCGGACCCCAGAACCAGATGTCGTAGGTGTTGTGGTGCGGCTCGAAGAGCCCTCCCTTGTGATCCGGGTCCCATGCGCCGATGCAATAATCCAGGCTGCGTTTCGCCAGCGGATACATTTTCTTGAGCCAGTCGCCGTCGCCCGAAATCTGCCAGTCGCGATAGACCTTCATGATTCCCCCCAACTGCCCATCGGCAGCGGCCGGCCCGTCGTGATCTTTCGTGGGACCGTCGGGAATCGCTCCGCGAAAAGTCACGTGCCCACGCTCATCCATTGAGCGAGCCAGCTCCAGGTCGCGCAAGGTCCGCTCCAATTGCGGGTAAAGATGAGGAAAGGCCTGGGCGTAGTTCCATACGTGCGTGCAGGAGCCGTGGCAGCAGCCCTCGTCAGGAGAACATCCCTCCCAACCCCACAGATTGCCGTTCTCCTCGCGCAAGACCGTGGAAGATTTCAGAATTCCCAGGTTCGCCGATACCGCGTCCAGCACATACGGCGGCAAGGTGGATGAAAAAAGCGCCTCTTTGAACTTCGCCGTGCGCACTCGCAGCGAGACGTACTTCTGCTCCACATAAAGCGCAACTTCGCGCGCGTCCTTCCAGATGCCGGCATAGTAGGGTCGCCACAGCGGCGCCAACCCTTCAGCCCTGGTCTGGCACCCGGATTTGCCTTCCACATCCGTCACCTTCTTGCCGCCGGCCTGGAGGTAACAGTTGGGAAAATACCACGAAATCACAATGGGGTAGGTTTTGAACTCGCCTGGCGCGAGCTTGCCATCCATCAGAATGGACGCTCCATTCCGGCCAGTGGTATCCACGCTGTTCGATCCCTCATTGGCAGTAAACGTTCCCGTGGAAACCTCGCGCCACAGCGCCGACAAAGCATCAAAGCCCCACTCGCTGCGCACCCACATTCCCTTAATGCGTATGACGCGCGGATTTTCGCCGATCACCGTGAGCGCGGCGCTGCCGTATGCCTGCGCATTCGGCGCTTCGTCATTGCTCAGGAAGACTCCCTTGCCTGGGATCACGGTATTCTTCGAACCCGATTCATCCTTTTTGCATCCCGGAGCCAGATGCGACAGATGGTAAGAGAACTCATACTCTACCGGTTCGTGCGTGGTATTGCGGAGCGTGTATTCCATAATCACGCACGGTATCCCCGAGTTCTTATCGTCCAGCGGGATAAACGGATTCCAGCCCGTCAGCTTTACCTCCAGCGGAATGGATGGATCACTAAGCTGGACTTCTCCGAATGGAAACTCCCCTATAAAAGTGCTTTTTTGAAAGCGTGGCAGTCCCTCGTATCCTGCACGGTACATTCCCCCGCCTTGCAATCCCTGGTCGAAGATCTTAAAGATCGGAAACGGTCCTTCAACAAGCTTGGCCGTGCTTGAAGATCCCTTAATGCGCAGAACCGCAAATGCCGCTTCGGGAGAATTGGCATTAAAGCCTTCCGGCAAAGCCGTGGTCTCCGGCCGCTCGCGAATGGAATAGTCCTGCAACCCACCATTGCCGTTCAAGCAGATCGCGCCAGTTCCGATTCCCCCCAATGGCATCGCTACCTGGGTAGCCGTTTCTCCGCTGAAGGTACGTTGCGCAGCGCCCTCGAAGAGATCCTTTGCCGAGTAATGAGCCGGGGCTGGCTCTTCCGTGGCGCACTCGCCGGGCGAATCCGTCTGCGCGCTCACCGCCGTGGTTGCAGCGGCCAGGGCTGCGGACGATCCAGCGACCAGAAACTCTCTGCGAGTGGACTTTTTGAAGAAGGGCATATTATCTCCTGAATATGAAGATCGAACCAAAGCGGCAACGCTGTGATTTCGAATCACCGCAATTCTATTCCATCCGCCGCCGCTCCGAGTGAACCCATGCGACTAACCCTGCGCCAACGCAGTAGAATTCTCCTTCTGGCAGATTCAAGGAGCCCCAATGCACCTATTCTTCTTCAAGTCCTCCCGCTGTCTTTTTGCGATGGCGCTGCTGCTCGTCCTCATTCCAACCCTTCAAGCTCAAGCCTCCCGGCAGCGCTGGACCGAATCCCAGGCAAATGCTTGGTACGCTCAGCAGCCCTGGCCGGTGGGAGCAGATTACCTGCCCTCCAACGCCATCAACGAGCTCGAAATGTGGCAGGCCGATACCTTCGACCCCGCCACCAACGACCGTGAGCTGGCCTGGGCTGAAGCCATCGGCATGAACACCATGCGCGTCTTCCTCCACAATCTACTCTGGGAGCAAGACCCCAAGGGCTTCCAGCAGCGCATTGACGCTTTCCTTGTCATCGCCGCCCGTCATCACATCCGTCCTGTGTTTGTCCTCTTCGACTCCTGCTGGGAACCGTTCCCCAAGCTCGGTCCCCAGCATCCGCCCATCCCCGGCGTGCACAACTCCGGCTGGGTGCAGGCTCCCGGCGCAACGGTTCTCGCCGATCCCGCTCAATACCCGCGCCTCGAGAACTACACCAAGGGAGTAGTAGGTGCCTTCGCCGACGATCCCCGCATCCTCGCCTGGGACCTCTGGAACGAGCCCGACAATGGCAACGAGGACTCCTACGCCAAGGGCGAACCGAGGAACAAGAACGAGATCATCATCGGCCTGTTGCCCAAGGTCTATGCCTGGGCCCGCAGTGCGAACCCCACGCAGCCCCTCACCAGCGGCGTCTGGCACGGCGACTGGACCTCGCTGTCTACAATGCCCCCGCTGGCTCGTATTCAGATCGAGCAGTCTGACATCATCAGCTTCCACGACTACGGCTGGCCCGAGACCTTCGAAAAGCACGTCAAAATGCTCGAGCAGTTCCACCGCCCCATCATTTGCACCGAGTACATGGCCCGCAACCTGGGTAGCACCTTCGATACCATCCTCCCCATCGCCCGCGAGCATCACATCGGCGCCATCAACTGGGGCTTGGTCGCCGGCAAGAGCCAAACCTACCTACCCTGGGACTCCTGGCAACGGCCCTATGTTGACCACCAGCCCGCAGTATGGCAACACGACGTCTTCCACCTCGACGGCACCCCCTACCGGGAGCGCGAAGTGGAGATCATCCACAATCTGACCAGTGGCAAGTAGGCGCTGCACATCTGAAAAACTCGATCCGGAGGGAGACGGGGGTTTTAACCCCCGTATCATTCCCAATAGAGTCAACGGGGGCTTTAGCCCCGGAGGGTTTACTAGCCATGAAAAATCTAAAGCTCAGCTTGGTAATTACGGCCGCCTTATTGGCTACCAGCTCGCACGCCCAGCAATTCCCCATTCAAGGCTTCGCGGACATCCACCCCATTGACGCTCATGTGCACGTCTATGTAGAAACTCCGGCGATCAACGCGTTCCTGCTTCGCAATAACCTTCACTTCATTGATATTGCCGTCCTCGACGACCGCGACCCGTTCTACAAAAGTTTCACGGCACAATACGACGGAGTTGAAAGCGTAATTCACGGCACCCCCGGCCATGTTTCCCTTTGCACAACCTTCAGCCCCTACGAGTTCGAATCCCCTGCATTTGCCGACCGCGTCATCAAGCAGTTGAACGAGAACTTCGCGCACGGCGCCGTCGCCGTAAAAATCTATAAAACCATCGGCATGGAAATCAAAAAGAAAGACGGCACCTACCTGATGCCCGACGATCCGGTCTTCCAGCCCATCTACCAGGACATTGCCGCGCACAACCGCACCGTCATCGCGCATCTTGCCGAGCCCACCTCCTGCTGGCAGCCGCCCAACCCCGCGAGCCCCGACTATTCTTATTACAAAGAGCACCCCGGCGAATACGCCTACACTCATCCCGAATGGCCTTCAAAGGAGTCGATTCTCGCCGCCCGCGATCACATCCTTGAGCAAAATCCAAATCTCCGCCTCGTCGGAGCTCATCTGGGCAGCATGGAGGTCGATTTAGACGAAATCGCAAAACATTTCGATAAGTATCCCAACTTCGCGGTCGACACCGCGGCGCGCGTTCAATATTTCACCTTGCAACCGTCCGACAAAGTCCGCAAGTTTCTCATCAAGTATCAGGATCGGGTACTCTACGGAACTGACGTTGAACTCCTGCCCGATACGAATCTGGAGAAGGAACTTTCCGATTTGCAGGATACCTACGCGCTCGATTGGAAGTACTTCGCGACCAAAGAAACCTTCGATTACCAGGGACGCAAAGTAACCGGCCTCGGCCTGCCGAAATCGGTTCTCCGCGAGCTCTACCACGACAATGCGGTGAAGTGGTTCCCCGGCGTTCTTACCGAACCAACGAAGGTCACTTCCAAATAATATGGAGTCTTCGATGAGTACAAATCAAATAAGTCTGTAAATCATTCGAAATATTGTTGAATAAGTCGAAGTTTTGAACGTGCAATGCATCATTGAGGACTACAGAAGGATTGTCTGCAATATCGCGCCGTAGGCGCAGAGTTTTTTAGCCCCGCGCTTAAGCGTGGGGATAAGAGATTCCATAAGTTTGTTAGGGAGTCCCGTGGGGACGCCGCAAGAGCTATGCAGGGACCAACAGCCCCGGACGGCTCTATTTTCCGATGCAAAACGTAGAAAAGATCAAATTCAATATATCGTCTGAGGTAGTCTGCCCGGTCAGCGAGTCCAGCGCCCACAGCGCTCTATAGAGATCCAGCAAAATCATCTCGTGCGGAATCCTGTTCGCATTCGCCAGCGCCGCATCCCCCAGTGCCGCCAGCGCAGTGGTAATCGCCTGGTGGTGCCGCAAACTGGTCAGCATCCCCGGCTCCGCCGCCGCCCCACCCGTCGCCAGTGCCATAATCCGTTCGCGCAGCGCGAGAATCCCTTCGCCGGTAAGTGCCGAAGTTGCCAGTGCAGAAACTTCGCCAATCTCCTCCGCAATCGATCCTGCCTTCACCAAGTCGCACTTGTTCACAGCCACCAGCGCCGGCCTTCCCTGCACCGCCTCCAGCAGCCGATGCTCCTCATCATTCAGCGTCTGCGTCGCGTCCAGCACCACCAGCACCAGCGCAGCGTCCGCCAGTGCCTCGCGGCTGCGTGCAATTCCCAACTGCTCGGCCTCCTCCAAAGTTTCGCGCAGGCCCTCGCGCAACCCCGCTGTATCCACCATCTCCACCGGAATCCCGTCCAGAGAAATCCTCTCCGTCACCAGGTCCCGCGTGGTCCCCGGCGTCGCCGTAACAATGGCCCGTTCCCGTTCCACCAGCCGATTGAACAGCGAGCTCTTACCCACATTCGGTCGCCCCACAATGGCCATGGTCAGCCCGTCGTGCACAATCCGCCCGCGGCTGAAGCTGACTTCCAGCGCCGTCAGCGGTAACGTCAGCTCTCCAATCCGCCGCGCAATCTCCGCTTCCGCCGTCACGTCCACATCGTCTTCCGCAAAGTCGATGCCTGCTTCCAGCAGCGCAATCAACTCCACCAGCGCCGCCTTCACCGGACCCACGCGACGGCTCAGCGCACCGCCCATCTGGCTCGCAGCCTGCCGAGCCTGGGTCAGCGTCTGCGCCTCGATCAGGTCGCGCACCGCCTCAGCCTGTGTAAGGTCCAGCCGCCCGGCCAGAAAGGCGCGCTGAGTAAACTCGCCGGGCTCAGCCAGCCGCGCACCCAGTTCCAACGCCCGCCGCAACAGCAACTCCAGCACCACCGGCGACCCATGCGCCGCAATCTCCACCACGTCCTCGGCCGTATAAGAATTTGGCGCGGCAAACCACGTCACCACGGCCTCGTCAATGCGTTCTTCGCTTGCAGAAGAAATAACCTGCTTTGTATCAGGGCACGACTTCACGGCCTGCGGAAGTACTCCTTGTGGGAGGCAAGAAGTGTCAGGGCACGACTTTAGTCGTGCCGAAGCTAGTTCGGAATTAACCTGGGCTTTAGCCCCTGCGGAATATTCCTCGAGATTTTTGCTCGAAACGTCCTCATCAACACTCCCCATCCCATCTAGCACATCCGCCAGCCGCGCCCGCCCGTGTTCCAGCGGCTGCCGCAGCCTCACCAGTTGCGCCGCTATCGAAGCCGCTTCCGGCCCGCTAAGACGCACGATTCCGATACCCCCGCGTCCGGGCGGCGTTGAAATCGCAACAATAGTCTCCATGCTCAGCTCAGATCCATCCATCAGTAGTTAGTGTAGTGGCTCATCCGTTTGCCGCGCCTTACTGTTCTTGGTATAAAGGGTGCGGCAAAACCGGCCCGCATTTTCAGCACCGGACCCTGAGGGAATCCCATGACCACCCGTAAAATCGCATTCATCGCCCGCATCGCGCTGGCCGCAATCGTCCTTCTCCTGGCCGCACATCCATCCCCGGCGCAGCAACCCGCCGCAGCAAGACTTGACCTCGCTCCCGTCAAGCCCGAGTCCGTAGGCTTCTCCTCCGAGCGCCTTGAGCGCCTCCACGCGCTGATGCAAAAGGAAGTGGACCAGAAGCAATATTCCGGCATCGTCACTCTCCTCGCCCGTCACGGCAAAATCGTCGACTTCAAAACCTACGGCGTCCGCGATATGGTCTCCGGCGCGCCCATGACCAAAGACACCATCTTCCGCGACTTCTCCATGACCAAGCCGGTCACTGGCGTGGCCATGATGATCCTCTACGAGCAAGGCAAGTGGCTGCCCTCCGACCCCATTTCAAAATTCATCCCCGAGTTTGCCAACCTCAAGGTTCTCAAGGGCGTCGATAATACCAACGGCAAAATGATCCTCGTCGATCCTGACCACGCGCCCACCATGGGCGAGCTCATGACCCACACTGCCGGCTTCAGCTACGGCAACAGCGGCACCGCAGCTGACGCCATGTACAAAGAGCAGCATGTGCTCGGCTCAAAAAATCTCCAGGAGATGATTGACAAGCTGTCCAAGATCCCGCTGCTCTATCAGCCCGGCACAAAATGGATCTACAGCATGTCAATGGACATCGAGGGCTACATCATTGAAAAGCTCTCTGGCCAGTCGCTGCCCGACTTCATGCGCGACCGGATCTTCTCGCCCCTCGGCATGCGCGACGCAGCCTTCTACGTGCCCGATGAAAAGCGCGACCGCCTGGCCACTCTCTACAAGGCCGACGACGCCGGCAACCTCATCGTCGACCCCGCCGCCTGCTGCGGCCTGCATGCCGGCTTCAAAGCGCAGCCCGACATGCCCTCCGGCGGCGGCGGCCTGGTCTCCACCACCGAGGACTACTACCGCTTCGCTCAAATGTTTCTCGACCACGGCCAATTGAACGGCGTGCGCATCCTCGCGCCCTCGAGCATCCAATTGATGGACACAAACCACATCCCCATAAACATGCTCACCGGCGAGTATCACATCGGCACGCAATTTCTGCGCCCGGGCTTCGGTTACGGCTACAACGGCGCCGTCGAATACGATCCCCAGCTAGACGACCTGCCCGATGGCAAAGGCACCTACGTATGGGGCGGAGCCGCGGGAACCTGGTTCTGGATCGATCCCACCAACGACGTTGTCTTTATAGGAATGATTCAGCGCATGATGGCCGATTCCAGCCCCAACCTCGAATACATGAGCCGCGCCGCCGTCTATCAGGCCTTGGTTGATCCGGCGAAGTAGGCAAATCGACGTTGGGTCGAATATCACGCGACGAACTTGAGGAAACCCATGACCACCCATCGCATCGCAACCATCGCCCGCATCGCGCTGGCCGCAGGCATCCTACTCCTGGTGGCACATCCATCCCCGGCGCAGCGAGCCGCTGGAGCAAAGCTTGACCTCACTCCCGTCAAGCCTGAGTCCGTTGGCTTCTCCAGTGAACGCCTTGAGTGCCTGCACGCCCTGATGCAAAAGGAGGTTGACCAGAAGCATTTCTCCGGCATCGTCACCCTCCTCGCCCGCCACGGCAAAGTGGTGGACTACCGCGCCTATGGCGTGCGCGACCTGGCCAGCGGTGCGCCCATGACCACGGACACGATCTTTCGCGACCACTCCATGACAAAGCCGGTCACCGGCGTGGCTTTGATGATCCTCTATGAGCAGGGCAAGTGGCTTCCCTCTGACCCCATCTCCAAATTCATCCCCGAATTCGCCAACCTCAAGGTCCTCAAAGGTTTCGATGCCAACGGCAAAATGATCCTCGTCGATCCTGATCACGCGCCCACCATGCGCGAGCTGATGACCCACACCGCCGGCTTCAGCTACGGCACCGGTAATACCGTGGTGGATGCCATGTTCAATGACCAGCACGTCCTCGAATCGAAGAACCTTCAGGAGATGGTCGACAAGCTGGCAAAGATTCCCTTGCTCTATCAACCTGGCACAAAATGGATCTACAGCGTGTCAATGGATATCGAGGGATACATCATCGAAAAGCTCTCCGGCCAAACGCTGCCCGACTTCATGCGCGAGCAGATCTTCACCCCCCTTGGTATGCGCGACGCAGCCTTCTATGTGCCTGAAGACAAGCGCAGCCGCTTCGCCACGCTCTACAAGCCGGACTCCGACGGCAACCTGGTCGTCGACCTGGACGCCTGCTGTGGCCTGAAAGAGTACAAAGCGCAGCCCACCATGCCTTCCGGCGGCGGCGGCATGGTCTCCACCGCGGAGGACTACTATCGCTTCGCGCAGATGTTCCTCGACCGCGGCGAATTAAACGGCGTGCGCATCCTCGCGCCCTCCAGCATTCAACTGATGGCCACAAACCGCATACCAGAGAGCATGCTCACCGGCGAGTATCGCGTCGGCACGCAAATTTTGCGGCCGGGCTTCGGATACGGCTACAACGGAACCGTCGAATACGATCCGCAACTGGCCGGCCTGCCGGATGGCAAAGGCACGTACTTATGGAGCGGAATCGGCGGAACCTGGTTCTGGGTCGATCCCACCAACGACGTCGTTTTTATTGGAATGGTTCAGCGCATGACAGCCGATACCAGTCCGCACCTCGGATACATGAGCCGCGCCGTCGTCTATCAGGCTTTGGTCGATCCGGCGAAGTAAGCAACCACTACAAAAACTGGGTGGCCCAGGTGCCTCGCCTTTGGGCACCTGGGGGAGCACACTTCCGCCAGCCCTCCAGGGTTTCTCTCTCTCGCCCTTGGGAAGAACTGGAGAACTCTGCGAAAAATCTGAAACTTATTCTGCCGCGGGACCGTATACAATTCCGCTGGAGGTGAACATGCACGACACAAAGGAGCGGCTGTCTTTGTTGTGGCTGTTCGCGTTACTCAACTATCTGTACGCGGACGTTGTTGCCCTGTTTGCTATTGTTGGCACGCTAGATCTAGCCGACGCCCCACATCCACATCTCCCACCATGGGCTCTAATGGGTTCAGCGATCTTGATGGAAATACCCATCGCCATGATTGTGGCGTGTCGACTGCTTCCGTTTCGAGCGAACCGGCTGGCGAATATCATCGCGGGTGCAATTTTGACCCTTGTCAATGGTTTCCTGACCTTCGTTCCGCCTCTGGTCGGATGGGGCAGGCCGCCCGCTCTTCCTGAGTACTTGTTCTTCGCAACGATCGAAACTGTGGCCACCTCGGCCATCGTTTGGCAGGCGTGGACCTGGTCAGGGGGCGAAGCCGCAGCTGGTTCGACAAAGGTCGTGCGCCAACCGGAAGCTGGAGTCACTTCTTCTTAGCTACCGGATGACTCAAAACTGAACTCGAACGAACCATTTCTTTTGAGTCCATCGTGCCGGCCGCAAATCTCCGCTGCACAAGTCAGGGCCTCGCGCAGGGGCGCCTTATTTGTGCTACGCGGTGGTCCGCCTTGGCGAATGCTCCCACAGCCCGCGCGCCGAGAGCATGACGCAGAAGAGAGCGGTCAAGCCGAGCGCAAGGAGCGTCCAGATAAAGAAGAAGGCTCCGTTGGACCGGGCGATCGCACCGCCGACACCCGCCCCCTTCATGTGGACGACGGGGACGACCAATTCAAGGAGCGACGCGATGAGGATGATGACGTACCCGGATCGCT
>JBEKUB010000062.1:0-19887 GCA_049515455.1 Occallatibacter sp.
ATTTCGACCTTCATGATGGGTTCGAGCAGACAGGGCTTGGCCGTTTCCATGGCCTTGCGGAAGGCGAGGCGGCCGGCCATCTTGAAGGACATTTCGTTGGAGTCGACATCGTGGTAACTGCCGTCGTAGACGACAGCCTTGAAGTCGACGACCGGGTAACCGGCGAGATAGCCGCGGGCGGCCGACTCGACGATGCCCTTTTCAATGGCGGGGATGAAGTTGCGGGGGATTGCGCCGCCGAAGACTTCGCTGGCGAACTCGAAGCCGCCGCCTCGGGGCATAGGCTCCATGCGGATCTTGCAGTCGCCGAATTGGCCGTGACCGCCGGTCTGTTTTTTGTGGCGTCCCGGCGCCTCGACCTTGGCGCGGATGGTTTCGCGGTAAGGAACCTTGGGGGCCTTGAGGGTGACTTCAGCGTGGTAACGCTTTTTGAGCCGGTTGACGATGGCCTCAATGTGCGGCTGGCCGGCGCCGGCGATGAGGAACTCGTTGGTCTGTGGGTCGCGGAAGAAGCGGATGAGCAGGTCTTCTTCCATAAGCTTGTGGATGGCCGGGGCGAGCTTGTCTTCGTCGGCGCGGGACTTGGGCTCGATGGCGTAGGTCATGGCCGGCTCGGGGGGAGCGGGCCTATCCACCTGGATCTCCGCGCCCTTCTGGCCGAGGGTGTCGCCGGTGAAGGTGTCGCGCAGCTTGGCCACGGCACCCAGGTCGCCGGCGTGCAGCTCAGGCACTTCGACAGCCTTGCGGCCCTGCATGATGCTCAGATGCGACAGGCGCTCCTGGCCGCGACGGGTGTAGTTTTCGACCGTGACGTCGTTCTTGATGACACCGCCGATGACCTTGAAGAACGTGATGCGCCCGGCGAACGGGTCGCTCATGGTTTTGAAGACCACCATGGCTGCCGGCTCTTTGTCGTCGACTTTGCGGGTGGCCTGGACGGCTTCAGCATCAGCGGCGACAGTTTCAGCCCCCGGAATCTGGACGGGAATGGGCTCGCGCTCGACGGGTGAGGGCGCGTAGGCCTTGATGAAGTCGAGCAGATGGTCGGTGGCCATGTTGGCCAGGCCGCTTGAGAAGAGGACCGGGAAGATGCGATCTTCGCGGATGGCTTCATGGAGCGCGGCGATGAGGTGATCTTTATCGATGGTGCCCTTCTCGAAGTACTCTTCCATCAACTCGTCTTTGCCCTCGGCGACCAGCTCTACCAGTGCCTCGTGGCGGGCTTTGGCATCGGCGGCCAGCGCGGCTGGAATCTCAACCACCTTGCCGCGGCCGTCGCCGCCGGAGGTGTAGCTGAAGGCTTCCATGGTTACTAAATCGACAACGCCGTGAAATCCCTGGGCGTCAGAGATGGGCAACTGGACGGGAACACAGTTGCGGCCCCAGCGGTCGACGAGATCGTCGATCAGGGCGCTTAATCCGCCGCCGCCGCCGGCCTTGGGGTGGTCCATCTGGTTGACCAGGACGATGCGGGGGACGTTGGCCTCGGTAGCGAATCTCCACACCCGCTCGGTAACGGCCTCAATGCCATTCTGGGCGTTGATCAGGACCAGTGCGGCTTCAACAGGGAGCAGCGCGGCGCGGGCCTCGTGCGAAAACATATGGAAGCCGGGGGTATCGACAAAATTGATCTTGATGCCCTGCCACTCGGCAAAGGCTACGGCGTTCTGCATGGTAACGCCGCGGGCTACTTCTTCTTCGTCATAGGCGGTAGCGGCCGAGCCGTCTTCGACACGGCCCTGGGTTGGGGTCATCTTGGCGGCATGCAGCATGGCGGCGATCAGGGTGGTTTTGCCGCTGTGCGCATGCCCCACTACAGCCACGTTGCGGATCTCACTTCCCGTGTAGGTTTTCATGGGTTTCTCCTTCGTTGTTCTCGCTAAGAAGCGGATGCTATCACACGAGATATGTTAACGTCCTGTGACGTTGAACAGGGATCAGGGGTTAGGGGTTAGGGATTAGGGGGCGCGGGGCAGGGTTGGCATTTACTGATTGGTAAACTTTGGTGTTGAGGCGGATGAAATATGGGGTGCTTCGGCATTCCACATTGCCGATAATTACCTTGGCGTTGATACAGCTTTGACTGGCGATGGGCGTGCTGCGCTGGCCGGTTGCATTGGGGGCGTGTGGACGCTGGACGGCTGCTGAACGGCGACGATGATGGCTTCGGCCGGCTTCTTGCCGATGCTTCGGTAGGAGTGGGGAGTGCCCGAGTCAAAGTAGACGGCATCGCGCGGGTGGAGCGTCGAATGCTGATCGCCGTGATGAATTTCAAGCTCCCCTTCGAGAAGATAAAGAAACTCGTAGCCAGGATGCATGTGCGCACCGGGGTCCGCATCGTCGGCGCGAGGGATGAATTCGGCAAAATAGGGGTCCATGTGCCGGTCGGGAACCATATAGGCCAGACTCTCAAAGTTATAGGCCGGGGAGTCCACACTGGTTTGCGGCAGACGCACGCGCTCTTTGCGGCGATGGACCTGGAATAGCGTGCGCGGCTCGGTCTCAAAAAAGTATGAGAGATCTTTGGAAAAGACCATGGCGATGCGCGAGAGGTTGCGCAGGGTGGGAACGACGCGGCCGGTCTCAAGCTGGGAGAGGAAGCTGGCAGAAAGCCCAGTGAGCTTGCCTAGCTCGACCAGGCCCATGGATTTCTTGAGCCGCAAGCGCTTGATACGCGCGCCGATGTGCTTTTCAGCGATGATGCGCTCGGTGGTCTCCGTATCTACTTGCGACTTTTGCATATTTTCGCTTTTCACTTCGGATACTTCTGCCATGGTCCGTCCTCCCGAAATCTAATTGCAGAGAAATGTTGCGTGCATCAAAAACAATTCTTATGCTACCAAAGTCGCATGGGGGCGGCAATTAGGGGTTTTTGGGGTTAAGAAGGAGAAGAGAAATGCAACCGCAGATCCTTCGACTTCTCACCCCAGCGACGAAGACCTGTCGCTGGGGACCCCGACTCCGCTGCGCTCCGCTCAGGATGACAAGTGCTTGGCGGCAAGCATGCCACAGCCCGCGTTATGCTAGAGAGTCCGGCCGGGGTTGAATTTCAGCGGCCAGTAAGGAAGCTTATGACGGAAGAGACTCAATCAGCTCCTGTAGCAACGATCGCTACGCTGGGCCAGCATGAAGGCCAGACGGTGACCCTGCGCGGCTGGCTCTATAACCTGCGCGAGAGCGGCAAGCTGCTGTTCCCCATCTTTCGCGACGGCACCGGGACCGTGCAGGGCGTGGCGCACGTGA
This sequence comes from Occallatibacter sp., assembly GCA_049515455.1. Taxonomy (GTDB): domain Bacteria; phylum Acidobacteriota; class Terriglobia; order Terriglobales; family Acidobacteriaceae; genus Telmatobacter. The sequence continues at coordinate 3,244 of JBEKUB010000062.1, forward strand.
AGAGCGTGCCGGCTGAGGTCTTTGAGGCGCTGAAAGGGCTGACCCAGGAATCGAGCGTGATTGTGACCGGCAAGGTGAGGGCCGACCAGCGCGCGCCGGGCGGCTACGAGCTGGACGTGGAGGGTCTCGAAGTTGTGCACCGCATTCCAGAAACGGACCCCTACCCCATCACGCTTAAGGAGCACGGCGTCGACTTCCTGATGGAGCACCGGCACCTGTGGGTGCGCACGCCGCGGCAGGCTGCCATTTTGCGAATACGGGCGGAGATTATGCGCGCGGCTGCGGAGTACTTCGATCAGAACGGCTTCATCCGAACCGACCCGCCGATTCTGACACCGGCGGCCTGCGAGGGGACTTCGACGCTGTTTCCGGTGGACTACTTCGGCGACCCGGCTTATCTGACGCAATCGGGGCAGCTTTACGTTGAGGCTACGGCGCTGGCGCTGGGCAAGGTCTACAGCTTTGGGCCGACCTTCAGGGCGGAGAAGTCAAAGACACGGCGGCACCTGACCGAGTTCTGGATGATTGAGCCGGAGGTGGCATTCTGCGATCTGGACTGCCTGCTGGTGTTGGCGGAGAACTTTCTGTCGCACATTGTGCAGAGCGTGCTGAAGAACCGGGCGGAGGAACTGACGGTGATTGGACGGGACCGGTCGAAGCTGGAGGCGATTGTGCCGCCGTTCCCGCGACTGACTTATGACAAAGCGTGCTACTTGCTGAACAAGGCGTACAAAGATGGAGATCTGCAGGCGCCGTTCGAGTATGGGAACGACTTCGGCTCGCCGGACGAGACCTGGCTCAGCTCGCAGTTTGACCGGCCGGTGATGGTGAATCGCTATCCGGCCGACGTGAAGGCGTTTTATATGGAGCCCGACCCGAAGGATCCGAGGCTGGCGCTGTGCGTGGACGTGCTGGCGCCGGAGGGCTACGGCGAAATTATCGGTGGCTCGCAGCGCGTTTCAAGTTATGAGTTATTAAGCAGCCGGATTGATGAACACAAGCTCCCCAGGGAAGCCTTCGAGTGGTACCTTGATCTGCGGCGTTACGGCAGCGTGCCACACTCGGGGTTCGGCATGGGGATTGAACGGGCGGTAGCGTGGATCTGCGGGCTGGATCACGTAAGGGAGACGATTCCATTCGCGCGGACGCTGCATAGAATTTATCCCTAGAGCATCTTCCGAAATAGTGTTGACCTGGATTTCATTGGTATCCCACCCATTTCCGCAAAAAACGCGGAAATGGATGGGGCACGGGAGTTTGCAGTAAAGGCAAAAATGTTCTAACCCACCGGCAAAGCCTTCGCCTCACGGCGTGCTTTCAATCGCGCGCCGATGAAGACGGCTACTCCAACTCCGACCAGAACTACGGTTCCACCTACGACCTTTGCCACGGCCATTGTCTTGTTTGCCTCATCGCCTACGGGAATGACAGACAGGAGAATGGTGAGCGCGGTGCTGACGATACCCATTGAGGCCAGTGCGATGGCTACAGGTTTGCCGCCGGGAACGCGGCGGACTTCGGGTCCGGCTGGACGGCTCTGCAAGCGGATCATGGAGGCAAAAAGGAAGAGAAAAGGCAGAAATGTGGCGATGACCGCCATGCTAATGAGCACGTTATAGGCGCCACGGACGGTTGTACCCGCCTGGCCGAGAAAGGCGAAGGCCATTCCGGCTGCGCCGTAGACGGCGATGGCAACCCAGGGGGTGCGGTAACGCGGGTGAACTGAACCGAAGGCGGCGGGGAGATAGTGATCGATGCCGGCGACGAAGGGCAGGCGCGAGGTGGAAGAAAGATTTGCGGCGGCTGAGCCGACGGCGTTGAGGGCAACCAGCAGGGCTACGGGCACCAGCAGCCAGCCGAGCCCGAGATGGGCGCTGAGCACATGGATTCCGTTGACAAAACCATCGGGGCCTTCAACGGCGCGGCTGGGCAGCGCCAGCACGAGCGCCGCGGTGCCGCCGATATAGCCGATGGTGAGAATGGCGCCGCCGACGAGGATGGCCCATGGAATTGCGCGGCGCGGATTTTGAATTTCACCTCCCATGGCGGAGCCGGCCTCAATGCCGACAAAAGCAAAGAAGACGCTGGACCAGAAGATGGCATTGCCGAGCGAAAAGTGAGGAACCAGGCTTGCGGCGGTGATGTGCGTTGCCGCACCGAAGCGCCAATAGGAAAGGGCGCCGAGGATGAGAAGCACGGAGAGCGGGATCAGGCTGCCCAGGGCGCCGATGTTGTTGAGCCACTTGCCTACGCTTACACCTCGAATGTTGAGCAGCGTGATCACGGTAAGCCAGACCACGGAGAAGACAACATAGTAGAGCGGATTGGCGGCCAGCGAATGGGCTCGCTGGCCAAAGGCGAAAAGTGCGGACGCCGCGCCGAAATAGAGCACGCCGGGGAAGTAGGGCAGATTGCTCATCCAGTAGGTCCATGCGGCGATGAATCCGGAGAAGTCGCCGAAAGCCTCGCGGGTCCAAACATAAAGGCCGCCTTCGTCGGGATGGCGCGACGAGAGTTCCATTACGCAGGCGGCGAGAGGGATAAAGAAGCAGAGGAGCGCGGCGATCCAGATGACGAAGATGCTGGGTCCGGCCGCGGCGGCCATGGCCGTCCAGCGGATGCTGAGAGAGACAACGACGTAGAAGAGCGCGAGATCGCGAAACCGGATGCCTCGCTTGAGTGCGGGGAGGGAAGACATCTTCAGCGGAGCATAGCAGAGGCGCGCGCGGCGGGAAACTAAATTTTCCTGAGGTCGTTGAGCACGGCCATGGCGGCGTTGCGGCCGTTGATGCCGATGACGCTGCCGCCGGGGTGGGTGCAGGCTCCGCAGAGATAGACGCCCTGCATGGGTGTGCGCGCGGAGAGACGGTTGGACCACATATACGGCGGGAGGCATTCGCCCTGGAAGATGTGGCCGCCGGTCAGGCCTACCTTTTGTTCGATATCTGGCGGGCCGAGCACCTGTGCGTCGATGACGGCGCTGTCGATGTTGGAGCAGAAGCGGGAGAGCGAATTGAGGGCAAGACGGCGGACTTCGGCGCGGCGGGAATCCCAGTCGCCATGCGCGAATTTGTAAGGGACGTATTGCGCGAAGACGCTCATGGTGTGCTGGCCGGGCGGAACGACGGATGGGTCGTGCGCGCTCTGGAAGTAGAGTTCGCACCAGAGATGGTTGGGCAACTCGCCACGGCGGGCGGCGGCGTAGGCGGATTTCCATTCTTCTTTTGTAAGAGGGATATTGATTTGGCCGTAGTGGTGCGGCTGGTCGATGCCGGGACGGGCTGCGAAGTTGGGCAACTCGCGGAGGTGGACGTTGAGCTTTACGGTGCAGCCTTCGATGGGAACGCGCTCGACTTGCCCGCGCCAGTTGGATGCGGCTGCCGCGCCCAGCAGGCGCAGAGTGTGGCGGGGGTCGGCGTTGGAGACGATGGTGCGGGCGGCGATGCGGTCACCACTATCTAAATGGACACCTTCGCCGGGAAGAATCTTCGCTACCGGCACTCCCGTCGCTACGGTTGCTCCGGCCTCGCGGGCGGCATCGCAGAAGTAGAAGGAGACCATCCCCATTCCGCCGCGCATGTAGCCCCACATGCCGGGCATTCCACCGAGACGGCCTGAGGCATGATGGAAACGAATGGAAGCGGTACCGGGATCGAAGGGGCTGGCATTGGTGCCGATCACTCCCTGGCCGAGATAGGCGATTTGCAGGCGCTCGTCGTTGATGTAGTTTCCGACAAACTCCGCCATGGACCAATCGAAGAGCACAGCGAGCGCTTCGGCATCGCCGGAGAGACGATCTTCAATTTGTTCGCGGGTGGGCGGCTCGCCGATCCACAAATCTCCGCTGCCGGGCGGGCGCAATGCATCGCGCAGACGGCGAATCACATCGTTCATGGCGCGCCAACCTTCGACGTCGCCGGGAGCCAGCGCTCGAACCTCGGCGGCACATCGTTCGTCGTCGTCCCAAAGCTGGATGCTGGAACCGTCAAGGAAAGGGACGAAGAGGCCATTGACTGCTGGAGTCCACACGAAGCCGCGTTGGGGCAGTTCCAGTTCATCTATCACCAGCGGATGCAGGAGGCCGACGAGATAGGCGCAGGGAGACATGCGCACGCCGGGAAACGGCTCCTCGATGGTGCAGGCGCCGCCAACGCGCGCACGACTTTCAAGGACAAGCACGCGCTGGCCGGCTCGCGCCAGATAGGCCGCGCAGGCTAAGCCATTGTGGCCCGCGCCGACCACGATCGCGTCCCAGGATTTTGCGGCCAGTTCGCGGATCGGGACGGGAAGCCCGATTTCGCCCAGCACGGCGGCTGTTGGAGAACTCATACGCGCTCTACGCTAGCATTTTTTTGGCAGGGCGATCTATGGATTTGGAATTGGTCCCAAAAAATCGGGCCTGTCCGCAAATCTGAACGGACAGGCCCGATGGCTTTTGGATACGGCTTTGATCACACTTGCATCACTTCCGCTTCTTTCCTTTGCGAAAGCTCTTCCATGCGGCGGATTTCTTCGTCGGTCATCTTCTGGACTTCTTCGAGGGAGCGCTTTTCCTCGTCCTCGCTGATCTTCTTTTCTTTGGACAACTTCTTCAAGGCCTCGTTGCCGTCGCGGCGGACGTTGCGGACGGCGGTGCGGTGCTCTTCGAGGACCTTGTTGAGGTGCTTGACCACGTCGCGGCGGCGTTCCTCGGTCATGGGCGGGACGGGAACGCGGATCACCTTGCCGTCGTTCTGGGGGTTGAAACCGAGATCGGCGGTCTGCAGGGCTCGCTCGATCTCCTTGATCACGGTTGGGTCCCAGGGCGCGATCAGGATCAGTTGCGCCTCGGGGGTGGAGACTTGCGCCATTTGGCTGATGGGCATGTGGGTGCCGTAGTAATCGACCTTGACCTGGTCGATCATGTGCACATTGGCGCGGCCCGTGCGCGTGGAGGCCAAGTGGGCCTGAAATGTGGCCACAGCCTGGTCCATGCGCCGCTTCAGGTCGGCGTAGAGTTCTTTGAGCGCCGGAATTCCGGCCATTGCTGAGACTGCCATCTTTGCCCTCACTTAGGTACAAAACACTATATTAGCGAATCCACGCCGCGAAGAGAGCTGGATATGGCAGAAGAACCTAACGGGGGCGGAAATCTTACACCACCGCGGAAGGTCAGATTGCGGAGGGCTGGCCTATTGCCCGCTCTTTCTGGTCTTCCTGGGGATGGAGCCGACATTCTTGCTTGCGAGCTCAACGTCGAGGTCAGGGCCAAAATAGACTTCTGCGCTTGAAGGGAAATTGCCGCCGGGATAGAGCTCAATGAGATCAAGAATCTCACCCGTTTTGACGTCGGCCATGGTGACGAAGAGTTCGGCAGCGTCATCGGGACCACCTATGGGGAAGACCTGGCCTCCGCCCTGGACGAAGACCAGGATGTCGGAGTTCTCAGAGCAGGGCAACATTCCCACTTGATCGCCGAGAGTGTAAGCCGACTTGGCAATCGCTCCGGGTTTCTTGTACATCAAGGCGGACACAGCTTTGAGTTTCAGCTGGACCTGGGCGATCACCTCTTTGATTGCGTCTGCGGATGCGCCACTCGAAAGGGGATTGGTGGCGGAGGTAACGTTGATGCCGCGGGCTTTGAGGTGAGACTCGACCATAGCCTCAATGTCGTCAGACCAGGTTTTGGATTCCTGCGGTATTTCTTGAACGTCTCTGAATCCCATGCTTTTGAGGATGATTTTGGCGAGATGGCCCTCGGGCGGCATCATGCAGGCGGAGTGGATGGGGAACTTGCCGGAACTCACCTTGCGCTGCGCGTAGGACGAGTTTGTTTGAAGTACCGAAGCGAAGGTGGTGGAAGCGGAAGCGCATACGAATAGGGCAATAGCAAAGGCCAGGAAGATTTGTCGTCTGAGTTTCATCAAGTTACCCCCTTTTAAGAAAAAGCTGCAACGAGAGCGCCTGCTGGCGATTTCGATCCGGCAGAAGGTAGCACAGGCAATCATGGATGCGCCCGCCCGGTTTGGTGGCTCAGGCATTGGGCCAGACGCCGCTTGATGCGAAGGCGATCGAGATTGTTGGGAGCCACTAATTGGAGATACTGTTGATAGTTTGCTGCCGCGTCAGAATATCGCAGTTCGTCTTCATAGAGGAAACCGAGCTCGCGATAGGGAAGCGCATACTGCGGATCAATTTGGTTCGCGGCGAGGAAGGCCTTTTCCGCCTTTGCCTGGTTTTCTTTGAGCGTTGCCTGACCTTCGGGCGTTTTCAGCAGGGCCTCTTGCTCCTTCTGCTCGCTCATATTAAGAACTTCCTTGCGCTGCTGAGCCTTGCCGTTGGAGGTGAGCTCTTCCTTTGTGGGGAGGGCCGTTTCAGCTCCGAGCGCGCGATACGAGTTGCCGAGGAGCAGCTGATATTGCGGGTCGACGGGGAATGCGTTGACGAGCCGTGTGGCGCGGACCACTGCGGTGCGCGGACGACGGTTTTCAATGTCGGTGTTGGTGTCGGAGACGATGGCTGGGGCTATGGGGATGAGAACCGCAGCAAGATAGTCCTGCGTAGTGCCCGTTCGTGCGTCCCTGGGGGTGTACGCATTGGCGAACGCAAGGGCTTGCTCCCGTCTTTCTGCCACCTTGGGATGGTCGTTAAAAGAGTGAAGGGCGGTTCGTACTCGAGAGTGCTGTACTTATCGTACAATTCGAATGTTGCGGCCCTGGCATGAGGATCGTAGCCGGCAACCGTCATGGCGGCGAGCCCATCGCCGTCGGCCTGGCTCTCCTTTTCCCGTCTATAGCCATAGACACTTTCCTGGAGAAGCAGTGTGCTGACATCGGAGGCAGCGACCGCCGATGCTGCGGCCAAAACATGACCGCCGGGGACCGAGCTAGCGGCTGCCTCAATAATTTTCGAAGCGACTACCTTTTTGCGGAGGCTGCGGTTTTCAAGATAAGGGTGCCGCTCGTACACATGCGCGGTTTCGTGGCCAAGGACGCCGGCAAGTTGAGCTTCATTTTCGAGCAGGGCGAGCAGGCCGGTTGGGATATAGACCGAGCCATTCCATAGCGCGAAGGCGTTGACCATGGGATCGCGCAGGACCAGGAAGCGGTAGGTGACTTTTTCGGGTACGGGCCGATCACCGAGGACGCGCTTGCCCACCGCGTCTATGTAGGCCTGCAGGCCGGGATCGTGGAGCACCAAACCTTTTTTCTCATAGTCCGCGTCGATTGCGTTGGCATCGGCGAGAAGAGCGTCGTCGACTTTGGTGAACTGAAAGGCCGCACCGGGCCCATTTGAGACCTGAGCCTGGACCACGTTGGGAGCGACGGCGCCGCTGCCAGCTGACGCCGCTTGCGCCACGATCGTTGAACAGAACACCACAAACGAAACCGCAACGATGCATTTGCGCATAGAACTTTCCTATCGTTCGGCCATTCGGCCCGGAAAACAAGTTGGCCTTGATAATAAGACCATGATGAACGCGAGGGGGGGCTTGCGCAACAAGAATTTGCTAGGCGCAACGAAAGAGCCGGACCGATTCTTTGTGCCGGTGAAGTGTTCGTGTAGTGCAGCAAGGGAAATCGGCAAGGGGCGGAACCCTATGCCACTGCGGTCAATCCTGTGGATGCCGCCTGCTCGTGGGCGTGGTAGCTGGAGCGGACCAGTGGGCCGGATTCTACGTGGCGGAAGCCCAGCTTGAGGGCTTCAGTCTTCAGGTCGGCAAATTCGCGCGGGGTACAGAGGCGGGCCATGGGGAGATGGTCGCGAGAGGGGCGCAGATATTGACCGATGGTGAGAATGTCGCAGCCGGTGCGGGCGAGGTCGCGGAAGACTTCGAGAAGCTCGGAGGTCTCTTCGCCGAGGCCTACCATCACTCCGGATTTTGTGAGCCCTGCGTGCCTTAGCTCTTTGGAGTAACGTAGCAGCTCAAGCGTGCGTTCGTAGCGGGCGCCGGGGCGGACTACGCGATAGAGGCGGGGCACGGATTCGGTGTTGTGGTTGAGCACTTCGGGACGGGCTTCGACTACGGTGCGAATCGCCTCGCGGTTGCCCTGGAAGTCGGGGATGAGAACTTCAACGCGGCAGCCGGGAGCCTGGCGGCGAATTTCGTCGATGACCATGGCGAAAGCTCTCGCTCCGCCGATGAGATCGTCATCGCGATTGACGCTGGTGACCACTGCGTGGAGCAGCCCTAACTTAGCCACTGCTCCCGCGACCCTTCGGGGCTCGTCGAAATCGATGGGCTCGGGACGGCCCTTGGGAACGGCACAGAATCCGCAGCGGCGCGTGCACAGGTTGCCCAGCATCATGAAGGTGGCGGTTTTGTGATGCCAGCACTCGCCGATGTTGGGGCAATGGGCGCTCTCGCAGACGGTATGCAAATTGAGCGAGCGCGCCAGGCGTGAGCCAGTCAGGCTTGGGAGCCGGGGCTTTGCGGAAGGGCTCGATCTGCACCAGGTCCATCACGACTTTATTGTAGCGGCAGGACCAACTTTGGACATTTCGCGGGAAAAATCAACAAATTACTTGGTTTTTGCCGGCGATAGGATGGCCGTTAACTGAAATGAATATCTTCAATTCAGCAACATACTCCTGACCATGGTCATATGACCATGGTCAGGAGTATACTTAAACTGTGAGGAGGGGCTCCATGCAAACCATGGCGGCAGGTGAATTCAAGGCCAAGTGCCTGGGGGTGATAGACGAGGTGAATGCCACTGGCAAGACCGTGATTATCACAAAACGCGGCAAACCCATGGCGCGGCTCTTGCCGTTAGAGGAGCAGGCGTCGAAGGAAAGTCCGGAGTCGATCTTCGGCTGCCTGCGGCATATGGCGACAATTACTGGGGACGTTATCTCGCCGGAGTTCACAGACGAGGAATGGGAACGGATGTTCAACGAGAAGTGGGATAGGTTCGAGAAAGGTCCCACTGAGTGATTCTGCTCGATACGCATATTGTCGTATGGCTGATGGTCTCCCCCGAACAACTGTCGGATCGGGCGCGAGTCGCCATCCTTCAAGCTAGTATTGCTGGGGAAAAGATCGCGTATTCTCCAGTTTCGCTGTACGAGATAGCAAATGCTGCTCGCAGAAATCGGCTGCATCTGTACACAACGATCGAAGAGTTCATCGCAGCCATTGGAGCTAAGCTTGAGTTGATTCCTCTGACAGCTGCAATCGCAGTTTGCGCCGCGAAGATTCCCGTTCCCTTCCACGGCGACCCCATGGACCGGATCATCGCGGCCACCGCCATCGTCGGGGATTTGACGTTGATCACACGCGATGATCGCATCCGTGCCGCGAATGTTTGCAAGGTGCTTTGGTAGTGGCTACTACCAGAGCCGCTCTCGGACTTCGGGGCGCACCAGGTAAAGAAAGAAGACCAAATTCAGCAGGCCCTGAATGAGGGCGGGAAACTGGTGCTGGCTCAAGAAGAACCACAGGTTGTAAATCGCAAGCAGGAAGACCGCGGAAAGTGCCAGCGCCCACGCCCAGCGCAACAGGCGCAGCAGCCCAGCACTGGCAGTGATGAAGCCTGCGGCAAGAAGAAGAAACAGGGGTGGGTAGTGGCGTCCGCTCACCACTCCCACAACGATGACCACGGCAAGAACCAGCAGATATAAACTGATGGCCGCGAGACCTGGCAGTGGCAGCAGTTCGCGCCGAGCCGGTTGGTTCTTTGCGGATTCGTTCTTTTCGATTTCGCCGGTCATAACGTATGCAGGTAGGCCAAAAGGTCAGAGAGCTGGTCGTCGGACAGTGGAGTTGCGGGCATCATCTGCCGCCCTTGCAGGATCACCTGAGTCATGCGCTCATCGGTGGGCGGCATGCCTGAAGGCATTGCCTTTTCCTTGGTCAGTGCCTGCAATCCGGGTCCATGCAGTCCACGTGTGGTCGTTGGGTAGTGGCATCGGGCGCACTTCTGTTGATAAACCTGTGCTCCTCGCGCTTCTTCCGCGGTCCACTCAGAGGCTGGCTTTGAAGGAGGCAGGGGACGGCAGCCGGCCAGGATCAGCGATCCGGCAAGTCCAATGCCAACGGCCAAAATGCTCAAGGTGACTGGAAAAGAATGAGTGCGCATCTTGGTTTGATGATACTAGTACCGCGACCGCATAGTATCGTGGTCTCCCAGGTCCCCAAAAGCGAGGGACCTGGGCACCCGCTCTGACGATACAAGGGCACGCTTCAAAAATAGCTGAACAGGTGCTGGTTACAATCCCTCAGGGGCTAAAGCCCTCAGTTTTTGCAGCTTTTTTCGGCACGACTGAAGTCGTGCCCTGACACAAAGTCCGTTGTGGTTGAGTTTTTCCGCAGGCCCTGAAGTCGTGCCCTGACACAATGCCTGTCTTTGAAATAAGCTGCAGTTTCCGCTCCCGCTCATTCCGCTGCTGCAATCGCTTCTGCGATGCGGTCAACGGAATGAAGCTCGGCGTCGCTTCCCGGACGGTGGCCGTTGACCATGATGGAAAATACAATCGTCTTGCCGCTGTTCGCCTTCAGATAGCCGGAGAGGGCGTTGGTCTCGTTGAGCGTGCCGGTCTTGGCCCATAGGCGGCCCTTGACCAGCGAATCTTTGAACCGGCCAGCCAGGGCCAATGTACCATCGACACCGGCGATGGGAAAAGTGTCGCGCCAGGCCGCTCCCCACGGCTGCTTTGCGGCATAGACCAGCAATTGCGTATAGGCACGCGGGGCGATGCGGTCAAACGGACTCATGCCCGAGCCGTCGTAGATGAAAAAGTCGTTGTCGTCCACGCCCGCGCCGATGAGAAACTGCCGCACGACGCGCGCGCCCTGCTCAAAGCTGCCGTCGGTGCCGTGCACCTTGCCGAGCAGACGCAGGAGCAGCTCGGCATGGAGATTCTGGCTGATCTTGTTAGTGAGCATCATGTCTTCGGCGACTGGCACGGAGGTATGCGTAGCCAGCACCTTGCGACCTTCCACGGGAGCCTCAATGGTGAGCTGTTGCGATCGGCTCAGTTTGAGCGGCTCCGCGCGTTCATCGACAAAGTTGCCGGTTCCTGTCGGAGACCTGTGCCGGGTGACTGCCGTGCCCGTGACCGTGATGCCGCGGTTGATGAGAGCCTGCTTGAAGGCAGCGGCTGTGAACGCCGCTGGATCCTCGACGGCCAGCACGCCATGGTAGCCCTCGGGCGACGACGTTCCCCAGGCTCGCACCAGCATGGAGCCAGGACGGCGTTCGACTCCGGGGTGCGGGGTCTCGCCCTTGGGCGCTGCGGTCATGGTGCTGTCGAGCGTGAAGTAGTCCACGGCTGGAGTCCACTCGATGCCGTACGGGACAGGCGCGACCGTTTCCGGCTTGGGCATTTCTGGATTGGCGGTTTCAGTTTTGGGCGTTTCGGAGTTGGCGGCTTCAGGCGCGGCTGGTTCCGACTTGGCTGCTTCAGGATTCGTCGATTCAGGCGCTGTCGTTTCCGGCTTTACCGTTTCAGGCTTTGCAGTTTCAGGCGCGATGGTTTCAGGCGCGGATTCGGCGGTGGTCTCCGCACCAGCCGCAATGGTCAGTTCTATGGTGTTGTCATTGAAGGTAAGCGCAGAAACCGGCGCCGCGGAGGTCCATTGCAGAGCTTCCCAACTCCATCCCTGGCCGTAGCGTTCGTCGAGGAAAAAGCTGTCGTCACCCACTATGTTTCCGTCCACAGTGCGCACCCCGGCCTGCTCCAACTCTTCAGCCAGCAGATCCATCACGTCCATAGCCTTCGGCGGGCGCTCCGTTTCTTCGGTGGGCGCAGGGGTGGCGGATTCTGCGGCAGCCGGAACAGGCTCACGGTAGGGATAACGGCGCGCGCTCATCGTTGGGTCGCCCGCGCCGAGCAGAATGACGTCGCCCTCGAGCACTCCGTCGCTGTTGATGGAGCCGGCGGTTACGACGTTGGTGGTCCAGGTGAGCTTATCCACCGGCAGCAGCGCGAAGGCTGCGGCGGTAGTCAGCAGCTTGGCATTCGAGGCCGGGGTAAAAAGCCGGCCCTCATTCAAACCGTAGAGCTGCTTTCCATCCAGACTGGTCACGCTAATGCCGAACTGTGCATGACTCAGAGCCGGATCGGCCAGAATGGTGCGAATGCGATCGCTTAGCGTCGCCTTCGCTGGTGCGGGAGAGGGCGACGGCTTGGCGGTGGTTGGCGCCGGAATTTGCGCCGAAATTTGCGCGAACAATCCGCAAGAAGAAAATAGAAGTGCGGCCAACACTAGCGACGGAATTCGCCGAAAGAGTTTCATGCCCGGAGTTTAGCAGTTTGAGCCGACAAAAAAATCAAGATCGCGGGTGCAATCGAGTGGGATATATTAGTCCCTAACCCAGAGGCAAACGGCAATCCGGGTTCGATGTTCTTCATGGCTGTACAGCAAGATCATGAGCAGTTGGTTTCCCGTCCTCGGTTTACCGTCCGGTTTTTTCATCACAACTTCACTGAGCGCGCGAGGTCTTCGTCCGTGGCAATTTCAAGGCGTGATTTTTTGAGGCAAGTTGGTCAGGCAGGCGGGTACGGCGCTGCCTTTGCAACCATGCAGGCCCTGGGCTTGATGCCCATGAAGGCCGTCTTGGCGGATCCGATAAGAGCCGAGGCGGGAGTGGGCAAGGGAGTGAAGGTGGTTGTGCTGGGAGGCGGAATCGGCGGGCTCGTCTCTGCCTATGAACTGAGAAAGCTGGGCTATGAAGTGGCGCTGCTGGAGGCGCGTGAGCGGCCGGGCGGGCGGAACTGGACGGGGCGGAACGGAACGAAAGTCGAGTTTGTAGACGGCACGGTGCAGACCGTTCACTGGGAAGAGGGAAACTACCAGAACCTGGGGCCGGCGCGGCTGCCGAGTACTCACTTGACGATGCTGGGATATGTGCGGGAGCTGGGCATTCCGCTGGAGGTGGAAATCAATACCACGCGGTCGAGCCTGCTGCAGAACGATAAGGCCAACGGCGGAAAGCCGGTGATTCAGCGCAAGGCGATCAACGATACGCGGGGGCATGTGTCGGAGCTGCTGTCAAAGTGCATCCGGCAGGGCGCGCTAGACCAGGATTTCTCGGCAGAGGACCGGGTGCGCATGGTGGATTTTCTGGCCGTTTACGGGCCGCTGGATAAGAGCGGCGCTTATGTGGGGTCGGAACGGGCGGGGATGAAGATTACGCCGGGCGCGGGGAGGCAAGTGGAGGTGGATGAGCTTCCCATGGATATGCGCACCCTGCTGGATGGGAAATTTTGGGACGGTATGTTGTATGAAGAGGTTTGGCCGTGGCAGGCAACCATGTTCCAGCCAGTGGGCGGGATGGACCGGATTCCGTATGCATTTGCCAAGGCGCTGGGACCGATTGTTCAGTACGGCTCGCCGGTAACGGAGATTCGCAAGACCTCACGCGGCGTGAGGATCTCTTATATCCAGCACGGCCAGGGAAAGCAGTTGGAGGCGGCGTATTGCATCTGCGCGCTGCCTTTCTCCATGCTCAACAAGATTCCCAACGATCTCTCGGAGCCTTATAAGAGAGTGATTGAAGGCTGCACCATGGGAGCCGCAGTGAAGATTGCCTGGGAGAGCCGGCGCTTCTGGGAGCAGGATTACAACATCTATGGAGGATTGTCGTTTTTGGAGCAGGGGTTAAGTCCGATCTGGTATCCGAGCTCGCGGATCATGCATCCGACTGGTGTGGTGGTTTCGGGTTACCTGATGGATGAAAGCGAGGTTCCGGGTTTCAGCGATCTCTCGCTTCAGCAGAAGTTCGATGCCTCGCGATTGTCGATGGAGAAGCTGCATCCGGGGCACGGGCAGGATCTGCGTAATCCCGTCTATTGCGGGTGGAGGCACGTGAAATGGAACGAGGGATCGTGGGTGCTGGAGTACGGCGGAGGTCAAGAAGGCTACGATGTGGTGATTGAAGGCGATGGGCCCATCTACCTGGCAGGGGATACCATCAGCAATATTCAGGGCTGGCAGGAGGGCGCGGCGTTGAGCGCGCGGCGGGCTGTGGGATTGATCAGTGAGAAAGTGAAGCTGGCTCGAACCGCTGCTGGTTGATGCTTCGGTCTTCTGACGGATAGGGAACGGAACGAGGAAACGAACGTGAATTCTCGTGTGAAATCAGAGTGGCGGCTGCGTACACGAACGCTGGAGTTAGGGCGGCGCACGCTGGTGATGGGCGTGGTGAATCTCACGCCAGACTCGTTCAGCGATGGCGGGCGGTACTTCGATCTCAATAACCCGGAGACCGCGATTGCCCACTGCCTGAGGCTGCTGGACGAAGGAGCCGACCTGCTGGACCTAGGCGCGGAGAGCACCCGGCCCGGTTCGCATGCGGGTAGTTTAATCAGTTCGCCGGGCACCGAGTTTGCCCCCGCTGTGAGCGCTGAAGAAGAGCAGGCGCGGCTGCTGCCGGTGCTGAGAGGGGTTCTGGCAGCGCGGCCCCAGGCAATCATCTCTGTGGATACGTACAAAACCGAGACAGCGCGCGCGGCTCTCATTGCCGGCGCGGAGATTGTGAACGACGTGAGCGGCCTCGAGTGGGATCCGGGGATTGCGAACGTCTGCGCCGAAGCTGGCTGTGGAGTGGTGCTGATGCACACGCGCGGCCGGCCCGAGGATTGGCACACTTTGCGGCATTTGGCTTCAGACGAATTGATTTTCGCGGTGCGCGCGGGTTTGGAGACGAGTTTGGACGCTGCCGTAAAGGCCGGCATTAAGCCTGGGGCAACCGTGCTCGATCCCGGCTACGGATTCGGCAAGCGCTACGACGAGAACTATGCGCTGCTTGACCGGCAGGCGGAACTGCTCACACTGGGCCGTCCGTTGTTGGCAGGGCTTAGCCGCAAATCTTTTCTGGGACGGACGCTGGCTCCGCTCTACTCCGGCAAACAGCAGAAGTCCGAAATGGGGCTCTCCGCTCCCGTGGATGCCCGCGAAACGGCCAGCATCGCTGCGATGGTCGCGGCAATTCTTCATGGGGCTTCCATTGTGAGAGTTCACGCCGTGCGGCCCGCGGTGGAAGCGGCGCTGATTGCGGATGCGATTGTGGCTGCTGGGTAAACTACCTTCCCTGATCTCGTCTCGTTCGCCGCGGCGGATGAGATGTGCCCGCGACGTGACGTTCACAGGGTCACGCCGTCCCTACAGGACGGCGGGGTTGCGGGTAATCTGTTACCCCGGGTTTCACCCGGGGCTATTTTCACTTGTTCCCTACGGGAGCAACGGCGAGACAAGGGATTTATAGCGAGGCGACGCATTTCTCACAGTCATCGACCCATGCGATTGCTCATTCCGCTGCGTGGGTTTGAGCGAAGTTCGCCAGGGCGTGCAGGTTTTCGTGCGGGGTGCCGCGCGCGATCTCGCATCCGGCGGCGACGATCCATTGCGCGCCGGCTTGTTGGTGCAGCGCTTCGAGGGCTTGCGTGATGGATTCCGGAGAGCCATTGCAAATATCTCTTACCGGATCGAGGTTGCCTGCCAGGGTCTGCTGCGGTCCCATGGTTGAACGCGCTTTTTCGAGGGGCACAGGGTAGTCGATATCCACCATATCGCAGCCCAGTTCGCCTATGCCGTCGAGAATCCTGCGGGTGTTTCCGCAGATATGCAGACGGACTCTGCCACCTTTGGCGTGGATGGCGTCAACCAGTCTTTTTTCCTGTGGCCATACAAACTCTTTGTAGATAGCCGGGCCGATCAGCGAGGCCGCCGCATCGCCAATTCCGATGATGTCTGCCCCGGCCTCAATCTGAGCGTGAGCGAAACGGATCGCCGCTTCCACTGTTATCTCGAGCAGCTCGCGAACGAAGGCCGGTTCATCGTGGAAGTCGAGCATGAGGCGATTGAGGCCGCGCAGGTCGGCGGATTCGGCGCAAGGGCCTTCGACCCATCCCTCGACAAATAGCGTGTTGCCGGCGCGCTGGCGCAGCAGTTCTACTCCACGGATGCGGTCTTCCATGCGGCCGCCGGGGATTGGATTAGAGGTGTTGACTCGCGTAAGGGCCGACATATCCGCAAACAGCGCCTCGTCTTCAACGATGGCCGGCGGCTGGTCGTCAAACCATTGGATTTTTGCGCCGTAATCGGAGGCTTCGCGGGCAGGATCGGAGATGGTGGAGACATAATCGAAGCCGAAGAGTTCGGCTGTCTTGATCTGCGCATCCACCATGATTCTGTGATCGCGGGCATATTGCCCGTACTTGACCCCAAGAATATCCGCCGCAAACATCATGGTGATCGGCATGCACGGAAGGTGATCGGGCTTTTGGCCGGTGAGAACTGCAAGAATTCGTTCGCGACCTGTCATAAGATGATTGTTGCTTTCTGATAACTATCTACTTTCCCAGGTCTCAAAAACAAGGCTGGGGCACCCATTCATTGTGGAATGGTCGGATCTGGGCCACCCGCCGTCCGCGACCGCTTTTCGGCTGGTGGTACCATTCTGACTAATGACCGCCTCCCAAATCGCGATAGAGATCGCCCTCGGGCTGGCGCTTCTTTTGGTCGGCGTTTTCTTGAGAGAGCCGCTTGAGCGCTTTCACGAATACTTGAAACGTCCGTCTCCCCTCACCCCGAAGACTCGTGGCCAATGGACTGAATATCTGGCTATGATGCAGCAGTCTCTTGAGCGAATCAACTACCTCAACACTCATCCTCGCGACCTTTATATCTACCTCTTCCAGCTGCTTTTTGCTGGCATG
>JBEKUB010000063.1:0-11594 GCA_049515455.1 Occallatibacter sp.
GTTTTGGCGGAGGAGAAGCCGGTATCGGCGGTGCAGAGCAGTACGCGGCGGTAGGGCAGGCCGAGGGTTTCAAGAATCTCTTCGGCGTCGCGGGTCAGCCGCTCGTGCTCGGCGTCGGATTCTTCGGGACGGGTGAACTTGACCAGCTCAACTTTTTGAAACTGGTGTTGGCGAATGATGCCGCGGGTATCCTTGCCGGCTGCTCCGGCTTCCGCGCGGAAGCAGGGGGTATAGGCGGCGAAGCGGATGGGCAGGCGGGATTCGTCGAGGATTTCGTCGCGGTAGAGGTTGGTTACGGGGACTTCGGCGGTGGGGATGAGCCAGTGATCTGCGTCCTTGAACTCGCCTCGGGTTGCGGCGTCAGCGTCGGCGTCGGAACAGCGGAAGAGATCTTCAGCAAACTTGGGCAACTGGCCGGTGCCGAAGAGTGACTTGGAGTTGACCATGAAGGGCGGAAGGACTTCCGTATAACCGTGCTTGCCGGTGTGCAGGTCGAGCATGAAGCTGATGAGAGCGCGTTCGAGGCGGGCGCCGGCTCCTATGTAAACGGCGAAGCGTGCGCCGGAGAGCTTGGCGGCGCGTTCGAGGTCGAGGATGCCGAGTTGCTCGCCGAGTTCCCAGTGGGGCTTGGGAAGAAAGTCGAAGGACGGTATATTGCCCCAGATTTTCACAACCTCGTTGTCTTCTTCCGATTTGCCAATCGGAACCTCATCGCGAGTGAGATTGGGAATGCGCGACAAAGAAAGGCGCATCTGCTCGTCAAGCTGCGCGGCGATCGAGCCGAGCGCGTCCAGTTTGTCTTTGAGAGCGCGTGTCTCTTCCATTGCCGCGTCGAGTTTCTGCGTTAATCCGATGTTCTGTAAGGAAGGAATCTTCCGCATATCTTTTTTAACTTCACCAACCTGCTGGCTCAACTCGTTGCGCCGTGCTTTGATTTGCTCGGCGTTGGTGATGGCCTCGCGGCGGCTTTTATCGAGGGCGCGGAAATCTCCAAGCAGCGCAGCGGGATCGGCTCCGCGGGCGCGTAGTTTTTCTTCTACCAATTCAAGGTTGGCACGGACAAAGGCTAGATCGAGCATCGCTCTTCCAGTTTACTTGACCGATTTGGAAGGGAGATCGCTTCGAGGTTCGTGGTATTCCACCCATGCGACAGAAAAACGTCGCATGGATGGGGCACGAGGCTCATGTGGTGTGGCATGGTTTCGCTACTCGCGTGCAGAGACAGTCTCAGTCCCTGCCTACCCCCCCCTACCTATTTCTGTAAATTCTTCATTTCAATGAAGGTATTCGCAGAATATAGACAGCCAAGGACTTACGGGCGTTTTTGCTGTTTTCCGCAGGTTGCGGAATGCGCTATGAAATGATTGTGCGCCAACACAGGGAAATCATCTGCAAACTCGCCCGCTTTTTTTTGATGGGGCAAATTCTATGAGCTCGATATGACTTCGGTTGGTTTTTCGGCGGTGCTGGCGTTTTTCTGCTCTGGCCAGCCGGGCAGGGTCTGGTCGCCGGTGATGAGGCGGGCGCCGCGGGTGAAGGTGAAGTAGGTCCAGACCCAGGCGGCGAAGACAGAGATACGGTTGCGGAAGCCGATGAGGAAGAAGATGTGGATAGTGAGCCAGGTGACCCAGGCGGGAAAGCCGCTCATGTGGGCTTTGAAGGGCCATTTGACATCGCCGACGGCGGCCATGCGGCCGATGGTGGCCATATCGCCCTTGTCCCAGTAGCGGAAAGGGGGACGTGGCTTGCCCTTGAGGTCGGCGGCGATCATTTTGGCGACGTGGTCGCCCATCTGCATGGCGGGCTGGGCTACTCCGGGGATCTGATGACCGTCCTGCTCGAAGTGAGCGAGGTCGCCAAGGATAAAAACATTGGGAAGTCCCGGGGGATTGAGGAAAGTGTCGACCGGGACGCCGCCTTTGCGATCGAGCGGAACGTCGAGAAGCCTGGCCAGCGGCGAGGCTTGCACTCCCGCGGCCCAGAGCGTGACCACGGCATCCATGCGTTTGCCGGCGGCCTCGACCCAACCGGGTCCGAGGTTGCTGACCGGGGTATTGGTGTGGACCTCAACGCCGAGATGAGTGAGAATGGCTTCGGCTTTGGCGGAAAGGTCGGGTGGGTAAGCGGCGAGGACGCGCGGGGAACCTTCAAGCAGGATCACGCGGGATTTGGTGGGGTCGATGTGGCGGAAGTCGTGGCGCATGTAGAGCTGGGCGATATCGCTGATGGCTCCGGCGAGCTCCACGCCTGTTGGCCCGCCGCCGATGACGATGAAGTTGAGAGGAGGGTGCCAGCCGCTTTCGACCATCTGGCGCTCGGCGAGTTCAAAGGCTAGCAGAACGCGACGGCGAATTTCGAGGGCGTCCTCGATGGATTTGAGGCCGGGGGCATATTGAATCCATTCGGGGTGGGCGAAGTAGGAGTGGGTGGCTCCGGTGGCAAGGACGAGATAGTCGAAGGGGAGCTCGGCGCCTGAGCCGAGAGTGACCCGGCGGGCAGCCGAGTCGATGGCGACGACCTCATCCATGAGCACCTGGGTGTTTGTGTGGCGGCGCAAGATGCTGCGGATGGGTTGGGCAATGTCAGCCGGGGAGAGCACGGCGAGGGCCACCTGGTAGAGGAGCGGCTGAAAAGTATAGTGGTTGCGGCGGTCGACTACCGTGACGTCGACCGGGAGCCGTGCAAGGCCGTCGGCGGCGTGGATGCCGGCAAAGCCGCCGCCGACGATAACCACGCGGGGGCGGCTGGGCTGGAGCGGTTCGGTTGGTTGGTCCAAAAGGGAAGTGCCTCAATCAATAGATGCGTTAGCGGGGCGATTGGTGACAGGAGCTACCTGGAGCAGTTCCCCGAAGGCGCAGAGTGAGCGTGGACCGGAGGTCCACGCTACAGCCGGCCAGGATGCCGGCGCTACGTCTGGGCGAAATGCTCTAGCGCTGTTCGAGACCTTCTTCGATTCGAGGCAGGTTCTTCTCCTGTTTTTTCCCTTGCTCCAGAACGTTGCCATGCCGCCGATCGGACCGCAGCAATAGCAGGGCGAAGATGAGCCCCACCACGCCGAGACCCGCGAACATGACCTGGGTCGCGGTATAAGTTCCGGTGACATCGCGGAGCTTGCCATTGAGGAAGGGGAACAGCCCGAGACCCAGATTCTGGATCGCCGTCATAAGGCCGAAGGCCGTGCCCACGCGTTTCTCCTCTACCACCAGGGGAACCGAAGGCCACATCGCAGCGGGCACCAGTACAAAGGCGGCGCCGAGCGCGACCATGCTGGGGATGGGATTCCAGTGGGCAATGCCCATGATCAGGTGGGCGGGAATGAGAATCAGAGAGCCCACAACCATCAATGTGGCGCGTTTGCCGATGCGGTCAATCAGATCACCGGCAAAGGGTGCGAAGACCATGGACGCGAAGATGATGATGCTGGTCATTCCCGGCGCCGTCGAAAACATGTGCAGGAAGTTGCCGAAGATCTGGACCAGGAAGCTGCCTGTTGACTCGCTGACCAGCGGAATGCCCCACTTGTCATGAAACATGTCGGTCGCGAGCGCCGTGAAGGGGAAGATGGCGCTATAGAAAGTTACGCAGAGAAGAACGACGAACCAAAAGGAAGAGTTGAATTTCTTGATATCGGAAAAGACAATCCTGTCGCCGGCGTCCGGTTTGGGAAGCGCAAGCACCTTCTCGCCGTAGCTGTCCATGGCAATGTAGACCAGATTGCATAGCACGGAGAACAGGCAGAAGCCCGCCGCTGCCCAGAGAGCGATGCGGTAGCTGCCGAAGTAATCGGAAATGAGTTGCTCGGTATTGAAACTGAAGAGGGTTCCGACGCGGCTGATGGTGAGAGCGATGCCGAAGGCCAGGGCCATCTCCTTGCCCTTGAACCAGCGGCTGATGATGGCGCTCTGCACTACGATCAGGGATTCAGAGCCTGCACCGAAGATCAACCGGCCGGCGAAGAGCTCCCACGTGGAGTGGGCAAAGGCCACTATCACGGCGCCCACCAGGACGAGGGAACAGAACAGCAGGCTGGCCCGGCGAGGGCCGAGCTTGTCATAAAGCATGCCGCCAAAGAAGACGATGAGGATGGCGGCCACGGAATATGCCGTGTAGAGATTGCCGATCGTGCTGCGGTTCAGATGCAACGCGTCGATAAGTGTGGGCGCGAGGGCGCCGATGCTGTCATAGGCGAAATAGCTGCCTAGCACAATCAAGCTGATGAACATCAGGATGGTGAAGCGGTAGGTGCGCCTGGATGGATGGAAGAATCCCACTGGCTGAGGAGTTTCAATACTGGAAGCGGGTGGATGACTCAGCGGATCAGACATGATAGCGACGGTCCTCGGAGCGCGGCGGCGGAGATTTCGGGGTTCGTGGATACAAATTATGAAAATAGCAGATTGCGGTGGGAATTGGCTGGCGATGGGCGCGGGCTTGCGGAACTGGAATTCAGAATTCGGGTCAGTTAGAACGAAAAACTATTCTTCGGGAACTGGTGGATCATGCATAAATCATGCTCTTGCACCGTCCCTCCGGGACTCCGTAACAAACTTTAGATTCCCTTTTCCCCACGCTGAAGCGCGGGGCTAACATACTCTGCGCCTCCGGCGCGTTTGCGCGGGCTATTACAGGTGCAGTCCTCAATAGGAGCTGATGGCTGAAAGCAAAAGCAAAAAGCAAAAAGCAAAAAGCAAAAAGCAAAAAGCCGTTCTACGGATACTGTTCGATGGAGATGTTGAGCGATGAGGTGCTGCCGCTGGAGGCAAGGCCGATCAGGTTGGTGGCGACGCCGGGGAGGGTTGCGGGGCTGAAGGCGACGGTTCCGTCAAGAGCGGAGGTGGCTGCGGCGGACTGGGTGGCGAGAAGAGTGGAAGGCGGACAGACGCTGTGCGCAGCGCATGGGGGCGCCCATGCGTAGAGGCTTTGATAGAACGAAACCGAGCCGCCGGCCATGGGATTGCCGTCGGTATCGAGCAGTCGAAGAGTGATTTGGCTGGGGGTGGATTGAAGCGTGAGGCTCTGCATGGTGCCGGAGACGGCTGCGAGCGTGGCCAGTTCAGGACGAGCACCGAAGACCGTAAAGGCTATGCATTGGCTGGTGCCATTGAGGCAGGCGTTGATGGTTGCGGTCTGACCCTCGGTGAGCGGCCCGGCGGTGAGGGCCTGGGTGGCGATGCCGCTGGAGTTGGTGACAACTGAGCCGCTGCCCTGGACCGTGATGCCGCTGGCCGATTGCCAGGTTACGGTTTGGCCCGCTGCGGGAAGGTCTCCTGAGAGGACTAGAGCCTGAACTGTCCAGGTGATGGTGGCTCCGGCGGCGAGCGAAGGCTGCGGCGTGAGCGAGGCGAGGACGGGCGGCGTTCCACCGGCAAACTGAGCTTGCAGGCTGGAGCCGTTCGTGAGCGAGACGCTCACAATGGACCAGGTTCCGTCGATTGCGGTCACGTTCATGGTGGCGCGGCCGTCGCCGGTTGCGGTGATGGAGCAGGTCGGCAATCCGCAGGCGAGTTTTGCCGTGCCGCTGGTGACGGAATAAATCACCGTAACCCCGTTTGCCGGGGTGAGCGCGGGCGTCAATGCGGTTACGGTGAAGGGAATCGGCACGCCGATGGGGATGGTGTTCATGGGAGCGGTGAGCAGGGTGAGCGCGTCGCCGGTGCCGGAGTCGTAACTGGTGCCGCCGGTGACGACGGCCGCGGCAGAGAAGGCGGGCTCATCGTCTACTTCCACGTCAACTGAGCCGGTGACTCCGCTGGCGGCTGCGGGCGCAATGGCGGTGATCTCGTTGGGAGAGATGCTGGTGACCGCGGCTGGCTGGCCGCCCACCTGCACGGTATCGGCGAGACGAAAACCCATGCCCTGAATGACGATGGGGCCGCCGGAGACGGGCAGATGCGAGGGCTGGACGGTGTCGGCGTAGAGCACCCAGCCGTTATAGGGGTAGTCGGGACGGCCGTCGCCGCGCTGGTCGGCGATTCCGATGCGGACTTGGTCGTCGGCCGGGGGGCTGAATTGCAGGTAGGTTTCGCCGGTGGCCATGCCATTCAATCCGGGAGCTGCGCCGACTGACTTTGCGCCGAGCGGATCGAGCGCATCCCAGACGCCGATGACGGGCATGGCTTTTAGTTCAGTGGGAGTGCCGGTCTCGTTCAAAGCTTGCGTGACGATGGTGAAGGTGCGATTGCCGCGAACCGGGAAGGTGAACCAGTCTGTTTGGCCCACCTGGCTGAGACGGCTGCACCAGAAGCCGCTGACGGGCAGGGGGCGCGGCGTGGCCTGAGTTCCGATTGCGTCCTGTGTACCGCCGATTGCCGAGCTGGTTGCGTTGATGGTGAGAGTTTGCGCGCTGCCGGGCAACATTGCCGGCACGGAAATGGAAGCCAGAGTTCCCGAGGGAGCGACCTGGCCGTCGAGATACGGTCCCACTGAATTGGTGAGGATATAAAGAGAATCGATGGTCTCAAATGTGACCTGGTAGTTGACCGTGGTCACGCCGGGGGGGAGCGGGATTCCGCTCAGGTCAAAGAAGCCCTGCTGCGCGGAATCATTCGAGCCCCACAGGTTGAGCAGATTGCCGTTTGAGTCAGTCCAGCCGGTGATGGGGTTGCCGTGGTTGCCGTTGAAAGAAACGCCGGAGACGGATGTGACTGTGTATTGGTAGAGCGGGTTGCCGTTCGGGTCGAGCGGGCGCGCGACGACATTCACGCCCTGCATACCCAGGCCAGTTTGGAAGGTAATGGTTCCTTGAATGGAAATAGTATTTGCAGCCGTGAGCTGCTTGCCGGGAAAGTTGGAGAGATTTGCGGCAGTGATGGGATAGAGCCGGTTGAGGGCGGCGATATCGTCGGAATGAAGTATGGAAGGCTCGGGAATGCAATCCCCGCCGGTCGAGCCGCAGACTCCGCTGATGGGCTGCATCACTGGCCAGCCTTGCGTGCCGCCGGGTTCTTTGTTCTGGAGCGCTCCGGGATTTACTTGCGCATAGTCCAGGTTGAGAATGTGGCCGAAGGCGCGTTCAAGCTCGAAGCTCATCATTGCCAACATGTTTGCATTGGTTGCGCAGAGGCCGTTGAGCAAAAGAATGGCGTGGGCGATGGTGGCGTCGGGGTTGACGTTGTCGATCCAAAACCAGACGCCGTTGAACTCGCAACTGGTGGGATCGCTTGCGCCGGTGCCGAAGAGCGCGTTGATCACCGAACCGTCTTCGTCGAAGATAACCCCCACAGGATATTGCGTTGCTGCGGGAGTAACGTCGGCGGGCTGGCTGATCTGGCTCAACTGGTCGATCTGCTCGTTGGTCACCGTAAAGTCTGTGCCGCTTGCCACGATGTTGGTGCCGTTCACGTCTTCGTTCAGAGGGCCTTTATCGGTGAGCGTGACGCCGGCGGTGGGAACGGCGCTCCAGAGGGTCGCCGCCGCATCCACCATGGTTACGGCCTGCTGGTTGGTGACGGTGCTGCTGAGCGGTCCCTGGTCGACGTAATAGTTCAACTGCCCGCCTGCCCAGTGAATGGGCTGGCCGAGGACCGATGAATTGAAGTAAGTGGCGCCGGCAACGTATTTGGGTCCGCCGGCAAATGCGGCCGGAGCCATGATCAGGAGGGAGAGCATGAGAATGCGGCAGAGAACGATTGCAGCGCGCAGGCGAGCGCAGTGAGAGACGAGCACGGGATTCCCTCCGTGCAGAGTTTCCCCGCATGCGAGGAACCAACGAATTCCGGATCGCCATAGAAATCTTTAAGGCCGCCGTGGTCACGGTTGAACGGTTAATCTTGCGTTGTCGGTGCCGGGCTGGCCTATCACTACAGGGGCAAGAGCGGTAAAATTCAAACGAATCCAATAGAAGATTTCGATAGAGAGGAATTTGATAAAAATGATGTTTGTTCCTGATGGGGTTTTAATGTTTCTGCAGCAGTCGGCCCTTATCAAGATTGTGTTTTCGCTTAGCCTTTGTGCGGGAATGTTTGCGGCGGCACAGACCAAGGTTGTCATAACTCTGCCCAAAGATGCAGGAACGGTGGAAAAAATTGCCGCGGAGGAGCTAACGACTCACCTGCGCACACTCTATCCTTCGACTTATTTCGAGACTGGTAGTCCTGAGCCGGGGGCTCCGGCGATCTATCTTGGAACCGCGCAGGATCTGCCGGGAAGTTATGCTTCCGAACTCAGGAACAAGCTGGATAAGGAGGATAGT
Organism: Occallatibacter sp.; assembly: GCA_049515455.1. Classification (GTDB taxonomy): domain Bacteria; phylum Acidobacteriota; class Terriglobia; order Terriglobales; family Acidobacteriaceae; genus Telmatobacter. Next base: position 8,192 of record JBEKUB010000063.1, read on the forward strand.
TTTGCGATCAAGGTAATCGACAGCCGCACTGCGGTGATTGCCGGTGCGAGTCCGCGAGCGACTTTGTATGCCGTCGACGCACTGCTCGAAAAACTTGGATTTGGATTTTATCTTTCTTACAATACGGCCCCGGCCCCCGCACAGATGGCCTTTTCATTTTCCGGCTGGGAGTTGGAGGACGCCCCCATCGCCGGCGAGCGGCTCATCTTCAATTGGCATAACTTTCTTAGCGGATGCTCGACTTGGAATCTTGAAGACTGGCAGCATTGGATTACGCAGGCCGGGCGGTTGCGCTTCAACACCATCATGGTTCATGCCTACGGAAACAACCCGATGTTCTCGTTTTCGCTGAATGGTGCGACCAAGAGGCTCGGTTCTCTGAGCAACTCAAGATCGGGACGCGACTGGGGGACGGAAGACGTGCTCGATGTGAGAAAGATTGTGGGCGGCGAGGGGCTTTTCAACGGGCCCGTCTTTGGCGCGGGTGCCAGCATGGTTGCGGATAAAGACAAAATGCAGGCGGCAACGACTTTGATGCAGAGTGTTTTTCAGTTTGCCGCGGAGCGGGGCATGGGAATCACGTTTGCAATGGATATCGATTCGATTGCGGCTAACCCGCAGAATGTGATTGCGACTCTTCCTGCTTCAGCTCGTTTCAAAACTCTGTACGTATCCCATGAACCCCGTGTGCCGCCCGAATCTTACCATCTTGAATTAGCCGACCCTGACAGCAGAGAAGGCTATCTGTATTACAAGAGCGAAATCGAACAGTTGATGAAGCTCTACCCGCAGATCACGCAGGTTGCTGTCTGGTACCGCAGCATGCCGGCCAGTCCGTGGACTTCACTCATGCCGGAGGATTTTCCCGCAGCATGGCGTGAGGAATACCGCGTTGCGATGGCGGCTAATCCAGCATTGAAAGATGATCCACGCGCGCCGGGAATGTTTGCCATGGGCAAGGTGGTCAAAGCGTTTCGCAAGGCGCTCGATGAAACCGGCCACGCTCGGGTCACTCTAGCTGCGGGCAGTTGGGGGTTTGAATATCTCCCGTCGGCCGACGCGTTCATGCCTGCCGGTACAACCCTTCTACCCCTCGATGCAAACTACGAGTTTACGAGCGACACGGCACAGGAGAGCGTACGCGCCGCTGGCAGGCATCGTCCAGTGGTGCCGATCGTGTGGGCGCAACACGACGATCGCGAGTACGCGGGCCGTTCCTATGTTCCCTTTGCTGGCCTGGGATCGATGTTGCAGTGGAGCAACAGCGCAGGCTACGGCGCGATTCACTGGACCACACGCCCACTCGATCTCTTCTTCAAGAGCGTTGCGGACCAGGTTTGGACCAGCAGCGAAGACGAGCCGTTGGACACAACCGCGGCGGAGATGGCCAAACGCACCTTCGGCAGCGGCGCGCAGGAGCTGGGCAAGCGTTATCTGCTTGACTGGATATATAACGGCCCGGCATTTGGAAGGGAAACATCGGATCAATTCATCAGTCTGACCCTCGATGCGGAGAACGAGGCGGTTGGCGCGAAGGCGCGGCTCGAGTTGCTCAATCGCATGGAGCCACTGGCGCAGGATGCCGCGGATCGCGATTGGGTTGGATATTTTGAAGATTGGGAGCGCTATGCCCAAGACGTTTTCGAAGCTCAATCTTCGCTGCAAAAGTCAGAGGCAGCATTGAAGGCCGGAGACCTGGCGCTGGCCCGGCGAGAGATTGCGGCGGCCTTGCCGGAGAAAGCGATCGAACAATACTCGACGACGATTCGCCATGGAACCACGAGCCGGGGCGAAAAAGGAATTCTCGTCTCGATGAATCTGCGCTGGCTGCCTTATTTTGAAGCGCAACGGCAAGCGGTTGGGTTGGAGCCGCTGCAGGTCGAGTTTGCTCCCACGTATCAGGATGCATTTGCGCAACAGCCCGGCAAGTATACCTTCGACTTCGACGAATCGAAGCACGTAATCGAGGTTCTTGGAACTGCTGAACTGGGCGCGCGTGTGCATGAATTTGAAGGCGGCGCGGGGTGCGCGAGTGTAATGGAGGTCCAATCGCCAGTAACGCTCACAGTGGGCGGTTTAGCAGGAACGAGCTTGCCGCAGGGGAGGTATAGCCTGCGGCTGAAGATGCCCGAAGCTGACCGCATTCAATTTGAATCGGGAGGCAAGCGCCAGGCGGCTACTTCAGCATCGGAAATCGAGGTCGAGGCCAGCGGCGGCTGGGTTCATTTCTCGCTTTCGCCGGTTGGGGGAGAGGCTCGCGTTTGCGGGCTCACGCTGAAGCGGCACGAATGATCGCAGGGCTTAAATTTCGGGATAGAAGCTGAAGAAGGCGTCCAAGCTGCGTTTGAGCTGGGCTTCGATCTCTTCGCGCGAGCCCTCGATGAGGTGCATGGTGACGTGGGCCTGGTGCCCGTTAGTCAGCTTGAGGGTTGCGTCCTGGATTTCAGACACTTCGCCTTCGGGGAGCAGCCGCATGCCGTAGATTAGAGTCAGATTCGCCATGAGCATCATCTTACTTAAGTAAGTGGAACTGGAACAGGGCCGCGTGACGTATGCGTCTAAAATCAACACAGGAAGATTTATGACAGAGATTCGCGATACCGTAATTTTGGGTTCAGGTTGCGCCGGATTGACGGCGGCCATCTACACCGCCCGCGCCGGTCTCAAGCCGCTGGTTCTCGAAGGCCACGAGCCGGGAGGACAGCTCTCGATGACTACGCTGGTCGAAAACTTTCCCGGCTGGCCGGATGGGATCCAGGGTCCGGAGCTGATCGAAAACATGAAGAAGCAGGCAGAGCGGTTTGGCGCCGCCTACCAGATAGCTCACCTGATCAGCGTCGAACTAAGCGCAAATCCCATCAAGCTGCAAACCTCGGCCGGCGAGGTCGAGACCCGCACGCTGATTGTCGCTTCAGGCGCGAGCGCGCGCTGGCTGGGATTGCCCAGCGAACAGGCGCTGATCGGGCATGGGGTTTCCAGTTGCGCTACCTGCGACGGATTCTTTTTCCGCGGCAAGGAGATTGCGGTGGTGGGCGGGGGCGACTCAGCAATGGAAGAGGCGCTGTTCCTCACCCGGTTTGCATCGAAAGTCACGCTGCTGCACCGCCGCGAGAACTTCCGCGCCTCGAAGATCATGCTGGAGCGGGCCATTGCTCATCCGAATATCGAACTGCGCACCAACACAATCGTCGAAGAGGTGCTGGGCGTGGACGAGAAAGAAGTGAAGGGGCTGCGGCTGAAGGACGTCAAGACCGGCAACGTGGACGTACTCAAGATCAACGGGCTTTTTCTCGGCATCGGCCACGAGCCCAACACGAAAATGTTTGCCGGGCAGCTGGATCTGGACGAGGAAGGCTACATCAAGACCACGGGCAACGTTCTGACCACGCTCAACGATGTGGTG
>JBEKUB010000064.1:0-12737 GCA_049515455.1 Occallatibacter sp.
AGCGCCGTAAATCCATGCGCATCCCTGAGATCGGTCTTTGCGCCATGATCCAGCAGCAGCTTCACCAGTTCCGGTGATCCGGATACCACACCCAGCATCAGCGGCGATAAACCGGTCTGCTCCTGAATATTGACGCTGGCGCCTTTTGCCAGCAGCAGCTTTACCTCGTCGATGTTCGAGGTCATCACCGCATAATTCAGCGCCGTATCGCCGCGACCGTCTTTGAGATCGGTGCTGGCACCCTTGTCCAGCAGCACCTTCACAACGTCCGCCTTGCCCATTGCAGTGGCGGCAATCAGCGCCGTCATGCCTTCTTTGCTCTGGGCGTTGATATGGGCGCCCTGCTCCAGCAGGTTCAGGACCGTCGCGAAATCCCCTTTTTCGATGGCCTGGAACATCTGATCATCCAGGCTGGCGGCAGTGGTCTGGTCGGCAGTGCTTGCGGCAGCCTGCCCCGCTGCCGACTGATTCCACAAGCAAGTCATAACCAAAACGAAAATTGCCAACACGACTTTCTTCATACGTGCCTCCCGGCAAACAGCAAAATCCCCGCGATTGTAACTTGCTCCCCTCACTACTTGGCGCCGTGATCCTTCAGCAGCTTCAGCGCTTCGGGATTGTCCCCTTTCAAAGCCCATTCGAGCGCCGTCTTCCCATCCTTGTCCATGACCTTGACGCTCGCACCCTTCTCCAGCAGCAGCTTCACCACCTCACTCCAGCTGCTCCTTGCCGCCATGATCAGTGCCGTATCCCCACCGAAGAGCGAGTCGCCGGCCGTGGCCTCGATATTCGCGCCTCTCGCTAGCAGCAGTTTCACCACTTCGGTGCGGCCGTAAAACGCGGCCCAGAGCAGTGCCGTCCAACCACGCTCGTCGACAGCCTCGATCTTTGCACCTCGATCTAGCAGCAGTTCGACTGCTTCAGGCTTACCGCTTACGGTCGCATCCTCCAGCGTCGTCTCATTCAGGTAGCCTCTAGCCTCGATGTCAGCGCCTCGGGCCAGCACGAGCTTCATGCGCTCAACATCTCCGCCCGATGCCGCGCCCATCAGTTCCGTTTCGCCATGGTAATCCCGGACATCGACGTTGGCGCCCTTGTCCAGCAGCAGCTTGATCATGGGCAGATCGTTGTGGCTGAAAGCAATCATCAACGCTGTGTTGTTGTCGCTCCCGTCTCTCGCCTCGGGATTGGCGCCGTGATCGAGAAGCACCCGCGCAGTCTCCAACTGGCCCGCCCGCACGGCGGCGATCAGTGGCGTTGCTCCCGCTTCGCTGCGGACTTCTACAGACGCTCCCTTGGCTAGGAGTTGCCGCACGGCGGCCACATCGCCTTTGCCCGCTGCCTGAAATAACTCTTCGTTAAGACTGTCTCCCGCAGCAGCTTGGCCCACTGCCATGCGGCTCGACAGGAGAAGAACAGAAGATAGGATTGCGAGCTGGACCTTCTTCAACGCACCCCCTCACCCGCACTGGGGGAATCAGCGCGCTTCGGCCTATGGCTCTGTGCCGAATCACTTGCAGAGAATTCTACTCTCAAAGTGCAAATTTGCGGATTCCATCGCTTCCTGTCTACGCGATGAAAGAAATCGATCGAACAGCCCCCTTCTGTTTGCTTACTCGTCTTCAGCCAAGCGAATGGTAAACTCCGGCAAACGGGAGAAATAAATGGGAGCAACAAAGATCGAGTTTCGTCTGCGCATGTTGATCCTGGTGGCTATTGTATTTTTGGGCTTCTATGCCCCATGGATCGAATTCTGGGGATTTGGGCCGCGCATCCCTCTGATGGAGTGGCTGGCGCTTGAATTGGCCCGCATGGGCATGATGCCGTTTTCGGTCGCCGCGCCGGTGGTAATCGTGCTCGCATCACTCGTCGCCGCCGCGGGCGCAGTTTTTCGGGTATGGGGCACGGCCTATCTGGGCTACGGCACGGTTCACAATGAGCAGATGCAGGCAGGCGTGGTGATGGCCGACGGGCCTTACCGCTATATCCGCAATCCGCTCTACGTAGGTGGATGGTTCATGTTCGCGGCCATGGCCTTCCTCATGCCGCCTTCCGGCGCGCTCGTTTGCATGACCTTGGCGACGATTTTCTTCTTACGGCTGATTCTGGCCGAAGAAGCGTTTCTCGTGGGTGAGCTTGGCGAGCCTTACCGGGAATATCTGCGCGCCGTCCCGCGCCTGTTCCCACGTTTAGGTGCAGGCCTGCCACCAGCCGGGCACAAGCCCCACTGGCTCACCTCCGTCATCTCTGAGCTCAACCCCATCGGCATCTTTTTTACCCTGGCATTTCTATCGTGGAGCTACAACTACTGGCTCATGATTCAGGGGATGCTGGTCAGCCTGGGCGTTGCGCTGGTGGTGCGTGCGTTTATGAAGGGAGTCAGGCAGGAGCCTGATTTGCCGAAGTAGACTCGCGCCGCCTGCCAGCCGGACTTCCAAGGTGCGTCCATTTGAAGCCCGCCGGATACTTGAGCCCAAAGCCCAACAGCCGGTCTACGCCAATGTGGTTAACCCAGATCAAAGCGAAGGGGATCAGTCCGTACTGCCTTTCTAGCAGAGCAACGAATATCAGCGTTGCGGGGGTGGCATAGCAATGGATCGCGTTGTAAGCCCGTGCTCCCCAGCAGGCTCCTGCAAGATAGCCGAGCATACTTAGATCGGGCGCCAGCCAGAGCGCAGCGAACAGCCACCAGCTGGCGCCCGACCGAGCATAAAGTAAAGCGGAGACCGCCGCAACCGCCAAGCCTTCAAAACGCAGCAAAAAAAGCACAGGATTTGCCACTGCGGGAGTTGTCCGTGAGGGTATTGAATCTGCTATGGTGCGCATCGTTGCCATGCAGTGTTGGATGGAAACATGTGCCCCGCGGATGGAGAAATTCGACAGAGACTCAGTACAAACGGAAAAAGGGAGAGCGCGGGGCTCTCCCTTGATTCCGATCACCTGCGAGCCGATGAGCCCGAAGTTACTTCTTGGGTGGGGCGATCGCGTCCTTGGCGGCCTTGGCCACGCGGAACTTGACCACCGTCTTTGCCTTGATCTTGATTGCTTCGCCGGTCTGCGGGTTGCGGCCCATGCGGGCTTTGCGGTCTGCCTTCACCAGGCGGCCGATGCCGGGGATTACGAATACGCCGTTCTTCTTGGTTTCCTTGACGGCGGTCTCCGCCACGAGGTCGAGGAAGGCTGCGACTTGCTTGTTGGTGAGTTCCAACTTCTCGGCCAGATGCCGTATCAGAGCGGTCTTTGTCATTCCAGTTGCCATTTGATGTTTCTCCTTTGTGGCTAGCCCTCGGGGCTGCCGGTCTTACCCGGGTTTCCGCCGCGAAATGCGTTCCGCATGAGGGAGTGCGACCGGAACAGCTTTCGCAGGAAACCCTTGTATTCATGCGGGGTTCGGTGAACCCATCGATGGTAACAATGCAACTTTCAAACAGGCAAAGTCAACTAAAAAAGCCTGTTTTCCACAAGATTCTTTGGATTTTATGCCGATTTTGCCTATTTTTGCCTGTTTTTACCCGGTTTTGGCGTTTCGGGCCACCGATTCAAGAAACAAAACCAGCAAACGGGAAAACGGCGGGGACGCGCTATTTCAGCCCGAAAAGCACTGTTTTCCTGGGCGCAACCATGGCCTCAATCGGGGTATTCAGCGCATCCACCACCGGCGCTGCCAGCCGGAAATGACGAATCAGCGTGGTGGCAAAATCCTTCTTGAGCGCCGCGGCGACCGGCAACGAGGTGCTCAGTCCCCATTGCCGGCATCGGACGAGATCGAGCGCCGGATGCTCGCACGGAAACCCCTTCGGCGGCCGTGTGAGCGCGTTCCCTTCAAATTCCTCAAAAGTATTGCGCACGGCCGGCTTATTCAGCAGCCGGCGAAATTCCTTGTGGTGCTCAAGCAGCCAATGCCGAATGGCAGCCAGTTGTTCTTTCTCCGGCATCCAGGCTCCGGCAGCGATCACCACTTCCTTGGCGTCGATGTGAAAGTAGTATCCGGCCCCGGAGGTCTTTCCCATTCCGTGGTGCGTCCACCACGCCGCCACGTGCGTTTTGTAGGGACGTTTGTCGTGGCTGAAGCGCGTATCGCGATAAATCCTGAACAGAGATTTCTCTGCCGGCCGCACGAAATCAGGCGCAAAATCCATCATCGCGTCCGTCACCCTGCGGATGATGGCCAGCATCGGTTCTTTCAGCTCCGCCTCAAAGATAGCCTTGCGCGGAACGAACCAATCGCGGTCGTTGTTGCGGGCAATGCCGCGCAGAAATTTGAGGCCTTCGGGGCGAAGATGGGCTGCGACGGATGCAGCAGCGGCGGACATTTTCTTGGAAACCATAACAAGTGGAGTGTAACGTAAAGAGCCCACGGAAAGTTCACACCGTTTGCAGCGCAGGTTGTTCTAGAATTGTGTCGATCGGGATAATTTCCCGGCCAAAGAGGCTAACTTGCGTCAGCAACTTGTTTTGGTCTTTTCCACGCTCTGGTTTCTGTCTTCTGCGGCGGCACAGTCCCCCGCCCTCACTCCGATGTCTCCGGAGTTAAAGGCCTTCGTGATGCGTCCCGAGCAGCAAAAAGCGATCAACGAATCCAGCGTAAAAGCCTGGTTCCAACAGTTGCCCAACTGCGCGGATCCGAAGATGAAGCAAAGGAATGTCCTGATCGATCAGGAACCGAAGTTCGATGCGAAGGGAGATCCACTCTCCGGCCAATGGCGCGTCGTCACGTGGATTGAGGGCTGTGGAGAAGAACGAATTATCAATCTACAGTATTGGTTTCGGACGGATGGCAAACTCACAACTACGGTGCTGCTGCCGGGAACGTCGCACGCCAATCTTATTCTGCAGAAGGATGCCATTTTCTACGCATTGCAAGCAATGGTGTTGATTGCTCCCCGGGATTGCAAGGAAGCGCCGGTCATCAATACGAAGTTCATAGGCCGGGATTCCGGGGAGTTGCCGGAGGCGAAAGGCGCCGTGAGGCAGCCCTGGACGGAGGAGTGGACGGTGCGTCTCTGCGGCGTTTCGGGCGCCGTTCCGATGCATTTTGTCCCCGACGCGACGGGAACGACGATTCACTCGGAAGTGCTGAAAGCCTCAAAGTGATTTCTTAGGGAGCAGTAATCTTTGCTCGAGGGAACCCCAAGAGATTTCCCGAGGCTCAGTCTTTGATGAAGTTGCCGAAGGCGACATTAGCCACAATTTGCACGCCGAAGGCCACTGGTCCCATCGCAGGTGGCTACGCCCAATCCAACTCCCCGAACAACTCGCTCAGCACCACGCGAATCGGCGTCTCCGGCCGGGTACCCCAGGTCTCGCCTTCGAGACCTGGGATAGCAAAAACCAATGCATTCCGCGCCGAAGGCCGTTGGCCGCACCGCAGGTGCTTACCGGATCACCTTCAACGCCCCCCGGAAAAGCCCGTCGAAATCGCCGGCGAGGCTCTTCTCCTTGGCGATTGCCTGTTCGATCGCCTTCTCCGCCGCCACCCTCTGATAACCCAAGTTCACCAGTGCGGACAGCACATCGTCCACTGCCGGACCTTGAATGGAAGCCTGCACCGGTGCAACGGCAAAGTCGTCCAGCTTGTCTTTCAGCTCCACCACCAGCCGCTCGGCCAGCTTTTTGCCCACCCCCGGTATCCGCACCAGTTGCGCGTGGTCCTGACCACGGATGGCCTGCACCGTCCTCTCTACCGATAGCCCGCTAAGCATCTTGATCGCCAGCTTGGGTCCGACGCCGCTGACGGTGATCAGCCGCTCGAAGAGCCGCTTCTCCTCACTATCAAGAAAGCCGAAGAGCGCAATCTGGTCCTCGCTGACCTGGGTGTGTATGTGCAGCGCCGCTTCAGCGCCCACTTGGGGCAGCGCCGTGAACGTTGGAACGGAGATGGTGACGTCGTATCCCACCCCGCCCGCCTCGACAATGGCCTGGCCGGGATGCTTGTAGAGGAGCTTTCCACGCAGGTGAGCGATCATGGTGCCCTATTGTAGAATCCCGGGCCGCCTGGCCACACCCCATTCTCCCCGTTCATCCGTCTAAAAAGAGCGGGCCGCGATTAGCCCCGGCAGGCCCCCGCCAGATACAATAGGGTTCTACGCTATGTTTGCCGGGTGTATACGATCTTTTCTTGAGATTTGGAGCAGGTGCACGTGAGAGGCATGATCCGCCGCAGTCTGCGGCTTGAGTTGGTTGCAGGACTTGGTATCGCGCTGGCGATGCCCGCGCTGTCAGTGGCCGCTGTGAATCCGCAGGGCGTGGCCACGCAGACCACGTTAAACGTGGAGACCCTCGACCAGGGCGGCCGTACACAGGCCACCGTCGCCGTCACCGTTACCGGCGTGGACGGGCTTCCTGCCTCCGGCGCCGTCGTCCTCAGTGACCGCGGCAACCAACTGGCCGGCGCGGGGCTCAACGCCCAGGGTCAGGCCAGTTTGACGATTTCTCTCCTGGCCGGCAACCACTCCCTGAGCGCGATCTATCAAGGCGATTCCACTCACGCCAGCTCAGTCTCTCAGCCCGAGGAGATAACTGCGCTCGACAGTTCCACGCCCGACTTTGGAATTACAATCGCGCCGGCTACGCTCACTCTTACCCCCGGCCAAACGGGAACGCTCGTAGCCTCAGTTACTCCGCAGAATACTAGCGCGCTGACGGCCCCCATGTTCGTCACGCTCTCCTGCTCGGCTCTGCCCGATCAATCTTCCTGCACCTTTACTCCGGAAAACCTCGAGATCCTGCCCAACGCCTCCACCTCTACCGCGATTACAAGCACCATGGTCGTCGTTACACAGGGATTGGCTCCGCCCTTGTCGTCCAATCGCAGTTCCAACCCCGTCGCCTGGGCGTTTCTGCTTCCCGGAGCGCTTGGCCTGGGCGGACTAGCCTGGGGAACTCGCCGCCGCGCATGGCTCAATCGCCTGGTGCTGCTGGCTCTCGTTGCACTGGTCACCATGCTGGGCGCCACGGCCTGCTCGCCCCGCTACGACTACTACAACCACGGCCCGCCCATCCCCCCGCCAACTCCCGCCGGCACTTACACGGTGCTCGTCACCGCTCAGTCCAGCAACGGCATCACCGCCACTACCCACTCCACCGATCTGGCGCTGACGGTCAATTAATCTTGGTTTCATGAACCGCTGGCATTCCCCACCCGCGGAACTCTACGCACTGGTCGAAGAGACGCCGGCAACGGTGCTGCTGGAGTGCGCCAAGCCCCCCGGCCCGGAGCCTGACTCCGCGCGCCAGGCCGAGTCCCACACCGAGTCCCACACCGAATCTCTGACCCGCCTCTTCACCGAGCCATTGAGCATCTTGGTCGCCAATCATCCATCGGAGCTTCCAGGCCTTTTTGCCGAGATTGAGAGCGCCGTTGCCGCCGGCCACTTTGCCGCGGGCTTCTTTACCTACGAGTGCGGCAGCTTCTTCGAACCCACAGCCGCGTTGACCCACACAGAATCTTTGGCCCAACCTCTAGCCCAACCGCTAGCATGGTTCGGCATCTATCAGCGCGCTTGGCTCTTCGACCATCGGGCGGGAAACTTCATCGACGGCGGTCCGCCAGCCCTTGCTTCTTTCCGGTCCGTCTCTCCTGACCAGGAGCGGGCGACCTCGCCCTTGCCGGAAGCTGCAATCGGGCTGACAGAAGAGAAATACGCGCGACAAATCGAGGCGATCCACGAGTGGATTCGCGCAGGCGACGTTTATCAGCTCAACTTCACTGTTCCCATGCGCGTCCATGCCCGGGGACACTCCGCCGTGCTCTATCAGCGCCTGCTCAGCCGCCAGCCGGTTCCGTACGCGGCCTTCCTGCATTCGCAGCCCGGCCGCCGCATCCTCTCTTTTTCGCCTGAGCTCTTCTTCCACCTGGAGAGCCACGGCGGCCGGCGCCGCATCACCACCCGCCCCATGAAGGGAACCGCGCCTCGGGGCCGCACCACGTGCGAAGACCAGGCGCAGGCGGAGTGGCTCCGCAACGACCCCAAGAACCGCAGCGAAAACGTGATGATCGTCGACCTGCTGCGCAACGACCTGGGCCGCCTGTCGAAATTCGGCACCGTCCGCACACAAAACCTCTTCGCAGTAGAACGCTACCCCACCTTGTGGCAGATGACCTCCACCGTCACCGGCGACCTCCGCCCTGAAGTCGGCTTTCAGCAGATATTCCGCGCGCTCTTTCCCTGCGGTTCCATCACCGGAGCGCCCAAGGTGAGGGCCATGCAGCTGCTGGCTCACATCGAGCGCCAACCCAGAGGCGTTTATACCGGCGCCATCGGCTACTTCTCGCGGGAGCAAACCGTTTTCAACGTTGCCATTCGCACGCTGCAACTCGACGGCGACCGGGGCACGATGGGTGTCGGAAGCGGCATCGTCATCGACTCCGTTCCCGCCGAAGAGTACCGGGAATGTTTACTGAAGGCTGAGTTCCTCACTCGGCCCACAGAGCCTTTTTCACTCATCGAATCATTGCTCTGGCAAGGCGAATACCCGCTCCTTGAACTGCACCTCGACCGCCTTGAAGATTCAGCCAGCTATTTCGCATTCCCATGCGATCGCGCCGAAGTCAAAGCCGCTCTTCTGGCCCACGCCGCTGTTTTTCAAGACAATCAACCCCACAAAGTCCGCCTTCTCCTGTTTCACAAGGGCGACGTGAAAATCGAAGACGAACTCCTGACTGAAAACTCAACAGCCACCAACGAGAAATCCGTCCGTGTGCGCATCGCCTCCCAGCGCACCGATCCACAAGACCCCATGCTGTTCCACAAGACCACGCACCGACCCCTCTACGCGGAAGCGCTGAAGTCCGCAACCCAGGCGGGTTTTGACGAAGTGCTTTTCCTCAATCCTCGCGGCGAGGTCACCGAAGGCGCCATCAGCAACATCTTCATTCAAAAAGAAGGCCGCTGGTTCACTCCACCCATCGCGTGCGGATTGCTCGCAGGCGTTCAGCGCCGCCACATTCTCGAGACGCGGCCCAACGTCGAAGAAAAAGTGCTGTATCCCCAGGATCTTCACGAGGCCGACGCCATCTATCTATCCAATGCCGTGCGCGGCCTGCGCCCCGTGGTCATCGACTGGGAAGTCTGACCCGAATTCATTTCTGAGGCCGAATGGCGATGAACTGGCCGGTCCAGTGGCCGCCATTGAACGAAAGTCCGCCAAGAACCTTTCCATCATCGGAGACTGCCAGGCGATATTTGTCGAGCACTAGAATATGATCCGGATCATCCAACTTGTAACCGTTCAGCACCAGCAGCCCTTTGCCCCTCATCTGACCTTTCACATACTCCGTACCGATCCTCCCCACCTTGCTGGCCATCCCCGAAGCGGTGTTCGTACCGGCACTCCTCAGGCCCCACACGATCTTTCCCTCGATCGATCCGTCGCCTGTCGCCGCGCACGTCTTGCAGCTTGCGCCGGATTGCAAAGTGACTGCGGCAGTGAAAACAACCCTCTCTGGAGTGTTCTTGATTCCCTGCCACTCCCCATCCACGTCCGTGGCCTGTGCCGAGCAATACAACCCGCTCATCAAAACCAGAAGGACCGCAAAATTCCGCATCTTCATCGCTCTCCTTTTGAGTCGCACAAGCACACGTGCTTTTAAGCCAATTCCACTCAGGCGACAGCAGCAACGAATGCCGGTGTGAGCTGAACGCGGAGGAACTGATGAATTCATTTTAACTGAGCGAAATCTTTCCGTTTTTTTGCATTGGAAAGTAATCGTGCCTCTAAGGCTGTCTCATAGAATATCGAAATCAGCATTATCCCCTTGCAAATGCTCATGGGCATCGCCCTGTCCATCGCTCCCCAATACGCTTCACCAGCGAAGACAATCCCGACAGCTTGGCCCTCCTTCCCAGTGGCATTTACAAGGTTGTCATGCCACCGAAAGATTTGGATTTGAATGAAAACCAAAGCGCATGAAAAAACTAGAGTCGCATACCCGATAACAGGTAGAAGAACAGGCGTGAGGCGACCTGGTAATAAATGCTAACAATTCATCGCTGAGAGCAGAGAAGTAACAGCGGCAGGTAACGCAAAAGAGAACCTTTATGGCAAGAGAGTGTGCAAACAATTGCACAGCAGTCAATCGCTCCGTGGAGCAAATCATTGAATCTAATAATGTTTGTTTTTGGTCCTCAACATGCACAAAAATATATTAGCCAATCGGTGTGACTGTCAGACCTGCATCGTCCCTTCCGGCCACACCGGAAAGCCCGGGCTCCGCGAAGTCGTGCGGTTTTTACTGCTGCAAGCGTGCAGTTGAATCCTCATGCAGATGCCCGTCGAGGGGATCGCGCATGTTTTGTGAAACGCGCAACCACAAGAAAGAGCTTTTTTCTCTGAGCTGCCCTATGCAGGGGGCCCTAGCAAGACACGTGCCCGTAAGGGCACCTCCAGGTGAAATTATGAAGAAAGTGTTCCTAGCTTTTCTCGCATTGGCAACGGCCCTTGCGATTACTCCAGCTGCATTGGCTGATTCACTCTTTTATACATTCACCAGTCCAAACGGAAGCACCGTCTTTGCTGCCGGTTTCCTCAACGGAACCAACGTTGGTGGAAATCAATGGGATATTACCAGCGGATCCCTCATCATAGAAGGTGGCGGCCCAGGCCTCGTCACGGGAACTACTGGAACCGTGATCGGGGGAACCGGATCCCAATTGACCTCTCCGAGCGGGGCTTTCTATTACGACAACGAGGTCTTCCTGCCTGTAGGCTTAGGATCCCCGTATGTTGACAACAACGGGCTGCTTTTCGATATCGATGGGGTCGAGGTCAATATCTACTCCAACAACGGCTTCACTGGCGCTGGAACGAACGATTACATGACCTATGAGTACGACGGAACGAAATACAACTTTGACAACAACGGTGAGCTCAACATCATTGACGTCACTCCTGAGCCCAGCAGCCTCCTGCTTCTCGGCAGCGGCCTCCTGGGTCTGGCATTTGTCGCCTTTCGTAAGGCCAAGCCAGCTGGTCCGATCCTGCATAACTAGTCCGATTGATCTGCTTGTTTCTCGATGAAGAAAGGGCACCCGAAGGTGCCCTTTTCTCAAGTTCTGTTCGGCTTGGACGCGTCGGGTGTTTAACTGGCAGATTGGGACTCCCGCGGGACTCCAAAGGAAGAGCTGTGCTTCGTGACCCGCACGGATATTGACATCTATTGATATTTCCACGTTTTGCATCGGAAAGTAACCCTATGACCGACAGAATTGTTCGGAATTTTGGAGAGTAATACGCGCAAATGTGCGCCCGCGCGTGTGAAGCTTCCCGGACAATTTGGACACCTAAAAACGCACGCGAACAGTCTGCGAGATCGAGCCCGATTTCACAGGAGCCGACACCTGAATGGCGTTGTGCCAGGCATCACATACAGCGCAGCCACCGGCTTGAGAGTTTTTGTCCCGAGTGTTTCTGTGAAAACTAGTTGCCTCTTGATGGCCAGCAATACGCGCCCAGAGGTAATCAAATCAGCGCGACCGTCATGCTTGGAACACATCCCCTGAGCCGATGGGCCGTTGTTCTCATGCGAAAGGAAGAACTATGTTTCTGCATTCTCAGCGCAAGGCCTCGGACCCCAAAGGCAAAAGAAATTTGCCAATCAAGTCATGGGAAAAGTTACAGGCAGATCTTTTTCGCTATGGTGGCAAAACAGGTTGGGGGGGCTTTCTATCTGTATACTTCGGCCAACCAGGATTTCACTTTACCTACTACCTGCGCCAGGTCGCGGCCTACAGCCAATCCAAGAAATCGTTTGGTGTCTTTGGCTATATTTTCAATCGCATGCGGCTCAATCACTATCGCTTTCGCTTCGGCTTCGAAATCTCGCCCACTACAAAAATTGGACCGGGCTTGTACCTCGGGCACTTCGGCGGTGTAGTCATCAACCCTGATGCTGTTATCGGTTCGAACGCGAATATCGCGCCTGGTGTTACGATCGGCGCTGAGAGCCGAGGGGCCCACAAGGGAGCTCCAACAATCGGCAACCGAGTTTGGATCGGCACTCACGCGATCGTTGTAGGGAAGATCACGATCGGGGATGACTGTTTGATCGCGCCGGGAGCCTACGTGAATTTCGATGTTCCTGCGAAAGCGATTGTTCTGGGCAATCCCGGCAAAATCGTCTCTTACAAAGGATCAATGGGTTACGTAAACAACACGCTTATCGACAGCTACGTCGGGCCTCCTGGGCATTCCGTACCGCGTGCCGGCGTGGCCTAGACTTTCGGGTATCTCCTGATCTCTATTTACTGCTTGCAGATCACGGTGTTTAAGGTCGCCGCGTCCACTCAGTGGAGATGCGCCGTGAACAGCAAGCGGATACTTGACTCGATACGAGGCGCCTCCGTAAACGGCGGGAGAGGGTAATCTTGGAAGGTTTGGGTCAGTCGGTCCACAACGTTCGCTTAAGGCAACCGGGTGAGTTGAATTTCTCTAAACTCACCACCGCACTGTATGCGGCCATACTGATCCTGAGCTGGACTTATATTCAAATGCCGGGTCCCCGGGGTAGGCCGTCTCATATCGAATACATCAAGGTGGTGCTGGTCGGCGACTCAACAGTAGCTAAGGTGGGAGGGTGGGGACCCGGATTTTGCGCACATCTGAAGGAGGATGCCGACTGCCTCGATTTGGCGGCGGACGGGCGCTCGACCAAGAGCTTTCAGGATGAAGGTCTTTGGAGGAGGGCCCTTAATGAGGGCGGGCAGTTTTATTTCATCCAATTCGGCCACAACGACCAG
>JBEKUB010000065.1:0-10838 GCA_049515455.1 Occallatibacter sp.
TGAAGCCCTCGCTGGTGACGCGCAGCGCCTGATAGATGGGCGGCATCGTCGCTTCTTCAAACTGCACGTCCACCGCGGGACCGGAGATTTTGATTACCTTGCCGATGTTCTCTGCCATTTTTCTGCCTTTTCAAATTTCAATCTTACTTAGTTCAATTCCTTGTGTAATTCTGCGCGGAAAATGCTTTCAGACCGCTCCAACTTCTTCAACCTTGCCAATGAATCCGGATGCGAATTCCACCAAGAGGGATTATTTCGAATCGCATTGTCAATAAACTTCTTGTCTTCGCGCTTGTGTTCAATCTCCCAAAGATACATCGACAAAGAGAGAACCACACTCTTGTCCCGAATCGTCCAAGATGCCTGGCTAGCCAAACCCAACTTTTCGTTCGCCCGCTTCAGTCCAGCATTGGCATCATCCTCACTAAGCGAATCGATATTCTGCAACCCATCGATTTCTACCAATGCCACAGTGGCGGCTTTGCGCTCTCCGGATGTCATCCATCGCAATTCAACAACGAGGATAATGCCAAGCACTAAAACAATAACCCCGGAAACAATTCCAATTCGTACCAGAATCTTCCACGTTCGCCGAAGTATCTTCCGCGATATCTCTTTGCTCCAAAGCTCGATCTGCAAAAGCTCGCGGACTTTCATTTCAATCCCTTACTGTGCCGCCGCCCCTGAAACAATCTCAATAATCTCCTTGGTGATGGCGGCCTGGCGCACGCGATTCATGTACAGCGTGAGCGAGTCGATCATGTCCGAGGCGTTGTTGGTTGCTGAATCCATGGCCGTCATGCGGGCCGCATGTTCCGCGGCTACCGACTCCGTCATGGCGTGATAGAGCATCGCGTAAATATATTGCGGGAGCAGGCCGTTGAACAGTTCGCAGGGCGGATCGTCGTAGATGTAATCCACCTGCGAGGTGCCGAACTTGCGTGCCTCCTCGTCGGCCTCGGCGGTATCGGCCGGCTCCAGCGAGATGCCCGCGCTAGCCGCAGCCTCAGCCGCGCGCTCGCGCTCCTCTTCAGACAGCTCCGTGGCGCCGGTAATCTGCGGAGTGCCGATTTTCATGATCGGCAAAAGCTTCTCGACCACCAGCCGCTGCGCGATGACGGACTTGAACTCGTTGTAGACGATGTAGGCGGCGTCAATCTCCTCATGCGTGTAGCGGGAGATGATGCTGTGGGCCAGCTCGAAGACGCGGCCGGTTTCGAGCTTTAACAGCATGCCGGGGTGGTCGCCTGTGACCTCGACCGGACCCTTGCGCTCGCGAATTTTGATGGTGCGGCCGAATTCGTCGGTCTGCTCGCGATAAACCGCAGCGGGATAGCGGCGGCGCATCTGGTCGCGGGCCTTGCGGCCCACGGCTTCAATGTCGAGTTCCTTGTCGGGATTGCCGGCGATGAACTGGAAGGCGGTCTTGAGGATGTTGGCGTTGAAGGCTCCGGCAAATCCCTTATCGCCGCTTACGACGATCAGCAGTACCCGTTTCTCAGGCCGGGTGATAAACAGCGGATGACAGAGATTGCCGGTTTTTTCGTCAAAGATATCGATGCGGCGGATCAGCGATTCGAGCACGCTGGAGATCATTCTGGCGTAGGGCCGGGCCGAGATTGCCCGCTCCTGCGCGCGGCGGAGCTTGGCCGCCGAGACCATCTTCATGGCCTTGGTGATCTGCCGCGTGTTTTTCACGCTGCGGATGCGACGCCGTAGATCGAGTACGTTTGCCATTTTCCTTCCAGTGATCAGTTGTCAGTGAACAGTGATCAGTTTCCGGTTTTCAGCGACCCAGTATCATTCCTTTTTTTCGCGAAAGATACTGGCTACTTGTTCAACACAGCCAAGATCTTGTAAGTCTCAGAATCAAAAGTCCTGCCGTCAATGCCTGCAGGCCAAAGAAGTTTGGCATTCTTTCCCTTGAACTCGACCTGGATATCGTCCACGAGCGGCGTACGACAGCTGCGCCGAGGCGTAGTGAAACCAAGTTTACTGTCGCAGTTAACAACTGCAATTCTGCCATCAGGCAAAAGAAGAGAAAAAGTAGCCCCGGTAACGTTATATGAAATCTGCCTTGGGGCTGTTACGGTACCGTTGGTTATGGTCCTCCCGGAGCAATTCACATTTGTCAAGCCAGTATCACAGTTTAAGTTTGTGTTCGACGTTGAGTTGATCTGTCCGGGCACAACATAGTGGTACTCTGTTTCGCTATTCTGACGTTGTATGATCTTAACTTTCATTTTTTGCCCAGAACATGCAACGACTGAAAGGCAGGAGAAAGCGAATATTGCTGCGATGCATTTCAATCGGGTACCGAGCATATTCTTCTTTCCTTTCCTAAGACTTCCGTTGTGGTCGAACTAACCACTAATCACTGATCACTCGTTCTACGCCTTGACCGCCGCCTCAAGCTCCGTCTTGAAGTTGGCGGAGTATTCCTTAAGGGCGGCGTGCAGCTTGTTGCGCAGGTCGTCGTCCAGGGCTTTCTTCTTGGTCAGATTTTCCATCAGCGCGGTTTGCGCGGCGTCGAGGTACTTGTAGAGACCAACCTCGAAGGCGCGAATGTCCGAGACTTGCAGGTCGTCGAGATAGCCTTGCGTGCCGGCAAAGAGCGCCACCACCTGCTGCTGCCAGGTAAGCGGCTGGAACTGCGGCTGCTTGAGTAGTTCCGTCAGTCGCTGGCCGCGGTTGAGCTGCTTCTGGGTGAGGGGATCGAGGTCGGAACCGAACTGCGCAAAGGCGGCCAACTCACGGTACTGCGCGAGATCGAGCTTGAGCGTGGCGCCCACCTGCTTGGTGGCCTTGATGGCTGCGGAAAAGCCCACGCGGGAAACGGAGAGGCCCACGTTCACCGCCGGACGAACGCCGGAGTTGAAGAGATCGGTTTCGAGAAAAATTTGTCCGTCGGTGATGGAGATGACGTTCGTAGGAATGTAGGCGGAGACGTCACCGGCCTGGGTTTCGATGACCGGCAGCGCGGTGAGGCTACCGCCGCCCTTTTCCTTGCTCATTTTGGAGGAGCGCTCCAGCAGGCGCGAGTGGAGATAGAAAACGTCGCCGGGATAGGCTTCGCGGCCCGGCGGACGGCGCAGCAGCAGCGAAATCTCGCGGTAGGCCATGGCGTGCTTGGAGAGATCGTCGTACATGACCAGGGCGTGGCGGCTGGAGTCGCGGAAGTACTCGCCGATGGCCGTGGCTGCGTAGGGGGCGATGTAAAGCATCGGCGCAGGCTCAGAGGCCGAGGCGGCGACGATCACGGTGTGGCCCATGGCGCCGGCTTCAGTCAGCGTCTGCACGACCTGGGCGATGGAGGAGCGCTTCTGGCCGATGGCGCAGTAAATGCAAATCAGATCGTTTTTGGCGTTGTTGATGATGGTGTCGAGCAGCACGGCAGTTTTGCCGGTTTGACGGTCACCGATGATCAGCTCGCGCTGGCCGCGGCCGATGGGAATCATGGCGTCGATGGCTTTGAGGCCAGTGGCCATGGGCTCACGCACCGGCTGGCGGTCAATGATGCCGGGCGCCAGGCGTTCGATGGGCAGCGAAGCAGAGGAAGCGATGGGGCCCTTGTCGTCGATGGGTTGACCGAGCGCGTTGACCACGCGGCCGATCATGCCTTCGCCCACCGGCACGCTCAAGATCGTCCCCGTGCGCTTGACTTCGTCGCCTTCGCTGAGCTCTGTGTAGTCGCCCAGAATTACCGAGCCCACCGAATCTTCTTCCAGGCTCAGGGCCAGTCCGGCAATGCCGTGCGGAAAGCTGAGCAGCTCTCCGGCCATCACCTTGTCGAGCCCGTGCAGGCGGGCAATGCCGTCGCCCAGCGATGTGATGGTCCCGACTTCGTCTACCTGGACCTTGGAGTCGTAGTTCGCGATCTGCTCGCGAAGAAGTTGCGTAATCTCGTCTGCCTTGATCTGAGCCATTTCGTTCCTTTGAGTGGTCAGTTGTCAGTGGTCAGTTATCAGTTTCCGAAACGCGGAATCCACGACAACCGAACATGATTTTCTGCTTACCACTTACCGACTGCAAAACCGACCACTAAAAACTGTTTTCTGAGTACCGAAAACTGACAACTGAAAACTGATTACTGACCACTGACTAATGCTTCTTTCAATCTGTCCAGACGTCCGCGGACGGAACCGTCGTAAACTGTGGAGCCGATGCGCACGACCGTGCCGCCGAGGATGGATGGGTCCAGCTTGAAGCTGGCCTCGATTTGTGCGCCGGCCAGTTTGCCGACCTCGGCTACCAGGGCGCCACGGTCTTTCTCGTCCAATTCGCGGGCGGTCACAATCTCTGCCTGGCGAATGCCCATCTGCTCCTGCAGCAGGCGGCGATATGCCGCTGCCACTTCGCTTACCTCGGCGATGCGGTCGTTGTTGATAAGCACAGCCAGCAGGTTGCGTAGTTCCTTCTGGAGATTCAGTTTGTTATTCAAATTATCGAGAAACGCCACTTTATCGAGGGCGGGAATGGCCGGATGCGTGAAGAACTCGCGCAGCTCTTGGCTTGCTTCCCAGGTGGCAAGAAAATCGGTCAGCTCGCGGTCAATGGCGGTGGGATCGAGCCTGGCGGCGGTGACCACTTCAAGAAAGGCGGCGGCGTAACGGGAAACAAAGGCGGCCATTTAGCTCTTTCCTTTCCCGGTCACATCGCCTACAAACTCGGCGATCAGGGCGCGATCGGTTTCCGGCGTCAGAACGATTTGCTTGGCGGCCTGACCGACGGCCAGATCGGCGGCAAAGGTGCGCAATCCACGCCTGGCTTGAGCGGCGGCCGCAGCGATCTCCTGCTCGGCGGCAGCGACGATGCGTTCGCTCTCTTCCTTGAGGCTGGCTTTGATGCGCGCTTCGTCGGCAACGCTTTCATGCTCCACTTCGGCACGAAATTTTTCAATCTCCTCGCCGATGGAGGAAAGCTTGGCTTCAACCGCGCTGAGCCGGGCGTTGGCGTCCTCGGCGGTCTTGCGCGCCGACTCGATATCTTCGCTGAGCTTCTTGCCGCGATTGCGCAGGTATTTGGGCAGGTAACGGAAGAGAGGAATGCCGATGGCCAGAGCGATGATAGCCAGGTTAAAGAGATCGTAGAAAAGCGCCACCCGCTCAACCGACATGTTCAGCGCTTTGGCGGTTGCCTTGACGATGGGGCCAGTGAGCCGGAAGGTATTGTTCTGCTCCTCCTGCGATTTGGGTGCTTCAGGCTTGGCGGCGTCTGTCGCTTGGCCAGATTGATTGGCTGCCGGAGCCGGGTCCTGTGCGGTGAGGCGGCAGGGCAGAAAGGCTGTGCTGGCCGTCAGCAGCGCTAATAGAGCAAATCGGAAAAGCGGTGCGAAAAAACGCGTTTGCTTGTTCGAGTCTCTCAACGGGACCCCCCGGCGGCCACTGGCAGTACCGCGCGGATCACACGATTGGCCAAGTCTCCCGCGGTGGCCTGAATGGCTTGCCTGGCCTGGGCAGCTTCAGCTTCAAGCGCGGCCCGGGCCTGGCTGACCTTTTCACCGGTAGCCCTGCGGGCAGCTTCCAGGGCGGTCTCGCGCTCGGCAACCCACTGCTTGATCCGCTGCTCGCGGACTGTGTAGACCTCGGCGCGCGCCTGGCGCAGCCTGGTGGCATACTCGGCCGCCGTGGCTTCAGCCTGTGCGATGGCCTGGTGCGCAGCCTCGATGGCTCCCTCGGTACGGGCGCGGCGCTCGTTGAGGGTTTTGCTCAACGGGCCCTGCACCAGCAACTGGTATGCCAAAACAAGCACGATAAACAGCAGAGCCGTGGGTACGGAGCCTACCAGAAGTGTTTCGAGTTGTTGGATGATTTCTTGCATGGTGGTACCGGTTTGCTCAGGCGGCTAGTCTGCACTTCCTGTGGTATGAACTTCTTGTTTTATCAGGGGGCGAACCGTCAAGTCAACGCAGACGGGGCCGATTATTTGGAGTCCTGTGACTGCGGTCACGAAATGGGAAATTAGTTCAAAAAAGACTTGCTTTCGCCGAAAACAAGCCCATACTTAGATTATCACCTAGACCCGATCCAGGGTCCGGCGGGCGATCGACTTCGGGAAGTCATTCCACTCCCCTAACCGATTGCCCGCCTCTTAATTTGTAACCACTTTTCCATAAAGCATCATCGCAGGGTGATCACCGCTTCTTTCGGCAGGCGCGTGCTCAGTCCCTTACTTCATCCGCGCCGGCTTGGGCTCGGCGATTGATTCGTCCGGAGTAAGCAAACCCTGGGCGCGCAGCCAGTTCTCCAGCAGGTTCGGCCACTGGTCCAGAGCGGCGTCCGCCTTGCCCAGGCCGGTGCCGTGGGGTCCATTGGCGAAGATGTGCGCTTCCGACGGAACTCCCGCCTTGACCAACGCCTCGTAGAAGCGCAATCCCTGCTCTACCGGAACCGTCTTGTCGTTGAAGGTGTGATACCAGAAGGTGGGAGGCGTGTCCTTGGTGACAAAGAGGTCGGGAGAGTAGGCCTCGCGCAGTTCTTCGCAGCGGTTCATCACGTTGAACAGCGTGCAGTAGGTCAGTCGGGAGGTGTCGCCGGAGATGGCGCCGATCCACGGGTAGCCCAGCACCAGGTAGTCCGGGCGGCTGGAGACGCGCTCGATTGGGTCTGCTGCGTCGGGGTTGCCGGGAATGAATTGCGTGGATGCAAGCGCGGCCAGGTGGCCGCCGGCGGAAAAACCGATGATCACGATGCGGTTGGGATTGATCTGGTAGTCGCGCGCTCTGGACCGCACTGTTTGCACGGCGCGGCGGGCATCGATCAGCGGAACCGGCAGCAGGTAGCCGTTCGAGCTGAGCCGGTAACTGAGCACAAAGGCGCGAAAGCCCCGCGCCGTGAACCAATCGGCTATCTGGCGGCCCTCCAGATTGCCGGCCAGATGGGCGTAACCGCCGCCGGGCAGAATCACCACGGCAGAACCGTTGCCGTTGCCATGATGCGGCTCGAAGATGGTCAGCGTGGGAATATCTTCGCAGGCGTTGCCCTGGGCTTGAGGGGCGTCGCCGGGCCACAGGCGGATGGTTTGGATGCCCAGATAATCGTTGTTATTGCCGGGTGTTGCACAGGGCTCTTTTTGCGCCTGCGCCGCAGAACAGGCCAGCAAACCCGCCACAAGAAATGCAATCAACTGCTTCACTTTAAACCTCCCAACGCTTCGCGAGGATTATACAAGGCGCGCTAAATCTCGTTTTTGAATTTATCTATTTGGTTTTGGGCGCTTCGGCTAATTTCGCAGGTGTCAGAAGGCCCTGGGCGCGGAGCCAGTTCTCCAGAAGATTGGGCCACTGGTCCAGAGACGGATCGCCCTTGCCCAGGCCGGAGCCGTGGGAGCCATTGGGAAAGATGTGCATTTCGGAGGGAACGCCGGCCTTGACCAGAGCCTGGTAGAAGCGCAGCGCTTGCTCCACCGGAACCGACTCGTCATTGAAGGTGTGGTAGAGAAACGTGGGCGGAGTATCTTTACTGACCAGTAAATCCGGTGCGAATTTCGCACGCAGAGCCGCACAGCCATCTAAGGTTTTGTAACGCTCGCAGTAGCCGGTATTGCTGTCGAAGGCGCCGACCCATGCGTAGCCGAGAACCAGATAATCAGGGCGGCTGGAGACTCTCTGGATGGGGTCTTCCGCGTCGGGTTTGCCGGGAACAAAGCTCGTGGAGGCAAGCGCAGCCAGGTGGCCTCCGGCGGAGAAACCTGCAACCACGATGCGATGCGGGTCGATCTGGAACTCCAGCGCCCGAGCTCGCACCAGTTGTATGGCGCGCCGGGCATCGAGCAGCGGAACCGGCATCAGGTAGCCGTTGGGGCTGAGCCGGTAGCTGAGAATGAAGGCCCGAAAGCCCCGCGCGGTGAACCAATTGGCTGCCTCGCGTCCTGCTTTGCCGGTCAGTTGGTTATAACCGCCGCTGGGCATGATGATCACAGTCGAACCTTTGCCGCTGCCCCCGCCTGAGGATTCAAAGACGGTCAGAGTGGGAATATCTTCGCAGGCGTTGCCTTTGGCTTCAGGAGCGTCGCCGGGCCACAGGCGGATGGTCTGGGTGCCCAGATACGGATTGTCGTCGCCGGCAGACGCGCAGGGCTCTTTTTCGGCCTGCGCTGCCGAACAGGCGAGCAATGCCGCCACTATGAATGCAATGAATTGTTTCAATTGGAAACCTCGCCGCTGTTTGCGAGGATTATAGCCAAACCACCGTGTGGCCTGGGCAGGGGGCGGCGGCCTGCGCGGTCAGTTCTTCTGATAATTCGAATCCATAGTGGGCAAAGTAGTAAGCCGCGCCGTGCAGCCGCTCCTGCAAGCCACCATCGGGGTAAAGCGCCTGGAAGATGGTTCCGGCGTGGCGGCTGAGCGTGGACTGGCGCTGCAATTCAAAGTTGGCGGCCAAGGTGCGGAGGCGGCTCATCTGGTAGCGGATCTTGCCGGCCGCGGTCTCGGCAGACTTGCCCAGCCCTTCGTCCATCGCGCTCATCCAGTCGAGCAGTGCGGTCAACTCGGCCTCCAGAGCCGTCTCGGCGCTGGCGAGTTTTTGCTTGCCTTCCATGGGCATTGCTCGGGCGGCCAGCAACTGCGCCAGGGAAGCCGGAGTTTCCCCGAAGACCCGCTCTACGGGCAGCTCATGCTTGCGCAGCAACTCGCTAATGGATGGCTCGACCAGAGTCGCGGAAAAACGCGGCACAATCGGCGTCGGCTTGCCCAGAATGCGTTCGAAGAGCACGGCGGATTGGGCCAGGTAAGCTACCTCCGCTGGCCCAGCGACCTGGACCGAAGTGGAGAGTAGAAAGTCCTGAAAAACCGGACGCAGCAGCGCCGAGGGCGAGATGCGCTCCGGCTCGGAGTCGAGAATCCCAACCAGGTCTGCAGTAGAGAATTTCTGCCCGTTGGTACGCCAAATCCCGTCGGGCTCGGCGGCGCTTGGGTCGGTTCGCTTGAGCGCCAAGCGAGCGCCACTGTTTTCGTCGATGAGAAACAGGAGGCTGGACTGTTGGGTAACACCGACCTGTGCGTGATAGCCCGCCGCTTCAAGTTTACTGTCCCGCTCCATCAGTGCGGCATGAAGCTCGTCGGCGCGCTCCAGAGCTGCCCGAAGCACGGGCGAACCCATGCGATGAAATTCGCGTCCACTTGCATCCAGAATCAGGAGTCCCTGTGCGGCAAAGACCTTTGTATAGAAATCTCTGAAGGCCTGCGCAAAGGTACGGCCCGGGCGGTAAGCCTCGACCAGCGCTTCCGTCGCAGCGGACTCGCCCAACAATTGCCGGGCCTGATCCACCAATGGGGTAATCGATTTGTCCAGCACGATGCCGCCGACAGGAAGGGACGATTCTGCCACATCTCCTGCAGCTGGCGAATAAACCAGCTTGCGCAGCTCGCGACCGGCGGGAAAGCTCACATGGTCGATCTCGGCAAAGTCGTGGTCTTCCGTCGCCAGCCAGAAGATGGCGGCGTGCGGATTGCCTGCCGCCGTTGCCTGGCGCGCATGAGCCACGGCGGTGGCAGCCTTGAATGGCGTAAAAAGCGGCCCGCCAAAGAGTCCCACTTGCTGGCCGGTAACGATCGTTCTCGCGCCCTGTGCCAGCGCCGCAAGCGCATCTGCTGCGGACGGCGAAGGGGCGGAGTTCTGCTCCGCGAGCAGCCGAACCAGGTCGGGCCAATGCGCCGGAACCGGTGGGCGCGCGGCCTGGGCAGAATCTGGCTCGATCGAGCGATAGAACGCCCGCGCCTCGGTTTTATTGGCGCAGTAGTCCAGAAATAGCCGGCTCATTCCCGGCACAACGCTCATGGAATAACAATCTGCGGTCAGCAATTCATTCTCTTCCGGCAATCGCTTCCGGCTGGTTTGCCCCGTGGGGGAATTCAATGCGCTCAAGCGGTAATCACTTTCTTAAGGATGCCACGCGAGACGGATTCGATGCACAAGTGCACATTTCGATAAGGCAGCCCGAAGGAATGCGTATACTTCTTCTTTACTGTTGATTCGAAGAGAGGTCATGATGCCGAATAAAAAAGCCGCCAAGCCCGCGAAAACCAAAGCAGTCACACCCAAGACGAAGAATGCCGCAAAACCCAAGCCTGCCAAGCTGGTGAAGCCGGAGAAGAAGAAAGCTGCCAAGGCGCCTAAAGCGTCAGCGCCGGAAGAGAAAGAGCGACTGCTCAGCTCCAGGGTGGTCTTTGAGGGAGGGCTTTTCCGCGTGCTGCGGGACCGGCTGATCGAGCCCGGCGGCAACAAAAACGAGCGCGATATCATCCGCCACAATGGCAGCGTGGTCATTCTCGCCATCGACCGATCGAAGAGCAAAAAAAATCCATGGGTCGCCGTCGAACGCCAGTATCGTCACGCAGCGCGGCAGTTTTTATGGGAGCTGCCGGCCGGCAAGCTTGAGCGCGGTGAAGACCCCCTGGCCGGCGCGCAGCGCGAACTTGCCGAGGAGACCGGCTACCGGGCCAAAAAGTGGAAGCTGCTGGCCGAGTTTTATCCCAGTCCTGGCTTTCTGGGCGAATCCATGCAGATCTTCCTGGCCGAGGGGCTTCAAGCAGGCCCCACCAATTTGGAAGACGACGAACATATCGAATTACGTCTCGTCAAACTCTCCGAAGTGCTCAAAATGATCGACCAAGGCGCAATTCTGGACGGGAAAACGCTGATCGGGGTACTCTTGTACGCGCGGCAGAAAGGCGTCAAAAGAAAGAAGTAGCATTCTGCATCTGCTTGTTTCTAAAGAAACTCTACATTCAGGACCGGTCTCCAAAACGAAGTGGTGGCCGGCCCGTCTCACTTGGTGGAGTACTGACAAGAAAATAAATAAACCATTCTGCTGGTTTTTTCGTCATAATAGCTAATCGG
>JBEKUB010000066.1:0-10830 GCA_049515455.1 Occallatibacter sp.
TAGAGACTGGCGGCCGGAAGCACCACATCTGCCATTGCAGCGGTCTCAGTCAGAAATAAATCCTGAACGATGATGAAGCACTTTTCCAGCGTCTCGGCATCCACTCCCTGTCTCGCCACCGGATTGGCGCCGACGATGAGCATCGCACCCATCTCGCCTTTACCCGCCGCCTCGAAAATCTCCGTTAGATTTTTACCGGGTTTCGCGGGCAGACCCGGATACTCCGCAAAAGCGCCAGGCTCGGTGACCGACACATACCCCGGTAGCAGATCGGGGAATAGCCCCATATCCGCCGCGCCGCGAGAGTTCGAAAGATCGCCGAGGTACGCAAATCGTACATTCCCGCGTTTCAATCCCCACTCGACTAGCGATTGGACAGCCTCACCCTGATACTCCTGTCCAAAGATCACCACCAGGGACTGCTCGCCCGGCAGAGCCTTGCTAAATTCCGTATTCCCATTCTTCGCATCGTTGCGGCTGAGGTAAGCGGCCAAATTATGGTAACCATTTTCAGGAAGCCGCAGTGTTGCCTTGGCCTGCCGCTCAAGTTTGATGGGCCTGGAATTGGCAATATAGAGCCGCGCTCGGTTCAGCCGCACGTTGGTGCGAAGAGTCCATGCCAGCAACGGATGCTCTTCTGTAGGATTGCCGCCGACCAGCAGAATCGCCGGAGCCGTGGCAATATCACCCAAGCTTGCAGCCGCACCCATCCGCCCGGCCAGCGCGCGGGCAAAGGCCGCGTAATCCGTGCTGCGCTCATGATCGACATTGTTTGTGTTCAGCACCGTCCGGGCAAACTTCTGCAGCAGGTAATTCTCTTCGTTCGTGGTCCGGTTGGAGCCGATGACGCCGATCGCACCGCCCTTGCTGTCACGAACTTCTTCCAGCTTGTTTGCGGCCACGCGTAGCGCATGCTCCCAGGTGGCCTCCGCCAGTTTGCCATCTTCGTTTCGCACCAGCGGTTTGGTCAGCCGTTCAGGGCTCTCGACAAAATCGAATCCAAATCGTCCCTTGGCGCAGAGAAAGTCGCCATTGATGCCGCTCTTGTCGCGATTGTCGACGCGAACAATTTGCGAGCCGTCGTTTACCTGCCGCACGCCAAGCGTGACTTTGCAGCCATCGGCGCAATGCGTGCAGACCGTAGAAACGTGGTTCATCTCCCACGGCCGGGTCTTGTAGCGATAGGTGCCGCTGGTCAGCGCGCCCACCGGGCAAACGTCGATGCACATTCCGCACTGTTCGCAATCCAGTTGATTGCCGCCATTGGGTGCGATGGTCGAACTCACTCCGCGGTTCTGCACTCCCAGCGCCCACACGTCCATGCCCTCGCCGCACATGCGGATGCAGCGATAACAGAGAATGCAGCGCGGACGGTCAAAATAAACGGCTGGCGACCATTGTTGCTCCTCTCGATGTTCTTTCGCCTCCGCGTAGAGACTAACCCCCGCGCCGTACTTGAAGGTCATATCCTGCAGTTCGCACTCGCCGCCGGCGTCGCAAACCGGGCAGTCGAGCGGGTGATTGCCCAGCAGCAGTTCGATAGTCCCCTTGCGAGCCTGCGCAATCTCCTCTGACTCGGTAATAAAATCCAGGCCCTCAGCCACCGTAGTGGTGCAGGCCGTCAGCAACTTGCGCACCTTGGCCTCGCGCACCACGCACATGCGGCAGGCTGCCTGCAAACTGAGCCCCGGGTAATAGCAGAATGCCGGAATTTCGATCCCCGCCTTGCGGCAAGCTTCGATCAGCAGCGTCCCCGCGGGAGCCGTCAGCGTCTTTCCATCCACTTTGAAGGTTACGTCTGCCATTCGTCCCTATTCTGTCTGCATTCCACTATTCTCTACGTGCGTTTGCTGGCTCAATTTCTTTTTTGCGCGACGGATTAGTGCGATGAACCAAAAGGTTAAGCACAGATTAATAGTGATGCCTACAAGTCGCGGAGCTAAAGGTGCCCCGTTTGTCATCAGAACGCCGAAGACGAGCAATACAGGCAGCACGACAACGGCAATTTGTAACTTTCGAATCATCTTAGGCAAAGTTGATCCAAGAAGTGCTTCACGTCTCGCTTCGGAATAACCCCGAATCTCTCGTCGAAGACGCCGCTGCCGATATACGTTCAAAATGAAAAAAGCTCCAGCGAGCAAGACAAATCCGAGACGTAGCTCCCCCAAAGAAATTGCATGCCTCTGATGCGCGAACATCAGGACAGATGTACAGCTACAAAAACACAATGACAGGAACAGTATGTTATTCCAAAGTTCTTGTTTCATTTGTCCTGTTCCTCCTAACGTTCGTTGCTACACGACCGCCACTTCCACATGTTTTGCGAACGGGCAGGGCTTCCCGTTCAGGTGGTCCTCGAACTCCTTGCGAAACTTCTTCACAAACGCAATCATAGGCATGGCCGCCGCATCGCCTAGTGGGCAAAATGTACGCCCCAGCATGTTCTCGGCGATGTGCTGCATGTTGTCGATATCCCTTGCCTCGCCAAATCCATCATGAAAGCGGGTGAGCGACTTCTTCAGCCAATCTGTCCCCTCGCGGCACGGAATGCACCATCCACAGCTCTCGTGCTGATAGAAGCTCATGGTGCGCAGCGCAAACTCCACCATGCAGGTCTGGTCATCGATCACCACCACTCCCGCCGAGCCCAGCATCGACCCCGCCTTGCCCACCTGGTCGAAGTCCATGCCAATATCGATTTCCTCGGGTA
Source organism: Occallatibacter sp. (assembly GCA_049515455.1). Classification (GTDB taxonomy): domain Bacteria; phylum Acidobacteriota; class Terriglobia; order Terriglobales; family Acidobacteriaceae; genus Telmatobacter. The sequence goes on from JBEKUB010000066.1 coordinate 2,711, forward strand.
GCAGCACCGGTGTCGACGACCCTCCCGGAACCACAGCCTTCAGCGCCCGTCCGCCGCGCACTCCGCCGGCCACTTTGTTCACCATCTTCTTCAGGTTGTAACCCATGGGCAGTTCGTAAACCCCCGGCCGCTTCACGTGGCCGCTGATCGAAAACAAACGCGTTCCACCGTTATTCGGAGTTCCCACAGCCGCATAAGTCGCCCCGCCCATTTCGATGATGTGCGGCACCGTGACGATGGTCTCAGCATTATTGATGACAGTCGGACCCCCATAGAGCCCAACGATGGCAGGGAAGGGCGGCTTGATGCGCGGAATCCCGCGCTTGCCTTCGAGCGACTCCATCAACGCTGACTCTTCTCCCACTTCGTATGCGCCCGCGCCGGTCTGCACAATCACCTCGAACTCGATCTCCGTACCGAAGATCTCTTTACCCAGAAATCCCTTCGCGTAGGCATCTGCGACCGCCTTCTCCATGATCTCGATGAGATAGCGGTATTCGCCGCGCAGATAGATAAATCCCAGCTTGGCTCCCACGGCCAACCCGGCAATGATCGTGCCCTCGATCACCGCATGCGGATCGTGCAGAAAAATCAGGTGGTCCTTGCAGGTTCCCGGCTCGCTCTCGTCGCCGTTCACCAAAATGTATTTCGGGCGATCAGATTTCTTAGGCACAGCCGCCCACTTCATCGCCGCCGGAAAGCCCGCGCCTCCACGCCCGCGCAGATTGCTGGCCTTCATCTCATCGAGAATCCATTCCGGCCCTTGCTTCAGGCATTTTTTTGCCGAGGCATATCCACCCAGCTTGAGATAGGTCTCGATTCTTTCCGCACCTTGACCAAAGCGCTGCGAGACGATCTTCACTTCATCGGGATGGGAAACCAGCCTAGGCATTGGATTTTTTCTCCGCAGCCTCGATCTGACCGCGATACCCAGCCAATATGCCGGGCACAAGCTCCTGCTTGAGCTCGTCGTGATATTCGTAATTCACCTGGATAGCGGGCGCCCACGAGCATGCCCCGATGCACTCGACTTCTTCCAGCGAAAAAATACCGTCCGCCGTAACTTCCTTTGGCCCAATGCCCAACTCTTCCTGAAACCGCTCGTAGATATCGTAGGCCCCGCGCAGCATGCAGCTGATATTGGTGCAAACCTGCACGTGGTATTTGCCCACCGGCTTGAAGCGCAGCATGGAGTAGTAGCTGGCCACATTGCGCACCTCAAGCTCCTTAATCCCGATGCGTTCAGCCACTTCTGCAAGGACCGCATCGGAGAGGTAGCCGATCTCATCCTGCGCATAGAGCAGCATGGGAACCAGCGCCGAGCGCTTCGCCGGATACTTCTCCACCAGCGCATCAAAGCGTGCCGCCAGTCGCGGAGAAAACAGGCTCATGGTCTCAGGGCTCATCGATCAATCTCCCCCAGCACAATATCGATCGAGCCAATCACCGCAACTAGGTCGGCAATCATCCGCCCCTTGCACATGGTTTCAATCGCTTGCAGGGTCGCGAACGAAGGATTACGCATATGCACGCGATAAGGCTTGGCCGTGCCGTCCGATACCACGTAGTAGCCCATTTGCCCGCGCGGGCTTTCGATGCCCTGATAAACCTCGCCCGCCGGAACTGCAAACCCTTCGGTCACAATCTTGAAGTGATGGATCAAAGCCTCCATCTGCGTCTTCATCTTTTCCCGTTGAGGCAGCACAATCTTCGGCGCGTCAGCCGTGATCGCCCCCTCGGGCATCCCATCCAGCGCCTGCTGGATGATCTTCACGCTCTCCCGCATCTCCACCAGCCGGACTTCGTACCGCGCCCAGCAATCGCCGTCTGTCGAAACAGGTACCTTGAACTGAAACTTCTCATAGCCGGAGTAAGGCATATCGCGGCGCAGGTCGAAGTCCACGCCTGAAGCCCGCATCGGCGGCCCGGTCACGCCTAATGCAATGGCATCGGCTGCGGAAAGAATGCCCACCCCCTTCAGCCGGCCGCGGAAGATCGGATTGCCCGTCAGCAGGTTTGCATACTCGTCAATTTTCTCCGGAAACATGCGGATAAAAGTCTGCACGCGGTCGAAGAAGTCCAGCGGCGGCTCCATTGAAAGCCCGCCAATACGAAAATAACTGGTCATCATCCGCTGGCCGGATAGGCCCTCGAAGATTCTTAGAATTTCCTCGCGCTCGCGGAAGGTATAAAGAAAGACCGTCAGCGCACCAATATCCATAGCGTGCGTGCCCAGCCAGATCAGATGCGAGTTCAGCCGGGTCAGCTCTGTCAGCAATACCCTGATCCACTGCGCCTTCGCGGGAATTTCCAAAGCAAGCAGCTTTTCGATCGCCAGGCAATAACAGAGGTTATTGGCCATTGGGCTGAGGTAGTCGATGCGGTCGGTGAGCGGTACCACCTGCTGATAAAACTTGGCCTCGCAGGTCTTCTCGATACCGGTGTGCAGGTAACCGATCTCCGGATAGACCCGCAGCACAATCTCGCCGTCAATCTCCGCCACCAGACGCAGAACCCCATGCATGGACGGGTGCTGCGGCCCCAGATTCAGCACCATGTGCTGGTCTTTGGCGCCTTCGGCCGACGCGGCTTCGAGGATGGGAGTGCCTGAATCCATTTAGCGGTACCCCTCCACCGGATAGTCCTTGCGCAGTGGATAACCTTGCCAATCGTCCGGCATCATAATGCGGCGCAGGTTAGGATGCTCCTCGAAACGTATGCCGAAGAGATCGAAGACCTCACGTTCATAGAAGTTGGCCGACGACCAGACCTGCGTAATTGTCTCCACCGCCGGGCTTGCATCCTCCAGCATCACCCGCAGGCGGATGCGCTCCCTATGGAGGTGCGAAAGAATGTGGTAGCTCAACTGAAATCGCGGCGAGGAAGGGAACCAGTCTACTGCGGTCAAATCCTCGAAAAAGTTGTAGCCGGCATTCTTCACGGTCTCAGCCGCCGCGCGAATCTCCTCAGGCGCAATGGTCAGCGTCAGTTCGTTCCGGTCGAACTTTGAGTCCGTCAATGCTTCGGGATTCCAGGCGAGAATCGCCTGGACCGCCGGGTGCTCGGCAAGCCCCTCAAGCACAGCTGCCTTACCGATGAATGTGTTACCCACGCCCATCCTAAAGATCCGCCTTGTCCTGGCTCCAATTCAGGATGCCCTTGCGCACGATATAGTAGAGCCCCACGGCAACAAAGCCCAGATATACCAGCATCTCCCAGAAACCAAATAATTTATTGCCGGTAATCAAGGGCAGTTTTCGATAGACGACTGCCCAGGGCATGATGAAAACCGCTTCTACGTCGAACAGGATGAATAGCACGGCCACCATATAAAAGCGCACACTGAAGCGTCCCCGGGCGTCGCCCACGGCTTCAATCCCGCACTCGTAGGCTGCCAGCTTTGTCGTCGTATTGCGGTGCCGCCCAACAAACCAGGAGGCCGTAACCATCCCCAGACCAAGCAGGAACGCAGCAAGAATCTGCATCAACAGCGGGAGATATTGCCAGTAGTAAGGAACCATTGCCGCCAGCCCTAAAACGTCCGGTAAGATTGCATCCGGCCCGCCGGGACCGCCGACGGCTCCGTATCAACAGGATGCTCTGGTTCGAGATTAGGTTTTCGGCCGCATCCCGTCAAGGTAAACCGCATGCGGTCGAGCACAGAAGGCGTTAAATAAGAGGCTTGGAAAGGAAATTTCCCTTGCACCTCTCATTAGGATCATTTGCAGATCATTCCTCAGCTTTCTAAGGCAGTGATCTTAGCCCCTCAGACTCAAACTTTCGATAGTCGCCAAATCACCGGGCGATCCTTCAGCAATTCCCATCTTTGCAATGAGTCTCTTCCTTCTCATTCCGGGAAGACAGTACGTTCGTAATCTGAATTATGGAGAGGGCTTGGCCGAAGAACAAGTCGAGGATCAATGCATGGCAGCTTTCACTACCACCAATTTTCCCATTTCGCTCTCCGCAGAGCCCGTCGTCTCTGAGTCTGCACGCCCCAATCGTCGCCGCCGCCGCATCACACCCCGGGCCGGGCATGCCCTGGAGATATTAGGCCACGCGATCGAATACCTGACGGACGAGTTTCTTTACGAAAGCACAAATTTTTCGGTCGATAGTTCGCAGCTTGAGGCAGTACAGTTGCTCATGGCGCTCAACCGCGAAATCTATTACGAGTGCCCTGAAGTGCCCAGTTTTGGCGAACGCTGGCGCTCCATTCTCCATTTTCGCGCGGCATAAACTATTGTCCGGCGGCCAGCACCGCTATCAATAGCAGCCACGCCAGGCTCATTGTGTGCCAGTACCATGCGGTTGAATCGACGGCGATCTGTCGGTACTCTACGCGCTTGAGCCTGCCCAATACGCTCAAGCAGAAAATCAGTGCGGCTATGCCTGCGACCAGGTGGGCCGCATGCAGGCCGGTAATCACGTAGAAAAAGTAGCTCGCCGGCGTCGACCAGCGATCAAAAGTAAAACCCTGTGCCGTCAGTTGCCTCCAGGCTAAATACTGCCCGCCCAGAAACATAATTCCCAGCGCCAGCGTCGCACCTACCCAGGGCAAGGTGCGTCGAAGCGCAGGCCGCCCCAACCCCAGCCACTCCTCCAGTACGTCCACTTCTCGGAAGATGTTCAGCCGTGCTCGCTCCATGGTCAGGCTGCTCAGCAGCAGCACTGCGGTATTCAGGTAGAGAATTGGCGGCAGAAGCAAGGGTCGCCAATCCCGTGCGAACAGGTGAGTGCGAGGATCCATACGCAATCCCGCCTGGCGCGCAAAGAAGAAGAGCACCAGCACGGCAAAGAACAGCATGTCGGCGGCAAGCGCGGAATAGACGAAAAACCGAACGCGATAAAGCAGCTCACGCGGACCCCGTCCCTCATTTTTTCCGTCGTCATCGCCCCCGCCTCCGCCACCGCCGGTCGGCCGGCGATCAAGGGGCGGTTTTCCTCCGATTCCCGGATCTTTCCGTTCCGTTTCCGCTGGGGCGTGCGTAAAGGTGGAGGGCATGGGGGCCTCTGTGTTGTTGAGATTACCCTAGCTCGGCCAGAAAATCACTCATAATCACACGGGATGGAATGATTCCATTTGGAATGAAATCGTTACCAGGAGGCCGGTTGATGCGCTGGGTGCCCAACCCTTCGCGTGCTTGGCGAAAAGGTGAGAATCAAATCCCAATGTGGATCCGGCTATTTTGCGCTCGAGCCGGCAACCATCTCGACAAAGAGCCGATGAACCCGACGGTCCATCGAAAGCTCGGGATGAAAGGTGGCCGCCAGCACCCGGCCTTGCCGCACCAGTGCCGCATAACCTTCGCGAAGGGCCAGAACCTCGACGCCTGTTCCGGTCTCAACAATGCGGGGAGCGCGAATGAAAACCATCTCCAGCGGCCCACCCGGCAGCGAGGTCTCCGCAGTCAAAATAGCTGAGTCAATCTGCCGCCCATAAGCATTGCGCTCCACCACGACATCCAAAATGCCCAGGCTTCTCTGCGCCGGGTTACGAACCTCCCGCGCCAGCATAATGGCTCCAGCGCAAGTCCCAAAGACCGGCTTCCTCGCACAGAACTGTTCCAAAGCGTCGAAGAAGCGGTGCTTCAGAAAGCGAAGCATGGTGGTCGATTCGCCGCCGGGCAGAATCAGCCCATCCAAACCAGCCAACTCCTCCGGCTTTCGCACCTCCTCGGGCTCGGCGCCGGATTCGGCCAGCGCATCAGCGTGCGCGGCATAATCCCCTTGTATGGCCAGTACACCAATGCGCGGTAACTTTGTTTCCGTCAATTTTTTCCCTGATAGTCAGATACCAATATTGATTTCATGATTCAGCTTCAAGATTATTCCATTTCCCAGGCAAAAACGAGATTTGCTCCACTTAATAACGTGACCGGTTCTTTGTTGGCAAACGCGTAGTATCGCCCCTTACGTACTGGTTGTGACGGCCAAGCCGTCTGACGCACCTCTTTGCATACAACTGCTCATAAATTTCTCGCGGCACTCACATTGCGGGTGCCGGCTTTTCATCTTACGCGAAGCATGACCGTTCCCTCAGCGGTTCGCCGCAGGGCCTCAACAAGGTTGTGCGCAGTGCACAAAGGGCGTGGTAATGCGCTCTTGTCGAGATGACGCGCTTCGTAGGCAGAAAGTTAAGGCTGCGAAACTCTCTAATTGGCTGAATTGCAGTCGTCCGGACGTGAACCAGTCTGGGACACAGCGCCCAGTCTTCCCGAACAGGGAGAGCACCCACCCGATTTCAATTGACATAGAGCATTCGCACTCCATTTCTGTTTCAAACTGACCGTGGCTGGTTCTGTCCGGAACCTGTTTGGAGCGCGGAATGTCGTCCACGCTGCTTGCTCACCGCTCACCTGAAACACCCGGCTTGAGGGCTGGAGGAGGATTATGAAGACGCACTGGCGCACGAAATTATTTTTGGCAGTATCTTCTGTCTTGTTAGCGCAGGCGCAATTGCATGCTGCGTCAGCACCCGTTATCGATCATGTATTGGTATCGATAAGTTCAAACCTTGTCACGCTTCAGATCTACGGAAGCGGCTTTGGGACCACCCTGCCAACCGTCACGATGGACGGCGCCAAACTGTCCGTCTCCAGCTTCTCGAATACGCTGGTTACCGCCGTCCACACGGGGGCACTCCCCTCAGGTTCCTATGACCTCCTCATCACCGATGCAGCGACCGCCCTCTCTGACGGATTCGCCGTGTCCACTGACGTTCAAGGCCCGCAAGGCCCTGCCGGCCCGGCCGGTGCTGCTGGACCTGCTGGCCCCGCCGGTGCTACGGGCGCAAAAGGCGCCGCGGGCGCAATGGGAGCTACCGGCCCTGCCGGCCCCGTCGGCGCAACGGGTGTTGCTGGCCCTGCTGGTCCCATCGGTCCAACCGGCAATACCGGAGCGCAAGGCCCGATCGGCCTCACCGGTGCCACCGGCCCTGCTGGTCCCATCGGTCCAACCGGCAATACCGGAGCACAAGGCCCGATCGGCCTCACCGGTGCAACCGGTGCCGCTGGTCCCATCGGTCTCACTGGTGCCACCGGTGTTGCCGGCCCCGCCGGCCCTGCCGGCAATACAGGGTCGCAAGGTCCAATCGGTCTCACCGGTCCACAGGGGCCGCCTGTCAACTTCTCTGGCGCCTGGAGCCCTTCCACTCCGTACTCGATCGGCGCGGCCGTCTCCGAAGCGGGAAACAGCTACATAGCTCTCGCCGGCAACACCGGGGTTGACCCGGCAAACGACGTCGCCAACTCGGGCGGTAACTGGGCCGTTCTGGCAGCCCAGGGTGCAACCGGCCCCGTCGGCACCACAGGGTCGCAAGGCCCACAGGGTCCGATTGGCCTTACTGGTCTCACTGGTCCCACCGGTCCTGCCGGCAATACCGGAGCGCAAGGCCCAATCGGCCTCACTGGTGCCACCGGTGTTGCCGGTCCCATCGGTCCAACCGGCAATACAGGGTCGCAAGGTCCAATCGGCCTCACCGGTCCACAAGGGCCGCCTGTCAACTTTTCTGGCGCCTGGAGCGTTTCCGTCCCATATTCCGTAGGCGCCGCCGTTTCCGAAGATGGAAACAGCTACATCGCCCTCGTGGGTAACACCGGGGTCGACCCAGTCACTGACGTCGCCGGTTCTGGCGGAAACTGGGCCGTTCTGGCAGCTCAGGGCGCATCCGGCCCCGCAGGCACGACCGGGGCGCAAGGCCCGCAAGGTCTGATCGGTCTTACTGGTCTCACTGGCCCCGCCGGTCCGGCCGGCAATACCGGAGCACAAGGCCCAACTGGTCTCACCGGTCCCGCTGGTCCCATCGGTCCTGTCGGCAATACCGGAGCGCAAGGCCCAATCGGTCTCAGCGGTCCGCAAGGGCCGCCGGTCAACTTTTCTGGCGCCTGGAGCCCTTCCACTCCGTACTCGATCGGCGCGGCCGTCTCCGAGGCAGGAACCAGCTACATAGCGCTCGCCGGCGACACCGGGGCCGACCCAGCCAATGACGTCGCCAGCTTGGGCGGAAACTGGGCGGTCTTGGCAGCCCAGGGCGCAACCGGCCCTATAGGCAACACAGGGTCGCAAGGCCCTCAGGGCCTGATCGGGCTTACTGGTCCTGCCGGCGCAACCGGAGCACA
>JBEKUB010000067.1:0-10778 GCA_049515455.1 Occallatibacter sp.
CACGGCGGCCTATTGGGGCAGGACTGACGTTGTAAGGCTGCTGCTGGAGAAAGGCGCCAATATCGAGGCCAAAAACAATGACCAGGAGACCGCTCTGATCAGCGTGGCCGAAGACGGCAAGACGGACGTAGTCAAACTGCTGCTGGAGAAGGGCGCCAACACCGAGGCCAGGGATTCATACGGCCAAACGGCACTGATTGCAGCAGCAGCCAACGGCAAGTCCGGCGCGGTGAGGCTTTTGCTGGAGAAGGGCGCAAGGATCGAGGCCAGGGGTAATAGCGGAGAAACGCCGCTGATCGCGGCGGCCGGCGATGGTTATATAGAGGCGGTGAAGCTGCTGCTGGCGAAAGGCGCTAACATCGAGGCCAGGGACAACAAAGGCAATACAGCGCTGAAGGTGGCGAAATTGTCGGCAGCTACCTATGGCACGAAAACCGCGGAGATTGTGAAGCTGCTAAAAGAGAAAGGCGCCCACTGAGCTTCGACGTGAGCGGCGCAATGCGCTGCAGCGGAAACGTGCCCCGGCAGTGTATCCTCAACCAAAGAATGAAGCGCATAATTACGGCCCTTATATTGATTCCGCTGGTCCTGCTCCTGGTATTTTTGGGGCCTAAGTGGCAGTTTTTGTTCACGATTCTCGTGGCCCTGGTGGCGGCGCTGGCCGCCTGGGAATATCTTCGCCTGGTGGAGAAAAGCGGGGCCAATCCGCCGCGCATTGTGGTGTTGGCGGCTATTCTGGCCCTCTTTGCCGGCAGGTTTTTTGCCGATTTGAGCGCAATTGCCGGCACCAATTGGCTGGCGACTCTCATACGCGAAGGTGCCTCCCAGCTCAATTTTGAGTTCCTCCGTCACTCCGAGCTCGTTTTCGGAATTCTGGCCCTCGTGTTGCTGGTCGTCTGCACCTTTCGTCCACCGGTTGAGAACGTAATGGGCGATGCGGCGGTCTCCATCTTCTGCCTTTTTTACGTGGGATTTACGCTGAACACCGTGCTCGCTCTGCGTGAGGAGACCAACGGTCCTTCACTGATTGTCTTTTTGCTGTGCGTGGTCTGGGCGGGAGACATGGTCGCTCTCTACGTAGGCCGTGCCTGGGGACGGCATAGGATGTCGCCCTCGCTCAGCCCCAAGAAGACCTGGGAAGGCGCGCTGGGTTCGGCAGCCGGTAGCCTCCTGGTAACCGGAGCCTTGCTTGGCATCTCAGAACTTTTCGAGATGTGGAATTCGACGTTGCTCTCCTACCGCGACGAAGAGGTTTGGTACTGGCTGCTGATGGCCTTGCTGGTGAACGCAGCGGCGCAGGTAGGCGATCTGGCCGAGTCCGCGCTCAAGCGTTCCGTGGGGGTAAAAGACTCGGGCGACCTCCTCCCCGGCCACGGGGGCATCCTCGACCGTATAGACGCTCTGCTGCTGGCCGCTCCGGTGCTATGGTACGCTCAGGTGATTCAACAGCGGTTTTGACGGTTTTTCCGTTCTCCTCCGCTGAAATGGTTCGATGAAGACAGGGCTTTGGGGATGAAAGGACTTGTCATGCGAACGCGCCTGTGCACCCTTATTCTCATGCCGTTGACGCTGGCAGTTTGCTGCCGCCATTCCGCTTCCTCCGGCGAGCCGCAATCGCTGTCGGCAACCAACTCCTCCCAGGTCGAGTCCGGTGTGCGCGCTTTCATGAGCGACGTTGCGCGCGACGTAACCCAGGAAGGCCCCGCGGCCTGGCGCAAGCAATTCTCCGACAGCCCGGCGTTTTTTATGGCTTCAGAGGGAAACTTGGCGTTCCCGAACAGTGAGGCGGCGACCAGAGGAATCCACGATTTCGCGCTGGGCATCAAGCACATGCAGCTCGTCTGGGGTGACGATTTGCGAGTCGACCCGCTGACTCCTGATCTGGCGGTCGTTGCCGTCCCCTGGCGCGAGGTTCGCGTCGACGTCGCGGGCAAGCGCGTGGAGGAAAGCGGATTTTTTACCGGAGTCGTTGAATCTCGCAATGGCCGCTGGCAGTTCCGCGATGCTCACTGGTCCGTTGCCGCCCCTCCCCCGGCTGCGCATTAGCTTCTTGAGCTGCAATGTTCTATGGTTTAGATAGGTTTAACAGAATCGTCCTACCAGGAACTCCGGATTTTCAAGAACATTTTGAAGCGACTAGCCATTCTCGGTTCCACCGGCTCCATCGGCCAGAGCACCCTCTCCATCGTCGAGCAGTTTCCTGACCGCTACCAGGTTGCCGCGCTCGCCGCAGGCCGCAATCTCGACGAAGCCTTCGCACAAACTGTCCGCTGGCGGCCTCGGATGGTCTCAATGGCCACCGAAGAACTGGCCGGCGAACTCGTAACGCGTCTCCGCAAGGCCGGCATCACCGGTATCGAGGTGGTCCACGGCACCGCAGGCACCGTCGCCTGTTCCACGTTGCCCGAAGCGGACTTTGTAGTCTCAGCCATCGTAGGAGTGGCCGGCCTTGAAGCCACGCACGCCGCCATCCTCGCCGGCAAACCCGTGGGCCTGGCCAACAAAGAGTGCATGGTGGCCGCCGGCGAAATTCTCACCCGCGCCGCCCGTGAGCGCAACGTCCCCATCCTGCCCATCGACAGCGAACACAATGCCGTCCATCAGTGTCTTCGCGTAGGCGCGCACTCTGAAGTAAAGACCATCTGGCTCACGGCCTCTGGAGGCCCATTCCGCCGGTTCCCGCTCGACCAGTTCGACTCCATCACCCCCGCGCAGGCGCTCAAGCATCCCACCTGGGTCATGGGCCGCCGCATCACCATCGACTCCGCCACCATGCTCAACAAGGGCCTCGAAATCATCGAAGCCTGCCGTCTCTTCGACGTTCTGCCCAGCCAGGTGCGAGTCACCGTGCATCCGCAGTCCACGGTTCACTCCCTAGTCGAGTATGTTGACGGCTCCATCCTTGCGCAGATCTCCGTCACCGACATGCGTCTGCCCATCCTCTATGCCCTGGCATACCCTGAACGCCCGGCAAGCACGCTCACCTTTGACCTGGCCTCCCTGCGCCATCTGGAGTTCGAGCCGCCCGACTTCGAGCGCTTCCCATGCCTCAGGCTCGCCTATGCAGCCGCTGAAGTTGGTGGAACCCACTGCATCGCCCTCAATGCCGCAGACGAGGTCGCTGTCGAGGCATTCCTCGAAGGCCATATCTCCTTTATGGGCATCCCGCGTACAATTGAAGAAGTGCTTGCATCCACGCCGGAGGCGCATCCCGCCACCATCGCTGAGGTGCTGACAGCCGACCGGGAGGCGCGTCAAACAGCCCGTGAGCTGTTGAAGTGAATCCGGGCGCAAGGCCTTCATCGAGGGATAATCGCTAATCTATGCAAGATGTTCACACAGTAATAGTCGCTATCGTTGCCTTCATCGTCCTTGTCGGCCTCATGGTGGTGGTCCATGAGTTTGGCCACTTCGCTCTCGCCAAGCTCTTCGGAGTCCGCGTCGAGTCGTTTTCCGTGGGCTTCGGGCCGCGCCTCTTCGGCCTCAAGTACGGCGAAACTGACTACAAAATCAGCCTGCTTCCCCTGGGCGGATACGTAAAAATGACCGGCGAGTCCCCGGAGCAGAACCTCCAGACGCCCGGCACTGAAGCGGCATATCCGCCAGACGATCCCGGCTCTTTCCTCAATCATCCCCGCTGGCAGCGGATGCTCATCGGCCTGGCCGGCCCCACGTCCAATTTCATTCTGGCATTTGTGCTGATGGTCTTCTACTTCGGCGTCATCAACGAAGTTCCAAAATACGAAATCAAGACCACAACCATCGAGTGGGTCACTCCAGGCTCGCCGGCAGACCAGGCCGGGTTCAAGTCCGGCGATATGATCCGCCGCTTTGATAACGTGGACAATCCTGACTGGGACCAGGTCAATATGCACGCGGCCGGAAGCATGGGTCAGACCGTGCCCGTCACCGTGGATCGCGGCGGCCAGTCAGTTACACTTTCCTTCCAACTGCCCGCGACTGTAAAGAGTCAGGATTTCGATATCAGCGATACGGGCCTCCTCGAGCAGTTCGTCCCCGGCCCGATTTGGGTGCAAGAGGTGCAGCCGGGCATGCCGGCGGCGCAGGCCGGTCTGCGCGCCGGTGACGCCATCCAGTCCGTCGATGGTCACACCTTCCATTACGTCAATACACTGCTGGCTTATATGCAGGCCGGCGAGGGTAAGCCGGTTACGCTCGTGATCCTTCGCAACGGCGTCGCCTTGCCTCCCGTCGTAGCCCGCCCCACCAAACTCGATGCCGGGTGGAAGCTGGGATTTGCGCCGGTGCCGATTCCCTTCCGCAACAATCCGCTCCCTTTGAACAAGGCTGTCGATAAGTCAGCAGCATTCTGCGCCGATAACTCCACCCTCATTGTCGAAGTGCTGGGGCGCATCTTCACCCACAAGGTTTCCGTCTCCCAACTCTCCGGCCCGGTGGGAATTGCCCGCATGGCCGGCCAGGCTGCGGAGATGAATGGATGGATGCCCAAATTCGGGCTGGCAGCGGCCATCAGCCTCAACCTGGGCATTCTCAACCTGCTCCCCTTCCCCATTCTCGACGGTGGCGGAATTCTGCTCCTGCTCATTGAGAGCGTGATGCGCCGCGACATCAGCATCAACGTGAAGGAGCGCATCTTCCAGGCAGCCTTTGTGGTCCTTCTGGCCTTCTTCGCCTTCGTCATCTTCAACGATGTGACCAGGCTGCCCATCTTCGCGCACCTGAAACCGTGAAAGAAGTGAATGAGTGAAGAAGTGAATGAGTAAACAAAGTCAATGCGCTCGATGACGGTGAAGACTCCTTCACTAATTCACTTGTTCACTTTTTCCCTGCTTCCCCGCCCACTGATAGAGTGCCAACCGTATGCCAGTCATTACTGAAGCCCGCGTGCGCTACGCTGAAACCGACCAGATGGGCATTGTCTACTATGCCAACTATCTGGTCTGGTTTGAGATCGGCCGTGTCGAATTACTGCGCTCGCTGGGCCTTGCTTATAGTCAATTGGAAACCGAGCACGAGTGCATCCTGCCGGTGATCGAGGCCAGTTGCCGCTACCGCTCCCCGGCCCGCTACGACGACGAGATTCAGATCGAAACCCGTCCAGCCCTCCTGCGCGGCTCGGTCATTAAATTTGCGTATCAAATCTGGCGAAAAGCGTCACCAAAAGGTGAAGAGCGAAAGCTCCTGGCAGAAGGCGAAACGGTGCACGTGGTCTGCGACGACCAGTTAAACAAAAAGCCCCTGCCAGAAAAATACGCCGCAGCACTGCGGCAAATGATTGCTGCCGAATAGATAAACCTACAGGAGATTTTCTACCGTCGGATCCATAGTTACGCTGCCTGAGAATCCGATCACCACCGCACGACGGCCAGCGCAAACCCGTCAAGTCCCTTCGCCCCAACCGTCTGCATCGCGAATGCGCTCAACCGGGGTTCGGCCGCCATCATCTCTAAGCAGCGCCGAGTCCCTTGGATGTCCGGCTCGGCACTGTCGGCTTCGATGACCGTCCCGTGACGCGCGACATTATCCACCACGATCACCGTGCCCCGGCGGGATAGCTTCAAAGCCCACTTGAGATATTCCGCGTTGCTCTCCTTGTCGGCGTCAATGAAGATCAAGTCGAACTTGCCCCCGCGCTCCGCGGCCAACTGCGGCAGGCTCTCGAGCGCCGGGCCAACGCGCACATCCACGCGCGCCAGCAATCCCGCGCGTTTCAGGTTGCCCCGCGCCACCTCCGCGTGTTTCGGATTGAACTCCAGCGAGACAATCCGTCCGCCCCTCGGCAACGCGCGCGCCATCCAGATGGTCGAATAGCCGCCCAGCAATCCAATCTCAAGCACGCGCCTGGCCTGCGTTATCTGCACCAGCACATGAAGAAACTTGCCTTGCAGCGGAGAAACATCGATTGCCGGCAGCCCGGCTTTGCGATTCGAGTCGAGCGCGGCATCAAGGTGTTCGTCGTGTGCAGCTAGCAAGCCGCCGAAATACCGGTCGACCGCGTCCCAAAGAGGTTTCCCCGTTTTCCGTCGCGCCATCATTTATCCCGCGCCACCACAAAATCCGGTACCCACAGCAGGGCGCGCTTGAACTCCGAATCCGGCAACGGGGCCAGCGCCTGGCGGCTTTGTTCAGCGTAGCGGTCGGCGACGGCCATTGCATACTCCACCGAACCGTTGCGCGTCAGAATCCTCTGAATCTGCTCGCGCGATACGCGCTCAAAACTGCGGTCGTCCAGAACCCGCTGAATGGTCTGACGTTCGGCGGCTGTGCCGTGGTCGATCGAATGAATCACTGAAAGCGTCGCCTTGCCTTCGCGTAGATCGCTGGCCACCGGCTTGCCCAGAACCTCTTCAGTAGCCGTCAGGTCCAGCACGTCGTCCACAATTTGAAACGCCAGCCCCACAGTCCGGCCATAGGTAGCCAGGCTCGTCTCCTCGGCTTCGCTCGCCCCGGCCAGCACCGCTCCCAGCCGCATCGAAACGGCAAATAAGCAAGCGGTCTTGCGAAAGATCAGGTCGTAGTATTCAGCCTCTGAGACCGCCTTGCCCAGCTTTTGAATCTGCAGCAGCTCGCCCTCGACCATCTGCTGCGTCAGCCCGATCAGCAGGTCGAGCACGCGCAGATTCTTCTCATCCAGAGCCACCTTGAAGGCCTGCATATAAAGCCAGTCGCCTGCCAGCACACATTTTTCGTTGCCCCAGGTCGTATTGGCTGAAGGCCGCCCGCGCCGCATATCCGCACCGTCGATAATGTCGTCGTGCACCAGCGTGGCCGTGTGCACCATCTCCACTACCGCGCCCAGCCGGATGGCCCCATGCCCAAAGAATCCCAGCGTATGTGCTGATAGCAGCAGCAGCGAAGGCCGAATGCGTTTGCCGCCGCCTTCGCGCAGGTATTCGGCGATCTCCGTAATGGTGCTTACGCCGGAGGCGGCATCGCGGCCCAGCTCCTGCTCGATCGCCACCAGGTCGTCCCGCAGCAGGTCGAAGACCTCTCTCGCCGTCGATGTCGCCAATGTGCTCAAAGTTCTCCGAGTCCCGTGATTCCCTGATCCCGAATGTGACCTACTCTATCCCGGGGTGCCCCACCCTCGCCACGCTTTTGTCTTTGTGGCTAGGGTGGGATGCAAAAATTGTGCGCTAGTTGGTGCGGTAGTTGGTAAACGTCAATTCAACCCCCAGATCGCGGCCGCGCAAGAGAGCGATAATCTCCTGCAGCGAGTCGCGGTCCTTGCTCGATATTCTCACCATATCGCCCTGGATGCTGGCCTGCGCCTTCTTCTTCGAGTCCTTCACCAGGCGGACAATCTCCTTGGCCTTCTCGATCGGAATCCCCTGCTGCAAGCTGATCTTCTGCCGCACGCTCTTACCCAGCGCCGGCTCCAGCTTGCCGTAGGTCACGTTCTTCAGCGAGACCCCGCGCTTCACCAGCTTCGCGCCGAGAATCTCCTTCACCGCCTCCAAATGGTACTCACCGTCGGAGGCGAGCTGTATCTCCTTGTCGCCCTCGGCCAGCTTGACCTCGGAGTTCGAATCCTTCAGGTCGAAGCGCTGGCGAATCTCCTTCAGCGCCTGGTCGATAGCGTTGCGGACCTCTTGAATCTCTACCTTGCTCACAATGTCAAATGAATTTTCCTGGGCCATTCTTCTTTTCCTCAAAACTGAAAAGGCTGCTGCATGCTATGCCTGCTGCATGCTATGCCCTTTATCAGTTTCCCACGTCTGCCCTTAGGTCAAACAGCCGAAAGAAGTTTTTCGTGGTTGCGGAGGCGATTTCGTCCTTTTCCTTCCCCAACAACCCGGCCAAAACCACTGCCGTTTGCAGCACCCATGCCGGTTCGTTGCGCTTGCCCCGATCCGGCGCCGGAGCAAGCCAGGGCGCATCCGTCTCCACCAGAACCCCGTCGATAGGCATCTTCGCAGCCACGTCCCGCAGCGGTTGCGCCTTGGGATAGGTCAAATTGCCGGCAAACGAAACCAGAAAACCCAGCTCCAGCGACCGCCGCGCCTGCTCCCACCCGCCTCCAAAGCAATGCATCACCCCGCCCAGCCCGGCAGGCCTCCAATGCTGCTCCAGAATCTCGAAAAGATCGTCCCAGGCATCGGTGGTTCCGTCTTTAGGCCTGCAATGGATAAGGATAGGCCGTTTCCGCGCCGCGGCAATCTCCAATTGGCGAATCAACCCCACGCGCTGCACGGCATGAGGCGCGCCCTCGTGGTAGTAGTCCAGCCCGATCTCCCCGCAGGCAATCACCTCCGGCTCAGCCAGCAGGCGGTCAAGCTTGTCGAGAACGTCCTCATTCAATTCGTGCGTATTATGCGGATAAACACCAGCGCTGGCGTAAAGCTTCGGAACCCGAGCCTGCCCATTGAACTCCCGGCAAACATCAAGCGCCCGCCCCATCCCAGCCGCCTGCTCCCCAATGCCGATAGAGAGCACCGTGCCCACCCCCGCCTCCCAAGCGCGAGCAAGCATCGCCGCACGGTCCTCAGCGTAGCGTTCGCTGTCCAAATGCGCGTGCGAATCGATCAGCAATGTGAACCTCAATTGAACTTGTCCAGGTAGATTCCTATCGGGATTCTGAAGTTTAGCGAACCTTCGGGGGAGGCGGCATGAATGAGTCTGTGCCTGATCGAGGTTGGGGGCACCAAACCTCGAGCCTCGTAATTTCGTCCACTTCGCCGCTATTCAGACCCATATGGCCATGCATTCCTGCCCGAAATCGCCCCGTGCAAATGACGTAGTAATTGTTGACAGCCTTCATTTGCTCTTTTGTCATGTCTCTTGGAATGTTGACCCAAAGTGCATTCTTTGTGAGGGCATAGCTGAAATCCTCGCGATGAAGGTAGATGGCGTCGCCTTCAAATTCAAGATGCAAGAAACCCGTAATGCGGACCCTCTTGTTGTCATAAACCTGTGGATTCGCAATGAGCTGAATCATGCTCACATCCTCGACTCCACTGTCCGGGCCACCTTTTGGATAGTATCCACCCTGTTGAGAAAAGGCGGCGACGCCAGGATGAAAGAGAAGAATTGCCAGAAGGAACAAAAGTATTTGCTTCATGCCATCGCTCCTTGACTTCGAAAAAGTGTGAGCATAGATAAGCCGAAGGCGTCCGCCCCACCGCAGATGGCTACTTCAACCGCGCCCCCAGCGGAACATCTTCCAGGAATCCAGCCAGCACAGGCGCTCCATCCGGCGGCAGAGATGCGGCCAGCAGCATCCCATTCGACTCGAGGCCCCTCATCTTTCGCGGAGTCAAATTGGCCACGATCACAATCTTCCGCCCAATCAACTTTTCCGGCTCATAGTACTGCGCGATCCCGGCCAGTATCTGCCGCTTCTCATACCCCAAATCGACCTCCAGCCGCAGCAACTTATCGGCCTTGGGTACGCGCTCGGCAACCAGAATCTGCGCCACGCGCAAATCCACTTTGACGAAATCGTCGATGGTGATGTGTTGCGGCAACTCCGGAGCGGCAGAAGGCTGCTCCGCTGTCACAGCGGCGGGAGTTTGCGCGGCAACTGGTGCTGCAGGTTCGGCAGCGGGAGCAGCTGGTGCTTCCGCTGGTGCTGCCGGAGCTTTGGGCTTTGGCGCACTCACATGCGAAGCCGGAGTTGCGGCTTCACTTTTTGCGGGAGGCGCCGTCCTGGTTTCTTCTCCGCCCGCTGTTTCCACCACACTCTTGCTGTTCTTGTCCTCAAGATTTTGCATACGTTCGACCGCGTCCTTTTCCGCGCGGGGAAAGAGCGGCGCGGGCTCGCCAAACTTCGTCCCGGCCTTCAATCCGCCCCACTCGAGTTCAGTTAAGAATGATCTTTTCGCCGCATCCGCAATCTCTCCCTGTCCAAGCTGCCGCCAAACCTTGGCAGCCGAATCGGGCATGATGGGATAAACCAACGCGGTGATAATACGAATCGCCTCAGCCGCCGTAGCCAGCACCCTGGCCTGCAACTTCGCGTGCTCAGCTTCAGTTCGATCCGCAGGCTTCTTCCACGGCGCATTGGCAGTCAGATAACCGTCGGTCTCTGCCACCAGGAGCCACAAAGCCTTGAGCGCTTCAGAAAAATTCAGCGCATCAAACTCCGGCCCGAACGCTGCGATCGTGCGAATCGCGCTCTCCCGCAGGCTACCCTCAGCAGGAGTCTCCACGCCCGTCTCCGGCAAAACCCCGCCAAAGTATTTGTGCACCATGTTGACCACGCGGCTCACCAGGTTGCCATAGCCGTTGGCAAGGTCGCCGTTATAGCGCTGCACCAGCGCATCAAAAGAAAAGTTACCGTCCTGCCCGAAAGGAATCTCCCTCAGGAGGAAGTACCGCAGCGCATCGACCCCCAGAATTTCCTCGACCGTCTCCGCGCGAACAATATTTCCCCGCGACTTCGACATTTTTCCCTGGTCGAAAAGCAGCCAGCCGTTGGCCTTCACCGAGCGTGGAGTCGGAATCCCCGCCGCCATCAAAAACGCCGGCCAGTAAACACAGTGGAAGCGGCTGATTTCCTTCCCGATCAGGTGCATGTCCGCCGGCCAGAATTCTTTGAACTTCTCGTCGTCCTCTGACCCGTAACCGAGCGCGGTAATGTAGTTGGCCAGCGCATCCAGCCAAACGTAGATCACGTGCTTCTCGTCGCCGGGAACGGGAATGCCCCAGGTAAAACTCGTGCGGCTCACCGACAGATCTTTCAGCCCCCCGCGCACAAAGGAAATCACCTCGCGACGTGTGGATTCCGGCCCCATGAAATCGGGGTTCGCATCGTAGAACTCCAGCAGCTTCTTCTCGAATGCCGAGAGCTTGAA
>JBEKUB010000068.1:0-10379 GCA_049515455.1 Occallatibacter sp.
GACGAAGACAAGCTCACTGTGGCCCGCGCCCGCAAGGTGCAGCGCTTCCTGTCGCAGCCATTCCATGTGGCCGAGCAGTTCACCGGCATCCCCGGCGCTTACGTCAAGGTTGCCGACACGGTGCGCAGCTTCAAGGAGATCATCGCCGGCAAGTACGACGACATCCCCGAGCAGGCCTTCTACATGAAGGGCGCAATCGAAGAAGTGCTCGAAACCGCCGAGAAACTGAAGGCGAGCGTTTAAAAACAGTGGTTAGTGATCAGTAAAAAGCCCGATTGCCACAGAATCTGTACTTACTGACAACTGACCACTGAACACTAATCACTGGCGACTGAAAGGAGCCTATGTCCGAAGACACAAATCAACTCCGCGTCCGGCTGGTCACTCCCGAGCGCACCCTCTTCGAGCACGCGGCCTCGGCCGTTGAACTGCCCGGGAAGTCGGGTTACATGGAGGTGCTCTACGGAGCCGCGCCGCTGATGGCCGAACTGGGCGCCGGCGACGTGACGCTCCACGGTGGTCCCGAAGGTCCGGAGAGCCAGAGCCGCTACAACGTCAGTTGGGGCTTTGTTGAAGTGCTGCCCGACCGGGTAACAATCCTGGCCAACGACGCGCTCAAGCCCGAGGAGATCGACGTAACCCGTGCGCACGAGCAATTGGACCGCGGCCACAAGATGTGGAACGAAGCCGGCGACAGCGAAGATGCCTACACCGAAGCCCTCCGCGTAATCGCCGAAGCCGAAGCCAAACTAGCCTCCGCGGCAGAGAAACGCTAAGGCCTCAACCCATGCCAGTCTCTGACCTGCTCAGTTGAGCAGGTCATTTAGTCACGGGACTTGTTGCTCACCGTTTCCTCTTCATATTCCGCGCGCGACATCCAGCCCTTTTGAAACCCATTTTTCATCAGTTTCACGCGCAGCCGTTTGTAAAATGGGCCGCCGAGAAACGTGAACAACCGAAAAAAGGCCCTCAATAAAGGAAATCGTTGCTGAAAATAGATGTGTTCGAGACGAACTTTCCAGACGTCTGCTACGTCTTCCTTCTCGCGGTATTCGGGACGTACTGTGTAGTGGGTGTGGTGTCCAACCTCGTGAAACAGCACGCCGCCTAGGCTCTCCTCACGAATAAAGGGAATTCTGAGCCAGAACCCCTTCTCCCAATACTTCAGGGTGTTGTCAACGAAGATTTCAATCCAGGCCCGGTTGCCGTTCCACGCTTGATGATAGAGCCCCCTACACTCCACAATCTTGACCTTATGCTTTCTTGATTTAGTAGTACTCCTGCGAAGTTTGCGTGAAAGTCCGGTCGAATTAGTGAGGACGACTTCCTTTAATCCAATCAGGTAGTTTGGCTGGACCGATGCCAGCATCCTCTCCACTATTGGCACAACATCAAATGGTGGCGTGTAACCTGAGAAATTAGCTATAACTGCCGGGCGTTGGGAAGTGGAAACAATAGCGCTCTCTGCGGCTTCCGATCTTTCATTGTTCATCGGTCGATAGGCCTCACTGTGATTATCGCCTGATCCTCAATTTTCTGCCTGCTCCAGTGAAGCCTTTGCAGCTTGCCCCGGATCGATGTATCTTCGTTGTGCGCAGCGGAACAAGCACGTAAGCGCTTTGAACTGCGCGAAAGGAAACTCGCTATGCAGCCTGCAAGTTTGTGGCGTTCTCATCGTTCCGTCCGTTTGTATCTTCTCTTTGTCCTCCTGGCAGCGGCCCTCTTCTCGCAAGAGGCCTTCGCAGCCACCAAGGTGATTACCGACTCCGACAAAGGCGGCACAATCCACATGAAGACCGGGGACACGCTGGAGGTCCGGCTGGAAGCGAATCCCACCACCGGATTCATGTGGTTCCTCAAGAAGGAATCCACGCGTCTCTTGAAGCTGACCGGCCAGACAGAGACCAAGCCCCCCGAGCCGGCCGCGGGCCAGCCGGTTATGGTGGGGCGGCCCATCTTCCAGGTCTTCGAGTTCCAGGCAAAACAGCCGGGCGACGGAATTTTGTTGCTTCACTACGTCCGCTCCTGGGATCCGCCTTCGCCAAACGAACAGCAGTTCCAGATTCATGTCGTGGTGGAGTAAGGCCGCCTGAGGGCTACCCCTAGGCAACCACCACCGGAGGCGCATACAATTTGGGATGAAATGGCGAAAGCGAAGGAAAAGATTTTCGAGCTAGCCTGCCCGGATTGCGGGGCGATGCTCAGGATCGATGCGGCCACCGGGCTGGTGGTGAGCCATACCCCGGCTCCGCGCAAGCGCATGTTTGAGGACCTGGAGACCGCGGCCCAGGCCATGCGCGATCAGGAAGAGCGCAAGGAGTCTATCTTCCGCCAGTCGGTGGACGCCGAAAAGAACAAGGCCGACCTGCTTGAAAAGAAGTTTGCCGAGGCCATGCGCAAAGCCAAGGACGCTCCCGAGGGAAAGCCGATCAGGGATTTCGACCTGGACTGACGACCGCGCTCCGCGGCGAAGTTTTACACTTTACATATCCGAGAAGATTCTTTCGGCGACGCGGGGTGGAAGCGAATCCGCCGCGTCGGCGGTTGCCCCAAGCTCGCATGAAAGAGAATGCCGTGAATGGAATCAAGATTTGGAGCGCAATTTTCGCGCTTGCAATCAGTAGCCTGTTTGCCGGGGTTACGTCATACGCGCAGAGTAACGACGCAGCGCCGTTCCCCTGGATGAACACTTCCCTCTCACCGGATGTGCGGGCCGGCCTGGTGCTCAAAGAACTGACGCTGGACGAAAAGATCACGCTGATTCATGGCCAGGGCTCTCCCTTCGGCGGCTCCAATCCCAACGCGTATTTAAGCAACGGCGGCGACGGCTTTTCTCTGGGCGTTCCGCGGCTGGGCATCCCTCCTCTGCAAATGATCGGTTCAGCCTATGGAGTGCGCTTCAGCGCAGTGAACGGCCGTTATTCCACCGCGCTGCCCTCGAACCTGGCATCGACAGCGAGCTGGGACCCGGAGGCCGCCTGCGAGTATGGAGCGCTGATTGGCAGGGAGGAGCGCGCGCAAGGCTACAACATGAGCCTTGCCGGCGGCGTCAACCTGGCCCGGGAACTCCGCAACGGACGCAATTTTGAGTACCATGGCGAGGACCCTATCCTCGCCGGCACCATCGTGGGCCATCGCGTCCGCTGCGAGCAGGAGCAGCACATCATCGGTGAACTGAAGCACTACGCCGTCAACGACCAGGAAAGCGGCCGCGGTCTGGTGGATTCCATCATCGGCGTGCGGGCCATGCGCGAAACCGACCTGCTGGCCTTCGAGATCGGCAACAGCATCGGGCATCCGGGCGCGGTGATGTGCTCTTATAACGCGGTGAATGGCGACTATGCCTGCGAAAACAAGTATCTACTCACGGATGCCTTGAAGAAGGATTGGAGTTTCAAAGGATTTGTGTTGTCGGACTGGGGCGGAACTCACAGCACCGTCAAAGCCTCCGGGGCCGGTCTGGATATGGAGCAGCCGGACGAGAAATACTACGGTGCGGCAATGAAGAAGGCCGTGCTGGATGGCAAGGTTTCCGCATCAGAGCTTGATGACCATGTGCGGCGCATCCTGCGCACTGAGTTTGCCAGCGGGATTATCGACTTTCCCATCCGCAAAGGCGTGGTGAATGCGGAGGACGGCCTGCTCATCGCACGCCGTCAAGCTGAACAAAGTACCGTCCTACTCAAAAACGCACACGGCTTGCTGCCCCTCGATCGAGCCAAAGTGCGCTCCATCGCCATCATCGGCTGGCATGCGGATGAAGGCATGATCTCCGGCGGAGGATCGGCGCAGGTTGATCCGCAAGGCAGTTTTGTTTCACCGGTGCGTCAGAAGGACCTTCACAAGGACGCTGTCTGGTTTCCCACCTCGCCGCTCAAGGCTATTGCCGCAATAGCTCCTGACACGCAGGTACGCTTTGCATCGGGCGACGACCCGGCTGCCGCTGCCGCTCTCGCTAAGAAATCCGAGGTGGCCATTGTCTTTGCCTATCAGTGGACGCATGAGGCCTATGACCTGCCTAACCTCTCGCTGCCGGACAAACAGGACGAGCTGATTGAGCGAGTGGCCGCCGCGAACTTCAACACCATTGTGGTGCTTGAAACCGGAACCGCAGTCACGATGCCCTGGGCCGATCGAGTGAGCGGAATACTGGAGGCGTGGTATGCCGGGAGCAAAGGCGCTGACGCCGTGGCCAATATCCTATTCGGTGAGATCAATCCCAGCGCCAAGCTGCCAATTACCTTCCCGGTAAGCGAGGCGGATTTGCCCCATCCACGACTGACGGTTCCGTCTGCTGAAGAGAAGGCCCCTGGCGCGGAGATGCGAACCGGAGTGGCCAGGCCCACCTTCAGCGCGCATTACAACGAAGGCATGAAAGTTGGCTACAAATGGTTCGATGCCGAAAACAAGTCGGTGCTTTTCCCCTTCGGCTTCGGATTGTCCTATACGACCTATAGTTACTCTGGCTTGACGGTAACGCCGGGCAGCCGAACCGGAAATGGCGCCACGGCCGTCAGCTTCCGGGTGAAGAACACCGGCAGTCGCGCCGGCGTCGAGATTGCCCAGGTCTATGCCTCTCCGCCCGCAAGTGCAGGCGAGCCGCCCCAGAGACTGGTCGGCTGGAGCCGCGTCGCACTGAATCCGAGCGAATCCAGGCTGGTAACCGTAACCGTCGATTCGAAATATCTGTCAGTCTTTGACGAGCAGGCAAACGGTTGGAAGCTCGTTCCCGGCACCTACACCGTGCGCGTCGGCAGTTCGTCGCGTAATCTGGTGTTGACGGCCGAAGTTTTTCTCCCCTAACGCCGGCGTCTTTGTGCCCGGCTTGCCCGTAACTAATCAGAATGGCCGGTCCACGGTTTAAGGTACCGAAATAACGCGACTACGGAACAGAATTTCGGCGCTTATTTCCCACGGCGGGCAATTTCAGGCGATACTGGATGCAGCGTTCCTACGCTCCCGCTGGCCAAGGCCCGGGACGAAAGGAGAATCGATGGTGGTTGTTCCGCTTCCTCAACCGGAGAATGAATTCGCGCCTTCACGCCGCGGGCGCAAGACTGAGCCGCTGAACTGGGTTCGGATAGCCGCCAGTGGATCCCTGGTCGCGGGCGGGTTGCTGCTGCTCAACGGCCGGCGTCGTGCCGGGCTGGCGGTGGCTGCCTCGGGAACCGCTCTAGCCATGCTAGACCAGAAAGAAGTGCTGCGCACCCTCTGGAATGAGATTCCCTACTATATCGACGAACTCCAGGGAGTGCTGGGCAAGGTGCAAAACGCCGTGGACGAGCTTTCCGTTCAGCGCGAACAGCTGCACCGGATTCTCTCAAAATAATTGCGGCTCACAGCTAAACCATGGCTGATGTATCCCGAAAGCACGGACCCCAGGTTGACGCGACCATCAATACCGGGGTCCCCGACGACAGGACTTCGTCGTTGGGGTGGTCAGAGAGCGGCAACCTTGCACGAAACTCTACAGAACACGATAACCATGGTTTTGCTCTAAATCCCCAGTTGCTTTCGACCTTCCTGGCTGATGCGATGGGGTGTCCATTTTGGCTCCCAAACCAGCTCGACCTCAACCTTGCTCACGCTGGGAATTCCGGCCAGGCGGTTGTGTACCTGCTCAAAGATGAGTCCGCCCGCCGGGCACTGCTCGGTGGTCAGGGTCATGGTCACTTTGACCCACTGGCGCGGCCATGCCGGAGTGGATTCCGGATCGGGGCCGGTTTCGACCCCATAGATCAGCCCCAGGTCCACCAGGTTTAGCTTCACTTCAGGGTCATAGCAATCGCGCAGGGCGGCGATGATTTCCGCTTCAGAAAGCATCAGCTTTTGCGCTCGACGATATAACGGGCGATGGATTTCAGGCCGTCGGCGCGGCTGCCGTAAGGTTCAAGCGCGGCAAAGCCTTCTTCAATCAGCCGGTCGGCATCGCGCTGGCTCTGTTCAATACCGTAGACGGCCGGCCAGGTAGCCTTTTCCGTGGCCTGGTCTTTGCCCGCGGTCTTGCCCAGATGCGCAGAGTCCACGGTCAGATCAAGTACATCGTCCACAATTTGAAAAGCCAATCCTGCCCGGCGGCCGAAGAGATCGAGCCGGGCTGCGTCGTCCGCGGTGGCCCCGGCATAGACTCCGCCTGCAACCACGCTCACACGAATGAGGGCTCCGGTTTTGGCGCGGTGAATGGCATCGACCAGCTCCGGCGTGGGCTTGAGGTGTTCGCTCTCGAGATCGAGCACCTGGCCACCGATCATGCCCTCCACGGTTCCGACTGCATTGGCGATAAGGCCGATAATTTTTACCGTCGCCGCCGGCGACGATTCCAGTCCCGCCAGCACTTCGAAAGCACGAGTCTGCAGCGCGTCGCCGGCCAGGATGGCGATGGCCTCGCCAAAGGCCACGTGGCAGGTGGGTTTGCCGCGGCGCAGATCGTCGTTGTCCAGAGCGGGCAGGTCGTCGTGGATGAGCGAGTAGGTGTGCAGCATCTCGAGCGCCGCACCCAGTTGGGCAATTCCCTTGGGGCACGCGCCTGCAATGGTGACGGCGGCCTGGTAAGCCAGCACCGGCCGTATGCGCTTGCCCCCTGCAAAGACGGAGTGGCGCATTGCGCCGTGAATGGAGGCAGGAACGGTTTGCGCGCTGGGAATCAGCTCTTCCAGCGCGTGGTCGGTCAGCGCGGCGCCTTCCTGAATCAGAGATTTCACATCGACGGGCATTGGTCTCATGATAAACGAGGCCGGCCGACCTTTCGCTCGAACAAACATAGAGCTGTAAGCGCCAGCATGGCCAGCGCGCTGATCCAGCGGCCGACGAGTACGTCTTGGGTTGTGGTCCAATCCACGGTTAGAACGATCTTCCCCGGCCAAACAGGCACAACGATCAGGCCGTCTTCGCGCTGGGGCATGGAAGCAACGGGGTAGCCATTGACAGCGATTCGCCACGCCGGGTAGCTGCGCAGACGCAGAATCAGAAATCGCGAATGGCCTTTGACGCGCGCAGAGTTGGTGCTCTTGAAAGCTAATTGATTAAAGGCGGCCGCGTCTCTGATGGTGGTCAAGAGGCGCTTGTGCTCCGGTGTGCCCGGTTGCCAGTTCAGCGTGGCCTCGCAACTACCCTGCGCGGGTTTCCACACGGGAGCGCTCTCTGGGTCGCTGTCACCGGCTCGAACACCTAGTTCGGCCGTGGGATCGTCGACCAGGCAGGCGGCAGGAAGATCCATGGCGAGGAGAGAATCATCTGCTCCGGGAGGCTCGTATTCGGCGGTCCCTTGAAAGCCCGCGCCGGTTCTGTAGACCTCCGTCATCGCCAGGACGTTATCCTCCTCATCGCAAACCTGAAAAAAAAGTTTGTCCGCGGCTACCGAAGCACCCAGAAAAGCCGCTGTGCAAACGGCCGTTACTGCAATTCGACTCCAACGCCGCACTGGCCAGATCGCCGAGGCAACAAAGATCGCCATCGGCGCCTCCAGCACTACCAGCCAGCGCCACGGAAACTGCAAAAACCGCAGCTTGGGCAGCAGATTCCAAACCGGCAGCGAAATGTTGAGCTGGAGAAAAAGAATCATCAGCGGAATCAGCGCCAACGGAAACCACCAGCAGAGTTTTGCGGGCAGAGTTTTGCGCAGGCGGCTCACCAGCAAACCCGCAAGGGCCAGGGCGATCATGCTAACGGCGATGATGGAGACCCGCCATAATTCCTGGTCGTGCAAGGCCAGCGAGGGGTTAGCGTGGTGGCCGAAGAGCCAACTGTTCTCGATCAGCAGGCCGGGGTCGTCCGTGGCCTGCCGGATATCGGCCCAACGCTGTTCCCACGCTGCAGGGATGAGATAAACGGCGGCCAAGCCAATTCCCACCACGGCGGCGATGGCAGCACGGAGCACGGGCGCCCATGATTTTTCGAGCAATGCGGCGGCCAGCGCAACGGCAGCCAGCAGGTAGCTGGCCATCACGCCAAGCGGCGCATTCGAGAGCCACGCACCGGCCACCACCAGCGCGAGCAGCGCAGTTGAACCGTCGAATGCGCGCTTGAACAAAGATTCTGACGAGTTGCGGTCCCGTAGATCGGGGTCGCCGCAGACGGGTCTTTGTCTGTGGGGTGAGAGTGCGAAGAGCAGCAGCAGCGGAATCCAAAATCCGCCGGTCAACTCTCCAAATGCCGATCGCTCGTAGGCAGTGAAGAGCGCATAGCCGGAGAAAAGAGCCACGCAGCCGGCCAAGGTCGCCGCGCCGTCAGAAAACGCCTGGCGAGCCAGTGCGCGTGTGGCCAGCCCGGTAGCCGCCAGTATCAGAAAAGTCAAAACGATCGGAACCAGCGCCCAGGGCAAGAGTGCTCCCAGCGCCGCGCCCAGCATCCAGGTCAGCGGTGGATAAAAAATGAAACGCGGCTCTCCAGCCCCATAGTTTGCGCTGGGCGCCCAATGCGGATAGAGGATTCCGTGCCGCCAACTGTTCAGGCAATCGAACCATGAAACCAGGTGGAAATCGAAATCATGACCGCAGGAGTTTCCTCGCAGCAGTTGCGGCGCAACCGCTACGGCGGCAGCGAAAAGGATAATCGCGGGGCCGACGAAGCGATGCCCAATGGAACGCTTCTCAGAATCCTGGAACAAAATCGGCCGCACCTCCGGCGTCTTGATCGGCCCTGATCCCTGATCTCTGCCGGGGTCCCCGCCGAGCGATTTTTGCTCGGTGGGGTGGCTGATCCCTGATCCCTGTTTTTTCATGGCAGCAGCCGCAGCGTATGCGTAGTTGCGGCGGTTACCGCTGCCGAAGTAAACGGCAGCGCGAAGGTTGTTCCGCCGTAGTAGTCATTCCATTGATCGCGGAAATACGGGCTGAGCGGGTTACCGCTTTCGCCCAGCACGATGTTCTCCGTCGAGCCGTCAATGTTGCTCCAGTCCATGGTGAATCGCTGCGAAGGACCGAAGTCGCGTCCCACCTGCTTCACAGTGGTGGTGTCGCCGCTGACCGGCTGCTCGCCGGTTCCGGCCACGCGGCCGATGAGAGGGAGAAATCCGGCCAGCGGATGCTCGATATCCACCACGTGCCAGCTTCCATATCTCCACTGAGCCACATCTCCGGGGGCTTTGCCTTTCTTCATGCCCTGGCGGACGGCATCGGTCAGCAGCGCGTCCCAGTTCTTGTAGCCCGGCGGAAGCCAGTCGGAGCTGGCGTGCATGATGATCTCTTCCTCGGCAAAGTTGGACTCGGACCATTGGTACTCCTCGGCAACCTTGCCCAGCTTTGGCTTGAGAATCAGCGGCCACAGCGCCTTGCGGGCCTGGGTCACGATGGAGGCGGCGACGGAATCGGTGGTCAGCCGCCCGTCCCAGGAGCGCATCAGGTCGGCGGCCTTCTTCAGCCGGTCGTCCGCGCCGGAAGTGTGGTCGATCGCATAGGCCAGGCGATGGCCTATCTCCTGGTCAACTTCGCTATAAACGTCGGTTTGCAGGGCCAGCATATCGGCGGGTGTGAGCCGATCGCGGCCCTGCAAGGTTTTGTAGATACGTTCGATGCGATAGGGCTCGGCCCATTCTTCGGTAAGACGAATCGGTGCATTGTCGGCGGTGACGCGTGAATTTGCCGTGGCAAGGAATCCGGAGGGAGGGTCGAACGCGTGCGGCATAAGGTCGAACGGAAGATAGGTTCCCGGTACAAGACTAGGATCGGCCCACTCGTTTGTACCGACGCGGAAATTCATATATGCCTGGTCAAAGGGAACATGAAAAGGAACTCCATTGCCGAGGTATGGTATCGGAACCTTGCCAACGGCGTGGTAAGCAATATGCCCTTGATCGTCCGTGTAGACCACATTCTGCGTGGGCCAGCTCCAATTACTCAGTGCAGCCGAAAACTCCGTCCAGTTGGATGCGGTGTTCATTTCATAAAGCGGGAGCGCGTTGAGCGTGGGATCAAAGAGCGTCCACTTGAGAGCGATAGGCCGCTCATCCCTGGTGAAGATCGAATTCAGAATCGGCCCGTGCTCGGTGGATTGCACGTCGAACTGCACGTCCTTGCCGAGTCGCACGTGAATGACTTCGCGATCTAAGGCGAGCGGCTTCCACGAACCATCGAAATCCAGGTAATTACTCTTTCCGTCCAGCTTCTCTACATAAAGGTCCTGCACGTCGGCGTAAAGCGCGGTAAAACCCCAGGCCACATGCTCGTTGTGCCCGGCAATTACAAACGGCATGCCCGGCAGCGTGACTCCGGCGGCGTGAAAGCCCGGCGCGCGCAGGTCGGCCATATACCAAATATCAGGCTCGTTGAGGCCCAGATGCATATCGTTCGAGAGCAACGGCTTGCCGCTGGCGGTGTGGCGTCCGTCGATGACCCAGTTGTTCGAGCCCGCCGCGCAGCCTTCGCAGGTTGGCAGCCCGAGCA
>JBEKUB010000069.1:0-10364 GCA_049515455.1 Occallatibacter sp.
GTAACCCTGCGAAAGTCCTATGCCGCGAACGCAGGCTGGCTGGCGGTCACCGTCGGCTGGGCTCTGGCCGTTTTGTGCGGAGTGATGGTAGCGCAGGCCTTCGGCAGTCCCGGCGCCAACATAAATCCAGCCGTCACGCTGGCCGTCGCGGTAATCAGCGGAGATTATTCGCAGGTGCTGAGCATGTGGTCGGCGCAGTTGCTGGGCGCAATGGCGGGTGCGGCGCTGATGACCCTTCACTACGCGCCGCACTGGAAGCTCTCGCCCGATCCCGCGGCCAAGCTGGGCATCTTCTGCACCAACGGAGCGGTGCGCAGCCCGGCGCTTAATATTCTGAGCGAGGCACTGGGCACGGCGGTGCTGGTCGTGGTGGTGGGCGCCATCTTCTCGCGTGGCGTTTCAGCCAACGGGCCTGCCGCGGGACTGGGGCCGTGGCTGGTGGCCAGTCTGGTATGGGGCATCGGCCTCTCGCTGGGTGGAACCACCGGCTACGCCATCAACCCCGCGCGCGACCTGGGCCCGCGCATCGTTCATTGGCTGTTGCCTATTCCCGGCAAAGGCAGTTCCAACTGGAGCTATGCACCCATCCCCATCATTGGAGATCTCGCCGGAGCGGCGCTTGCCGGGTTGATGCTCCGCTACGCGCATCTGTAGCTCAGCTAAGCGGGCCAGCCCTAGATGCGGCTGGCCCTTGAAGCTTTCGGATTCCTACTTGATGTCCTCAGATTTCTCTCGATACTCCGCGTATCGCTTGCCGTCCCACCGAAACAAAACGCTGGAAACCTCTACTGCGGTGGCGGCTAACATCTCTATCTCAAGGTGGCCATTCCAACGCTTTTTCCTCACGATAAGATCGTGCGCAGCCGCAGTCAGGACCAATTCATAGCCATGAGGTGAGGCACTGAAAATCCAAAAAGTGACTATATTCGCTCCGGAAAGGGGCGGTTCCCCAACGACGATCAGGTCTTCTTTTTCTGGGCTGCTGAGATGAACCACAGATGCTGAGAACCACGTCGAGGGTAGCTTGTCTGCGGGCACGTTCTCGTCTTCAAGTGCGTTGCGCACCATTTCGTCCTGCTTCAGGATCACTAGAACATCCTCAGGAAGAGGAACTGGCTTTTGCACACTTTCATTTTCAGCGCTGAAGTGGGTCTGCTCGGGCAACTGAAGGTGTTTGAATTGCGAGATTGCCGACCCACAAAGGGTAAGGGGAACAAGCAGGACGATTACTGTCAAGCTGACTTTCATGATTTCGATCCTTTGAGGCCCAGTTGCTTCCATGTAACCAAACCAGGGTATTCTCCGTCCCCTATTCCAGGAAGGAAGCCACCACCGCCAGTGACGCGATGGCTGCCGTCTCCGCGCGCAGAATGCGTGGGCCCAGCGAAGCGGCGCGCCAGCCGTTGGCGTCGAAGAGCGCCTCTTCAGAGGGAGCCCATCCGCCTTCGGGACCGATGGCGATCTCAATTGCCGGCATTTCTTCATTGGCCGCTTTCACGGCCTCGTCCATAAGGCTGCGCAGCGTAGTGGTGCGCTCCTGCTCAGCCAGCACGATGCGCGTGGCCTCGGAAGCAGCCCGCACTCGCTCTGCCAGCGGACCCGGATCGTAGATCAAAGGCACATCGCAGCGCCGCGCTTGCTGCGCCGCCTCGTGCACAATGCGCCGCCAGCGCTCCGCGCGTTTCTCTGCCGCTTGCGCCAGGTGCTTCTCCGTCCGCCGCGTGATCACCGGAGCCACCTCGGCAACTCCCAGTTCGGTGGCCTTCTCGATGGCCCATTCCATGTGATCGAATTTGTAGATGGCCATCACCAGCGTGACCGGCAGCGCGGGATCGGCCTCGAGTTCGGTGATCAGGTTGAAGCGAACCTCGTGTGGGGTGACGGCCGCTACCTCGGCGTGAAAGACGTGCCCGCCCGCCACCACGTCCGCCACCATGCCGGGCTGCGCGCGCAGCACGCGCGCCATGTGCTCGGCCTGCCCGCCATCGATGGTGGCGGTGGCCTCGTCCCAATGCTCGGCAATCCAGCGGCGTCGCGTCATAACGTTCGTTAGTTAACCTCTCCTTACAAGTCTAATTCTTCCGCATAAACACTAAGGGGAACGCTTAAAGCGTCCCCCTGAAGTGTTGCCTTATTGGTTGGAATACCGCTACTTCTTCTTGGCGGCTTTCTTTGCTGCCTTCTTCGCGGGCTTCTTTGCTGCCTTCTTGGCTGCCTTTTTTGTTGCCATTTGCCTATTCTCCCTTTTCGATGGGTTGCATCGAGTTCTGCAAATCGTAATATGCAGATGATGAATGTATAGAATCATGAAGCATCGATGTCAAGAAAAAAACGTACAAAGAGTGGAAAAAAGGTCAACAATTATTTTTGATCGGAATGAGGGTCGAATGGAAATTTTTAGTTACGCGTCGAATTTGATCGCTCTCGAATCGCTGTGAGCGGATTTTTTCGTCAGTGCGACCGAAGAAAAAATGCGCGCGAGATGCGATTCTCGCGCTTCTCTTGTCAGCACTCAATTACGTTCAAAGCCAGTCCTGCCTGGCTCGTCTCCTTATAGCGAGACTGCATATCCAGGCCGGTTAAATACATTGTGCGGATCACCTGATCAAGCGAAACCTTGTGCTCTTCCTGCTCGTTGAGCGCAATGCGCGAGGCCTGCACCGCTTTCGCCGCGCCTATGGCGTTGCGCTCGATGCAGGGAATCTGAACCAGGCCGCCGATCGGATCGCAGGTCATTCCCAGGTTATGCTCCATCGCGATTTCAGCCGCGTGCTCAATTTCTCCGTTGCTCCCGCCCAGCGCCGCCGCAAGTCCGCCCGCGGCCATTGAGCAGGCCACGCCCACTTCGCCCTGGCAACCAACTTCCGCTCCGCTGATCGATGCGTTCTCTTTATAAAGCATGCCGATCGCCGCCGAAGTAAGAAAAAATCTCTGAATGCCTTCGCCGTCCGCGCCGGGGATGAAGCGGGAATAATAAAGCGCAACTGCGGGAACCACTCCGGCAGCGCCGTTTGTAGGCGCAGTGACCACGCGTCCGCCGGCCGCGTTCTCCTCGTTTACCGCTATGGCGTAAACCGTCAGCCAGTCTAGCGGCGCCAACGGATCGCCGACGAGCCCCCCCGCTTCTTTCGATCGCAGCCGTTGGGCGAGCCTGTGCGCGCGCCGGCGAACATTTAATCCGCCGGGCAAAATCCCCTCCGCCGCAATGCCGCGCTCAACGCAAGCCTGCATTGCGCCCCAGATGCGCTCAATGCCTTCCCGCACCACCTCGGCCGGCGCCTTCGCTTCGTCGCTCGCGACCAGCACGCACTCGTTCTCAAGCATCAACTGGCTGATGGAGAGATTGTTCGCCTGAGCGGTGGCCAGCAGCTCCGCCGCGTTGTGAAAGGGAAAGGGCAGCCTTGCCTCCCGGCTTTCGCCGCCGGGCAGCTTCGAATCCGGATCAACCGTGCCGTCCTCAACAATGAATCCACCGCCGACAGAAAAGAACGTCCGCTCGCAGACCACCGACCCCGCCGCGTTGTAAGCCTTGAACCGGACTCCATTTGGATGCTGGATGTGCGCGCCGGGAGGAAACATCGTGGCCCGGTTCCAGACAACATCGCTGGATTCATCCAATGCGATGGAGCGATTTCCATTCAGATTGATTCTTCGCGCCGCGCGAATCTCCCCCACCGTCGACTCAATGGTCGCCGGATCAATCGAAGCCGGCTCATTACCCGCCAACCCCAGCAGCACAGCCCGGTCTGTCCCATGCCCCAGCCCGGTAAGCGCCAGCGATCCGTAGAGCTCCACCTGCACCCGCTCCACCCGATCGAGCAAGCCGTGCTCCTCTAGTTCCCGCGCAAATCGGCAGGCGGCCCGCATTGGCCCCATCGTATGCGAACTCGATGGCCCCACTCCGATTTTGTAAAGGTCGAAGAGACTCGTCGTCACAGATGAAATTGTAGCGGTCCAACGGCCCACTTGGACACCTGGGTTCAACTGTGGCAAGACTGCTGAATTAGTCAATTGCGGCGATACGAGGTTGACGGTCGATCAGGGCATCTCTGGCCACACCGCATCGGGACTGTTTGGAAGGGGCTGTTCTGGACCCAGGTTGGCCGACGAAATAGCGGCAAAGATGAAATTCTCCGGAGGTACCGGACTTCCTGAAAGCCGTCTCAGCATCGCCAATTGGCCGGCATGAGTCATGGCATCAGAGAAGGGCCCTTGCAGCAGAATTTCCGGAGTGATGCCGCTCATCTTCGTACCTGCGTCGAGGTGGCGTGCGAGGTCCTCCACCACCTCGTGAAAATGCGCAATCGTAGCGGAAAACTCCGGCAGTTCGGGCGGGCTATAAATACCTCCGATGAAGAAGGTGCGCGCGTAGCCGAGCACACTGTCCATGTGGCGAACCAACTCCCACGGCGTTCGGACCTTGGGCGCGGCACGAAAGACCGCGAACTCCGTCGGCGCATCGCGCAGCGCTTTTTGCGTCCGGTAAGCCAAGGCCGCCAGGAAATGCGTCAGTAGTTTTCTTTGTTCGTCCATATTCCGCTCGTTTTTGAACGATCCCAGCCTTATCATAACCGAGGATCCGGGCAGTGGCGTTGCCATGAAAGCCGACCACCGGTACCTGCCCCCTGACCCCCGTTTCTGTTACACTCGCTGCAACTATCCATCATGCTTTTTAAAGTCCTCAGTGCGGCCGTCTATGGGATCGATGCGAGTCTAATCGACGTCGAAGTCGACTATAGCGGCGCCGTCATGGAAAAAGACATCTTCCACACCGTAGGTCTGCCGGATGCCGCTGTGCGCGAGAGCCGCGACCGCGTTCGCGCCGCAATCAAGAACTCCGGCTACCTGATTCCGCCCACCTTCATCACCATCAACCTGGCCCCCGCCGATTTGAAGAAAGAAGGCTCGGGCTTCGATCTGCCCATCGCCGTCGGCATCCTGGGAGCCTATGGCGCGCTAAAGGCCGACGACCTGAGCAGCTTTCTGAT
This sequence comes from Occallatibacter sp., assembly GCA_049515455.1. Classification (GTDB taxonomy): domain Bacteria; phylum Acidobacteriota; class Terriglobia; order Terriglobales; family Acidobacteriaceae; genus Telmatobacter. The sequence goes on from JBEKUB010000069.1 coordinate 4,989, forward strand.
GGTGGGCGAACTGGGACTGGACGGCAGCGTGCGCGCCGTGCCAGGAATGTTGCCGGTAGCGATTCTGGCGCGTGAGAAGGGAATTGCGAATCTCATCCTGCCCGCGGCCAACGCCGCCGAGGCCGCAGTGGTCGAAGGCGTGAACGTCTATCCTGCCTCCTCGCTTCTCGATGTGCTGGAGCTCCTCAACTCGGCGGTAGTTGGCGTCATCCAGCGCGAGCCCTACCGCGTCTCCACTGAAACACTTCTTGGCGAGCTGCAGCACTTCAATGTTGATTTCAGCGACGTGCGCGGCCAGCAGACGGCCAAGCGCGCCCTCGAGGTCGCCGCCGCCGGCAGCCATAACATTCTCATGATCGGCCCGCCCGGCTCGGGAAAAACCATGCTGGCCAAGCGGCTGCCCTCCATCCTTGCCCCTCTTACTTTTGAGGAGGCTCTGGAGACCACCAAGATTCACTCCGTCGCCGGCGTGCTCGATGCGGGTGCGGGCCTGGTGACGCAGCGCCCGTTTCGCTCGCCCCACCACACCATCTCCGATGCGGGTCTGATCGGCGGCGGCATCGTTCCCCGTCCCGGTGAGGTATCGCTAGCTCACAACGGCCTGCTCTTCCTCGACGAACTGCCGGAGTTTCCCCGCAATGTTCTCGAAGTATTGCGCCAACCTCTTGAGGACCACACCGTCACCATCGCCCGCGCCTCCATGTCGCTGAGTTTCCCTGCGCGCTTCATGCTGGCCGCGGCCATGAACCCCTGCCCCTGCGGTTTCTTCAACGACAAATCCCGCGAGTGCATGTGCACCCCGCCGATGATCCAGCGCTATATCGCGAAAATCTCCGGCCCTTTGCTTGACCGCATCGATATTCATATCGAGGTTCCGGCCGTTCAATATAAGGAACTGCGTGGCGGCGCAGCAGCTGAGGGTTCGTCCCAGATTCGCGACCGGGTGATGGCCGCCCGTGAACGACAGCGTGCCCGTTTCCGCAAGGCCGGCGACAAAATCTACGCGAACGCGCAGATGACCACCCGGCAGATCCGCACCCACTGCGAATTAGGAGCCGATGCCGAGCGGTTGCTGGAGCGCGCCATGCAGCAACAAGGCCTAACTGCGCGCGCCCACGACCGCATCCTCAAAGTAGCTCGCACCATCGCCGACCTCGAGGCCGCGGAGCATCTCACCGTAGCTCATCTGGCCGAGGCCATTCAGTACCGCACGCTCGACCGCAGTTATTGGGCGTGAGTTACGAACCATTTACCCCGTTGCCGCTCGTCTCGTTCGAGGGCGGTTCGCATATCGTGGTCTGCAATCTGGCGGCATTTAACCAGAAAGAAGGAGACGGAAATGCAAAAAGCGATCGTTTTGCTGTTCGCGATTTTTATGCTGGGCGGTTTATCGGGATGCTCGGTGGCCTCGCCCGATGCCGGGCATGAAGCCGTATGGGTTGAAAAACCCTTGTTCTTTGGTCATGGCGGCGTGGAAGAGACACCTGTTACTACAGGCCGTTCTTATGGCGCCATCACAAGCAGCGCCATCGACGTGAACATGTTGCCACAACGGATCGACATGGAGTTCGACGACATGATGACCAAGAGTGGCGTGCCTGTCAGCTTCCATGTTGTGGCAACCTACCGCGTCGTTGATTCCGTAAAGTTGGTCGGTAAGTACGGCGCTGACGTGGACGAAAAAACAGGCATACCAGGATTTTGGGACCGGAACATTGACCAACCCCTACGCACCGCCGTGCGCGACTCTGTCAAGCAGCGGGACATGCAGGACATGGCTATCTCGCAGACGGCAGCAGACGCAGTCGGGAAAGAAGTTTCAACGGCGGCTATCCAGATCGTCCAGCAAACCGGCGTTCCTATCTTATTTACGGCAATCAATGTGGGCCGGGTGAACCCACCGGACGCGATCAAGAACCAACGTATTGAAACCGCCGCACAGGAGCAGCGGGCAATTACCGAGCAGCAGACGAAATTGGCAGAGGACCAGCGCAAGGCAGCTGAACAGAGTCGAGCGGCCGCCGATAACGCCTATCGCGAAGCCATGCAATTGTCGCCGGATCAGTTCCTGCAACTGGAGCGGATCAAGATGCAGCGTGATGTTTGCGGTCACGGAGGAAACTGCACGTTCTTCATCGGCAGTGGACCTTCGCCAGTGATTGACGTTGGGAAAAGGTAACGCAGGTTGACCCCTGAAAGAGGGCGTAGAGGAGTGCAATCAGGACGGAGGGAGCAGGGCCTTCAGGTGTCAAGTTCGAGGACACATGTTAGGCTCTGTCTCCAGACCTCCATTGCACCTTAGTCTTTCGGCGCTGTTGCGCTATCAGCTACAGAGTTGCAGTTTTCTCCAATCGGACCGATAAACGCTTTGAATTCATGAGAAACTCTTCATGAATATCGACCACAAAGAGGAGGATCGCGATGAACGATGCAACGCTCATGACCGGCAGCGATGCATATCTGATCGGGATTCCCTTGATCATCGTCCTTCTCATTGCGCTTTTTCGAGTGGATGAGCTGATTTCCAAGCCAAAAAAGTCGCTCAAACGGCGCAGGCCGTCGTACCAGATGAATGAGAACGGAGTGCCGGTTATGAGCGATCCGGATGGCCGACAGTCGAGCGTTCACTCCCCGTCAGGTGACCAGTCAGGTCCCAGCCGGGTCGAGTAGCCTTAATACCGCCCCCTTATGAAGCTCGAAGAATTTCCGGAAATGACCGTCATCTCTCTGATAATAAATAAGTAATACGCAAGGATCGATGCCCTGACCCACGGCTGGCCGAAGGCCAAAAAACCTTGAAAAAACTGTTGACCCGGATGCCGTCTGGCGATATATTCATTATTGCCATCCATACTGGACAAATAAAGTGTGTGGTTTTAGCAGACGTCTCACAATTCCTGCATCAAAAATGAAGCGAATGCTCGTTATTTTGATGCCAAGGCGGGCATTGACCGTCCGAATCGGGAATTCAAGGCGCATGGTTTCCAAGACCGTAATCTTTATCCCAGATCTGGCAAAAAACCTGTAACAGTGTGTGTGTTTGCGCGTCAAAACATTGAACGGTGATCACACCTGCCGCGTCTAATAATTTGGAAGTGGAAATCTGGGTAGCCATCGGAGGATTGCTGGCTTCCCCGGCTTCCCCGGCTGCACCGGCGGCGCCAAGCAAGCACCTCCGGGCAGACAACTCAACAAGGAGAATTTGCAATGCGTTCCGATTTAGTTTTTGGGGCACTCTCTCATGTGTCCAATCGCTACCGGCTCTGTCAACTGGCTAGCAAGGCTACCCGCAAGCTGCACAAGCCGAACACACGGCTGCAAGACACCACCAATGAAGTACTGTGCCGCTTCCAAACCACCGACCCCAGTTCTACGGCGGCCGTCAAAGCGCCCGCGGAGTTGCCGATTGAGGTGCGCCGCGCCGCTTGAGGGATTTAATCCGCAAGCGTTTATCGCCTGAACGTGTATAGTTAACACACGGGCAAAGTTGTTTGCGGCTAGCTTCACAAGGCTGCCATCTTTTCCTGGTGTTCTTGATTTATCCTGTTCCTGGGAGCTTCAGCTCGGCTCGCCTACTGCCGGCAGCTCCCTTGAACTTCCGCTCGGTTTTTCCTACGGAGTTATACCCCCCTTCGGATTTCCCCCGCACCCCATCCCAACCTGAACCAGGTGAATATGACCATCGCCGAACTTAAAGAAAAAAACATCACCGAACTGAGCCGCATCGCGCGCACTCTTGAGATTCCCGGCACCAGCGGCCTTCGCAAACAGGACCTGATCTTCAAAATCCTTCAGGCACAAAGTGAAAAGGAAGGCCACATCTTTGCCGAGGGCGTGCTTGAGATTCTGCCCGACGGCTACGGCTTCCTCCGCTCTCCGGATTACAACTATCTGCCCGGACCGGACGATATTTATGTGTCTCCTTCCCAAATACGCAAGTTTGACCTCAAGACCGGCGACTCCATCAGCGGCAACGTCCGTCCTCCGCACGAAGGAGAAAAATACTTCGCCCTGGTCAAGATCGAAGCCATCAACTTCGAATCGCCTGAGGAAACGCGCAACAAGATTCTCTTTGACAATCTCACCCCGCTCTATCCCCAGGAGCGCATCAAGCTTGAGACCGTGCGCGAGGCCATCAGCGGCCGAGTGATGGATCTGCTCACGCCTGTGGGCAAGGGCCAGCGCGGCCTCATCGTCGCTCCGCCCCGCACCGGCAAGACCATGCTCCTGCAGGCGCTCGCCAACTCCATCACCGCCAACCACCCTGAAGTCGTCCTCATCGTCCTGCTCATCGACGAGCGGCCCGAAGAAGTTACCGATATGCAACGCTCGGTGAAGGGCGAGGTCATCAGCTCCACATTTGACGAGCCCGCCGCCCGCCACGTGCAGGTAGCCGAGATGGTCATTGAGAAGGCCAAGCGCTTGGTCGAGCACAAGCGTGATGTAGTCATTCTTCTCGACTCCATCACCCGCCTGGCCCGCGCCTACAACACCATCGTGCCGCCCTCGGGCAAAGTCCTCTCCGGCGGCGTCGATTCCAACGCCCTCCAGCGGCCGAAGCGCTTCTTCGGCGCGGCGAGAAACATTGAAGAAGGCGGGTCCCTGACGATTATTGCCACCGCGCTGGTCGATACCGGCTCCCGCATGGATGAAGTCATCTTTGAAGAGTTCAAGGGCACCGGCAACATGGAAATCATCCTTGACCGCAAGCTGGTCGACAAGCGCGTCTTCCCGGCCATCGATATCCAGCGCTCCGGCACCCGAAAGGAAGAGCTACTCATCCCCAAGGAAGATCTCTCCCGCATCTGGATCCTGCGCAAGGTGCTCAACCCGCTCTCGCCGGTAGAAGCGATGGAGCTTCTAATCAGCCGTCTTGAGAAGGTTCGCAACAACGCCGAGTTCCTTGCCAACATGAACCAGCTGTAGCCACCTGCGGTGGGGCGGACCGCCTTCGGCTCGGGATCGCGCAGATCTCAGCCGTGTGCCCCATCGGGGTGCCCTCTGGGCCCCACGTCTTGTCTTTGTGGCAAGGGTGGGATAACACAGAAACTCATCCCCGTGTTTTTGAAAGAGCGATCTGGACGGCCTCTTCCGTGATAAGCCGTCCGCTGCTAAGATAGAAGAGTCGTGGGGCTGTAGCTCAGCTGGGAGAGCGCCTCGTTCGCAACGAGGAGGCCAGCGGTTCGATCCCGCTCAGCTCCACCAATTCCTTCCGTCGGAGAGTTGAACCTAGGGCATTTACAGCAGCCTTGCTTCTCTGAACCCCACTCATATCGGTTTGATTTGTGAAGGCCTGGATACCCGTACTCTGACAGAATTGAAATTACCGGCAACCCCGTAACCGCTCTAGCGGCGCGTGGCCGGCCTCGATCGAAT
>JBEKUB010000070.1:0-12765 GCA_049515455.1 Occallatibacter sp.
GTATTGCTTTGTACGCCTTCTCGAAACCGCCAAGATTTCGTGTAAAACTCAAAGGACGCATAAGGTGCCTCGCCAATCTGTTGGTCTTAGTTCGTGACGGCAGAATCATATCATGATGTAGAGACACAAGTTACGGACATTTGCAGGAGCTTTTCTGTTATGGGTGGTGTTATGTAGCTCCGACACCGGTACAACGTCTTGATCATCTACAGGCACCTGATATTCGCCGACTGAAGAAATACCCTCAATCAACTCAGGCAAACGACGGCAGGCCGGCCAGGGCCATGGCGATCTCTTCGGCCGGGTAGTCGAAGTTTTCCAGCTTGCCGGCCTGGTAGTCGATGTAGGACTGCATGTCGAAGTGGCCGTGGCCGCTTAGGACGAAGAGAATCGTCTTCTGCTTGCCTTCTTCTTTGGCGACGAGGGCTTCGCGGATGGCGGCGGCGATGGCGTGGTTGGCTTCGGGCGCGGGGATGATTCCTTCGGCGCGGGCAAACTGAATGCCGGCGGCGAAGGCGTCTAACTGCTGCACTGAGGTGGCTTCAATCAGGCCCAGGTCCATGACGTGCGAGACCAGCGGACCCATGCCATGGTAGCGCAGGCCGCCGGCATGAATTCCGGGAGGCATGAAGGTGCTGCCCAGGGTGTGCATCTTGACCAGGGTATCGCCGAAGTCGTAGGTGAAGCGGCCCTTGGTGAGGCTGGGGCAGGCTGCGGGTTCGACGGCGATGACGCGGGCTTTGCACTGGCCCTTGATCTTGCGGCCGAGGTAGGGCATGGTGAGGCCGGCAAAGTTGGAGCCGCCGCCCGCGCAACCCAAGATGATGTCAGGCTCGTCGCCGGTCATGGCCATCTGCTCAATGGCCTCCTGGCCGATGACGGTCTGGTGGAGGAGGACGTGATTGAGGACGCTGCCCAGGGCGTATTTGGTGTTGGGATCTTTGGCAGCTACTTCCACGGCTTCAGAGATGGCGATGCCTAGAGACCCGTTGGAGTCAGGGTGCGCGGCGAGGATGGCGCGGCCGGATTCGGTATCCGTGCTGGGGCTGGCGGTGACGGAGGCTCCGAAGGCTTCCATCAGGGCGCGGCGGTAGGGCTTCTGGTCGTAGCTGACGCGGACCATGTAGACCTTGCACTCGAGACCAAAGAAGGCGCAGGCCATGGAGAGGGCTGAGCCCCACTGGCCGGCTCCGGTCTCAGTGGAGAGGCGCTTGGTGCCTTCGATCTTGTTGTAATAGGCCTGCGGGACGGCGGTGTTGGGCTTGTGGGAGCCGGCGGGACTGACGCCCTCGTATTTGTAATAAATATGGGCGGGGGTATCGAGAGCCTGCTCCAGGCGACGGGCGCGATAGAGCGGCGCGGGACGCCACTGGGCATAGACCTGGCGGACGGGGCCGGGAATCTCAATCTCCCGCTCGGCGCTTACCTCCTGCATAATCAGCGCCATGGGAAAGAGGGGGGCCAGATCGTCGGGCCCGATGGGCTGGTGCGTGCCGGGATGCAGCGGCGGCGCCATGGGCTTGGGCAGATCGGCGGCTATGTTGTACCAAGAGACAGGAATGCGAGATTGCGGGAGGTTATATTGAATTGTTTCCATGCCGGAAATTGTACCAGCGAACGCGACTGGTTGCTTGTGAGGCCGAACAGCGCGCCGGGAAAAAGGGGCTAAACCGCGACTCATTTTGCTTACGTTATTGGCCCGGCTCAGTCGTGCCTTTGTTACAAAACCGATTTGAAACACGCTTTAGTGTTGTGTCTCTGAAGTTCGTTGATTAAGGAAGTAAGGCAACCGCAGATCCTTCGACTGCGTTGGGCGCCCAACCACCCCTGCGGGCACAAATCGCCCGCCGGGGACCCCGGTCACGCGCCCAACTCCGCTCAGGATGACAGTGATTTTGTGATGCGAATTTTAGAAACAGGACACTAGCAAACGGTCAGGATCAACGAGATGAAAACGCAGTTCAGCTTCGGCAAAAACGGGATTGAGGTTTCGGTTCCTGAGGGCTTTGATTGCCAGGTGATTCGCAGCCGCTCAGGCGTGGCTCTGAAGGATGCGGCGACGGCTCTGGGGGCGGCGCTCGACGAGCCCATTGGCTGTGAACCGCTGGCGGCATTGGCGGCGGGCAAGAAGACGGCCGCGATCTCAGTGTGCGATATTACTCGGCCTGCGCCGAACCGGGTTACGCTGCCGCCGCTACTGAAACGGTTGCACGAGGCTGGGATTCCGGTGGGAGGGATCACGATCCTGATTGCGACGGGGCTGCACCGGGGCGCGACCGAAGACGAGGTCAGGCAGATTGTGGGGCCGGAGATTGCGGCGAAGTATCGCGTGGTGAGCCACGATGCGCGGGCCTTCAGGGAGCATCGCGGGCTGGGCACGACGCGGCGGGGGACGCCGGTTTATATCGATGAGCGGTTTATGGCGGCGGACTTGCACATCACGCTGGGCTTTATTGAGCAGCACTTGATGCTGGGTTTCAGCGGCGGGCGCAAGCTGATCGCTCCGGGATTGGCTGCGCAGGAGACGATCAAGGTGATCCACTCGCCCAGGTTCATGCGCGAGCCGCTGGCGACGGAGGGATCGATTAAAGACAATCCGCTGCATGCGGAGTTGCTGGAGATTGCACGCATGGCGCGGCACGACTTCATACTGGACGTGGCGCTGACGCAGGAGCGGGAGATTTCGGGCGTGTTTGCGGGCGATCCGGTGAAGGCTCATGCGGCCGGGGTGGAGTTTGTTGAGACCACCTGCCTGGAGCGGCTGAAGGAACCGGTGGATGCGGTGATTACCAGCGCGGCCGGGTATCCGCTGGATCTGACTTTCTATCAGACGACCAAGGGCATTACGGCGGCGCAGCATATTGTGAAGCCAGGAGGCAGGATCCTGGTGGTGGGCGAGTGCGCGGAGGGGATGGGATCGGCGGAGTTTGCGCGCAAGATGGAGGGGTTCACGGGTTACAAGAGTTTTCTGGAGGAGATTGCCGAAACGCCGGTGGAGGTGGACCAGTGGCAGGTTGAAAAGGTGTCGCTGGTGGGGCTGAAGAATGAGCTGTTCTTTTATACGCCGGGAGTGAGTAAGAAACAGTTGGGCGGTTTGGGAGCGACGGCCTTCGAGGATTTGGGCTCGGCTGTGGCGGCTACGCTGAAAGGGCTTCCGGCCGGGGCGCGGGTTGCGCTGGTGCCGGACGGGCCGTATACGTTTGCGAAGGCGGCGGGCTAGCGGGTCAGCAAGTCAGCGAGTCAGCGGGTCGGCGAGTCAGCGGGGCTGTGAGGCTGTGAACTTTGGCTCGTGGTTTCCCGGGTCTACCGCCGCGACGGATGAGTTCTGGGGCAATGGGCCTTCGTTATCCGCAAAGGTATCCTTCCTTCGCGCTTAGGCTTTCAAGGTTTATCATCGAAGATGGTGCGGGTTGTGGTGGTCCGCGCCTTCGGGCGGCAAGAATATGCAGGGCCTGCGACTCGGGGTCGGTGCGGAGGCCTGCGCTCAGGATGACAAATTAACTTTTTAACGGATCTTGGGGACGCGTCACCAGGAACAGGACGAAAATGCGAGCTAAGACTGCGGTAGTGCTGGGCGCCCAATGGGGCGACGAGGGCAAAGGGAAGATTGTGGACGTGCTTAGCGAGCGGTTTGCCGCCGTGGCGCGATACGCGGGCGGGCATAACTCCCTGCGGGGTGCTGCGGCCGGGATGCAAGGGCGTGATTGGCAATGGCGTGGTGCTCGATCCCATTGCGTTCTTGAAAGAGGTGGCCAAGCTGCGGGGGCTGGGTGTGGCCGTGGATGAGCAGCTTTTTGTCTCGAACCGGGCACAGGTGATTTTGCCTTACCACCGCATGATCGAGCTGGCGGCGGAAAGCGCTCCGGGACGGAAAAAGATTGGGACGACCAGCCGCGGGATTGGGCCGGCGTATGAAGACAAGATGGCGCGCAGCGGGCTGCGGGTTGTGGACTTTCTGCGGCCGGAGCTGCTGAAGACGCACATTGAGGCGGCGTGCGCGGAAAAGAACGCGATTGTGCGGGCGCTATTTGGAACTGAAGCCGATCCGCTGGATCCGGCGAAGATGTTTGAGGAGTATGCGGCGGCCGCGGAACAGGTGAGGCCGTTTGTGACGGACACAGGACGGCTGCTGAACCAGATTCTGGCTGACGGCAAGAGCGTAATGTTTGAGGGCGCGCAGGGGACGATGCTGGATATCGACCACGGGACATATCCGTTTGTGACCTCTTCTTCGTCGACAGCGGGCGGGGCATCTACGGGAACCGGCGTGGGGCCGATGGCGATTGGCACCGTGATTTCCGTGACCAAGGCCTATGTGACGCGGGTGGGCGAAGGGCCATTTCCGACCGAGATTCGCGGCGCGGAGGGCGACCACCTGCGGGCGCGAGGGAACGAGTATGGGGCGGTCACAGGACGGCCGCGGCGTTGCGGCTGGCTGGATATTCCGCTGCTGCGCTACTCCAACCAGGTGAACAGTGCGGAGTGGCTGGTGGTGACCAAGCTGGACGTTCTGGACGAGCTGGCCGAGATTCCTATTTGCATCGGGTACGAGATCGGCGGGAAGGTGACTGACGTGATCCCCGCGGACGTGCAGGGGCTGGAGCAGATCAAGCCGGTGTACACAACGCTGAAGGGCTGGCAGAGCTCGACCGAAGGAACTACTGAGTTTGAGCGACTGCCTCGGGCAGCCCAAGAGTATTTGAGGTTTCAAGAGAGAGAGAGCGGGGCACGGATCGGAATGGTCTCAACAGGGCCAGACCGGGAGCAAACGATGGTTCTGCCGGAGTTTGCGGCGGCACTGAACGAAATTCACGCATAAACCTGAGCAGCGGCCCGGGCTCTTTGAGCCGGGCGAGAGAGTAGTCGAATCGATGGTCAGCTTTATTGTTCGATTGAAGTTTGCCCCCGAAGAACGCGCTGAAGTGGCGGAAACTCTGCGCCTGCTGGCGGAGGGCTCGCGCAAGGAGCCGGGCTGCATGAACTACGTTCCTCACTATTTGGAGGGCGATCCCGATACTGTGCTTATTTATGAGCAATATAAGGACATGGCCGCCCATGCAGCGCACAGGGAGAGCGAGCACTTCAAGAAGTACGCGGTGGGAGGGGTCTACCAGATGATGCGGGATCGCAGCGTAGAAAATCTGGTTGCTCTCGTTTGAACGGCGGCTGCCGTCTAAGAGCGCGAGTCCCGGCGCGGGAAGCGCGGTTGTTTTTTAGGAAGCGGCGACTGAAGAGAGAGCCGGGCTGCCAGAAGCGTTTGACCGGCTGGCCTGGCCGGGACTAATATCCGATACGTCTATGCAGGGCGCAACGACCAATCGCCTGATGTTCTTTGTCCTCCGGATGGTGGCAGGGTTGTTGCTGATTTCCGCGGTTCCGCAAGCGGCAATCGCGAACCCCTTCCAGGCGGGAATTCCCCGAACACAGAAACACGAGAGCCGCCGCGAGATCGATCAGCTCGAGGAGGTTTGGCGCAATGCCCTGCTGAAGTCGAACGCCGCGGCTATGGATGCTCTGCTGGCGGACGACTATATGGCCATCACCCCTTCCGGCACCCTGCAAACCAAGGACCAGGCAATGGCCAGCCTTCGCTCTGGCCAGACACATATCACTACTCTGAATATCTCCGAGCGCAGAGTCCGCTTTTACAGGGCAACGGCGCTAGTGACTTCAGTTGCAGAGGTGAAGGGCACAGCTGGCGGGCACGATATCTCTGGCAGCTATCGCTATACCCGCGTCTATGTGCGGGATGAAAAGGGCGTGTGGAAGGTTGTGAGCTTTGAGGCAAGCAGAATTCACGAGAGTGAAGAGCATAAGTAGACGGCGATTGCCCACTAGCAGGCGAGAGAATTCGCGCGTGGTAACTAACATTATGATAACTAGAGTGATGTTCAAAAATTACTAATCTGAGCTCTTTTTGTAACTTGCGTGGCATGAAATATGCTATAAACTCCGTAAGGCAGGGGTCTAGTTGCTGAACTGTTATTTTATTTCGCATGCCTCGCTGTTTTGGGCCCCGCGGCTTTTTCCCTCAAGATTCTGCCGCACGGATATTCGGTTACGTCTCTTTGATCGCCGCATGCACGGTAAGATCCACGGGATAACCGGAGAGGGTTCTTAAATGAAGCCCGCGCAAATGGGGACGCTAAAATTCTTCTCGCTTTTGTTCCTCCTGCCTGGTTTGGCGGGCCTGATCGTCTCCGCCATGATTTCGACTCACTATCTTGATACTCTGCCGAAGTGGCCAGCGCCAGACCAGATGCGCATTACGCCGCGCAACATTCATGGCACCGTGGTTTACCAGACTGTCGAAGAGGATAGCCAGCTCAACCTGCTGGAGTATTCCTCGGTGGGGATCTTCCTGTTAGGGCTCGGACTTGGTGTTGTCTACCTGGCAAAATGGGGCATCGTACGGGCGCTGGGGGCTGACGACGAAGAGTTGGACGGGCATTTGGGTGAAAGCGGAAAATCGGGACTTTGACGCGGAACGTACAAGATTGTTCCACTAAGCCACATTCCTCTCAATACAATTGACGCATGCCTGAATTGCCTGAAGTGGAAACCATAGCCCGCGGCGTCCACGAGCGGGTGCGCGGCGACCGCATTCTTCATGCCTGGTTCAGCAGCCAGCCGGAACCCTTCAAAACGCCGCCAGCGCGACAGAGCAAGGGTCTTGAAGGGCGAGTATTTCTGAACGTTCATCGCACCGGAAAACACATTGTTTGTGAGCTGAGCGGGCCTGCGGCCGGCAGACTTTTGGTCGAGAGCAAAGAAAAACCGACGGCCCAGTGGGTCGTGCATCTCGGCATGACAGGGCGGCTGCTTGTGACCACGCCCGACGTTCCTGTGGCCGACCACACCCACGCACGTCTGAGCCTGGCCAGCGGGCGGGAGTTGCGCTTTGTGGACCCACGCCGGTTCGGGCGGCTGGAGTTTCGCGACCTGGGCCGCAGCGCGGGATTCACAGCTGCGGGCGCAGAGCCACTTACCATTGGGCCGGAGGAATTTGCCGCTCTTTTTCGAGGCCGACGGTTGGTCATCAAGGCCGCGCTTCTGAACCAGAGATTGCTGGCAGGGGTGGGCAACATTTACGCCGACGAGGGCCTGTTTCACGCCGGCATTCGACCCGGCAGAAGGGCCGGACGGCTGACGAGGACCGAGCTGGAACGGTTGAGGCTGGGGCTTATCCAGGTGCTCAAGCACGCCGTCCGGCTGGGCGGTTCCTCGGTCTCCGATTATGTGGACGCCGATGGGGTGCGGGGATTCTTTCAGCTGGAACACTGCGTCTACCAGCGCACCGGCCTACCCTGCCGCAAATGCAATACGCCGATTCGGCGAATTCTGGTGGGTGGGCGTGGCACGCACTATTGCCCGCATTGCCAGCGCTGATGGCAGCTTCTATGGTTTATTGTATTAGCTTCGAACTTTTCTTCCGGAAAGCAGAAAATCCATCTGAGAAATGTATCCCAAGTCACTGAAAACACTCAAGGTGATAAACGGCACGCGGATTGCTTATAGATAAGTGCCAGTGATAAACCAGCTGCCGGGGAGAATCCCGACCAGCCCAAAGAAAAACAGGCGCCCGGCAAGAGCAACCGCCAACGAGCGGCCCTCAAAAGGGATCAACCAGCCGGGAAAAGTCTGGAGAATTTGCGGTTGTGAGAGACACCGCGAATTAGCAAGTCTGGGAGGCCAGTGCCCAGATTCAGGAAAGCGAAGCGCCACTCCTCAGGGAGTGGCGTTTGTGCATTTAGAGGGACTTTCTGGCGGTGAACCGGGGTCCGCGCCCGGATACCTTCTGGATGCCACTAAAGTTAACTTGCCAGCCAGTGGAGTTCCCTGTACTATTGACTTGCGTATCAGACGGCTGACGCGAGCCACCCCAACGGGTAGAGCAAGCTCGCCGCTGAGCAAGGAAGTTTCGCCACATCATTCATTCCATATCAAGCTTAGGCGGCGGAAACTTTCATAAGAATGCGTCATCTGAGGAAAAGCGCCTGTCGCACCGCATCGATCCTGAGATTCAGAAAATCGGATGAGCTCCTGTGGGGTTCTTGCGTGGAAGGCGGCATGGCAGCAACTCTTTTGGTAATGATTGCCGATTGCGTGCGTAGTGGTGATGCAAGTAAGCTACGAGGCAATTTGGCCGATGTGCTCAAATGACTTGACCATGTGCCTGCCGAGCGTTCCCCGTCCAGGATCGGACAAAGGCTGGCAATTGGAAGCTCGACGCCAATCTCTGCAAAGGCCCGAGTAAACGACTTAACCTAAAGAGCGCAATGCACCCGACAAGCAAAGTGCCAGGAAGTACAAGCATGACGACAGAATTGACGCAGCCCCAGACTGATCTGGAGCCAGTCCCGGCCATCGGCCAGGGACAGTCGCAAGGGCACCGGCGCCGACGGCGCCGCCGCAAGAATAAGAGCAGTCAAAAAGGCGCGCCCCAGGCCCAGTTGGGCCAGTCACAACCTCAGGCGCAACCTCAGGCACAACCTCCGATGCAAGCACCGCTGCAGCAGCCGGCGGCGGCTGCGCCCGTCCAGAATCACCAGAATCACCAGGGCCAGGGGCGGAAGAAGAAGAAGTTTTTCCAGAAGAGTACGGCTACAGCCGCGCAGCCCGGCAACAGCGTATATGCGCCTTCGCAGGGTTCTTCACAGGGCAAGCGCAAGAACAGGCAGAAGGGACCGCGGGAGTTTGTGGGGCCAATGGATCACAGCTATCGCGCGGTCAACGGCAACATGGCCGACGGTCCTCCCTCCACGATTCAAATTACAAGCAACAACGGCAACGGCAGCCATTACCAGGACGTCTATGTGATGCAGGCGCCGGTTCCGGTCCGCGAAGACGCCCCTACGCGCATCTTCTGCTTCATTGAAGATCTGTTCTTCCAAGCCAAGATTCAGGAGACTGCGCGCAAGCTGGGCGTGAAGGTGGAGTTCGTCAAGGGCGACAAGGATTCAGTGGCAAAACTTTCCGACGTTCCGGAAGCGGAACGGCCCACGCTGCTGGTCTTCGACCTGAACAACCTGAGCGCCAAACCGATGACGCTGATTCCCAAGCTCAAAGCCAAGCTGAAGAAAGCCACGTCGATCATAGGTTTTCTTAACCACCTGCAAGGCGACCTGAAGATGAAAGCTATTGATGCAGGTTGCGACACGGTGATGCCACGGTCGGCTTTTTCTCAGAGCCTGCCCAGCCTGCTGCGCCGCTATGGAATGGAAGAAGAAGAAGAGTACTATCAACAACCAGTTTGAAAAACAGTGGTCAGGGATCAGGGGTCAGGGATTGGTTTTTGCATTGCGCTAATAGGATGCAGTGATGCAAAGCTGAGTTCATGATAAGCAGGAAAGTAGAAAAGGGCGCTTCCGATGGAGGCGCCCTTTAATTTTTTGCGAGTGAATCCCCTGCCGGCTCGTTTACCCTGGGGGCCAGGTTAGGGAGCGGCCGCCTAGCAGGTGGAGGTGAAGATGGTCCACGGTTTGACCGCCTTCTTCGCCGGTGTTCACTACGATGCGGTAGCCGTCGTCGAGGTGCTTGGTGCGGGCGATCTCGGCCGCTGCCCACAGCAGATGACCCAGGAGAGCGCGATCATCCTGATTGACATCGGCCATGGAGCTTATGTGGCGGCGGGGGACGATGAGGACGTGGACCGGCGCCATGGGATTAAGGTCGGCGAAGGCGTAACCAAACTCATCCTGATAAACAGGGGTGGAGGGAATGACTCCTTCAACGATCTTGCAGAAGAGGCAGCTCATAGCGAATCCAGTTTACACGCGCGCTCTTGCCTTGGGAATGGAGTGAATCATAACAAGCGAAGTTCGCGAATCTGCTGGTTTCATTTCGAACCGCGACCACTTTGAAACGCAGAATTTAGGAATGCGGCCACTCTCAGATTGCGCCGAGCATTTATAGAATGAACCAGTTTTCGTCCACAAACGTTTATGAGGCGGCTCTAGACTCTTCATGTGATGACGGTCACGCCTCGATGTGATTCGGCGGCAGCAGCTCACTTTATCGTCTAGGCTTAATCTATATTGCGGACTGCATCAGGATTCTGAATAACGTTGGCTATGGATGTGATTAGCTTCTCATCCATAGCTAAGGACAAGTGCCGGCTCACAGATCTTCGATCCCGGGCCACGATAGCCGCCTAACTCACTCCTAGTTACTCGATATAGCCCGCTCGCTCGCGCATGGCCGATGACGCGGAGACTCTCTCTCTGCCGACGACGGCGGGCGCGCTGGGGAAAGGTTTAGATGTGAAGGTCCTACACGTGATAAGCAGCGGTGGGATGTACGGCGCCGAGGCTGTGATCCTTAACATGTCGCGCACCCTCGACGAGGGGCAGCATTCCAGCAGCCTGGGGGTTTTTTATAACTCCTCGAATCCGAACATTCAACTGCACGAAGCAGCCGTTCGGGAAGGCATAGAGTCTCATTTGATCCCGTGCACTGGGCGGATGGACAGAACGGTTTCCACGAGCATCAGGAGGCTTGCCCGTATGGTGGAAGCCGATATCGTCCACACGCACGGCTACAAGGCGGATATATACAGCTACTTTGGTTTACGTTCGACGGGAATTCCATTCATTTCAACCTGCCACACATGGTACGACAACGACTGGAAGGTCTTCTTGTATGGCGTGGCAGACCGAATCGTTCTGCACCGCTTTTCGGGCATCGTGGCTGTGTCAGACGAGGTACGCCTGCAGCTCTTAAAGGCAGGGGTCAACCCGGAAAAGACGAGCCTGATAAACAACGGAATCGACTTGCGGCCCTTCGACCACCCGTCGCCTGTTTTGAAGGATGAACTGGGCTGGAACGGCTTTCCACTGGCTGGTCTGGTGGGTAGGCTCTCGAAAGAGAAAGGCGTCGATATCTTCTTGACCGCGTGCTCACGCGTTCTGGAGCAGGTTCCCGAGGCTAAGTTTGTGGTTATCGGAGACGGCCCTGACGCCACCGATCTAGACGCCCTAATCGATAAGTTGGGTATTCGCGCAAGCGTTCGCATGATCGGCCGTCGTAACGACATGCCCTCTGTTTACGCTTCTCTGGATTTAATGGTCTCCGCCTCACGGCGGGAAGGCCTGCCGATGGCGATCCTCGAAGGAATGGCGAGCCGCCTGCCGGTGGTCGCGACCGCAGTCGGCGAAGTTCCCAGGGTAGTGAAGGACATGCACACTGGGTTGCTGGTGCCTAAAGAAAACCCGGAACTGCTTGCATTCGATATTGTGCGATTGCTGCGCGATTCCGCGCTACGGGATTCCCTGGGCTCGGCGGCAAGGCGGCTCGTGGAGGATGAGTTCTCGGCCGAGAGAATGACTGCCGATTACCTCCGGGTGTACGAGAATGCGATTATAGGGGCGGAAAAGAGAGAAAGAGACTGGGTCCATTCTCATGCCACTCGATGAGCGTTTAATAGTCGCACCCGATCGCGGCTTAGCAGATCCCGGCTTGCGCTCCAAGGGCGCTGACGCTCCCTAAACGGCGGGGAGGATAATCTTGGAAGGTTTGGGTCAGTTCGTCCACAATGTTCGCTTAAAGCAGCCGGGAGAGCTGAATTTCTCTAAGCTCAATACCGCACTGTATGCGGCCATACTGATTCTGAGCTGGACCTATGTACAAGTGCAGGATCCGCGGGGTAAACCGTCTCATATTGAATACGTCAAGGTGGTGTTGGTCGGGGACTCAACATTAGCTAAAGTGGGAGGGTGGGGACCCGGATTTTGCGCCCATCTCAAGGTGGATGCCGACTGCCTCGACTTGGCGGCAGATGGGCGCTCGACGAAGAGTTTTCAAGACGAGGGCCTTTGGAGGAGGGCCCTTGACCAGGGCGGGCAGTTTTATTTCATCCAGTTTGGTCACAACGACCAGAAGAATCAAGTGATGCTGCACACAGATCCCGAAACCACTTTCAAGGCGAATCTGCGCCGTTACGTTCGTGATGTACGCGATCTAGGTGGGACGCCCGTGTTAGTCACTCCGTTGACGCGACGGAACTTCGAGGATGGAAAACTCATCATTGATCCTTTGCGCGAGTATGCTGCCGCGACGCGGGAGGTGGCAGCGGAGGATCACGTTCCGTTAATTGATTTGTATCAACTCTCGCGAACGCTCATCTAACCGATGACGCAGGAACAGGCTGACCAATATGATGCAATAGGCCATCTGGATGCGGAGGCAGAGCGCGCCACGGCGACCACCCTTGATCGCACGCACCTGAATGCTCTCGGTAAACACACATTCGGCAATATCGTAGCCCAGGCTTCCTATGAAGCGGTGCCGGCACTCAAGCCTTACATTCAGTTGGCGCCAACGCCGGCCTCGACTGTATCCGGAGATCACCACTAGGAGTCCCCGGAATCCTGCGGACTGCCAGCATTCCGTTATGCCACTTGCAGTCCAATCCCGCGGGCGGCAGATAATTAATGGGACTCGCACTTAGGGGCTCCAGAAGCAATCGCGGCTCCAGCGGGACTCTATAGGGAGAGCCATACTTGCGACTGCTTGCGGCCTTTTCCAGCATGGTCCCCAGCTTAGGGGTCCGTCGGGGGAACCGTCCAATCAGGAAGTGGCGTTCATCTGATTACCACCGGGCGCGTTTTGCTGGCCAAGACAATGTGCAAGAGGTTGTGTGGGCATCTGCCAGTTAAACACCCGACGCGTCCAAGCCGAACAGAACTTGAGAAAAGGGCACCTTCGGGTGCCCTTTCTTCATCGAGAAACAAGCAGATCAATCGGACTAGTTATGCAGGATCGGAC
>JBEKUB010000071.1:0-8217 GCA_049515455.1 Occallatibacter sp.
ATGTCGGTTCTACCGGCACGAAGCTGAGCCTTTATACTCCCACGATCGGTGGCCAGGCGGGCGGCGGTTCGCCAACCATTACCGGTCTCGATACAGGAACATCCGGCACACTAGAAAACGACGTGCTGGCGGGAACCTTCACCCTATCCGATACCCAGAGCGGCGGTCCGGTAAGTTTCGTGATGAGCGGAACCGACACCTGGCAAACGCTGATAACTGACATCAACAACAGTTCTCTGGGCGTGAGCGCTCAATGGAATGGGGCTGAAGGCGGAGGCACAAAGGGCGGCCTGGAGTTGACCGCAGAATCCAATGCCGTAGATCCCATAACCCTTGTCAATGTCGGAGGCGGCATTACGGATGGCGGCAACGCCATTGTTGACGACGGGAGCGGCGCGGGCGTGCAGGCAGGCGCGGCCGGCAATGTGGACGCAACGCCCAGCACGGCGATTCTGCAGCTCGCCCCCGGCACTGGAGACATGACGGATACGGGTCCGGCAGGCACGGCTTCGGTACTCGGCGGCGCAGTTAATATCAGCTACAACGGTGCCAACCAGGTATTCATCATGGGTTCGGCGCCTGGCAGCGGCGCTGTGGGCGGCGCCATTTACACTGGCGGCACAAGCGTAACAAGCTTGATCAACGCCATTAACGCTTCGGCGATGGGCGGAGTGACCAACGCGTTGTATGCCAAGGACGTTGTCGCCAGCGATAACTCAATCGGCGGCGGCACGGGCGGCATCTATCTGCAAGGCCAAGCGGGAATCAGCAGCCAGTTTCAACTGGGCGCGATCAACACGACACCCGGCACAGAGACTGCCCTTTCCGTAACCTCCGGTGTTTATGTGGGCGGAGTAAGCACTACGCCGACAGGGAGCGGCAGCGTGGCGGCGACCGGCGCGGTGGGCAACAACGCGGTAGACAACATCACCGCGACCGCCGGAACCGTGGTGAGTACCGGCGATACGATGGCCGGCCACATCACAGTTACCAATAGTGCCAGTGGTATTACCGACACCTTTAACGTGGGTGAGGGCGCGGACACGTACAACACCGTCACTAAAGTCGGCAACTACTACACCGACAATACCGCCTCGGCGACAACGGGTGTTCCTGCCCCTCAGAACTTCGGCAGTTCGCTTCAGGGCCTGGCCGCGGCGATCAGTGCGGAGTCGTCCACACTGGGCGTGAACGCACAGGCCAACACCAGCGGCCTGACCTTCACCCAGACCGGATCCACGGGCACATATACCGGCGGCAACATCGCCACCAGTCTCAACAACCTTACCGATGTGACCGAGGGCGTATTCTCGAAGGCGATTACCAACGAGATTGCAAACGAAAACGACACGCTCAGCGGATCCCTGGTCTTCAACGTGGGAGGGGCCGCAAACGGAACCCAGACCGTAACTATGGCCGATGTGGCGCTGGCGAACGGCAGTGAAAATTTATCTGAGGTGACGGCGGAACAGTTGATCAGCTTCATCACCGCGAACGAGTCCACCGGACTTGACCTCGGCGTCAGCGCGCAGTGGATTCCCTCCACCACACCAGGCAGCACCTTCGGCTCCATTGAACTGATTTCGGGAACGCAAGGGACCTCGGGCACGGTCAATGTCTCTTCGGCACTGACTAATCTCACGGATACAGCCAGCGGCGCGGCGCTGAACTACACGTTGAACAACGCCTACAATGTGGGACTCTCCGGCGGCATAGCCGATTTAACCACCCAGCAGACCGCGGCGAGCTTTACCTCCAACAGCAAGGCCTCCAGCGGAACGGCGACCATCAGCTACACGGACGGCGCCGGTGAGGCTGTGAATACGACCGATCTGTCAAATCAGACCGATGCGGAGAGTGCGCTGAACGATCTGAACGTGGCCATCACGGACGTGGCAGCACAGGACGGCTATATCGGGGCACAGATCAATACGCTGAACTCCATCAGCCAGGTGATGAGTACGCAGCAGGAGAACGTGGTTTCAGCGCAGAACGCGATCCAGGCTACCGATTATGCTTCGGCGACGTCGAATATGTCGAAGTATGAGATTTTGAGCCAGACCGGCATCGCCGCTCTTGCGCAGGCCAACAGCGTGGAGCAGGAAGTGACTAAGCTGTTGCAGTAAAGGCAGTGATTAGTGGTCAGTGGTTAGTGGTCAGTCAGGATTGTGAACAGGGTCAGTGTTTGGCAGGATTGAAGTGATTTCAAGACAACCCAGGGACGGGCGGCGGCGAGGGGTTACCCTTGCCGCCCATTTTTTGAATACAGGGACTAGGGACTAGGGAATAGAAAAACACCTGCGGTTGCATGTTGTTCTATCCCAGGTCTCAGAAGCGAGACCTGGGGCACCCGCGCCTAAGCACTGTCCGCTTTCTATTACCATTTGCTGGTGGTTAGGTATTCGTGGATGGAGGCGGCGGCTTTGCGGCCGGCGCCCATGGCGAGGATTACCGTTGCGCCGCCGGTGACGATGTCGCCTCCGGCAAAGACGCCACGCTTGCTGGTGCGGGTGGTTTGCGGGTCAGCAACAATGTAATTGCGCGCGGTGGTTTTGAGGTCGGGGGTGGTGCTCTGGATGAGGGGATTGGCGGTGGTGCCTACGCCGATGATTACAACGCTGGCCGGCAAAACAAATTCAGAGCCTTTGATTTCTATGGGTGAGCGGCGGCCGCTTGCATCTGGCGCGCCGAGCTCCATGCGGACGCAGCGGGCTCCGGTGAGACAACCTTTTTCGTCACCTATGAATTCGATGGGGGCTGTCAACATGCGGAACTCGATGCCTTCTTCACGGGCGTGTTTAACTTCTTCAGCACGGGCGGGCATCTCGGTTTCAGAACGGCGATAGACCAAAGTTGCCGAGCGCGCGCCGAGGCGGCGGGCGGTGCGCACAGCGTCCATAGCAGTGTTGCCGCCTCCGACCACGATCACATCGCGATGGCGGCAGTCGTAGACTGGCTGGTCGTATTCAGCGGAGTTGTAGGCGCGCATGAGGTTGATGCGGGTGAGGAATTCATTGGCCGAATAGACGCCGTTGAGGTGCTCGCCGGGAACGCCGAGGAAACGCGGCAGGCCTGCACCGGTGGCGACAAATACAGCGTCGTAGTGTTCTTCGCACATCAGTTCGTCGATGGTTACACTTTTGCCGACCACTACGTTGGTCTCGAACTCGACGCCCATTCGGCGGAGATTATCGATTTCGGTTTTGACGATCGATTTAGGCAGGCGGAACTCGGGGATGCCGTAGACGAGGACGCCGCCTAGTTCGTGGAGGGCTTCAAAGACGCGGACTCGATGGCCTTTCTGCACCAGGTCGCCGGCGGTTGAGAGGCCTGCGGGGCCGCTGCCTACGATGGCTACGCTCTTACCCGTTGCGGGCGCATTGGGGGGAAGGCCGAGCTGGCCGCTCTGGCGCTCGAAGTCGGCGATAAAGCGTTCAAGGTTGCCGATGGCGAGAGGCGCGCCTTTTTTGCCCAGCACGCATCCGCCTTCGCACTGATTTTCCTGCGGGCAGACACGGCCGGTGATGGCGGGCAGGGCATTGTCTTCGCGCATTTTGGCCGCGGCGGCAAGATAATCGCCCGCATAGATGAGGGCTACGACATCTTTAATTTTTACGCCTACGGGGCACTGTGCAATGCAGGCGGGTTTGGCGCAAGCGATGCAGCGCGTGGCTTCAGCGAGGGCATCGGCGGCTTCGAGGCCGAGGTTCACTTCTTCAAAGTTGCGGCAACGGATCTCCGGGGCGAGCTCCGGCATGTGCCGGCGAATGATCTTCATGCGCTCTTTGAGCGGAAGAATGTTCATGGCCGAACGTGGAAGGGCGCTTCTCTCAGGCATGGAGTGCGTCCTTTCCGGCCAATTCCTCGGTGGCCAGCTCCTCGCGCAGTTCCGCTACTTCCTTTTCCTTCGCTGCCAACTCCGCGCGAAGATCAGCCAGTTCTTCTTCCTTGTGCTCTTCGAAGTACTTGAGCGACTGGCACTCCTTGCCGCGATACATCGTGTTGCGCTGCATGAGGACTTCAAAGTTGACCAGTGAGGCATCGAACTCCGGACCATCGACGCAGGCGAATTTACTTTTGTTGCCGAGCAGCACGCGGCAGCCGCCGCACATCCCGGTGCCGTCAACCATGATGGAGTTGAGGCTGACCATGGTCTTGATGCCGAGGGGCGCGGTGATGCGGGCAACGGCCCTCATCATCGGCACAGGACCGACGGCGAGGAAAAAGTCGAGTTTGCGGCCGGTGGCGAGCAGGTCGTTGAGCTTTTTGGTGACCAGGCCTTTTTCGCCGTAGCTGCCGTCGTCGGTCATGATGAAGGTCTCGCTGCTCGCCTGGCGCACTTCGTCTTCAAAGACAACCATATCTCTGGAGCGGGCGCCTTCAATAAAGATGACGTGATTGCCGGCCTGCTTGAGGGCGTCGGCTGTAGGCAGAGCCATCGCAGTTCCGACGCTGCCGGCGAGAATGACTGCCGTGCCGTAATTTGCAATCTCAGAGGGTTTGCCGAGCGGGCCGACGATATCGAGAATGGAGTCTCCAGCCTCAAGACAGTTGAGAAGGGAAGTGGTTTTGCCGATGGCCTGCACCGCGATGGTGACTGTACCCGCCTGGGGATCAGAGGATTTGATGGTGAGGGGAATGCGCTCGCCCTTGTCGTGGAGACGGAGAATGAGGAACTGACCCGGTTTTTGCTTGCGCGCAATGCGCGGCGCCTCAATCACAAACTGCTTGATATTGAGACCTACGCTGCGGGTTTCGACGATCTTGTACATCAGGGTTGCTCCGATTCGGGCTGACTATCGGCGGTTTGCCTCCGCGCACGCGTAGGGCAGGACACAAGGATTAGTGCGGCCTCGGATCGAGGCGACACCATTGTGATTCTTCCTGATTATTAAGGATTTGGGGCGATTAGCGTGTGATGTGAGTCACGTGGAGATTTGGAAGGAGCGGGGAAGAGGTTAGGAAGACTTCGAATAACCTCGGGGGTGGTCGGCTAAGTGTGCGGAGACAGGGAAAAGCATCTTGGCAACTTCGGGGTTTTGGGCCAGTTTCAACGAGCTGGTCCTCAGGGGCTAAAGCCCACGTTTGTTTTGTTGTGCCTTTGGCACGCGACCCACCCACCGGGTGGGTTCCCCGGTCATGCCCTGATACAAAACAAGAGTTGATCAAAATTCTGAATCTGGGTATTCTGCGGCTTCTTCCATGCGGGTGAGGATGGCAAGCAATTCGTTGAACTCAGGACGGTCGTGGAGGGGGTTCAGCCGCGGATCGGCGAGCATCTGGAAGAACCAGGGGCAGCGGGCATCGGCGGCGGCGTGGAGTTCTGCGAGCGCGGCATTATGGTTTCCCAGAACAACGTGGACGGCGGGCGTAAACGAACTGATGACGAAGCGTTCCCGGCTGAGCCATTGCAGCCGTTCGAGGATGGAGCGGGCCTCATCTTCGCGGCCTGCACGAGCCAAGGCATAGGCTTGGACGGCGGAGGCAATATCAAAGTGCGGGGAGCGGTGCCCAAGGCTTTGCGCCAGTTCGGTTGCGTGCTTTGTATCCCCGTTGAAGGCGAGAATCACAGTTCCATACAAAAGGGAGATCTCATCTTCAGGGAAAAGAGCGAGTGTGCGGCGGACGCACTCGACGCTTTCGTCCGCTTGCGATGCCAGGTGAAGCGCCCATGCCAAGCGTGCGTGCAAGGAGGGGGAATAAGGGTCGAGTTGCAGAGCGTTGCGCAATAGTCCAATCGCTTCGTCGAAATGATGGCGGCTGAGCGCGAACATCACACGCAAACGGGTAAGGGAGGGTTCGTGGGGCAGGTGAGCGGTAACGGAAAAAGCTCTCAATGCCGCGGGCAAATCGTGGTCCACATGGAAGCTGATCCAGCCCAGGGCGGGAAGAATAGGTTCAGCGCCGAGGGGAAGCTCGGGAATCGATGTCTCACCCCAGCGACCGAGGCCGGCTGCCGATCCTCCAGAAAGCAAAGACCGCTTGCCGGGGACGCCGGCTGCAACGGGTCTTAGTTCGGCGGTTCGTCGCACCAGATCTGCGGTAACGCTTGGGGGCATGAAGCCATAGAAGGACTGGGCAATGCACAGATTGACGAGATCCACTCTGGCTGCGATAAGGGATGGGTCGAGCTCAATGGCGCGGGTGAGGAGTTGCAGGCCGTCTTGCATGTGGTGGCGCTGAAGCGTCTGCCACTCATGGTGTCCACGCTGATAGATTTCATAGGCTTCCCTGCGCCCGGTGCGCTTTCGCCGCTCGACGAAAGGTTCCGCGGCAGCGCCGATGGACAGGCGTGGCTGGTCCGACTCCTGTGGCCACGCCTCCTGAAAACGGTCGCCGAGAGCCGCGGGACCGCCCAGCTTTGTGGGGCGTGGTGCGGCGTGCCTGTGTGTGGCAAGTGATGACGGGAGATCGCTGCCAACCCAGGAAACTGGGGTTCCTTCCTGGGAACTGCGGAAACCAGCACCCGGCACTCCTGAAGCAAAGAGGCGGAAGGCCAGGCGGCTGACAAGTTCCGATTCAAGACCGGCGAATCGGCTTCGATCCACCAGCAGGTCTTCAACCCAGATCTGCGTGCCTTCGCGGACAAGAATCATCTCAGCGCGGAGGCGGAAATGAGAGGGCAGAGCGCGCAGGGTTCCGGTAAGCACCAGGTCGGCATTGAGCGTTTCGCCGATCTGCTGTGCAGAAAGTCCGCGGAGTGCCAGTGTAAAAACCGAGTCCCGTGCCAGGATGGAAACGGATGGATTGCGGACGCGGGTCAGCCGTGCAATTGTCTCCTCTGCGACGGCCTGCCCAAGATGCTCGGGGACGCCAAAGAGGGTGGCAAACGGCGTGATAGCTAGGCGCGGGAGGCTTCCGGGTTTAACTGATCCATGAGGCTGTACCTCGGCGGAGAAGCGGTATCCGCGCTTATAGACGGTCTGAATGCACTCTTCGGGCTCAAGTTTTGCGCGCAGTGAGGAAAGGCATTTGGGGACGCTGTCCGCGGTGACGTGTACGTCGCCCCACAGCGCCTGCTTCAATTGCAGGGGCGTAACGATCTGGCCGGCATGCGCTAGCAGGAACTGAAGCGCCGCCAACTCTCGAGGCGGGAGGTGAACGGGCTCATCTCCGCGGAAGAGTGTGCCATCGGCTTCGAGGCGGAAGACTCCGAAGGAGAATCCTGATTCTGAATCCGTGCGAACAGGACCTGTGACTACTTCACCAGGGGATAAAAACTCCTTCCCCGTGATTCCGGTCTCAGCAGATACCGGATTTGCAGACCCAGGCGAGGCAGATGAACGCGATTTCTTCCTATTCAACAGAACTCCTCGGAGTCGTGGCCACACTCTCGGTTTTCCATCGCCAATCACTTGATGCGAATGGCAGCCACGTACAAGGGCCCGGGGGCCTGCAGGATCGACAATCGGGAAAAAAGAGCAGTAGTTCCTACATCCCCCACCGGGCTTTTGTTCGCCCGGTTTATTTGTGCATTATTGATTATCCACATCAGGGAGCTTAGAGGGAGACGTTTTCCTTGGCTTAGCGGTGCTTTAAGTAATCCAAAAGTGGTTACTTGATTACTGATTAGTAAATCTGATGATTTACACGTATCTCATTCATTCCATTGCGAGTGAGTGAGAATTTCGGTAGTGTCCTAATTTGGCTTAGGGTGCTGCTCGGCGCTTACTCGGTACTCTTCTCCTTGGTCGCACTCCACCCACAACGGATCGGCCCCGTCGTCGCGGAAATCAGCCAGCTCCTTACAAAAGCGGAGTTCGCGGGTAGGCGAATCAAAAACATCGTTGTAGCGCAGGCAACCGGCAACGCCGAAAGTCTTTTTCTTATTCATGATCGAAACGATATCTTCAACCGAAAATGGCTGCCAGTGAGCATAGGCAGCATCTTCAAGGACGTATTCGCGCCCCGATTCGATAACATCGCTAGCCTCAAAGTGATAAGCGGGATCGATGGAATCGGACGAATGTATGCCGTCACAGGAGTATTTGACTCCGTAGGATTTGAGGATAGCCGGAGTTTTCCCGTAGTTTTTTACCACGACTCTCATAATCGGGTATTGCAATTTCGCTGCGAAACTAGATGCGCGTTGCTCGGCGAATTCGAGACTGACAAGCACAAGTGTTGGGACGGCGACACCCATCGCAGCCAGCGCGGATTTCTCAGCAGCGTCGGCAGCTTTTTGGGCGGCCGCAACCGAATACCTCAGAGTCTTGC
>JBEKUB010000072.1:0-7356 GCA_049515455.1 Occallatibacter sp.
CATACTGTGTATCGTCCTGTTTGGTGATCGTGGGGAAATTGAACTCTCCGGTGAGCGGATCGCCGGTGGGAATCAGTTTGAGCAGCGCGAGCGAAGTTGCGCTGTAGAGGCTTGTGCTCACTTGGTTACCCGTGAACGTTGCGCCGGTAAACGGGTTGGTCAACTGGTAGCATACGGTGGGATCGCAACCGGGAGTCACTGCTGGCACTTCGGCAGACCAGTCGCCGGCAAGTTCCTTGGCTGTAGGACCGAATCCAATATTGGCAGAGGTTTGATAGCGGAAGGGCGTGCGCTGGAACGAACCAAACCAGAAGGTCTTGTTCTTAAACAGCGGGCCGCCCAGGCTGAAACCATACTGATTGCGCTTGAGAGTATCTGCCGCCCCCGTAGCAAGGCCGGGGGTGTCCTGAGACGCGTTTACGGCGCCATTTCTCAGATATTCAAAGGCGCTACCGTGAATCGAGTTCGATCCGCCCTTTGTGATGCCATTGACGATGGCGCCGCCGCGGCCACCGAATTTCGCGTTGTAGGAGTTCGTCTCAACGGTGAATTCCTCAAGCGCGTCGGGATTGGGATAGACGTTGGCGACGTCGGTATAGGCGTCTTCGTTGAGGCCGCCATCCAGGTAGTATGCGGTTGAATTCTCACGCGCCTCGCCGCTGGCCGTGTTGAAGCCGGCTTGGCTATTTTCGGGACGCGATGAGATCTGATTGGAGTAGTTGTTTGCGGATGGATTGTGCCCACTTGTGTCGGGAGCTAGAGCAATCAACTGAAGCGCTTGACGATCGTCGAGCGGCATCTGCTCAGTAAACTCCGGAGTAATGGCGAAGCTCACCGTTTCGTCGCTGGTATTCACTAGTGGCATCTCGCCCGTAACCGTAACCTGCTGGTTGGCCGCGCCCACCTTCATGATCGCATCGATCGTGACGGGCTGCCCCACCTGAAGAACGATTCCGCTCCGCTCGTACCCTTCGAAACCGGCTTTCTCAACATGCAGTTTGTACGTTCCCGCGTTTAAGTTGGACACCACAAAGTAGCCTTGGCCGTTCGCCTGGGCTGTCGTGGATACTCCCGTAGTAATTTCGGTTACCGTGATATGCGCCGCCGGAATAACCGACCCGCTCTGATCCGTTACCGTCCCGGATAGACTTGCCGCAGAGCGCTGGGCCACTCCTGGAATAGACATGCAGAACACCGTTAAGCATACTGCTATCAGAAATGTGTTGAATTCTTTCAGTGACCGTCTGACCCAAAGCCTTGGTAGGCAGAACGACTGCCACTGCTCAGATTTGCTTTTCATTGCGCATCTCCCCCCTTTTAAAAGTTTTTGTCAACGGAATCGCGCCGCGAGGATCACTCCCGCTGGCCAGCGCCCGCCCACGCATTTGCCCGTGCGCCGTCTTATTGACGAGCGCATCTTTTGAGGAGCGCTCTTAGAGGGCTACTTAGGTTGTAAAGAACAATAAAACAAAACAAAAGAAAAGTCAATAGAAATATTAAACATATCCTCTTGTGGCGTAAACGACGGAAAAAGGTGGTGCATTCAGCGATTTGCGAAAGCAGTTCCAAAGACCAAGTTGACTAATCATTCAAATGCTAGATGAAACCAACGGGTTGCAATGGGTAGCTGGGGACACCGGTGTAGAGCTCTTAATCCATCACCGGAGAGCCGATTCAACCTGGACCGGATTGCGACCAACCCGCAGAGCCGTTCGATAGCGTTGTGTGACGACTGTCGCGCGCGAGCGGCGGATACTACCGCCATCACTCGAGCTTCCATTGTCCAATTGAAGCTCTATCTCCCCAAAGATATCGACTACGTCCAGCACTGCCGCCCCCAACAGCAGCACCAGTGGCTGAGTCACCGTGGCACTTGGATGTAACCATTATTGATTGAATATCATACAGGCTAATAGTCCGTCCGGAACCCTTTGCAATCGCCATCCATATACATAGCCGGACGGGATACGACAGGGAATCTCCCAGCAAAACCAGGAATGCTGCTCGCCAATGTGATCGTTCAGAGAAGAAATTACAAGCTTTTCGACAGTGAGTGCAGGTATGATAAGGAAGAATTCACAGGGATAGGAAACGTGGAACTCGATACAAAAGATGGAAGCAATATGCTCATCGAAGAGCGCCGCCAGCATATGCTCGCCAGAATTCAGCGCAATGGCCGCGTCCTGGTTTCAGAACTTTCCGATGCGTTTGGCATCTCCCGCATCACGATCCGCAAAGATCTCGACTATCTTAAGTCGAAGGGGCTAGTGCTGCGCACACACGGAGGAGCACTCTCTCTAAAGGACAGCGCTCTGCTTGATCCTTCTCTTCGGGAGAAGGAGCAGAGGCAGCACAGCGAGAAGCAACGGATTGCCGCTGCGGCCGTTTCCATGGTGGAAGAAGGCATGTGCGTGCTTCTCGATTCGGGTACCACAACCACGGCCATAGCTCGCGAGCTGCGCCGCTTTTCGCGCCTGACTGTCATTACCAATTCCTTAAACATCGCCACCGAGTTGGCTGGGACGGACTTTGAGGTTATCCTGACCGGTGGTACGCTGCGCAAGAACTCCTTTTCCTTAGTGGGGCCTCTGGCCGAAGACGTTCTGACAGTAATGCATGCAGATATTCTGTTTCTCGGCGTCGATGGATTTGATACAAAGATCGGGCTTTCGACACCAAACTTCCTCGAATCGCGGGTGAACCGCGCCATGGTCAATGCAGCCTCGCGCGTTGTGGCCGTCTGCGATTCCACGAAATTCAGCCGGCGCAGTCTTGCGCTAATTGTGCCACCGACGGCCATCCATACGGTCATTACTGACAACAAGCTCGGCGACGAGGATGTGGAAACACTAAAATCGGCAGGTATTGATGTGATCCGCGTTTAGTGCAATCTCACCGCTGTGGCGGAAAATAAGCTAGCATATCGCAGAAGTAATAGATTCCGCGCCGGCGGTGTGATTGCTCCTGGCCACCTATGCACCACACGCATTCGCGTACGCGCGCAGCACCGTCCTGATGCGATGGATAACGAGAGAGTGCGCATCGGGATGCAATGTTCCGGCGCGGACAGCGAGATACTCCTCGGGCAGGAAGGCGCTCAGCATCGTCTCCGGAATGAATACCTGCTGCAGGTTCAATAGGAGCGTTTCTATAGCTTCCTTTACCAGCGGAGCGTTCCAATAGTAGCGAACCCGGTCGCTGTAACTGTAACGCCGCATCAGATGCATGGCGTGCTCGTCTCCGGTGTAATGGTG
Organism: Occallatibacter sp.; assembly: GCA_049515455.1. Taxonomy (GTDB): domain Bacteria; phylum Acidobacteriota; class Terriglobia; order Terriglobales; family Acidobacteriaceae; genus Telmatobacter. The sequence goes on from JBEKUB010000072.1 coordinate 3,255, forward strand.
TTCCCAGTGGCGCGGGTCCTGGATCATTACACGCTCAAGCACATCCATCAGGTGTGAAGATTGCGTCGGTCCCAGGAGCTCAGTCTCGATCGACGAGAGCGCGGCCAAAGCCTCGCGCATCGCAAAGGTGAGCGCCGGACCAACCTTCAAAATGGCAAATCCGTCGCGCACCAAATTACGATATGCCTCGGGCCGCTGATAGTCCGTAGAGTGCGCTTCGTAAACCAGACCCGCTTCATCATTGAGTAACTCGGTGAGATGCACAGCGCGCGCAGGATCATAATCGACCACACTGTCGTGGTTGAATTCAACTCCCGGCTGAACCACCAGGGCGATCACCCGAGGCCATACGTGGGCAAGCCCCGCCTCATTGAAAACCTGCCGGTGTACGGCGAGCGTTTCGGCTGCATCTTCGCGGCTGGTCACAGCAAGCTCTGTGAAGCTCTCAGTCGCGCCGCCGGGAATCGGCACTTCGGTGCCAATCACGTAAACAGGCTTCTGCTCGCCACTTACCCGCTCCGCGGCGGCACAGAGAACCGCTGCCCGGTGGGCAATCAACTCGCCGGAGAGCGGGACGCGATCGTCTGCGCAAGCCATGCTGGCATCGAGGTGTATCTTCTGAAACCCTGCCCGCACATAGGCCTGCACAGTCTGTTCGGCTTCGCACATGGCTTCAAGCGCTGGCTGCCTCTGCCATGGATTGGGTCCCAGGTGATCTCCGCCGAGGATCAGCCGCGACTCGTCGAATTTTTTGCCGGCGGCAATGTCGGTGACGCGCAGCCGAAAGTCTTCGGGCAGCATGCCCGTGTAGCCACCACGATGATTCACCTGGTTGGAAGTGGCCTCAATCAAAAGGTCCGAACCATCTTCAAGTGCCTGGTCAATGGCTGCTTCAAGTACCCAGTGATGCGCGGAGCAGACTGAGTAGATTCCTTTTGGCTGGCCTTTGCACCGTGAAGTTGCTAGGTGTTCCAAAACATTCGACACTGCTTCTCTCCATTCAACGGCCCGTTTTGGGTTTGCGCGCAAGCGGGAGCCAGGTTGCGTTAGTGCGTGTAAATCGAAGCCAAGATAGGTTGACTTAGATTAGTTGAAAAGCAATAGCTGCGAGTTAGTTTGCAGGCGTCGCCTCCAGCGTGAGCACCTGAAATGGCCGCAGCAGAACCCGTTGCTTATGTCCGGCACGCAAGTACAATGGAGCCGAAGCCTGATCGCTCGCCCACGGACTGCGTGCACGGTAGCCGTGTGCCGCATGAGGCGGCAGTTCAAATGCATCGCCCACATCGAGTGAAAACTTCTTAACCTGATCCGACGGATTGCGCAGCACCACGATACCTTTCCGCGGAGTCCACGAAGCCCAGCCATATACCTCAAGCTTTGCTGGATCCCCGCCGATCCAATGCGTGTCTTTCAGGATAGCGGCGTTAGATCGCGACCATCGCGCCGCCTCCGCCAGAACATCCCAATCCTGCGCGGAAAGCAGTGAAGGAGTAATATACATCTCCTGCAATTGCGTCCCGCTACCGAAAAAGGAGTGTACCTCGTCAGGAAAGTCGTAAGTCGGATCTGTGCTTAGATGTTCCGCTTCCTTCGCGTAAATCAGGCCGTGGAGCATGAGCGAACTCAACGGAAACAGCGGCCCGCCCTCAACCACATTTCGATAGGCTTGTTCATCGCGATATGTGATCCATTTTTGGCGCCAACTTCCAACGCCATCGAAGCTGTGATCCTCGCCACCGCGCCAGATGGAGTCCGCATATCGTAGCCAGAACGGCGAGGGCCAGGTGCCCGTTGTTAGGTTAATGAAGACGCTCGGATTCTCCTGACGCAATCGCTCAATGAGATGAATTGCCGCCGAAAAGTCACTGTCAAAGAGGCTGCCGGGGAAGACTTGATTGACATTTCCCGTACCGTCGATCTTGAACTGGTTCACGCCATTCTTTGTGACCATTTCCAGTAGGCTCGTCTCGAAGAGGCTGTAGTACCGCGGTCCAGAAAGCGCGAAACCACCTTTTACTATCTCAAAGCCGGCCGTTTCCCCTGCGGCGATGCGCTCTTCCTTCTCTTCGTTATATCCTCCCCACGGAGAGAACCAGACACCGATGCCAAAACCATATTGCGCCGCGGCATTGCGGATGTTCGTGAAGCCGTCTGCAAATCCAGAGTTGAAGGACCATAGGTCGTGTGTATTATCCCAGCCGTCGTCAAAGAGAAACGAGTCTATGGTGACCCCACGCTTGCGGACCAGTTCTTCCCCGAGAGCGTGGATACGGTTGAGAGCCTCAGTTTCGCTGTAGCGTTCGCCCTCGCCCAGGTCATACCAGGTGTTGTAATGCAGAAATGTCCGATAGGGATGGGCCCGCTCCATTTCCACATACGCGAGAAAATCACGCCGCATTTGACCTGGAGTAGCTACACCAATCACCGAAGAATAGGTGATGGATTTCCCCGCTGCAAGAGGCAGTGTGCGTGTCAGGATCGCCGTCGCTCGCCCATTCTCTACCGCACTTGCCGACAGTGGAAACTCGAATCCGAAGAAGAAGTCACCAGCCACAATCGGCGAACCAGCAACTTTCCCCACCACTCGCGCGCCGGGAGCCTCGAAGTCGAACAGCCGCACCTCGGCAATGTCCAATGGTTGCGCCACAGCCCTCAACGTAACCTCCTGGCGTAGATAATTTGTGCCGTCGCGCACGATCGCGCACCAACGCACCGCAAACGAGTTATCCCTTGCGCTCAGATCGACGCAGATCCTTCGTCCGGCAATCTGCTCCGCCTGCCGCGAAGCCGATGGGCTCGGCACGACGGCCTCTTCATCGGGCGTTGCATCCATCTTTAGTTGAGAGGCGTCAATCACACGCCCATCGCGCAGGAGAAGAGAGAATAGTTCGCCCAGGCGCAGCTTTTCCCTACTCGCTAGATCTTCCACTTCCGCGGAATTGACGCTGCCATTCGCCACCTGAAAGCGAGCCGTAAGGCTATCTCCACGCAATTCATATCTGCCGGTGACGTGATCATCGAGCGCGTTCGGTGCGGCAGCAAAAGCCCCGCAGAGAGCGAGCAAAAAGAGTAAAGAATATGCTGCATATCGTAAGATCGACCGTATGTGCCTCCTAGATGAACTCCTGTTCAACACCCCCCATCCAACTTCGCCAAAATGATGCAAAAGTAAGAACAAAGGCTTGCACCTCATCCCAGCGGGAAAACCGAACTCCGGGCGAACCGGTTTCCAGGGGTAGAAGAAACGACAACTCATGATCACTCTCGCCACCTCACGAAGCTTATAGAAATGCCCTAAGAAGGAAAGTATACAATAAAAGAAATAAAAGGAAATAAAAAAGTTGAATTAAGAATAAATGTGAACTATACTGCGATTACGCAGGAAGCGTTCGCAAAATAGCAAAGGGGTGCAGGTATGTGCAGCGAGGATGCAAGCCGCGAGGATAAGTTTGTCGCCCTGGTCAGCGCCAAGGCTGAAGTCGATCTCCGTCTCAGCGATTTCACGCCGCGCTCTGAACTGAAGATTCCTGCGCATACTGTCGAGAAGCCGCTATTCCCGGTTATCGACTATCACACCCATCTGGATTCGCAGTCGCCTCAAGAAGTGCTTCGAATCATGGATGCGTGCGGTGTCGAGAAGATCGTGAACATCACAATGCAGGTCGGCCAGGCGGCCATCGAGTCCATCGAGCGGTTTCATCGCGCCGCGCCGGATCGCTTTGCCACCATCGGTTGGATGGACTGGAGCGGAGTCGAGCGCAGCAATTTTGTTGAGCTCAGCCTGGACCGGCTGGAGCGCCTTGTCGAGCACGGCGCTGTTGGTATCAAGTTCTGGAAGGATTTGGGCCTCCACATTCGTGACGCCAGTGGCCAACTGCTGCACATCGACGACGAACGACTGGCGCCATTGTTCGATAAGGCCGCGGAACTCCGCATTCCGGTCATGTTCCACACCGCTGATCCAGACGCCTTCTTTACCCCCATCGACCAGTTCAACGAACGCTACGAGGAACTGGCAGCGCACCCGGACTGGAGCTTTTACGGCTCGGAGATTCCCAAGCTGGAGCTGCTCGCACAGCGCGACCGCGTGATTGCGCGCCAT
>JBEKUB010000073.1:0-7064 GCA_049515455.1 Occallatibacter sp.
GTATCAGTTTGAGCGGCTGGGATACTTCTGCGTCGATCCGGACTCGAAACCCGGGAAGCTGGTGTTCAATCGCACGGTGGCGCTGAAGGATACATGGGCGAGGGTGGAGAAGAAGCAAGGCAAGGGTTAAGATCTCGCCAAAAACAAAGCCCCGAGCGTGAATTCCACTCGGGGCACTAGCCCGTCAAGCTGCGGGTATACCAGCAGACTGTCAGACTTTCGACAATAATGGCGACATTTCAGTGACCTGCAGGCGGAAGAACCTCGGAACCTACCAAGCCAAACGTAAGGGAGACGATCTTTTAATCTACGGCAGGGAGGGAACGGTCAAATATCAGATCGGCGAAGGACAGTGGTAGTGATGATGACAAGATTGTGCCAAGGTAAATTTAGCGCCGAGACTGTCGGGCGTATAAAGCAGGAAGTAATAGAAAGTCGCACCACCTTGGTGGGAAAGTGCGAGACCTGCAAATGCAGGCGGAGAGCAAGCACGGAGAATGGCTGCCAAAGACACATCGCGCGGCGGTACGGCGTTCTTCTAGCCCTGGCAAGCGCATGAGCAAATAGGGCCGCACCCAATAGATCGGGGAAAAAGCAAACCCCGAGCGTGTCTTCCACTCGAGGTCAGCATATCTGCCTGTCAAACTTCAACCCTATTATCGGAAAGGGCCAATCGGAAGTCAAGATTACTTGAGGAGCCTGCCTGTCAGAGACTCCTCGTCAGCTTCCCCTACCGAAACCAGGGAATGCTGTGGACCCGACGGGATTCGAACCCGCACCTTCGAGCTTGACAGGCAGATATGCTACCGATTACACCACGGGCCCAGAGATCAGGTTAGAGGCGCAGTTGAGTGGCAAACAAGGCTATACGGGACCCGATCTTGAGGTGACGTTCCGTTTCGGAACCCGCTAGTTATGCACGTGCGGGCTTTGCGCCGGGTTGGCCTTGTGCTCGGCCGGCTCTTTCACGACCTTCACTTCAAAACTCACAGGCAGGGTTTTCGGAGGATAGCAGGCGGCATTGTCGCAGGCCTGGTAACGCAGCACGCCGTGCATCACATATCTTCCGGGCACGACCGAGTGCATCGGATGCACCCCGACGGCGATGGTGAAGTCTCCGCTATAGACACTCAGCTTTTCATCGGGCGAGAAGGGGAAACTCGCATCCTCGCCGACAGGGTATTCAATCTTTCCCAGGATGATGTCGGTGGGCAGGTCCATTTTCAGAGAGGTTGGAATGAGGAACTCGGATTTGGGAGTGTTCGAGTTGATGTGGTAGCCGCCCGGGATGCGAAAATTCAGGTTGACCATGGTTTGCTGGGCGCGCTGAGCGGTGACCAGCGGCACTGCGCCGAACGTGAGGGACGGAGCTTTGCCCAAGGTTTGCGCAGACGCGAAATTCGCGACCGCGAAAAGGACGAGCGGGACGCATAGGCGTGCCGCGCTGAGAGTGCCGAAATTTTGCCGCTTGGTTGGTTGGATCGTCATCGCGCAACCGAAGTTTTCTCACTCTTTTCTAAAGTCGAGGCTTGACTCGCGGCGGGGCGGGTGTTGAGGGCTCTCTTGATCGCGTCCTCGATTTCAGACTTGCCCCTGAGTCCGATAATCTTGTCCATGATTTTGCCGTCGCGCGTGATTAAGAAGGTTTCCGGCAATGCGGGGACGCCGCCATACTGATCGCCGACCGAATCTTTGCCAATCAGGATGGGATAGTTCACGCCCAAATCTTTGGCGAACTTGCCGATGTCTTCCTTGCTGGCGTCGTCCATGGCGACGCCGACGATCTGCAATCCCTCGGAGCCGTATTGATTCTGCAGGTCGACGAACCAGGGCATTTCGACTTTGCAGGGGCCGCACCAGGTCGCCCAGAAATTGAGCAGCACGGCTTTGCCGCGAAGGTCGGAAAGACGCATGGTTTTGCCGTCGAGCGATTCGAGGGAGAAATCGGGAGCCAGGCTCGATTGAGTGAGGTGAGGCGCCGAGGCTGCGCTGCGCCGCGCCTGATGATAGCCGAAGTACAGCATGAGCGCGACCACGAATGCCACGACTACGAGGGCGACAGGACTACGCGTCGCCTTGTGGGATGGTTGTGGGGGCTGCGGACTGGGCGGAGTCTCCTGTGACGCCGATGGCGACGCGGGAGGGCCAGACGATGACCCGGTGCTCTGCGTGTGTTCAGCGGCTCCTGGTGACGTTTCCATTTGCAAACTCCTTTTCAGAACAACCAAATCGTAGAACTAGAAATAGGCTACTTTATTCTCCCACCGCGCCTATAAGGCAAAGCGATTCAGGAACGAGAGCCAATTCGAAATCAGGGTGAAGCGTCCCAGCACCAGCAAAATTCCCAAGCCGATCAGCAAGGCGCCTGACGCCACTTCCAGGGCGTGCATGTGCGAGCGAAAGCGGCTGTAAAACTTGAGAAAGCGCTCCATCAAAAGCGATGTCAGCAGAAACGGTACGGCCAGTCCAAGCGAATAGACCGCGAGCAGCAGGATCCCCTTTACCAAAGTATCTTGTTCTCCGGCGATGGTCAGGATCGTCGCGAGGATCGGTCCCAGGCACGGAGTCCAGCCGAAAGCGAATGCAAAACCGATTACGAAGGCGCCTACCGGCGTGCTGCTGCCTTTCACGCTATGGAGACGAGCGTCAGTATAGAGAGCTTTGATCTTGAAAATGCCCGTCAGATGCAATCCGAAGAGAATGATGACGACGCCTGCGATCCTGGCCAGGGTGTGTTTGTAAATCCCGAGCAACTGGCCAACCTCGGTGGCGGCCGCCCCCAGCACAATAAAAACTACGCTGAAGCCAAGAATGAAGCCGATCGAGTTCACCATCACGCGCCGCATGAGGTGCGCCTGCGGCGCCTTGAGTTCTTCCAGGCCAGCACCGGAGATCAGAGAAAGATATCCCGGGACGAGCGGAAGCACGCAGGGCGAGAGAAATGAAATGAGCCCAGCGAAAAAGGCGGCGATCGGAAGTGGAAGGCTGGACATGCGTCCTTTATTGTACCTGCCGGAGTTCTTCTTCGTAAGCAATCAGACGATTAGAGCGGAGATTAGTTGCACCCGCGGCAAGATTCCTAGCGCGATGTCGCAGGCGCTTGAACTGGGGGGGCGGCGGGTTCGCCCAACTCGGGCGAAGACCCCGACAGCATCTTGTGCAGGAACCCGTACGGCATGGAGGCGGTGAGCAAGGCGCGGTCACCCTCCTGCTTTATCTGGAGGCTGTCGAAGAAGGTTTTCACGTCGGCATCGGGACCGCGGGTTCCCACAGAGGTCTCGGCGGCGTGGGTGAGGGCGGCAAAAACGCTGACTTTGTCGATGATGTCGCGGGCGTCGTCGGGCGACTGAGTGAAGGCCTCGGCGCGGAGGTGCACCGCCTGCGCCATGGGATGAAGCGGGCTGAGAGCGCTTGCGGAGATCACGAGAGTCGCCGGCTTAGAGAACACCGTGCTCCAACTGCTGGCTTTGGGCGAAGCAGGCTCAATGCGAGCAACCACCCACGCCAGGCTGGCTAACTGAACATGCTTGTAGTACTGGCGCAACAGTGCCGGGCCACCGAAGGGAGAGGCCAGGCGCTTGGAGCGGTCGACCATGCCCTGGATGACTGCAGCGTCGTCAAGATTGGAGGCGGCTACCGAATCGGCAGTAAGAACGGCCACCCGCAACGATCGGCCTTCCACAAGAATGGTGAAGATGTCGACCGAGTGATAGTTCTCGACCGATTTGGCAATTTGCCGCAGATAGGCGGTGAGCCGCTCGCCGTGAAATTTTCCTACCAGCACTTCAGAGAATCGCGCCTCTGGCGCGGTGCCACCGGTTCCGCCGCCGGGCCAGCTCGCTGGGTAGTGGACGGCAAAGGCAGCCTCATCGAGATCGCGTTCGAACTGAAAGCCGGTCTCGCGGATGAAGCGCTCGTATTCCGGATCATGGCTGACGGCGGGCAGTTCCTTGCCCGCGTACGCACGCCGGGCCCAGCTGAGATCGAGATAAAAATAAGCGTCACCTCCGGGCAACAATCGGGCGGCTTCAGGCGGAGCATGCTTGCGGAGTTGGACGGCGAGGGTCACCGCAGCGGCGATGACTAATACCGCTAGGACAATAGGGAAGGTGCGCCTAATTCGCATGGAATGCGGTCAGCGAAGAAATCATAACACTGTGGGGAGTATTCAGAAGTCCCGAGTCGGCGTAAGGGCAACTGAGTGTAGTACTTTCACCGGAGTTGTCCGCGACGTTGGGCTGAGCTCATGGCCCTGCTAGGACTGATGTAGACTGTGTCTGCGCAACGCCGCGTAGCGCGCTCCCTAGGTGGGTTTGATGAATCTTCGACAGCTTCTTTTGTTTTTGTGCCTCATTCTGCCAGCTCAAGTGCTTCGGAGTCAGCAGTCTGTGGGCGATGATGACATCAACGCCTCGCAGAAATCGTGTCGTGTCATCCAGATGACCCTGAATGCACGGGAGCGGATGCGGGCAAGCGGCGACGTGCCGGGGGATGATGACTTCACCGCCGGCGCATTGGCCTGCGCTCGGCTGAATGAGGCTATCTCGACTTCAGATCCGAGCAAGATTGAGAGTGCAGCGAGAGCGGTGCGACCTATTCTTTCGCGGCTCGGCATGGCCCCTTCGTCCCCGCGGGAGCAATTGGCGGCACTGGAGAAGGAGACCTCTGGTTTAAGCGGGAGAGATTTGTTCTACCAACTTGCCGAACTCGCGAAGAGAGCGTTCAACGCCGGCGAGACCGGCAAGGCGGGAGTTTATTCGAAACAACTCCTGCAGATGGCGCACCAGTATCCTAGGGATTGGAATCACGGTAACGCCGTCTTTTACGGTAACTTTGTGTTGGGTCGAATTGCGATACAACAAGGTAGCGTCAAGCAGGCCGGTCAGTACCTATTGGCGGCGGGTGCCACAGAAGGTTCGCCACAACTCGACAGTTTCGGGCCCAACATGACCCTCGCAAAGGAACTGCTTGAGAAGGGTCACTCACAACTGGTATTAGAGTACTTTGCCCTCTGCCAAAAGTTCTGGGAAAACGGGAGGCCCAAGCTGGATGAATGGAGCTCCGCTGTCCTCGGCGGGGAGGTTCCGGATTTCGGCCCCAACCTGGAATATTAGCGGGCGCGACCGGAAGTGGCAGTGAACCCCGATCAATTTCTGTTCGTCAAAGCAGGCCGGTTGCGCGAAATTTACCCGTTGTGATAAGTTAGTTAATTGTCCCGGACATCTGGAAGGGATTAAGGGTCTACTTGCGCCCGGAAGGGTGCTTGTCCCCGCAATGCTGGCGTAGCTCAGTCGGTAGAGCACCTGATTTGTAATCAGGGGGTCGGGGGTTCAAATCCCTTCGCCAGCTCCAGCATATGAAGTCCGGAAACGAATTTCAGGAAACGAATTTCCGGCAGGCAGCAGGACTCGGTAGGCGGCGCAACAGGTTTTTCCAACGCACTCCATTCGGAAGGATTCCGGCGTGTAGTGATCTTCGCGTGGTAAGCCGTAAGCGCGATTCTTGGTTTCCCTGATTTGCGAAACGTGATTTGCAACCCAGCCTGCGAAAGCTTGGTTTGCGAAAGTCTGGCTGGCGAAGGCAAAAGCGGCTGAAGTGCGCCGCTTCAATGAGCGGGTTTCCGGTGAGCATTTTCCGGTGACCGATGATGAGATTGCCTGCTGGATGAGGCGACGGCTGCATCGCCCGGCGGTTTTGCACAGGTGGGTGAGTGGTTAAAGCCAACAGACTGTAAATCTGTCCCTCCTAGCGAGGTACGAAGGTTCGAATCCTTCCCTGTGCACCAGATATGTTGCACCAGAATTATGAGTCGCTTCGCAATGGCGTTGGTCGCTTATCTAGTTCTGGGAGCGCTGGCGTATACCACGCTGAGCGATCCACGGATTCGGATGGCGACGCTGCTGATTCTGGGCTTGTTCGCGGTAAAGACATGGGTGCGGCGTAAGGACGCGATGCACCCAGATGGCGACAGCGAATCAGAGTGAAGCTTTAGCTGAGAGCTGGCGGCTGATGGCTGACAGCTGGTTTCGGGCCGATGTAGCTCAGTTGGTAGAGCACTCCCTTGGTAAGGGAGAGGTCACCAGTTCAATCCTGGTCATCGGCTCCAGATTTAGATTTTTCAGCCGGCTCGGATGGAAAGTTTGCTGAGGGCTGACGGCTGATAGCGGGCGGCTGTTTTGAGCGGGAGTAACTCAGTGGTAGAGTCACAGCCTTCCAAGCTGTTGGTCGCGGGTTCGATTCCCGTCTCCCGCTCCAGGAATTTGGAAGCGCGCCGGACGCGCGAGTTTGCAATCTCGCAAAAACGCGAGATTGATCGCGCGGCGCGCTCAGGTCCTTCGGCGACGAAAACATGTCGCCTCAGGATGACAGAGTGAGAGAAATGGGCTTCGAGCAGGCCGCGATCAAGGTTGAGAAGCAGCAGGAGTTCGCGAAACTGCAAGCCGCCGTGGAGCAGGCGTTTTTGCCCGAGAAGGTAGAGCGATTTCTGAAGCTGTTGGCTCGCAAAGGAATTCGCGTTCGGGAGTTCGATGGAGTGCTGGCGGCCCGCGCGCTGGAAGATGCGGCGGGTGGTTCGCCGGCCGGTTCGGATCTGAGTGCATGGCAGTTGTACCAGGCGCTGCCGGTTTCGGATCAAGCGCAGATGCGGGAGTTTTACCTGTCGAAGCTGGAAGGCATCGACGCCGGAATGCGGCACAAGTTTAGGAAGCTGTATCAGTACTACTGAATTACTAACAAGCGAGGCCCGGCAATTTTATGGCGAAAGAGAAATTTGATCGGAATAAGCCGCACTGCAACGTAGGGACGATTGGTCACATCGACCATGGCAAGACCACGTTGACGGCGGCCATCACCAAGGTGTTGCAGAAGCACAATCCGAAGATTGTGTTCCGGTCTTTTGACAGCATTGATAACGCGCCGGAAGAGAAGGCGCGCGGGATCACGATCGCGACGGCGCACGTGGAGTATGAGACGGCGAACCGGCACTACGCGCACGTGGATTGTCCGGGCCACGCCGACTACATCAAGAACATGATTACGGGCGCGGCGCAGATGGATGGCGCGAT
>JBEKUB010000074.1:0-6413 GCA_049515455.1 Occallatibacter sp.
ATTGTTCCTACGTTCACGTGCGGCTTGCTGCGATCAAACTTTTCCTTGCCCATAAAAGTCCCAATTCCCTTTCATAGCTTGTACTGCACGTTTCAACTCGGGGCGCCGGCTATCCGGCTCCAGCCCCAAAACCTGACCCTACTTGCCCTGCAACCGGCCGATAATCTCATCGGCAATCATCCGCGGCGCCTCTTCGTAGCGCGCAAACTGCATCGAATACGATGCGCGTCCCTGCGTGGACGAACGAATGTCGTTCACGTAACCAAACATCTCTTTCAGCGGTACGATGGCCTTGATCACCTGCGAGCCGCCGATGTGCTCCATCCCCTCAATCCGTCCACGCCGCGAGTTGATGTCTCCGATAATCGTCCCCATATGCTCCTCAGGAACCGTAACTTCGACCGCCATCACCGGCTCCAGAAGCACCGGCGAAGCCTTGCGAGCGGCTTCCTTGAATGCGATCGAACCGGCAATCTTGAAGGCCATTTCGTCGGAGTCCACTTCGTGGTAGCTGCCGTCGTACAGCGTTACTTTGATATCCACCAGCGGGTAGCCCGCCAGAATTCCCAGTTCGATGGCGCCCTGCACGCCCTGGTCGATTGGCTTGATGAATTCCTTGGGAACCGAACCGCTCTTGATCTCGTTGATAAATTCGTAGCCTTTGCCCGGCACGTTGGGCTCGATCCGCAGCTTGCAGTGGCCATAGTGGCCCGAGCCACCGGTCTGGCGAATGTACTTGCCCTCAGCCTCGGCCTTCTTGCGGATGGTCTCGCGGAATGCCACCTTGGGCTCGCCCACGTTGGCTTCCACCTTATGCTCGCGCCGCATGCGGTCCACCAGAATCTCGAGATGCAACTCGCCCATGCCGCTGATAATCGTCTGCCCCGACTCATCGTCGGTCCTCACCTTGAAGGTCGGATCCTCGTCGGCTAGCCGCGACAAAGCGATGCCCATCTTTTCCTGGTCAGCCTTGGTCTTGGGCTCGATGGCCACCGAGATCACCGTCTCCGGGAAGGTAATCGCGCCCAATGCAATGGGATGATGCGGAGCGCATAATGTGTCGCCGGTCTTCAGTTCCTTCATCCCCACGCATGCGCAGATGTCTCCGGCCAGAATCTCGCTCACGTCCTCGCGCTTGTCGGCGTGCATCTTCACTAGCCGCCCGATGCGATCGGTCTTGCCGGTGCGCGGATTCAGCACCGAATCGCCGGTCTTGAGCGAGCCGGAGTAGACGCGCACAAAGCACAACTTGCCGAATGGATCGTTGATGATCTTGAATGCCAATGCCGCCAGTGGCTCGCTGTCGTCCGCCTTGCGAATTTCAATCTTCGAGGGATGGGAGGGATTGATGCCCTCAACCGGAGGCTTGTCCAGAGGGCTGGGCAGATAATCGACCACCGCGTCCAGCAGCGTTTGAATGCCTTTGTTCTTGAATGCGCTTCCGCAGAGAACGGGGAATATCTTCAGATCGATGGTGGCCTGGCGAATACCGGCCTTAAGTTCATCGATGGTAGGCGTTTCGCCTTCCAGAAACTTCTCCAGCAGCACGTCGTCGGTCTCGGCAATCACCTCGATCAACTGCGCGCGGAAGGCCTCGGCCTTCTTTTGCAATGCGGCAGGAATCGGCTCAATTGAGAACTCGGCGCCCAGTGTCTCGTCGTGCCACAGAACCGCCTTCATCTCCACCAGGTCAACAACGCCCTTGAACCCAGCCTCGGCTCCGATGGGAATCTGCAATGCCACAGGCCGCGCGCCCAGCCGCTTGCGGATGGTCTCCAGAACATGCTCAAAATCCGCGCCGTTCTTGTCCATCTTGTTCACAAAACAGATGCGCGGCACCTTGTATTTGTCGCCCTGCCGCCACACGGTTTCAGTTTGTGGCTGCACGCCGCTGACGGAGTCAAACAGCGCCACCGCGCTGTCCAGCACCCTAAGGCTCCGCTCCACTTCGGCGGTAAAATCCACGTGACCGGGCGTATCAATAATATTGATGCGGTAATCTTTCCAGGTGCAGGTTGTGGCGGCCGAGGTGATGGTAATACCGCGTTCCTGCTCCTGTTCCATGTAATCCATCGTCGCCGTGCCCTCGTGCACCTCGCCTATGCGGTGCGTAATGCCCGTATAGAAAAGGATGCGTTCCGTCGCAGTCGTCTTCCCGGCGTCGATGTGCGCCATGATTCCGATGTTCCGGCAACGATTTAGAGCTACGGTACGAGCCACGATGATTTTCCCTTGCGAGCTTCTCGCCCGCGGTTAACTTACCTAGTCCCTGGTCCCTTGCGTACTACCACCTGTAGTGAGCAAAAGCCTTATTGGCCTCGGCCATGCGGTGCACGTCTTCTTTCTTCTTCATTGCCGCGCCGCGCCCGTTGGCCGCATCCAGCAACTCGTTGCCCAACTTCTCTGTCATGCCCTTCTCACCGCGGCTGCGCCCGTAGGTAATCAGCCAGCGAATGGCCAGCGAGGTCCGCCGGTCGGGGTTCACCTCGATCGGCACCTGGTAGTTTGCTCCGCCCACCCGGCGCGTCTTCACCTCGAGCAGCGGCTTGCAGTTCTCTACCGCCTTCTTGAAGAGCTTCAGAGCATCATCGCCTCCGCCCTTCTCTTCGAGATTCTTCATCGCCTGGTAGAAGATGCCCTGGGCCGTCGACTTCTTTCCGCCCCACATCATCGAGTTCACAAACTTGGTGACCAGCGTGGACCCGTAAACCGGATCCGGCGCAACTTCCCGCTTCGCAATGTGACCTTTTCTCGGCATAATCCTCAAAATCCTTCGCGCTTTCGCGCCGTTTCCTGCCCCAGTCCGGGTTCATCAACTACGTCCCGGTACCGTCCAGCTATTTCTTAGCCGCTCCGCCCTTGGCGCGCTTCGCTCCGTACTTTGACCGGCTCTGCTTGCGGTCGTTCACGCCAACCGAATCAAGCGTTCCCCGCACCACGTGATAGCGAACTCCGGGCAAATCCTTCACACGGCCGCCGCGTATCAGCACAATCGAGTGCTCCTGCAGGTTGTGGCCGATGCCGGGAATATAGGTGGTGACCTCAATCCCGTTCGTCAACCGCACGCGGGCTACCTTGCGCAAAGCCGAGTTCGGCTTCTTGGGCGTCTGTGTATACACGCGGGTGCATACTCCGCGCCGCTGAGGCGACGCCTGCAACGCCGGCGACGCCGTCTTGTACCGCGGGGCCGTCCGCCCCTTGCGTACCAACTGATTGAATGTAGGCAAACTGAAACTCCTTACCGCAAAACCGTTTCTCTTCCACTGCTTCAGCCGCGCGCAGGCCCTTCGGGCCGTTCTGGCTTTGGACGGCATTCAGCCATCTAAACGCACAGAAGCCCCGTTGTTGCTGCTTCGCGTCTGCCTTCGTTCCAACTTCAGACGAGAACCGGGACGGTGGCCGGGCGTTTCCACTATGGAAAGCCAACTCCGTATCGCGGTTCCGGCTCGCATAGCCCTCCAAGGTGGAGAACGCGCGGGCTCCGTAGCGATTTGCCCCTGCCCTCCGCAAGAAGAGCGATTTCGGGGACCTGTCTGGCCGGCCAACTTCACCTGGCCTGGGGCTTAACCTGTGCCAATTACCGCCTGGCCGGGTTGCCCATTCGCACTCACCCGTTCAAACACACGGAGAGATACGTTCATGCGGAACCTTTTAACAATATCAAGAAAGAGGGGTTGGGTCAATAAATTGAGCCCGCACGCGACGAATTTTCGCTATATTTTGACCCTACGCGCTCGACCCCGCCCCGCTCAATGCCCCGGATCCGTCGTAATCCTGCCCACCAACAGCTCCAGAAACCCCTTTTCGTCCGACTTCAGGCACACCTGGACATTCGGCGCCCCGTCCACAGGCCGCGTAAACCCTTTGTCGTCAACCTCCAGCCGAATCGGCGTCGTCGGGCAAAGGTCGGGCCGAATGGCATACGTCACAGCTATCGGATCAAAGAGCGTAGGCGCCAACGCATGATCCGGATTCCCGCCCAGCCACTGGTGATAAAGCAGCGTCAACTGGTCAGTCAGCGGCGACCCATGAGAAAAAATCGCCTCCCGCTCCTTGGTCTCCAGCCGGATCTGTGTCGAATCCAGCGGCATCATGAAAACCGGCACTCCCACAGCCAGTAGCGCCCTCAACCCCGCCGGATCGCAACGCACATTCCACTCGCTGCTTGGCGGCTGCCGCGTCCCAGTCTTCCAGTCGTCATACCCCCGGTAAATGCTCCCGCCCATGATCACCACCCGCTTGAGCTTGCGAAAAGTCGCCGGATCCCGCTCGATTGCTGCCTGCACATTGGTTAGTGGACCAATACAGATGAGTGTGATTTCGCCTGGATACATGCTGATCTGGCGGATGAGAAAGCCGGCTGCGTCATGTTCCTTTTGCTCCCGTTCAAGTGCTGCACCATTTTTGCCCATCAATGCCATTAAATTGAATGAACCGGCGCACCCAGGCAAGTTGAACGACCTTGCATACGCCGACTGGGTCATCACATTCTGATGGTCTGTGGGTTTTCCAGGCACTACCGGCAAGCCTAAAATACACTGTTCGCCTAGGAACCGGTCGACCAGTTTCATGCGTAGATCAGTATCCCCGTAGGTGGTTGTGATGCCCAGCAGGTAAAACTCCGGGCTGCGCAGCGCAAGCGCCAGCGCAAATGCATCGTCAATATCGTCGCCAATATCGGTATCGAGAATCGCAAGTTGAGGCCTCGCCGTGGTCTGCCCGCCCGCAGCCGCAGTTTGCCCACCCGCCCCGGCAACCATCCCCAGCGCCGCAAACGCCGCAAACAACCTCATGATCTTCATATTCACCACTCTTCCCGAAGCAGCGTATTCCGCCGCCTTACTGCACCTGAACCAAATCCTCCAACCTGCGTTCTCGCGACGATCCACCCACCCAGATCCTCCGTGTCCCTGCCGGAGTCACCCACTTCTTCTCCGCCGTAGACCAATACTGAAACTCCCTGAGCGGCACATGAATCACAACCTCTTTACTCTCGCCCACCCCCAGCGGAACCCGCTCAAACCCTGCCAGAATATCGTCGGCAAACTGCACTCCCTCCGGCGCGCGCTCCGGCTTCTCCACGTAAACCTGCGCCACTTCATCCCCGGCCACGGTCCCCGTGTTCTTGATCTGCACCACCACGTCCACGCCGCCATCGGCCGCCACGCTGCACTTCATCCCCGAATAAGCAAAGCTGGTATACGACAGCCCAAACCCAAACGGAAACTCCGGCTCAATCTTCTTCCGGTCAAACCACCGGTACCCCACCAGAACTCCTTCGCTGAAGGTGGTCTTACCACCCGCGCCTTTATACGAGCGCTCCGGAAACGCCGGATCGTTCGCCGCCGTATCTTCCACCCGCTTCGGCCAGGTAAACGGCAGCCGCCCGCCTGCATTCGCCTGTCCCAGCAGCACCTTCGCCGTAGCCCATCCGCCCAGGTCGCCCGTCCAACCCATATCGAGCACGGCTTTCACCTCGCTCAGCCACGGAAGCCGAACCGCCTGGCTCACGTTGAGCACCACAATTGTATTCGGGTTCACCGCGGCCACATCGCGAATCAGCTTCTCCTGATCGCCAGGCAGCTCGAACACCGGCCAGGTCCTGCTCCACGCGAACACAACCGCAGTCTTCGCCTGCTTCGCCGCCGCAATTGCCGCGCGATAATTCTCTTCCTGCTGCAGCGGAGTCACCCAGCTCACCCGTACCTGCACCGGATTATTTGAACTGTCTGGACTCACCTCTACATAAATCCTGTGCGGCCCCTTGCTCAGCTCCATCGCCGCGCGCATATTGTCCAGCCCATCCGTCGTCGGAAAAATACCGTCCTGCCCCGCCTGCACCAACTCCCCGTGAATAAAGTTGAACCAGTTCTTATCCACCACCTGGTCGTCGATCTTCAGCTTTCCATAGCAGCCCAGCAGTTGCAGATGCATCCGGTACTTGCCGCTCTCCGGCACTGTCAGCGTCCCCGTCCACACAATGCTCTGGTTAGCAGGCAGCGCAGTCCCGGCCGCGTTCGTAAAGTTGATCGCCTGATCGACCGTGACAAAATCCTCATTCCAAACCCGCCGCTCCAGCCCCGGCTCGCCAAAGTGCGACAGAAGCTCGGCCGGAATCGCCGTCCCATCCATATCGTCGGCCACGGCGTAGGTCACGTGCGCACCCGCCCCCGCCAGCTTTTTCAGCGCCGCAAGAGGTCCCACTTCAAGCGACGGCAGCCCCACGGCCTTTTCACCCGTCAGCCCCACGGCAACAATCTGTCCCGCTCCCGGCCCAATCATCGCCAGGTGGGTCAGATCCTCCGCCTTCAGCGGCAGCGCCCCGCCTTTGTTCTTCAGCAGCACCGCCGCATCGATCGCCGTCTTCTCAATGATCTTTGCGTCCCCGGTATTGTCCGAAGGCGTAACTTCCA
>JBEKUB010000075.1:0-6596 GCA_049515455.1 Occallatibacter sp.
GCCCGCGACGAGCTTAGCTATCTTCTGGCCGAGATGGGCGGGGTGGATGTGGTGGCGCAGGGAACGAACGGCATTGAGGCCGTTGACCTGATCGAGGAGCACCATCCCGACCTGGTTTTTCTGGATGTGCAGATGCCAGGCATGGACGGTTTTGGCGTGATCGAGCGGCTGTTGGCGCGGAGCGCATTGGCGAAGCGTAAGAACGCGCTGCAAGCGCAACTGGCCCCACCGCAGGCGGCGCTGCCGCAGATCGTCTTTGCCACGGCCTATGACCAATATGCCGTGCGCGCCTTTGATGTGAATGCCGTCGATTATCTGCTGAAGCCTTTTGACCGCTCTCGAGTCCAGCAGGCCGTGGAGCGGGTCCGCAGCCGCATTGCCGGGCGAGCTGCGACAGCCGCCGGCAGTGACCCGCTGCCTGAAACTCCCATCGAGTCTCAGCTTGACGAGCTTTTGCGGCTGCTCAATCGTCCGCAAGGCGCCTCCCGCAGCCCCCAGCCAACCCGGATCATTGTGCAGGCGCAGAGCCGCTTGCTGCTGGTGGACCAGGCCGATATTTGCTATGCGGCGATCGATGAAGGCGTGATTCGCGTGGCCACGCAGACTTTTGAGGGCAGCTCAAAGTGCCGTACGCTCGAAGAGCTGCGAGGTAATGCCGTGGTTCAAGTCAAGCTATCAGTTGCGGATGAACGATAAGCGCCAGACTGAGATCCCGGTAAGCCGCGCACAAACCAAGCGGCTGCGCGAACTGTTCAATCTGTAGGCACGTTCGGCTTTATCGGAATCCCGCCAGCTATTTCCCCTTTTTGGAAAACAGCGTCCGGCCGAGGGAGAGAGATACCGCGGCCGCAGCCACGCAGAGCCAGCCGGGTATGTTGCCAATGCGCGTGTAGAGAGTCTGCACCGGGGCGGCTATGACGACCTTCAGGAGCAGAGAACGGCCGGGCATGGCGCTGCTGGGAACTTCCGCAAGAATGCGGCCATAGGCGTCGCTGGCAGTCAGCAGGCCTTCCCGCGATGCGCGAATGACTGCATAGCCGTTCTCAATACCGCGGAACAGGGTTGTGCGGGCCTCAATCCAGCCGTCGAGATAATCGAAGTCCCATGCGGGCACCAGCACGACGGCAGCATGGCGCTGGCCGTAGGCACGGCCGAACGCGGCGAAGTGCATATCTTTGCAGATGGCCAGGCCGTAGCTTTGTCCGTCGATGGTTTCGAGGGAGTAGTCCGTGCCGGTAGCATAGTGCTCGCGCCGCTCCGGCGGAGCCATGTGATGCTTTTCGTAGCTGGCGGCGAGCGAGCCGTCGGGCGCGAAGAGCCACGCCCAATTGGCTGGGTTTTTTCCGTCGTCGATCCCCAAGCCAACTTCGAGCCAGACACGATTTTCCCGGGCCAGTGCACTGAAGTGCTGTTGCCGTTCCGTCACCATCGCCGGAGTGAGCATGGCGATTTTCTCGGGCAAAACCACCACTTGCGCGCCCTGGGCTGCAAGCTCCGCGACTCGCTGGTCATATTCGCTGAAAATTTTGGAAGTGTAGGCCGCCGAGGCCCCCACTCCGATCGGGTCATCGATGGAGACAAGCCCGAATTTGGTCTCGGCCCCACCCAAGGGCTCTTGCAGCCGGTGATAACCAAAGATGAGCGACGAGGCGAGCAGAAGCGCCGTGATTGCATAGGCGACAAAGCCACGACGAAGAGAGCGCCCGTAGGCGATCACCAGGGCCAGAGTGGAGGGAACCAGGGAGATGAGAAAGAGCAATCCAGCGGTGCCAAATAGAGAGGCGATTTGCAGGATGGGCAATTGATCGGCTTGCGAATAGGCTAAGCTACCCCAGTTGCCGTCAGGCAGCAGCGCGGCCATCAACGTATCGACGGCCACGCACAGAACGGGATAAACAAACACAGTCCACCACGCCTGGTAGCGCACCACTACGCGGCGTGTGGCGAAGATCAGGAATCCCCAAAGCAGGGATTGCGCGGCGATCACTGTGATGACAGTGGGCAGAGGCATCACCAGTCGGAAATAGTGGAAGTTGCAACTCGTTCCGATGACCGCTGCAAGATAGACCATCCATCGTGCATCGCGGGGGCGGAATCGAATCGCAATCAGAAGCAGCGGAACAGGAGCGAGCCAAACCAACCACCAGACGGGTTGCAGCCCGACGGCAAATCGCAGCAACACGCCTGCAGCCACAGCCGCCGCAATCTTGACGAGGATGTTTCCCGGTCGTGAGTTCATTGAAGGGTGCTAGTCGTAGCGCTCGAACACAATCTGCTTCTTGTGCCATCCAAAACCGGCCAGTAGCTCGCGAACGCCGGAGACCATGAAATTCAGGCCGCAGATGTAGGTATAAATGTCGAGGTTCAAATCGGTCGCCGGAGTTGCAGGGTCGACCGCGGGCTGCGGAATCGGCAGGCCCAGCCGCCTGGCCCGCTCCTCCACGATCCGGGTTACGTGAACCTGCACGTGGCCTCGCAGGCCGCCCCAGCTATCGGCCGCACGGCTCAGCGTGGGCAGATAGTGGAAGTTCGGCTTGCGCGCTGCGAGCGCCTCGAAGTAGTCCTTGTAATAGATGTCCGTCTCGTAGCGGGTGCCGTAGACCAGCCAAATCTCCTTGCCTTCGCTGCGGTCGGGACCATCTTCTGGAAAGAGCCACTGCGCATAGGCGCGCATGGGGGCGACGCCGGTACCGGTGCATACCAGGATCGAGTCGGTAATCGGCTCGTGAAGCACAAAGTGCCCGTGCGGACCGTGAATCTGGATCTTGGAGCCGACGGGCAGATCGGGAAGATCGGCCAGGTGATTGGAGAAGAAGCCTTCCTCGACCCGGTTCACGCACAGGTCAAATGCATTCCTGTTAGGCGCCGAGGCGATGGAATAAGCGCGGGTCTGCATCTTGCCTTTCGCGTCCTCAGCCACGGCGGAGACAAACTGGCCGGGAGCATAGGGAAAGCTCTCCAACTCGTCAATCACAAAGACGAAGTGGTAGCACTGTGCGACTTCAGAGATGCAGACTTTGCTTTCGAGACGGGCGGTATACAGTTCACGTGCCAAGGCTTTTCTCGCTGGGGAAGAGATGGGGGCCCTAAAAACGGACTATAGGGAGTATCGCCAGTGGAGGGTCGAACTGGCAAGTGCGGAATCGGCGATTGTGTTCGTTTTTGCCGTGCAATCGAAGCCAGTGTGTGCGCTCCCCCTATAATTGATGGGGAGCTGGATGCGATCCCGCTTGGGATTTTCTCCCTTTCCTACTACGTTTTTTTGAGGAATCCATGGCCGCATTACTTGATGCCATCAGCGTCAAACGCAAAATGTACTTCGAGTTTGAAAACACCCCCTACTACTGCCTGGATGTGGAGGTTTCAACCCCCACCGCTCGCGGCGGCCAGACCCTGGTCCGGCTGAAGATGCGCAACCTGCTCACCCGCGCCGTCTTCGACAAGACCTTCAAGGCCAGCGACAAGTTCAAAGAGCCGGATCTGGAGACGGTCGAGGCATCCTATCTCTACAGCGACGGCGACGGCTCGCACTTTCTCGATCAGGAGACTTTCGACACCCACAGCCTCTCCAGCGACAAGATCGGCAACGCCTTGGAATACCTGGTCGAGGGCGCCATTATCCAGCTGCACAAGTTCAACGGGAACCCTATTGGACTGCAATTGCCTGAGAAGGTTGAGCTCACGGTGACTTACACCGAGCCCGGAGCGCGCGGCGACACCAGCGGCAATGTAACCAAGCTGGCCCGCCTTGAAACCGGCCTGGAGATCAAGGCTCCGCTTTACGTGGAAGAGGGCGAAAAGGTGAAGGTATATACCGAAACCGGCGAGTTTGCGGGACGCGCCTAGACAGCCTACGGAAAAAGGCGTGACCTTTCAAAAACGCCGGTCCGTAACTGCCGCAAATCAACGCGGGAAACGAGTGCTTCAAAAATTTCTGCGCTAATTTTGTGCTCGCCTGACCAGCACGATAGTGAGTACGGGTTGCCTGTAATCGAAACTTCCGAATAGGCGGTGATTCGATCGCAATCGGAATATCCGCCCCAAGCGACGCAATTGAGGAACCGACAACTGTATTAGGATTTTGGTTTTTGCAGCTCCTCCGGAATCGGTGGTGGCTCGGGAGTGCGGTCCGGGGCGACCATGAGCATGTGCCCCGGTGAAGTCATTAATCTGAACTTGCCGTCACCGCGGTCGTCGATAATGTCGACCGATGAAAGACAGGCGACATCGTATGGGCCAAGTTCGTACGAGTAGGCATAAGGCGTGCCGTTCACTTCCCAGCGCAACATTGAATAGAGTTTGAAGCGTCGTGGAAGCATCCTCCTCCGCGCGCCATTTTCGTCGAAGATCGCATCGGGAAAGTGAACGTCGTAGTCTTTGTCATGCACAACCCACGTGACAGAAATTCCCTCCGGCCAGACCCAATCTTTGGGCTTGCCATCGACGGTCCTGCGTATCTTGGCGAACCCTTTGGCGTCGCTCAAGCCAGGGATTGGCCAACCCTCGTTGCGGTACCATTTCTTGTCTACCGCTGGCACGATGGCGAAGCCGCATTGTGCGACGCACGGAGCGACTACGAAGCAGCCTAGCAGCAGTGCGAGTCCGGGGTTCATCCATCGTGACATAGCTTCCTCGTGATTTGCTGATCATTATAATTCGACAGTTCCGAAGTAGAGCCTGGATTGTCGGCAATCGGGAAGCTTCGGCCCGTGCATGCAGCCGTCCTGCGCCAGATTTTGCACTAATTTGTGCTATGGGCGCGCATTTCCAGCCTATCTTGCTCATTTAAGCGTCAATAACTTATGCGTTTTCAATGGCGGTTGAAGTCGAGCACTTTCAAAACCCACATCATGCAACAGCTCTACTCCACCGTCACTGACTTGGCCAGATTCCTCGGCTGATCCACATCGCAGCCGCGGTGGACCGCAACATAGTAGGCCAGCAGTTGCAGCGGCACAATTTCAATCAGCGGCGAAAGCAGCTCAATGGCCGGCGGCATGTGAATGACGTGCTCCACCAGCGTGCCAATGGTCGAATCGCCCTCAGTGGCAACGGCGATCACGCGGCCCGAGCGCGCGGTCACCTCCTGAATATTCGATAGCGTCTTCTCGTAGCGCAGCTTTGAGGCGGGGTCGGATGGGTCGCGCGTGGCCAGCACCACCACGGGCAGCTTCTCATCAATCAAAGCGTTCGGCCCGTGCTTCATCTCCCCGGCCGGATAGCCCTCGGCGTGAATGTAGGAGATTTCCTTCAGCTTCAGTGCTCCTTCAAGAGCGATGGGGAAGTGGATGCCGCGGCCCAGGTAAAGAAAATCACGCGCATTTGCGAATTCGTTGGCAAGGTGTTCGCACTGGGCAGTGCGGCCGCGCAGCACCTCCTCGATCTTGACCGGGATACGGCTCAGCTCCTCAATCAGCACTACCGACTGGGCGGCGTCGAGCTTGCCGCGCAGTTGACCCAGCTTGAGCGCCAGCAGAAAAAGCGCGGTCAATTGCGAAGTGAAGGCCTTGGTTGAAGCGACGCCGATCTCCGGGCCGGCATGAGTATAGACGGCGCCGTGGGCCTCGCGTGCCACCATGGCGCCCACTACGTTGCAGATGGCAACGGTCTTCGAACCTAGCGCCTTCATCTCGCGCTGCGCGGCCAGTGTGTCCGCGGTCTCACCGGATTGGGTGATCAGCAGGCCAAGCGCGTTGGGATATGGAATTGGGTTGCGATAGCGATATTCGCTGGCGTAGTCCACATCCACCGGAAGCCGCGCCAGACGCTCGATCATGTACTTGCCGGTGAGCGCGGCGTGCCAACTGGTGCCGCAGGCGGCAATGTTGATGCTGGAGGCCTCAGCTAATTCGTCGTCGGCGATCTCCATTTCGCCCAGGAACACCTTGCCCGAGTCCAACGAAACCCGGCCCAGCGTGGTATCGGTAATCGCCCTCGGCTGCTCCCAGATCTCCTTGAGCATGAAGTGCTTGTAACCGCCCTTTTCCGCCTGAATCGGATCCCACAGAATCCGCGTAAGGTCGCGCTTGATCGGGTTGCCGTTGAAATCGGTCAGCCGAACTCCCACCAGGGTCAAAATGGCCATATCGCCGTCAGCCAGGAAGTAGATGTTGCGCGTATGGTGCAGAATGCCGGGAACATCGGAGGCGACAAAAGACTCGCCCTCGCCCACGCCGATGACCACCGGCGGACCGAAACGCGCGACCACAATCTTGTCCGGCTCTGCGGCCGACAGAACGCCCAACGCAAAGGCCCCGGTGAGGCGCTTGACCGCGTGGCGGACGGCCGCTTCAAGCGGGATCGGCTCGCCGGCCGCAGACGCGTCCAACTGGACCTGCTCGATAAGGTGGGCAATGATCTCGGTGTCGGTCTCGGTGATGAATTTGTGGCCCTGCTCGATAAGTTCATGCTTCAGATCGAGATAGTTCTCTACAATTCCGTTGTGGACCACGACGATGCTGCCGGTGCAGTCGCGATGGGGATGGGCATTTTCTTCCGTGGGGCGGCCGTGCGTAGCCCAGCGTGTGTGCCCGATGCCGAAAGTGCCCACAACCGGATTCGTGCGGAGAACCTCTTCAAGGTTGGTGAGCTTGCCT
>JBEKUB010000076.1:0-6662 GCA_049515455.1 Occallatibacter sp.
AACCGGAATACGGTATGCGGCGAGGGGGTCTAATTGGTTTCCGCATAGTAATGTTTTTGCGCCGTCCCTACGGGACTCCTTGACGATCTTGTGGAATCCTTTCCCCCCACGCTGAAGCGCGGGGCTAACCAACTCTGCGCCTCCGGCGCGTTTGTGCAGACATTCCTTATGCGGTCTTCGAGAGCCGAAGTCGTTTAGAATTGAATGTCTTAAGGGCCGTTTGAGCAGTTGCTGTGCGGCCTTTGAGCAAAATGTTGATTCAGACCTGTGCAAACGTATCGTTTGTCGCGTAGGATGTGTGTTCGATGCCGAAATCTATTGATTTTCGTTCTGTGATTCTTGCCGGGGGCAGCGGTACCCGCTTCTGGCCCCGTTCGCGCCGCGCCCACGCCAAGCAGGTTTTGGTGCTGGACGGCGAGCGCTCCATGATCCAACAGACGGTGGAGCGGCTCATGCCGCTGGCCGACTTGGACAAGACCTGGATCATCACCAATCAATACCTGGCGCATGAGATCGCCGAGCAGTTGCCGGGGCTGCCCGCGGAGCAGATTGTGCAGGAGCCGGTGGCGCGGAATACGGCGCCGGCCTGCGGGCTGGCGGCATTTCTGATCGAGAAGCAAAATCCCGATGCGGTGCTGGGGGTCTTTCCATCCGACCACGTGATCGGGGACGAGCCGCGATTCCTGAAAGCGATGCAAAAGGGAATCGCAGCGGCTGCGGCGGGAGAAAATATTGTGGTGCTGGGCATTGAGCCTACGCGCGCCGAGACCGGCTATGGTTACATTGAGACCGGCGATCTGACTCCGGACGACTCCGCACTGCACGTGCGCCGCTTTATCGAGAAGCCGAACCAGAACAAGGCCGATGAGTTTGTGGCCGCGGGCAACTATTTTTGGAACTCGGGGATTTTTCTGTGGTCGGCGCGGACACTGGCGAATGCGGTACGTGAACACCTGCCGGAGACCGCTCCGCTGCTGGAGGCGATTACCGCCGCCTACGGCACGCCTCACTTCGAGGAGGTTTTTCGTACGGCTTATCCCAAGTGCGAGAACATTTCCGTCGATTATGCGGTGCTGGAGCCGCGCTCGGCCAAGGGCGAGCATCTCTCCAACCTTTACTGCATTCCGGCGGAGTTCAGTTGGAACGACCTGGGCTCGTGGACCTCGCTCTACGAATACCAGCATCAAACCCGGCTACGCGGAGACCCGGAGGGCAACGTGGCCGACACCGAAGGGTTGATGGCTCTTGAAGCCGCGAATAACTATATTTACAGCCCAAAGAAGTTTGTGGCGTTGGTGGGCGTGGAGAACCTGGTGATTATAGATACCGAGGACGCGCTGCTGATTGCCCATCGCGACCACTCTCAGGACGTGGGCAAGATAGTGAAGGAACTGAGCGTTTCCGGGCGTGACAAGCTGATCTAGTTCCGATGCTGGCAAATTAGAAAAATGACGGGTAGATTCTTGGGGTTGGCGATGGGAAGTGCAAGGGAAGCTTTGCTCAGCAGAAGAAGGTTGATTCAAAACGGAGTGTTGATTGCGGCTGGCTGCGCATGGAGGCCTTCACTCATTGCAGCGGCGGACAGTTTGGATTCGACTTCAGGGGCTGCTGCGAAAACCTGGAGCATCGGCAACGACAGGATTGAAAGAACCATCGCCTTCCAAGAGAAAACTGGGCTCTTCACTCAGCGGTTCTCCGGTCTTGCTGCGCATGCGGAGTTCATTGAGCCGGGGAAGATGATTGCGGGGATGGCGCAGGAGTTTTCATTTCTCTGCAATGGTCATCTCTGCACGGGGACTGGTGCGGAGTTTGACTTGCTGGGCGCCGATGAGACTGCTCTTGCAAATGGCAAGTCCCTGACAGTTCAGCTACGGCATAAAACACTGGCTCTTGAAGTCGCTGCGGTTTACTGCGTCTACGGGCATCATCCGGCGATCCGCAAGCATCTGGTTCTGCGCAATACTGGAACGGATGCGCTGCGCATCACTCACCTCAATATCGAGGCGATCGGGATTGCAGTTGGGCCGGAAAATGAGACCACGCTGCTGACGCAATACGGAACGATTCCCCGCGAGATTTTTTTCACCGGGCGATTGGAAGATGCGGGGCTGCTGGTGGCCAACGGGCGAACAGGCCTCGGTATGGCCATTCTCAGCGAGGTTCCCGGCGCGATGAAGCGCACGGAGATTGCCGGCTGGGACGATCCGGAGCATGTGGGCATCGGCGTTCTCTACGATACCGATCTCATGCCCTTCGAGCGTGCGATTGCCGGCGGCGAGGAATTCACCACCGCATGCGTCTCGCTGGTCGCCTACCGCAACGGCGACGGCTTCAACGATCCGCATTGGCTGCTGCCTTCTTACACCGCGCAGGTGCTGGAGCGGCGCGTGGATGCTAAAGGTCCGCCGTGGATTTATAACACATGGGAGCCCTTCGAGCGCACCATCAATCACGATACGGTGATGGAGTTGATTGATGCGGCGGGGGCGATGGGGCTCGATATCTTTACCATCGACGACGGCTGGCAGAAATACTATGGCGAGAACACGGTAAACCTGGCTGCGTTTCCGGGCGGGCTGCAGCCGATCGAGGACGCCGTGGAAGCGCACGGCATGCGGCTGGGTTTGTGGATTCCCATGGCGGCCATCGATACGAATACGGAGGTTTATCGCGGGCATCCCGAGTGGGCGGCGCTCGACCAGGAAGGCAAGCCGAAAATCACTTATACGGCGGCTGGGGCCGAGGCAGTGATGTGCATGGCCAGCGCTTACAGGGAGACCGCCGCGGCGCGCATCATCGACGCCATCGAGCGATTCCATCTGGCTTATGTGAAGCTCGATCTGACCACCGTCTTCAATGCATACGGCGAGGCGCCGGGTTGCTGGGCCAAGGGTCACGACCACGGCAGTTGGGCGCAATCGCTCAACCTTATCTATGAAGGCATCTCGTATGTGACTGGGAAAATTTACGAGAAGCACCCGCAAGTTCTTCTCGACTTGACCTTCGAGCTGTGGGGGCAGAAGCACATTATCGACGCGGGGTTGCTTGCGGCTGGCGATCTTGACTGGATGAGCAACGTTGCAGACGGAGAGAAGGATTCTGCCGGGCCGAGGCAGGCGCGGCAGCTGCTCTACCAGCGCGCGGCGTCAATGCCGGTGGAGGCGATGCTGATCGGCAACCTGCATGCGGATCTGCCGACGATCGAGGAGAGTTTTGCCACCGCTATCGGATCGGCGCCTTTGCTGCTGGGCGATCTGAGGAAGCTCAGTGCTGCCGACCGGCAGTGGTACCACGAGAAAATTGGCTGGTTCAAAAAGCTGAGAAGAAGCACGAAGATCAGCGAGAGCTTTTTCCCGCTGGGCAGTTGGCTCGAGCCCTCGTCCGCAGCATGGGACGGCTACGCTCGACTGGCGCACAGCGGGGATGGGATGATTGCGGTTTTTCGCAACAAGTCACAGGAAGCGACGGCGACGGTGAGGCTGCCTTTGATTCCCGCGGGGAAGTATCGCGTGCGCTCCGTTCTTAGCGGGAAAGAGCTCGGCGTCTTTGCGGACTCCGATTGGAGCCGGGGCGTAGCGGTCAAGTTTTCTGACGCGGTGCCGCTCGAGATTCTCGAAGTTTCTTCGATCAAGGGGTAAGAACGGCGAGATTGGAGCATTTTCGGTCGTACTGTTTACAGTCGAGATTGACATCTGTGATCTCCCACCCTTTGTGCAAAGTACGCACAAAGGATGGGGCACCCAGAATTTTGTTAACGGTCGAATCGAAAATGCTTGAGAGCCTGGTTCCAGATCAAATCGAAAGGACTCCCGATGCAGCGAATGGGAATGGCGCTTCGGCTGAAAGACGGCAGTGCGGAGGCCTATAAGGCATACCATCGCGAGGTGTGGCCGGAGGTGCTGGAAAAGCTGCGGGAATGCAATATTCGGAATTATTCAATCTACTTCAAGGACGATTTTCTGTTCAGCTACTTTGAGTATCACGGAGACGATCTCGAAGCCGACAGGCTTCGAATGGCATCGCACGCGAAAACCCGGGAGTGGTGGGCAGAGATGGAAGAGGTCTTCCACCTGGACTGAAGGGCTGGTAATTCGGTCGATCGGACCAGGCATTTTGAAGCGATTTGAGATTTTCGAATTTTCTTTTGTCAGTAGATGAACCGATGCGGGCATTTGCTGTTCCATGCGGCTCTATCCTTTACCCTAGTCAACAGGGAGAACGAAAACTTATCCATGCCTTATCCTGTAATCAAATTCGGCACCGACGGCTGGCGAGCGGTTATCGCAGACGACTACACCTTTGCCAATGTGCGTATCGCCGCCGAGGCTATCGCCGCCTATGTTCACGCCAAAGAAGACCCTGCCAAGGGGCTTGCGATTGGTTTTGATACGCGCTTCGGGTCGCGGGATTTTGCCCGCGCCTGTGCCGAGGTGGTGGCTTCGACCGGAATCTCCGTGCAACTGGCCGACGCCATCACGCCCACACCGGCACTCAGCTATGCTGTGCGCGAGCGCGGCCTGGCCGGCGGCATCATGATCACTTCCTCGCAATCCCGCGCAGTGGAACGGCGTGAAGTACAAGGCGTGGTACGGCGGTTCCGGCAAGCCATCGATCATCGCCGAGATTGAGTCTTACCTGGGCAAACCCGTAGCCCGCGCGGCTAAGCCGGCCCCCATTGAGGAAGTTGATTTTCTGCCCGCTTACCTCAAGGCGATTGAGAATTTCACTAGCCTCGAAGCCCTCCAAAGATCCGGCATGAAGTTTGCCATCGACTCCATGTACGGAGCAGGCGGGACCATTATTTCTGACATTTTTACTCGCCTGGGCGTGGCTCACGTGCAGATTCATGGCAATCCCGACCCGCTGTTTCCCGGCATCAATCCGGAGCCCATCGAGCCGCATATCCGCGAGCTGGGCCAGACGGTGGTGGCCAACGGCTGCCAGGCCGGCCTGTGCACGGACGGCGATGCGGACCGTATTGGGGCGACCGATGAGAATGGAATCTTCGTCGATCCGCACAAGATTTTTTCGGTGCTGCTCAGTTGGGTGCTCAAGCGCAAAGGCTGGCCGGGCGCAGTGACCCGCGCTTTCAACACCACCAAGATGCTGGACCGGATTTGCGCCAAGCACGGACGCGAGCTGATCGAGCACGGCATCGGTTTCAAATTTGTCTGCGACTACATGCTGGAGCGGGAGATTCTGATGGGCGGCGAGGAGTCTGGCGGCATCGGCTTCCAACGTCACCTGCCGGAGCGCGATGGGCTGCTGAACTGTCTGCTGCTGGCGAACGTGATGGCCGAGGAAGGCAAGACGCTGGGGCAGTTGGTCGCCGGCTTGCAGGCCGAATACGGCGAGCACGAATATGGGCGCATCGATCTGCATATTTCGGACGAGATCAAGAACGGGGCGATTGCGCGGGCCAGGGCGCTCGTGACCGGCAACCCCATCTTTGCCGGAATGCCTATCCTCCGGCAGCAGACTCTGGACGGCGTGAAGTTTTTTCTCGACAATCCCGAGGCTAAGACTAAACCGAACGCCGCCGAGACTTGGCTACTGCTGCGCGCCAGCGGGACGGAGCCGCTGATGCGGATTTATACGGAGTCTTGCTCGAAAGAATCTGTGGCCAAGCTGCTGGAGTCAGCGCGTAAGTTCACGCTGGGTGGGTGAGACTGCTGTCATTCGATAAAAGGGATTGGATTTGGAGCCGTGCTATCCCCGGTTTCAAAAGCGAGACCGGGGGCAACCGGCACTGGGTGAGTGACGGCCTGGATGTTGATGAGCAATTCGGTAGTATGATTTGAGGGTGCGTAAATCTCGTGTGCGTCAAGTCGCAATCGTATTTGTAGGTGCCGCGATCCTAGTCCTTTCTGCATCCACTTTGCTGTCCCGGTCTCGAAAAAGTAAATCTACCGAAGACATCGCTGACAAGACCAATGCAGTGCCGGAGTTTTCGATATCGGTCAATCTTTCGGAAGAAGCAAAAAAGCGACTCCTGAGCATGCATGAATCAATCTTGGTGATCGCTTACTTCGATGGTGACCCGTTGCCAGGTCAAGGGGAAGACAACGCGCCATTCAGAGACGTTTATTTGGGTAGCGACCAGAAACTTGTAGATTCGACCAACGTGGCAACGTTCGATAGTACCAAGATTTCGCAAAGCCATTGGGATAGACTATCCGACAAAAATTACTTCGTAACAATTAATGTGGTTTCTGCAAGAATGGCTTCAAAGAATAATCTTCTTGACTGTGGCGTCCCAGAAGATCACATCAGCACTTTCGCGGGGAAAGCGACCGAGGTTCACTGCAAATTGATCGGTGAGGGCCACGCTACAATCGAGGGACGAGCTAAAGAAATGGTCGGGGCACCCACAGGAAGCCGCTAATTGCCGCTCCTCAATTTATCGAAACATGCGCGCGTCAAAATTAAATGGCTGCGGCTTCTCGATCTTGACTTCGGCGATGGCCGGGTGCAGCGGATTCACCAGCACATTCCACTCCATGCGCAATGCGGCTGAGGGAACCTCGATGGCCAGCGATTTGTTTTCGCGAATCCAGTTGTCTCCGATTGTACGTGCGGGCGCGAAATCGTCGGTCCACCAGCGGGGCGGCAAATCGGCCGGTTCAAGGCGCGATGCGGGTTCTCCTTCGGGAAGCAAGGCC
>JBEKUB010000077.1:0-3088 GCA_049515455.1 Occallatibacter sp.
CCCCGTAACCCTCGATCTCTTTGCCAAATCCTCGGCTGTCGATACCGACTTCACCGCCAAGCTGGTCGACGTCTGGCCCAACGGCTTCGCTCAAAACCTCACGGAAGGCATTCTGCGCGCCCGCTTCCGCGAGTCCACTACCGGTGCGCCCAAACCCATCGTCCCCGGAAAAGTCTACGAATACAAAATCGACCTCTGGTCCACCAGCAATGTGTTTTTGAAAGGCCACAGCATTCGGCTCGAAGTCAGCAGCTGCAACTTCCCCCGCTTCGACCGCAACCTGAATACCGGCAAAGACGCAAGCACCGATTCGGCCTTCGTGAAAGCCACCAACACCATCGTCCACGACAGCACTCATCCCAGCGCTCTGGTGCTGCCGGTGGTGCCAAGATAGGCTGGTCGAACGCAAGAGGCACATCGCGAGAACTGCTCAAGATGGCTTCATAGGATCGGGCCTTTGGGCCTGAACAATTCTGTCGCGCACTCTGCGGTCGATTGCGGAAGCGACTGGCATTGCGCAGAGAAAAGGCTCCGATCCAGAGAACAACAGAACAATTCAACCTTACTGGACTTCTCCGATATAAACCCCGTACGGACCTAGAACAATCTGATTCAGCGAAACCGGATCGGCTGCACCGGGAGTTTTCAGCAGCGTCTTTGCCTTCCCACTCGCCCCCGGAACAGTAAGGCTCACCGTGTGCGGATCGGCGGTAAAGTTCACGCTCACCACCACCGCCGGCGCTCCAGATGCCTGCCGCAGCCAGCTCAGCACCTTCGTATTACTGGTATCCAGCATCACGTTCTCGCCACGCGCCAGAGCCGGGTTGGTCTTCTTGAGATGAATCAGGCTCCGATACCACGCCAATAGCGAGTTGGGATTTATCTTTTCTGCTTGCGCGTTGATGGTTGAGGCGCTGGGCGGCACTGGCAGCCAGGGCTTTGCCGCTGCAGTCGTAAAGCTCGCGTTCACACTCGAGTCCCACTGCATCGGAGTGCGCTCGCCGTCGCGGCCCTTCTCCTTGGGCCAGCCAATAATGCCGATGGGGTCTTTCACGTCTTCCTTGCGCGTGGGCGGCGTGGTCTTCATGCCGATCTCGTCGCCGTAGTAAAACAGCGCCGTCCCCCGGCTGGCGAACAGGATGGTTGAAACCACCCTCTGAACATCCGTGTCGTGCACCCCATCGCCATAACGCGCGTCCAACCGCGGACTGTCGTGATTGTCGGAGACCAGCAGCGGAATATTGGGGCCGAGTCCGGTTTCCGCGTCGTTCAGTTTGGCGCGGAATGCGGTTATGTCCAGCTTGTCGATGAAGCCCACCTCGGTATCCATCGGCAACT
The DNA here is from genome assembly GCA_049515455.1 of Occallatibacter sp. Classification (GTDB taxonomy): domain Bacteria; phylum Acidobacteriota; class Terriglobia; order Terriglobales; family Acidobacteriaceae; genus Telmatobacter. The sequence goes on from JBEKUB010000077.1 coordinate 1,339, forward strand.
GAAACTCCGGCTTGTCCGGCGGCCCATACATTCGCGCCAATTGGGAGATTTCACTCGAGTAGACTTCGCCAATGAGCACCCGCGTACCGGGAAACTTGTTGGAGTTGAACGTATCAATCTTCGCGCGCATCTCCTGCATTACCTTATGCATGGGAGGCGCGACGGAGGTCTTCGAACCGTCGAGCTCCTGCTCGCCGAAGACATCGATGATTGGATTACCGTCCTTGTCCTTCACCGCATCTTCATCGGCAAGGTTAGGATCCTCAAAAAGAACCGTAATTGCGTCGAACCGGAAGCCGCCCACCCCGCGCTTCAACCAGAAAGCGATGATCTCCTTGAAGGCCTCATGCACCTTTGGGTTATTCCAGTTCAAGTCCGGCTGCTGGGCATAGAACTTGTGATAGTAATATTGCCGCGTCTTTTCGTCCCACTGCCAAGCCGAGTGGCCAAAATCCGATTGCCAGTTGTTCGGCGGCGCGCCTTTGTCGGTTGCGGTCTCACCCTTACCGTCGTGCCACACATACCAATCGCGGTAAGGATTCGTACGCGACGACCGCGACTCCAGAAACCACTTGTGCTGATCCGAGGTATGGTTCATCACCATATCCATAATGATGCGGATATGGCGCTTGTTCGCCTCGGCCACCAGCCAGTCAAAGTCGGCCATGGAGCCGTACTGCGGGTCGATTGCCTCATAGTTCGAGACGTCGTAGCCGAAATCCACCTGCGGCGAGGGGTAGCAAGGCGTCAGCCAGATCGCGTCCACGCCCAGATCCTTCAGGTAGCCCAGATGCTCGGTAATGCCGTTCAGATCGCCGACGCCGTCTCCTTTCGTGTCTTGAAAACTGCGTGGGTAGATCTCGTAGATGACGGCATTCTTCCACCAGTCCTGCTCACTTACTGAACTTGTTTCTACGGCTTGTGGCGCCTGTTTTGCCGGCGCGGATTGCCCAGTCGCAGCTGTCGCCGCGGTAACGAAAAAAAGTAGGATTGTGCAGCTTGCGATGCTGCCTGCAATTTTTTTGGTCCGGTGCATTTCTTTCTCCTCGAACGTGATTCCACTGCACGGGAAATCAGCAGCGGTTTTAAGCCAAGCCAAAATAAACCCATCGGAGCGCGAATGCAGCCTTGCTACTGCTCTTCCGGCTGCACCGCTCCGCTATTCTTCCTTTGCCCAAAATCGTTCCCGAACTTCGGCTGCTCGCGTGTCCCCTGGAAGCGAATCGGAACCTCGGTGCCCGCCCCGTCTTTCTTGAAGTAGCGATCGGCTGGCTTGAGCAGCGCTCACACCCATCCGCCCACCATCTCTGAGACCGTGGCCTGCATCTTCGCCTTTCCCGTAAAGACCAGCGTGCCGCCGTCCATGCCATAGGTTCCCTCTAAATCGATGGTAGCTCCGGGCACGGTATAAACCAGGTTGGGCAGCGAAATCACTCCGCCCGCCATCTTGAGGCCGCATGCTCTACTGGGACCCGGCCATGGCTCCCGCCCCCAAAGAGCCGCAACCCGTGCACGCTCCCGCCGCGCGTCCGCGCATCCCCAAGTCCCAAGCCGGAGCATTGCAATGCAGCGCATCTGCGTAGATTGCATCCGGCAGGCATCTAGGACCGTGTGGCGGCCAGTGCCGTGCTGATGCGCTTGTTCTGCCGCTTCGACTCGATCACCACTGTCTTCGCCGATGGCGGCTACACAAGCAAGCTGATCGACTGGGAAAAAGTTATGTTTGACTACTCCGTCAAGATCGTAAACG
>JBEKUB010000078.1:0-3911 GCA_049515455.1 Occallatibacter sp.
AAGCGGTTATACCCATAAACCCGCGCGACCTCTTCGATCAGATCGATCTCGCGCTCCAAATCCAGCCGCCAACTAGGCAGCGTCACCAGCCAGGCTGCATCGTCTTTCGCTAACTCCGCTAACCCCGCTAGCCCCGCGAACTCCGCTAATCCACACCCCAAAGCCGTCAGCACATCCTCGACGATCGCAGCGGCAATCCCTTCCTCATCCACGGTCTCGCCCAGGATGCGCCGCACTTCACTCAGCTTCAGCACCACAGGCTTGCGATTGACCGTCCGCGCTTCCATCTCCTCCACGCGCACGTCCACCAGTTCTCCCTCAATCCAGCCTCCATTTTCGAGCAGTATCCGGCTCACCAGCGCTGAAGCCGCCGGCGCCGCATTAAAGTCCGCCCCGCGCTCAAAGCGATGACTTGCATCGGTATGCAGCCCGTGCCGACGCGCCGTCCTTCGCACCGCCATCGGCTCAAACCACGCAGCCTCCACCAGCACATTGGTCGTGGCCGGCGTAATCATCGTGTCCCATCCGCCCATCACCCCGGCCAGCGCCAGCGCCTTGGCATGATCGGCCACCACCAGGTCATCCGGATCGAGAATGCGCTCCACGCCGTCCAGCGTCTTCAGCCGCTCACCCTTCTTCGCCCGCCGAACCACAATGCCGCAATCAATCTTGTCCAGATCGAAGGCGTGCGTAGGCTGCCCCATCGCCAGCCAGGCAAAGTTCGTCGCATCCACGGCATTCATAATCTGCTTCTGTTCCAGCAGCCCGAAGTACGCAGCCACCTCCGCGCCCGCAAACCAGTCCCGCGACTCGCCGACCTTGATGCCGCGCAGCACCCGCGCAGTAAACCGCCCGCAAGCATCCTCCGCCTCAATCTGTACCGGGAAATGTTTTGCAGCCGGCCGTGTCTTGGGCAAAGCAAAATCGAGCACCGGCAGCGCCAGCCCATAAATCGCCGCCGCTTCCCGCACCACGCCGTAGTGATTCATCGCGTCCACGCGGTTGGTCGTAATGTCCATCTCGTAGAGCGAGCCGTTCCCATCGCCAAGATCGTAGATCCCCTCGACAGCAATCCCGCGCAGCGTCAGGTCTTCTGCCAGCCGCGCATCGTCCACCGGCAATCCGGGCAGGTACGCTCTAAGCCATTTCGTCAGTATTTTCATCGAAATCCTTTGTGAGCGGAGTTAGCGTTGTTAGCGGAGCTTGCGGAGTTAGCCGATAGAGTGGGCGTGGTGGTCCTTAATTTCGCCACCCGTTGTCTTGCCAAGAACCGAAACCAACCCGTTGATTAGTCGCGCTACTTCCCCTCCTTGAACCATCAATTCCTCCACAAGCTTCTCTTCGATGTAGCCGAGGCCGCCAGCCAACTCGACTTGGGTTTGCATCTCATAAAGTGACCCTCTTGCGTTTCCTAGGAAATGCCTAAACTGCGAATCGGTCAATCTTCCGTGTCCTTCAGCAATATTGCTTGGCACGGACACTGCTGCGCGTCTGACCTGTGTGAGCAACCCATAAGCCTCAGATTTTGGCAGCCCCCGAGTGAGCGTATACGCCTGTCGCGCCAAAGACATCGCCTTTTGCCAAACAATCAACTCCCGATAGCTCTTCGACCGCGCCATCGCTCACCTCGCATTTGTTTTCACTAACTCCGCTAACCCCGCTAACCGCGCGCAGCGCGGCTAACTCCGCTTTCTCACGCAAACCGCCCCAAAAACCTCATATCCCCCGCATAAAACGACCCAATCTCGCTGATCCCGTACTTCATCATCGCGATCCGTTCCACGCCCATGCCAAAGGCAAAGCCGGAGATTCTTGATGGATCATAGGAGGGCTGTTTTTCTTGGGCGAATGCAAACACCGCCGGGTCCACCATGCCGCAGCCCAGCAGCTCAATCCACCCTGACTGCTTGCACTTCCTGCACCCCTTGCCTCCGCAAAAAATGCAGCTGATCTGCACATCGGCGCTCGGCTCTGTGAACGGAAAGAACGACGGAAAAAACCGCGTCTTCACCGCCGAACCGAAAAGCGCCTTCATGGCATGATCCAGCGTGCCCTTCAAATCGCTGAAGGTGATATTGGTGTCCACGCACAAACCCTCAACCTGGTGGAAGATCGGCGAGTGCGTCGCGTCCGCCGCGTCGTTGCGGTGCACCTTGCCGGGAATCACAATCCGCACCGGCGGAGGCTGCGATTCCATGGTCCTCATCTGTACCGGCGAAGTGTGCGTCCGCATCAGCAGCCGGTCACGCAACGGCCTCCGCTCCTGCCCGGCCACCACCAGCGTGTCCTGCGTATCCCGCGCCGGATGCCCCGGAGGAAAGTTCATGCTCTCGAAGTTATAGAAATCGGTCTCGACCTCCGGCCCCACACCCACCGAGTACCCCAGCGCCGCAAAGACGCCCACAATCTCATTCAGCGTCCGCGTAATCGGATGCTCTGCCCCGGTCAGCCGCCGGCTCGGTCCGACGCCCTTCAATTGATCAAATAGCCCTGTCAGTAACGCCTTAAGAGCGTTGAATTGCTGCCCCAGGGGCTTCTTGGCTTCGGGCGGAGCATATTTGAGCCATTGGCTGGATCGTGCGTGAAGCAAGCCCTGCTTACGCCCCATCCATTGCAACCGGAGGTTCTCTATCTCATCCGGCGTGGTTGCATTCGCTGCGGCTAGCCGGGCACTAACCTCCAGATTCGCAAGTTCCCTGGTGAGGTTGGCTTCCGAGTAGTCGAAATTGTCTTGTGGTCCTTCGTTTGTCATGCGTAAACAGCAGAATAAACCATTGCATGCATCAGCCGCGCGCTTCCGCAGGTATCTCTGCGCGAAGCCCGATCGAATGTGGTGCCATCGGCAGGGCTTCTGTCGTAGCATGAATCGCATGAAGAGACTGGTTTCCGCTTCCGTACTTGCTCTTTCTTTAGCCGTTGCGATTGCGTGTTCTCTCTCGGCACCGCTCGCCACCGCCCAGACCATCCCCGCCATCTATCCCCAGCAGGAAGGTTTCGTTGACGCCCACGGCGTTCTCATCTATTACGTGGCCTTCGGTAGCGGATCCCCGCTTGTCGTCGTCCACGGCGGCCCCGGCGCCGACCACACTTACTTTCTGCCCTACCTGCTCCCACTGGCGCGCACCCACCGCCTCATCTTCATTGACGAGCGCGGTTCCGGCCGCTCTCAGCGCCTCCAGGACACTAGCCTCTACACCGTCGAAGCCATGGTCGAGGACGTCGAATCCGTCCGTCAGGCTCTCAACCTGGGCAAAATCTCGCTCCTCGGCCACAGCTATGGCGGCGTCCTCGCCCAGGCCTACGCCCTCAAGTACCAGCAGAACCTCTCCCACCTCATCCTCAACAGCACCTTCCCCTCCACCCGCCAGATGAACGAGGTTCTGGCCCGCGAAAAGGCCCAGATGCCGCCCGCCAAACTAGCCCGCCTCAACGAACTCGAACAAGCCGGCCTCTACGGCAAGGGCGAAGCCTGGGAGCACGGCCGCTACACCGCCGAGTACGAGACCCTGGCCTGGGGCCCGGGCTACTATCCGTTTCTCTTCGGCGCCCGCCCTGACTCCAACTACGACCCCGCCACCGGCAACGCCCCCACCAACTGGGAGCTCTACCGCGAAATGTGGGGCTCTGACGGCGAGTTCATCATTGACGGCAACCTAAGCTCCGTCGAATACGTCGACCGCCTGCCCACCATCCACGTCCCCACGCTCATTCTCGTAGGCGACCACGACGAGTGCGACCCATCCCTGAGCAAAGAGATGCACCAGAAAATCGTCGCCTCGCAGCTAGTCATCCTCCCCAACAGCGGCCACATGAACTTCGTAGACCAGCCCGACCTATGGCAAACAGCGGTGGTGCGTTTCCTAAGCGAAAAGTAATCAGCCCAAGCGCAAAACGGCCCGGAATCTACAAAT